>CASDPA010000004.1 GCA_949282255.1 uncultured Spirochaetales bacterium
CACTGATTATATATCACGTATAATGAAAACTCAAGTTCATTTGCACATTCATCTCCACCTTTCACTTCCGTTTAGAAGGTGGAGACTTCTGTGTGGATGGGTTAAAGAGAGATTAAAATGGCAGATCCTTTGCTTCAAAATCAAAAGAAGATGAAGATATGGCCTCTTTTGAGCATATGACCGCAACAGACTCCGTTCTCTCAAAGAGCCTCAGAATATCTCTTCTGGCCTGCTCAAGATCCTCAAGACCGACTGAAAGGATGGTCTTCCTGTTTTCTTTCCTGTATTCGTCGGTTATGCCGAAAAGCCTGCGTCTCAGATAAACAAGAACCTTTTGTGCCGGACATAAGGGTTTGAGATCCTGGCTTCTTATCTGCATCAAGGCATTTTCAAGCTTTTTTCCATCAAGCTCCTCTTCTTTCACACATTTGATGAAATCCGAGATCGTGGCATCAAGCCTGGGATCTCTGTAGGAATAGAATATGACCGTCCTTTCCAAAGGATCCAAAAGGGATCCGGCTCCATAAGCCCCACCCTTCGCCCTTATGCTGTTCCATATGGAGGATGGGGAAAGAATCGATAAAAAGAGCCTTCTCGATGCCTGCTCGAAAAGAGATGAGCTGCCGCAATAAGAAGAAAGAGCCACATAAGAAACCGGAGAAGGCAATATGTAAGCCTGGTGCAAAGCAATTTCAGGAACCTCATGAGATATCGGGCCACAGCCATTTTTCTCTTCAAAGCAGGCAAGGAATGCCGATGCCGCAGCCACGCTTTTTTTCATGCTTTCCTTGTTGCAGCCTATCTGTATGCTCATCCTTTTTCCATCCAGCATGCGACATCTGGTTTTCCTGATGCGGGATATAAGGGATGGGATGTCCTTTTTCAGCTTTTCCAATTCAAACCAGAAGCACACCCCTCCAAGACGCTCAGAGATGTAAAGGGATGGGGAAAATCCAGATTGTGCAGCGGAAAGAGCAAACGTATGTCCGTTCTGGATGAGCCCGGACTTGTAATCTGTGATCATGTCCGTGATGGCGGCTTCAATCTCCTTTTCATCCAAACACCCTTCCTTCAAAAGCCTGACCAAAAGGCGCTCGGCCTCATCAACAGTGTTTTCCAGCATCTTGAGACGAAGCATCATGAACACCTTTTCCTTTCCATCCAGGCATGCCCCGCTTTCAAGATAATAGGCAAAACCGCCGGTTGAGAACCTCATCTCCGTCTGGAAAGTAGGCATGTCCATACCCGATACAGAGCACATTGTCATAAGCCGAGCCAATATGTTCAGGTCATCAAGCTCCTGATATGTGAAATCGCTGACGTCTATGGCAACATCGAAATACACCACCCCGCCAGTAAAGAGTGGGATACGGACTATCTTATCTGTAGGGTTTCCAGGATTCTTTTGGAAAGGCTCATCCTGTATGTCGCTGCTTTTCAGGCTGGGAAAGGATTCAAAAACCTTTTCATCATCTTCAGACTGGGAAAAACTTTGGAAAAGCTTCTCATCCTCAGGATCGGCAAACTTGATTTCCTCTTGCAAGACATCGTCTATACTCTTATCTATTTCTGCAGACAATAATGAGTCAGGCATAACCGTGGAAAGGAGCCTATGGGGATTATCTATGAACCACCGTCTTATGCATTCCTCAAAAAAGCGGGGCTTTTCCTCCACTTCTTTCCTAAGGGCCTTCATATCCTCCTCCGGATATAGGCAGGAAAGGATATCGGTCCTGTACACCATGCTCTTATCGAGTCGGAAAAGCACCCTCATTCCCTGTGGAAGTCCTCCAGGAATCTCTCTTAAGGAAAACTCATATCTTCGGAGCGCGGCCTCAACTTCTTTTTCTGAAAAACCTTTCTCACAGATCTTCTCAAGTTCGGAAAGAAGGAATGCTGAAATCTCTTCGGCATCCTTTATATCCGCTCCGGTCATGCCAACTGCAAACACATTATCGGCATAATCGGGAAGCATTCCGGATTCACTCGAAAGATCCTCTCCCAAATCCGATTCGACAATAGCCTTGTATAAAGGGCATCCGGGGTTGCCAAGCAAAAGATCCACGAGGATGGAAAGAATGATGCACTCCCTTCTGTCCGTAGCCTTTCCAAGACGCCAGGAAAGCATTACCGTTCCGCCTTTGGAATCGGTATCTGAGGCATAACTCTTTCCATCGACCCTACGGGGAGATTCCCATTTTCCCGGCATTTGAAAAACCGGCACAGGAGCAACATATTCACGCTTTGAAAGGTATTCATCCTCCAAAAAAGTCAGCTTTCCATTCACATCCAAATCACCGTAAAGAAAAAGCGTCATATTTGAAGGTGTATAGTATTTCTCATACATGTTCAGATAGGCAGGATATGAAAGCGTACATATCTTCTTTGGATCCCCACCGCTCTCCCATTGATACGGCGTATCAGGAAACAGGGATCTGGAAGATAACGAGGAAACCACCTGCTCATGCTGGCTCAAAGCACCCTGCATCTCCGAGAATACCACGCCTTCAAAATGTGGCGTTGGAAAGCCTGCTATCCTGATGCCCTCCTGCATGAACGTCTCTTTTCTCAAAAGAGGGGAAAAAACCGCATCGGTATAGATATCGAAAATATTATCAAAATCCTTTCTTATTGCGCTTGAGGCCAAATAATATGTCCTATCCGCACCCGTCATTGCGTTCATGAATGTCGGACATCCTCTTTTCATAGCCTCATTGAACGCTTCTTTCACCGGATATTTCCTACTGCCGGAGAGGACCGTATGCTCTATTATGTGGAATACCCCTGTGCTGTCTTCTGGAGTCGTGTAGACCACATAGGAGAAAAACTGCTCCCTGTCCTTATTCTTCAGGACCACGACCCTGAAGCCGCTTTGCTTATGCAGGTAAAGCCCTGCATCACCGTTATATGAAGGCACGTGCCTTTCTTCAAGCAATTCGAAACCGCCAACCGTTTTATCCATGGCAGAAATATAACATGAAAAGGCACAAAGGATACACCATGGCTTTCTCCTGTGAAAGAAAAATGTTAGTATCCGTAAAGATGTTGTATATCGGACCACATGTTTCAATCAGCAAGGATATAAGCCTCAGCCCGGCAAGGGCCGCAGAAAAAGGGGCCGGGGCATTCGCCATCTTCACGAAGAACCAGAAGATATGGAAAGCAAAACCGCTGGAAGAGCCTTCAATAGAGGAATTCAAAAAGAATCTCATAAGTTTCGGCTTCAATGAAAACAGAGTACTGGCACATGCAGGATATCTGATCAACCCGGCAACGCCCGATGCCCTGTTGAGAAAAAAATCCTCAGAACTCTTGAAGGAAGAGATTTCCCGCTGTATCAGCCTGGGGTTAAACAAGCTGAACATACACCCCGGAGCCTATATCGAGGGAGAAAGGAAGGATGGGATTATAAGGGCGGCTTCATTTTTCGACGAGGTATTGGAGGAAAACAACTTTCTTCTTTCCTTGGAAAACACTTCTGCAAGCGGAACAAATCTCGGCGGGGATCTGAGAGAACTTCTTGAATTGATCGAAATGGCGAAGTATGGAGAGCGCATGGGTGTGACACTCGATACGGCCCACCTGTACGGCTACGGCTATGATGTTAAGAACAATGCTTCTGCGATACTGGATGACGCATGCTCCCTATTTGGCAGAGAAAAGATTTTCGGTATGCATCTAAATGACAGCAAGGCCCCGTTGGCAAGCCGTAAAGACAGGCATGAAAGCATAGGAAAAGGCCTGATAGGCCAAGATGCTTTTATGGAGATAACCGCCAGCAGCATCGTCCAGGACAAACCCCTCATTCTGGAAACACCGGATGAGCAATTATGGGCTGAAGAAATAAGGATGCTCACATCAGCTCAATCATAAGAATGGATGATATGGTCCTTCCTGCAAGGGCCAGAGCGTCTGCTGAGGCATCTTCGATTGTGTTCCCATATCCTATGGCTAATGTCGTATCATCAAAGTACGTCTGCTCCCCCATGTTAACATCATATATTGCAAGGCTTCCTTCAACGCGAGCCATAAGAAAACTGTCCGATTCCTTTATCTCAACGACGGAAAGCCGGATTATCGCAACATTCTTTTTTATGGTAGAGGAGCTGTTATAATCATCGAATATCTCCTGATCCGTCTGTCCATGCCCTGAGACGGGTGTTATGGACAAATCAAATTCCTGCATATAAGAATCTATGGCCTCCAAAGCTGCAGGAGAGTCGAACACCTCGCCGCCATAACCATAGGAGACGACCACAACATCAAGATTACGCTCCATGCTGTTGTTTCTGATATCATACGAGTAATATGTGTTTTTTGAATTGAGCATGTCATAGAACCCATCCAAAAAACCTACCGGCGACAAGGCTTCAATACGGGCAAGCTTGTCATAATCCAAATCGAATGAAATCCTCACTTCCCCTTTTCTGAGGATATACGGATTGGTGGCATGGAAAGAATACCTGCCCTTTTCATCAGTAACAATATTTATCTGATCGGATAAGCTGTTGCCGTTGGTATTGCGCATGTCATATCTGATCAAGAGAGCCGCAGATTCCACGGAAGGGGAAAGAAATCCGCGTTCACGGACAACCCGGATTGACGCATCTGCGGAATTTTTGCTTCCTGAGACCTTTATGGACAACGGTTCAAGATAATAAAACACTTCCTCCAACATGTTTTCTGGAAGATAATCCTGATTGTTCACACGCCCTGAAACCGAGGATAAGAGTGCATCCAGAGCGGCATCAAGAGCCTTGACATCCATATTCTGCTTGTAATAGCTGACAGCATCATCCAAATGGGCCTTGATTTCATTCTCACGCTCCAGGATCCGTGTATATTCCTCGGTGCGCGAGGAAGTATACAGGTCTTCATCGACCGAAACAAGAATGAAATACGACAAGGTTCCATTGGTATATTTTCTGACCCAGTAGTTATCTATGCGGGCATCAAGATCCTCGACATATCCGGATGATCCCATCTGCCTGTAATATGCAGTATAAGCATCCCAACCCAGATCCGCACTGATTCTCAGAAGAACATTCTTGATGCTGATAAGCCTAGCCTCGTCCTCCGTCGAAGCAACCCCTTCGGCAACAAAGCTTATCCTCCCCCTTCTTGAAGGTGGATTTGCTATCCAGCTCGGGGTACCATCAGCATTGACATTAACCATGTTCTGCAGGCTTGAGCAGGATGAAAGCAATAACACAAGGCCTAAAAGGAATAAGCCGACAATCTTCTTCAAAACATCACTCCCATAGAAATTCCCAAAGCCGGATTAATAAAGGTCGACCCGATATATCCGATACGGTAGTACATCCTTCCAAAAAGGATCTGCTCATACCCGAAAGTATATCCAGCCCCCCACTCAAAGCCAAGTCCATAACCCAGCAATATGGATACTCCCGCATATACCGCAGCATCCTCGATCATGGAGAACCTGGTATTGAAAAGACCTGAAAGAGGAGCTCTCACTTCCGCACCCAGACCACCCAGATAATGATTTTTATTACCACTGCGATAGAATGTGAAGGAAATAGATGGGCGGAAATTGCGCAGCCATGAAATCTGTTTCAAACTTGCAGAAATGCTGAAATCACGATTTTGCAAAGTTGAGGCCCCTGTAACATCCAAAGCCCAAGACGGCCCCTTCTCTATAGTATAGCCTGCAAAAATGGAAGAGACCCATAAAGGACGCAACAGATTGATCCCATTGCCATTCACCCTGTCAAAGCCGAGCAACGCCTTTTTATTCCCTTCCCCATCCACTGCATAATAGAGATTTCCTTTGGGAAGGTCTTCTCCACAAGCGATGATATTTCCATTGACATATGTGATATGCTCTCCAGGAAGGAAAAGCGATTCTTCCAAAAGAAGGGCATTATCTAAAAAATGTCCAAGACTGTCCAAGGTTGGAGCAGATAGCGAATACTCCTTGCCCTCTAAAAGAAAAGATAAACGGAATACGCCGTCCTTCTCAAAAAATTCCTCCACCTTAATATCAACATCCTTCCTATTCCCCAACGCATGCAGCATCATCGGTTCAATAACAGCCCGTTGATCAAATCCGATAGCCACATCATAAGAAATCGTGGCGAAGACCAAAAAGGAAGAAAAAAGAAAGATGAAGACAAGGGCAAGGATTTTCCGCATCACAGTCCCCAATGCCTGATTATACCCAAAACGAGATTTGCAGCGCTGTTCATACCGTCAAGCGCGACCCATTCCCTAAGAGAATGAAGGTTATGCCCACCGGTATAGATATTCGGGCAGCTGATACCCTTTCTTGCGGCAAGCCTTGCTCCGTCCGTGCCACCTCTTATAAGTTCTTCATGGATGCAAATGCCAAGCTCGGCAGCAGCATCATAAATCACCTTTGTGGATTTTGGATTGCGCTTATTTATCTCGGCCATATTATGATAGCTGACATGTACATCCAAATTGGCTGTTCCCCGGTAGATAGAAGATATTGCAGCAACAAGTGCCTTCACATCCTCAATCCTCTTCTCAAATAGGGCAAGATCGAAATCACGGATGAAAATGTCCAGCTCCGCTTCAGTTGCGGTCCCGGATATTTCAAGCGGACATATGTAGCCATAACGCCCATCGGTTGCTTCGGGGCTCTCGGCTTGCGGCAAAGTGGAGACAATCTGGCTTAAAATCGTCACCGCATTGACAAGCTTTCCTCTTGCAGATCCAAGATGGATGGAATTTCCCTTCACCCTGACCTTTATGGAAGCGGCATTGAAACACTCGGTTTCTATCTCCCCCTCCCTTTCTCCGTCAACCGTATAACAGCATGTACTTTTTATCTTTTCATAAGGGAATGAATCCATACCGCTTCCGGTTTCCTCGTCAGGGGTGAAAAAGATCTCCACATCACCATGACGCACCTCAGGATGGGAAACAAGATAAGAGACAACGGACATTATCACAGCAACCCCGGCCTTGTCATCGCTTCCAAGCAGTGTCGTGCCATCGCTGGTTATTATGCATCCTCCTTTATAAAGAGCTAGATCAGGATTGTCTTTTTCGGTGATGGCAACACCATCTTCAAGAGCTATATCCCCACCGGAGTAATTCTCAATCACATTGGCCTTCACTCCGTTTCCCATAACATCGTCCGCAGTATCCACGTGGGCCATGAATCCAATTGTTGGAATCGAAGGATCCGTGGCCCTCAAAACCGCCATCACAACCCATTCGGATCCGAGATATACCTCAAGGCCCAATTCCTCAAGCTCCTTCTTAAGATACGTTAATGCAATCTTCTGACCATCGGTGGTAGGCCTCTTCACCCCTGAGAGAGAAGGATCGCTCATTGTGTCAAAAGCGACATAATCAAGAAAATGTTTTTTTATGCTTTCTTTAAAATCGATCATGTACAGAATTATCTCACATACCACCGGAAATTTAAAGTTGCTTGTTATTTCTTCCCATACCCCTGAAGGGTCTTAACATCCTCAACAATGTTATATATCGCGAAAACTCCGATAATAAGGGCTGTAACAACAGGCGAATATCCAAGTGCGATATTGGTGCTTATCATGCCGCTTGCAACCGCCCAGGCAGCAGCGGGCTCCTTGACCACATCCGCCATCCACTCATCAAAACTCACCTTTGCACCCACTGTATCCGTATTGTAATACTCAATGATACTCATTATCGTAGTCGCCAGGATCCCGGCAGCCACCGCTATGGCAGCAGCCGCGCTTATTTTCCCCCAGAACATCAATTTTGGAACACATGCATATACTATGGCCGCGGTAAGCAGCACAGCAGCTTTAACCACAAGCTTCCTCAACTGGGCATAAAATTCCTTCTTCTCCTTGCCAGTAAGGACTCTGGAAGCAATTTCTGCCTCATCTTCCATTCTTTCTTCCAATTCTGAAACATCCGCCTTAACCTGATCCAGGAGTGCAGGATCATCTATCAGACGCTCCCCTGCCTCAAGGACCTCATCCACATTCCCGTAATCCTCGGCATGCAAAATGAACTCAAGATATTGCCGGCCGTTCTCCTCAAGAAGAGTGCGAGAGGCGACATCGCTGGAAGAGAAGCCTTTGCTCAACGCTTCCTCGAATCCAGGCAACTCCTCCTCTGTCAGCGAGGATCGGATATCATCAAGATAAAGCTCGATAACGCGGGACGACCTTTCCAAAAGGATACGGTCACTCATTGAGGATGGTGCCGATATATCCACAGTACAGGACCACAATGTCAATGCTATCAGTAAGACGGCGACACATTTGTTCATATGGTTTTCGATTTTCTGCATATTACCTCCTTGAAGCTGCAGCATATTAAAAAGAAACTCCGACCAGCAAAGCAAAATAGAAATTGGAATACATAAAAAACGAATTCCTCAGTTCGGTTGTGACCTCCTCAATTAATCTACCCGGATCCAGCAGGATGATCCGAGGCTCCAGATATGAATAAGGAAATAAGAATGTGTATCCGATAACAAGGGAAGAAAGGAGAACATCTTTCTCAACTGGAGACGCCCGTCCGAAAAATCTTCCATAACGTACAAGGTCAGCACCAAAAAACAGCCCTAGCCCGTCAAAAGGATAACAATCCAGACGTATGCCGGCATCCACAAATGCGATATCCTCATCCAAATCAAAAGCATAGGAAAAAGGAACCGATATCCGTACATCAAAAATCTCAATGGAAGCTTCAATACTGAGCCGCTGCCCAGGAGAGAAGAAGCCGTCCATCATCATGGCATCGGCACCGATGTAGAACATCCTGTCGGAAAAAAGCGCACATGGATATAGGAAGAAGAGCAGCAAAGAGGTGGTTATCTTCTTTGCCATGGTTTCAAGATATGGCAGAAAAAGAAAAATCAACAGGGGCGAATACGGCCATTATGGCATGAAAAAACCCTGTTACAGAAGAAACAGGGTCTTTAATGCTTAGGAATTTTCAGTCTCTTCCTCTGCCGTCCATCCCAAAGCTTCACGCAACGCAGCCTCGCATTCAGGAAACTTTTTGCTTGTGAACCTGCAGGTCCCTTTCTTTTTCCTAAGTTCAAGTATCAGTCCTGTGTGATAATCATCGACCTTGCCGATCGAGTAGCTTTCCACGTCCGCCACATCCGATTCGAAAATGATCCTGCATCCACCAAGATCCCCTTTTCTTGCAAACATCATAATCCGGCTGCCAGAAATTGCGAATATGCCATTAGTCAGATCCTTACCATTTTTTTCGATGAAGCCGGCACGGATAATGAAAGATGGATTATCGCAACCAAGGGCTTTTTTTACCATACCGGAAGTAACCAGGCTGGTTGTGATGTAATACACAGCAGCCAGCACAGCCATAAGCAGCAAAAAAGGCCAAATTATAAAACCTTTGTAAAGAGATGTATAAACTATATATGCAATTATCGCTAATATTCCTGCGATGGAAATCTTATGGATCATATGAGGCTGAAAGCCTCCTTCATCTCCTCTGCCGAGGATGCATTCTCTATCCGATGCCTGATCTCCTCATTCTCCAACAGTTTTGCAATATGGGAAAGGAAGATCACATGCGGACCGCAGGAATTTTCAGGGGAAAGCGTCAATATGATTATGCTTGCTTTCATACCATCATCCCAATCAATCGACTTGGCAGAGCGGGCGCAAACATAAGAAAGCTCCTTGACGGCATCGGTCTTGCCATGAGGAATGGCCACACAATGCTCTATGCATGTACTTGCAAGCTTCTCTCTTTCCAGCACAGCATTCAAAGCCTTATCAAAATCTTCCACTTCAAGCGACCTTATCATCTTCTCAATCGCTTCCTGCTTGGTTGAACAGTCAAGTTCATAAATAAAAGATTCGGTTTTCATCAGCATCCATTATACAGGATTTCCAAAAAAATGTGACCACCTACCCCGGCTATGGGACTTATAGATGAAAACAAAACCCGAAAAGGAGGGTAATAATGAACAAGAAAAAAATCTTTTCAGCGATCACGGCGATACTGATGGCTGTCATGCTCATCTCCTGCCAACAGGGAGGTGGAACAGGCACACTCAGGATCATTCTGGACAACACGGACGAGGAAACAAGGCTTATCAGTCCAGATAACTATCCTTTGGAAGTCATAAAATACCGTATTTCCGGACAAGGACCGTCGGGAGCAACCTTCAACATCACGACAACAAAGACAAACGCCACTCTTGAAGGACTGGCTGTCGGTACATGGATCCTGGAAGCGGAAGGGCTGAATGAGAACGACATGGCAGTCGTTCAAGGAAGCACAGAATTCACGCTGACCGCAAGCAATACAAGTGCTGTGATAAGATTGGACGAGTTGATCGGACATGGCAATTTGAGTGTGAATGCAACATGGGATGCAAATACGACAAAAGATCCGGAGGTACAATTCATCCTTACTGCACAGCACGAAGCAGAGGGTGAGACCATATCCGCAATGATGGGCGACGGAGAAGCCTCTTTCATCAAACAGGATATAGAAGCGGGATCATATATCCTGCAGGCCAGGCTTTACGATGCGGGAATATTGATTGCGGGCTTCACAGAAGCGGTAAGGATAGTGGCAGATGAGACAAGCAGTGCTACAATCGGGTTCTCATTGGACCGATTTCCAATAACTCCCGGTACGCTCCAGCTGCTCGACCAATCGGGAATACCTGTCGAATGCACGATTGAGGGTATCACGGAAGAAGTGGATGCTGGAGAAGCCATAACCATTTCATTGACACCATCTCGGAATACAGGAATGGAATGCACTGTCGCCTGGTATGTGGATGGGATCCAGGTATCAACCGGAATGCAGACAGAAATAGAATTCACTCCCGGTCGCCATAGGCTGGATGCTGTCGCGTATACCAATAAGATCGGCAGCTACGGCTCCGCTTCCATCTCCTTCGATGCTATAATAAACACCGCATCCGGCATACCGGGCAACCAGATGCTTTTTGACAGGGCCGGATCAGGATTGAACATTGGAAGGGATACGCTCATGCATATCCTGCCTGATGGCAAGCTGGTCGTATTCAGTGGACAGGATGACAGCATGCAACTGGCAAACATAGTCAGAAATAACATAGACGTTCTGGACATGTGGGGCGCAACCGAATATTCCATACTCAGAAACATACCGGTTGCAGCCATATCCGGAGTAAAGGATGCCGACAACAATCACGCGCTGCTGCTTGGAACGAACAATGGAGCGAACACAATACATTTCAATTACAATTCCAGCACCGGAGAGATCGATTACATAGAAGAATCAGGAATCTACCGATGCTCGCTTAATGATTACCAGACATTCTCATCCATTGTAGGCCCTTCATTCTATGATCCCGTACAGGACCGTTACATGATGCTTGCAACCGATGAGGATGGAAAGGCATATCTTCTCAACAGGGAAATGAGGAGGCTCGTCCCGTTTGAAGATTTCACATATGACGGATGCGACTATACCCACCGGGCTTCAAATCTCGATGGGCTTGTATTTAACGATGTGACAGCGATAGACATGAGTTCCGATACGAAGCACTACATCATGGGTTCTTCAAGCGGGGATGTCTTGCTTGCAGGAGAGGTTATAGACGGTATCGGGGTCGTATGGAAGACCAAAATGAAAAAGACAAGCCTTGATAAGTCGAAACTGAACGGACTCAGGGACATAGATGTCTCCTCGGGCAATCTCGCAATAATAACAGGAACGGACTTCATCTCGGTATATGACATAAATTCTGATACAGAGCTATCCTACACAACTGTACAAGGAGCGGATTTCCAAGACCTGAAGTACAATGGATCGACAGGCCACTTCTATCTTTTAGATGGTTCAAACATGCGCCTTTACACATACATGTTAAATGAGCAGAACGGAGCGGTGGAACAGGTTTCGGTTACGGATACAAGAAGCGCACACGATACGATGGAGCTTTCGCCAAACGGTACAGTGCTGATCATATACAACAAGAGCAATACCTCATCATTTGAAGTATTCAGAATAAATACATGACAAAAAAAGGCCCTGCCAAGCAGGGCCGAATGCGTTTGCTCATGCCTTATAGACAGGCTTTTGCGAATAACTGGTATGCAGAAGCTCGTGAGCCTTATGGCTGAGAGGCTTCTCAAGATATCCTTCATAGAGCTTGATGATGGAAGGATTCTCATGAGAACGGCGCAGGGTGCATTTCTCATCATCGGTGTAAAGTCCGCCCGTCCTCTTCTTCCTGACATCATCATCAGTTCCTATCGGCTGACCGCCACCGGCTATGCAGCCTCCACGGCAAGCCATTATCTCGATGAACTCATAAGGTGCGCGCTCCCCTTTCTGCTTTGCAAGCCTCACCTCATCGAGGATCTCCTTTGCATTGGACATTCCATGTATGACAGCCACACGTACCGGGGTTCCTGCGAAATCCACAGTACCTTTCTTGACATTCTCAAGGCCCCTTACCGCATCGACATTGACATTATCCAGCTCATTGCCTGTGACAAGCTTGTACGCAGTCCTTACTGCAGCTTCCATAACGCCACCGGTAACACCAAAGATTGTGGCCGCTCCTGTATACTCGCCTATCGGTGAATCAACCTCGGTTTCTTCAAGATTCTTGAAATCTATGCCGTACTGGCTGATTATCCTTCCAAGTTCCCTTGTCGTAAGGACAACATCCACATCACGTCCAGTGGAAACAGACATAGGACGCCTGATTTCATCCTTTTTGGCGGTACAAGGCATTATTGCAACAGAATACACCTTTGCAGGATCGATTCCCATCTTCTCCGCCCAATAGGTCTTTGTGATGGCACCCTGCATCATCATAGGACTCTTTGCGCTCGAGAGATTGTCAAGCAGATCCGGATAATACTCTTCGATATAGTTTATCCAACCCGGGCAGCATGAAGTGAACTGAGGAAGAACTCCGTTGTTCTTTATCCTTTCGACAAGCTCGCTACCTTCCTCCATGATTGTCAGATCGGCACCGAAATTTGTATCGAAAACATAATCCACACCAAGCCTTCTCAAAGCTGTGTAAAGCTTTCCGGTAGATATCTCGCCAGGCTCAAGACCGAATTCCTCGCCGATCGCAACCCTTACAGCCGGTGCTATCTGCACAGCAACCACCTTCTCCGGGTCATGGATAGCCTTCATCATCAGCGAAACATCATCCTGTTCATAAATCGCACCAACCGGGCAATGGGTTATACACTGTCCGCATTTGATGCACGGGCTTTCGTTGAGCGGAAGGTTTGCTGCAGGACTCATCGTAGTCTTATCACCTCTTCCGATGAATTCAAGGGCATATACACCCTGAAGCTGCTGGCAGACCTGAACACAGCGGCCGCATTTGATGCACTTATACGGGTCAAGCACAATGATTCCCGTAGAGGTATCCATTTTCCTTTCGGCAAGTCTTGGCTGGAACGGCTGCTCACGGATGCCATATTCGATTGCAAGCTTCTGAAGCTCACATTTATTGTTTCTTACACATGTAAGACATGAGGTCGGATGGGTGCTCATCGTCAATTCGATGATAGTCTTCCTTACCTCATATAATTCATCATCATGTGTGATAATCTTCATGCCTTCGGCACAAGGGGTCGCACACGCCCTCAAAATCTTTGCCGATCCTTCCTGCTTACAGATACAAAGTCCACAGGAACCGAATGGCTTGAGATCCGGATGGTAGCAGAGGGTCGGAATCCTGATTCCGGCCTTGCGTGCCGCTTCAAGTACGCTTGTACCTGCCTCAACCTCAACTGGAATACCGTTTATGGTCAAATGAATCATCATCTCTCTCCTCCTAATTAACGCACGCTGATCGCAGAGAACTTACATGTGTCCTTACAGACGCCGCACTTGATACATACCTGGGTGTTAATCGAATGAGGCTGCTTGAGCGCTCCGGAAATAGCACCTACAGGACACTTTCTTGCACATGCCGTACACCCGATACACTTGCTTGGATCGATGGAATATGTGATAAGCTTCTTACACTTTCCGGAAGGACACTTCTTATCATGGATATGCGCCTCGTATTCCTCAGGGAAATACCGAAGAGTGGAAAGAACTGGGTTTGGAGCCGTCTGTCCGAGAGCACAAAGGCTTCCCTTCTGCATGGCAAGCGCAATCTGGCGCATCTGGGCAACATCATCCTCGCTCGCCTTTCCTTCGGTGATCTTCTCCAAAAGATTGCAAAGCGTCTTTCCTCCGATACGGCAAGGAGCACACTTTCCACAGGATTCATCGACTGTAAAATTAAGATAGAACTTTGCAACGTCCACGATGCAGTCGTCCTCATCCATAACAATCATACCACCGGAACCCATCATGGAGCCGATCTTCATAAGTCCGCCGAAATCTATCGGGGTGTCAAGGTTGGCTTCTGTAATAACTCCACCTGAAGGACCACCGGTCTGCACAGCCTTGAATTTCTTGCCGTGGTTTATACCGCCGCCGATATCAAAAACAATCTCTCTGAGGGTGGTTCCCATCGGGACCTCCACAAGACCGGAGTTGCATATCTTGCCGGTCAGTGCAAAAACCTTTGTTCCATGGCTGTCGGCAGTACCAATCCTGCTGAACCATTCTCCACCTTTTGTTATGATGACAGGAATATTGGCCCATGTCTCAACGTTGTTGATGACGGTAGGCTTTCCCCATAGTCCCTTGTTTGCCGGGAATGGCGGTCTTGGCTGAGGCATGCCCCTGTGTCCTTCAATGGACTGGAGAAGAGCGGTTTCCTCACCACAGACGAATGCGCCGGCACCAAGTCTGATCTCGATATCATAATCGAATCCGCTTCCAAGGATGTCCTTTCCAAGAAGGCCATACTCCCTCGCCTGCTTCATAGCAACTTCGAGACGATGGATTGCAAGAGGATATTCAGCTCTGATGTAAATATATCCCTGATGCGCTCCGATGCACTTTCCACAAATCGTCATGGCTTCCAAAACGGAATGAGGATCCCCTTCCAGCGTGGACCTGTCCATATATGCGCCCGGGTCTCCCTCGTCGGCATTGCAGACGACGTATTTGACATCCCCTTCAGCCTGCTTCGTGAAATTCCATTTCATCCAGGTCGGGAATCCGGCGCCACCCCTTCCGCGCAAGCCTGCGACCTTGAGCTCCTCTATGATATCATCCGGAGTCATTTCGAAAAGGACCTTCTCCAACGCCTTGTATCCGTCGCGGGCGATATACTCATCAATATTCTCCGGATCGATTGTACCGCAGTTGCGCAATACGATCCTCATCTGCTTGTTGTAGAACTGGATGTCCTGAACTTCCTCGTACGGCTTTCTGACAGTATGGCCATACTGAAGCCTGGTGACTTCCCTTCCCTTTACGACATGCTCGCTTATGATTTCCTTTGCATCCTCAGGCTTTACCTGAACATAGAAACTGTCCTCAGGAAGGACCTTGACGATCGGCCCCTGCTCGCAGAAACCGAAGCATCCGGTTTTGATCACCTGCACCTGATCGGCAACACCCTGGTTTTTAGCTTCCTCAATCAGGTTGCGGTAAATCAGATCGGAGCGGGAAGATTCACAACCTGTTCCTCCACAGACCAAGATATAGTTCTTAAATGCCATGACTTCCTCCTACTCTTCCTTGATCTCAACGACCTTTTCCTTGATGACCTTTCCTGCAACAAGGGTTTGATCTATGATCTTTGCAACATCGGACTTTTCAACCTTGCCATAGCTCACAAGCCCAAGCTCCGATGTATGGATCTGAACGACAGGTTCATAACCGGCACCTACTGCGCCGGTCTGGGTGATGATGACATCATCCAGCCTCTTCTTTTCACAGAGATCTGCAAACTCATTCAAAATAACCTTGGCACCCTTTTCCAGGCCCGCAGTTCCCATTGCAACGATAACGTGCTTCTTCCTGTTATGGATATCACGCTTTTTCATGTTCTCCGCTTCTTTTTCCCTGATCTGGTGAAGCGCTTCTAAAGTCAGCTTTGCCATAATTATCTGCTCCTCTTTTCCTTTTCTTCCGCCATTCTCCTGAGACTGTTCATGCCACCTGCCGTTTTCACCGATATCCCAGCCTTCTCCAAAGCCACGCCATCCAATGTGTAGAGAAGGATGCCATCCTGCATCACCTCGACAACCAAATGCGGAAAAGCGTTGAAAAGCACCGGTACTGTTGCCGACAGATCTTCCAAGGATCCATCAAGCCCTACGGAAAAATGCAGAACACTTTTCCCATCCTTCTTCTCAAGCCCGCATCTGCCACCCGACGCCTCTTTGACAAGGAAGAGCCCTCTTCCCCGTCCTGCCCCTTTTGAAGAAACGCCTTGAGAAAAAGCATTGTCGGGGAGCGCTTTTGATGAATCATCAGAAACAACCACATCGACCATGCCGCAGTGCCTGTCGACCTTTATCGAGATATCTTCGGCACCGGCCTCCAAGCTGTTCCTTACAGCTTCGACCAGCAAGTCGGCATTATCCATCAGGCGAACTTATCCAACACCCCTGCTATCTGGTTCTTGGTGATTTTTCCAAAAACCTCACCGGCGATGGTCATGACGGGAGCAAGCCCACAGCAGCCTACACAACGTACGGCTTCAAGAGAGAATTTCCCATCCTCGGTCAGGCCGCCGACAGTAAGGCCAAGCTGTTTGCCAAGCTCATCGATGATGATATCACCACCCTTGAGGTAACAAGCAGTTCCAAGACAAACCTGGATATTGTATTTTCCCGGCTTATTAAGTTTGAAAAAGTGGTAGAATGTGACAACACCCCAAATGGTGGCCAAAGGAACCCCAAGTTTCTTGGAGACCTCATCCGCAGCTTCCCTGGAAATATAACCAAACTCCTCCTGGACCTTGTGGAGCACCATGATGAGGTTGCCTGGCTTATCCTTCCATTCATCAATAAATTGATTCAATTCTGCAGAAAAAATATTCTGAGACATACATCTTCTCCTTAATTCCAAATTCATAATAGCTAAAAAAGTATCTAATAGCAATTCAATGTCACAATTTTTTTATTTTCAGCATATAAAGTAAACTCTAAAATAAATAATTGACACAATAGTGGATATAATATACTTTTATTCACATAAACAGGAGCATTTATTATGAATAGTGACATGCTTGTAAGAATTACCAGATACTACAGGGCACTTAATCGTCTAAGGTCAATCGGATTGGAAAAAGTATTCGCACATAACCTTGCCGATGCAGCCGGTGTGAGCGCGGCAATAGTGAGAAAAGATTTTTCAATTCTCGAGATCCATGGTCAAAAAAGAGGTGGCTACGAAATAGTTGAACTGATCGCAAAACTGGGCTCAATCCTTGGCAAAGGCAATCCACAGAACGTCATTGTCATCGGCTGTGGCCGAATAGGAAAAGCATTGATGCACTATTCCGGTTTTGAGCCTGATGGCATAAGGATTGTCGCAGGTTTCGATTCCGATCCGCTCGTATATTCCGATGCATCACATCCGATACCCGTATATCCCCTTTCAAGGCTTGAAGAGGTGATAGAAGCAATGGATGTGAATGTGGCGATAATAACCGTTCCCGAATCCTCGGCAGCAGATTGCTACCAGAGGCTTGTGGAGGCCAACATACAGGGCGTTCTAAATTTCTCCCCTGTCACACTCAAGCCTCAGGTTATCGACGGTAAATTGAGACCGGTGGTCCACAACATCAATATCGCGTTGGAATTGGAACAGATATTTTATGAAATCCAATATCCAAAGGAAGCATGAATGAATGAATGTCTCAACGCTTGACAAGTTGATATCTAAAATGTATGTTACTGTTGAGCTGGGGAAGTAGCTCACCTGGTAGAGCGACAGGTTCGCAATCTGTAGGTAGAGGGTTCGAGTCCCTTCTTCTCCAAACCATCGTCCGGCTTTTCAGACGATTTTTTATTCCATGCTGCGTATCCATGAAAACAGATACTGCTGGCTCAATGCCTGATAGGGAGCAAAATAAGAACTGTCCTTACCCGGATAATATTCGGCCATCACCTTTTTCATCCACACATCCATAGGAAATCCCTCCCTCTTCTGATAGGAAAAGATCAATATGCACGAAGCCACTTTCGGCCCGATTCCCTTTATGGTCTGCAATGCTTCCATGGCAGTATCAAAATCCATCTTCTCCAAGCTGTCCAGCATATCGGCCTTATCCACCGCATCTACAAGGAAAGGAGCACGGAACCCGCAGCCCAAGGCACGGTAATCATCGGCACAAACACCTTTCAGCTCATCTTTTGTCGGGAAAGAATAATACCCAGGTTCAACTTCATGACCAAATGTTCTAGAAAATCGGTCATATAATCCTTTTATTCTTTTTATATTATTATTCTGACTTAGAATGAACGAGATTGTTGCAATGAAATGATCCTGCTTGAGCATTCTGAGCATACCGATTTTAGAAACAGCCTGCTTAAGGATCTCATCCTTTTCAGATATCTCCTGCATAGCCTTCTCGTAATCATAATCAAGATCGAAATAAGCTCTGAGATACTCATCATTTCGGGCATCCTCCAAACTTCTTATCCTATATACCTTTTCGTTCAGAACAGCCGTAAAAAGCCCGGGCTCCTCTTCCGTCCACGAAAAGCACTGGCCTCCCAAAAGGGTTTCACGCAAATTTTCAACCATGCCTCAATAATACCTGAACAAGGCCTTGACTGCTAGATGGTCGGAATATCCAAGACCTGTCTCGATGTCGAACCTTACCGGCAGTCCATCTATATCCAAAACTTCAGGAGGTGAAAGCACCTTTATCTGTTCAAGCTCCAGTCCATATCCGTCAAAAGCTGCTTTATTAACAAGGATGTGGTCATATGAATACCATCTTCCTTCATAATAATATGTATCCATAGAAGGAACGGATTGGTCCAATGAGGCGGAATAATACACACCGGACGAAACGGAACTCTCATCACCGGTCACACAAAGCGCAGCAGATTTTCCGTATGAAAAATCGGATAGGTTTTCATCAAACCTTGGATCCTCATTGAAATCCCCGCATGCTATGGAAAGGGATGGGGAAGAACGTTCCATAAGATACGACAAGTGCTCAAACTGGTCCTTACGTTCAATAGATCCTCCATCCAGCCTGCTTTTTGCGTGAAGCATATAAACGGACACTATTTCCCCGGAAATCATGAATTCAAGCTCTATGATCGGCCGAGGGCCTGAACTTTCATGTATAAATATTGATTTAGGATATATATTACTAATAAATCCTACCGATATAGGATTATTATTATCTATAATACCATAATATTTATATCCATATTTCGCCAAACCGGCTTTTATAAGATCATCCAGCACTTTATCAGATTCAATTTCCTGAAAAACAAATATATCCGCGCGATATTCTTCAGAACAAAGGAGAGAGGCATACTTTTCCATCCTGTCAAAATAAAGCTCTTCATCATAGCCGTTTGATAGGGTAAATGGATAATACTCATCCCCATCATCCTCATTATCGAAAAGAAGGTACAAATTATAAGTGAGGATTGAAAAGCCATGGCCTTTCACATCAGGAGAACAGGAACAGATAAGAAAAAGAAAAGGGACTATAAGAATATGTCTCATGTCCCTTTAATCTTGGAAATTATAATAATGTCCAATGTCAGGAAATTATATCCTTCTTGCTTTCGATTATCCTTGAAAGGATATTATAAGAAAGAGCTTCTTCAGCGCTAAGCCAGTAATCACGTTCGGTATCTTTGGAAACCTTTTCCAAATCCATTCCTGTAGCATCTGAAATAAGCTTGTCAAGCTTCTTCCTCAGCTCTTCCATCTTCTCTGCCTGGATCTGCATGTCCGATGCAACCCCTTTCATCTGTGAAAGCGGCTGATGTATGAGATATGTGGAATTTGGAAGACCGACACGCCTTTCCTTTTCTGCAGCAAGGAATATCAGAGCTGCGGCAGATGCAATCAGGCCTTGACCGATAACATACACGGGCGAATCGACAAACCTGATCATATCATGAATCGCAAAGCCCGAATAAACATCCCCTCCTGGGCTGTTGATATATACATAGATGGGATCATTGGACTGACTGTCCAAAACAAGTATGTTTCTTGTGAACTGATCAGCCTGATCCTTGTTTATTTCTCCGGAGATAAGTATGCTTCTCGTTTTCAAAAGCTTGTCATTAAGTCCGGAATCGTTGACCTTATCATTATTTTCCATGACCAAAAGCTAACACAAAAGTGAAAAATAGAAAAGCATCGATCCATCTGCAATCAAAGGAAACACAGGGCATTCAACATATTTCAATATTCATTTACAATGGAAGAATGAAATGTGCTACGGTATCGGTCATAGGCAGGCCAAGTGCAGGTAAAAGCACCTTGGTGAACACAATATGCGAGATGAAGGTCTCAATAACAAGCAAAACCCCTCAAACGACCAGGAACAAGATAAGAGGGATATATACGGATCAGCGGGGCCAGATAATATTCACAGACACACCTGGCTGGCATCTAAGCGGCAAAGAGGTAAATAGAAGAATGCAGGAGGCGACGCTGTCGGCCCTTGGCGAATCGGATATCATCCTTTACATAATGGACGGCAAGAGAGCTGTCAAGCTGGAAGAGGAGTCGATAAAAGATCTGATCATCAAAGCCGGTGTTCCTACAGTCTGCGTAATCAACAAAAAGGACATACTGACAAAAGAAGAAATAGAAGATGCGGAATTCTTTCTAAAGGAAAACTTTCCCTCTTCGCCGATTTTGACAGCTTCAGCAAAAGATGACGATGGAATCGATGAGGTTTTGATTGAACTTTTCAAACTCGCTCCCGAAGGGGATCTGATGTATCCTGAGGATGCATACACCGACCAGCCTCTGGAATTCAGGATATCGGAAATAATCAGGGAAAAAACGATCAATCTCCTGCAGGATGAACTGCCACATGTGATTTTTGTGGAGGTATCGGATCTGGAATACAACCAGGAAGAGGAAAAGGTTTGGATCCGGGCATTCATCAATGTCGAAAGGGAAGGCCAAAAAGGCATAGTTGTAGGCAAAGGTGGTGAGAATATAAGACAAATAAGAAAAGAGTCGTTCAAGGATATAAAAAAGATTTTTCCTCAAAGCAAGCTTGAACTGGATCTCAGGGTGAAAAGCCAGGCAAAATGGAGAAACAACCAGGTCGTCCTTGATAGGATATTCAAGGACCTTAATAAATAATGACTACTAACAAATTAATTATTTTATAAATAAAAAAGAACCGGAGAAATATTCCGGTTCTTCTATTTATTTACATCATAATAAAGTAATCCGTACTACCTTATCTGATAAAATTGGTTTTGATCCTCTTTTCCGTCTCAGGAAGGTCCAATGAAGCCTTCTTGATGCTGGAAATCACATATACCATATTGCGGGCAAGAATTCTAATTGTTTGGAGCCCTTCCTCATCCTTTTCAACCTCTGCAGGAGTGTTGCCATGGACCTGATTCCAATAGTTCGAACCTACGGTGATCATCTCTGAAATGGTAAAATACTTGTTCAGCTGATCGAATGTCGCAGAGGCACCGCCACGGCGGCAGGAGACTACCGCGGCTCCAACCTTCAAACGCACAGAAGCCTTTGAAAAAAGTCCATCAAAGAAATATGAAGCCAGGCCGGTTGCAGAAGCATAATATACAGGTGAAGACAGCACTATACCATCGGCGGAATTGACAAGGTCCACGGCCCTCTTGATATCCTCTTCATCGAATGAACAGTGGAAAATCTGATTCTCCACACCGAGACTGTCAAATATGGCAGACATTTCCTCCAGCGCCCTATGTGTGCAACCATTTTCACGCGGGGACCCGTTAAACAGAATAATTTTCATCTTCACTCCTGATATTTGGAAAGGATTGAATCGATCCTGTCCTTGCCACAGATTTTTATGAAGCCTGCAAGCTTAGGCCCTTTTTCCTTTCCGATCAACGCAAGATATGTGATCCTGAAGAAATCAGCATTTTCCAAGCCATTGTCGGCGGCAGCCTTATAAATATACTCGGAAAACTCCTTTTCGGAGCATGCATCAAGATGCTCATTCACATATCCTCTAAGATCCGACAGTGCCTTCTTTTCTTTTTCATACAGCGCAACCGGCTCATCATCAGATTTTGCCAAAGACCATTTGAAATCCTCTGGGGCATAGGTGGTGATCCAGTTCCAGGCACATGTCAGACGTGTGCGGAGCCTATCGACCTGTCCGGGCTTCACATCTGTAAGGCTTGCTATAACTTTTTCGATATCCCCTTCATAAATCTGAAGCAGATTGCACAGATGTCTGAAAGGAACCTGATAGCCGGGTTCGGTCGGAATGCTTTCAGGATCGACCTGGGAAAGCTCGTATATCCTCTTTTCCTTTTCCTTACGCTGTTCCTTGACATCCAAAAGTCCGAAGTAAATCCTCTCGCAATTGTCGTAATCCTCATAAATCTTGAGTACATCGAGATCGAAAGAGATCGCAAATTCGGAATTCGGCCTTGTTCCGACAAAAAGATATCTGACAATCTCGGGGGTATAGATTTCAAGAACATCGTACAAATCAGCCACCTCTCCGCCGGAAGAGGAAATCTTGCCGCCCATTCCCTTGAGCTTGATAAAATCATAGCGCATGGATACAGGAGCCTTGCCGCCAAAGATTTCAACAACCTTCTTTGATGTGTCATACGATCCACCTTCGGTGAGGTGATCCTTTCCACCTGGCTCGAAATCCACATTCTCCTCAGCCCATCTCATAGGCCAGTCGATACGCCATGGAAGCTTTGTGTTGGGTGTCGTGCGGATATCGATCGTCTCTTCCTTACCAAGATCGTCATCGCGATAGGTTATTCCGTATTCTCCGTCCCAAGAAAGCACAGTGGTGTTGTCCTTGTCCGTAAACGACGAGAAAACCGATACAGGGTACCAGTCCTCCTTCAGAGGTTCGGTTCTGTATTCATCAAGTATCTTTCTTATCTCATCCCTATGCTCCAAGGCAGTCTTTATACCATTCACATAGCGGTTCGAACGATAGCGCTCCGCCTGGTAAAGGTATTCCGGATATATTCCGACGGTTGGAAGAATTTTCTCAACACGCACCTCATTTGCCCTTGCATAGTTTTCTGCATAATGGGTTGTATCCGGAACAAGCGTAATGGGCTTGCGGAGATATTTCTCCAAGAGATCTGGTTCAGGCATGTTCTTAGGAACCTTCCTGAACACATCATAGTCATCCCATGAATATATGAACCGGACCTTCTTTCCACGCTGTCTCAAAGCCCTGACCACGAGATCAACCGTAATTATTTCCCTGAAATTACCTATATGGACAGTACCTGACGGGGTGATTCCGCTGGCACAGGTATACATATCCTTGTCACCTTTTTCACGGATGATCCTTTCCGCCATCTGATCGGCCCAATGGGCACCTTCTTTCTTTACATCATTACTCATAGCTTTTGCATTATCTCAAAGACTGGTATTTCTTGCAAGGCTTGCATTTGCAAATTTATCATTGCTGTTGTATAGTATTCGCATGAAAAAAATGATGCTCGTTGCAATCCTGCTGTTTTCATCTGCATCCATCCTCTTTTCCGATGGTATTGGAATATATGTACCGGACAGAAACGGATATAGGACACAGGACGGTTCTGTTTACACACAGGAAGAGAATACATGTGCAAGCAGCATCTACAAACAAGGAAGCATCCTGAGCATAAAGGCTGATGATGGCAGCGATGTCCTTGTATATGTGAACGACATTGCGGAAATGCCTCCTGACAGGCAGATCCTTTTGAACACAAAAGCGGCAGAGGAACTGGAAATTGCCGACAAGGGCTTTGACAACAGGGAGGTTTCCATAGTCCTGGAAGGCGAAGATGAAGAATCGGCAACAGGCTGGAGCAAATTCAAAATCGCCTTATTCGAAACAAGCAGGGATGCTTTGGATGCCTATAAGCTCCTAACAGCCAGCGGCTTCAAAGCCACCGCAACACCTGTTGAAAACGGGATCGAGCTTTATGTGAGATACATACCGCAATACCAGGTGAGCACTGTAAGCAGCGTGCTTAAGGGAATGGGCTACAACAACATAATGCTTATGGCCGAGGAGAATCCATATTCCTGATGCTGGCGGGTTTGATACGCAACAAGAGGCGATTGACCGCTTTTCCAACCATTTTGCTGATTCTTGGAACCATGTTCCTATCCTCGTTCATCGCCAATGCCTTGGATTATGAGAAGCTGAAAAAGCTATACCCCGTTTTCAAAACAAGGGGCTGGGAAAAGCAAGGGCAGCTTTATCAAAAAATATTCAAAGTGAAATCCTGGAAGGAACACATCCCATCCATAAGCAGTTTTGATAAGAAAAACCTTTCAAGGGATATAACGGTGGACTATGTGGAGATATATCTTCTTGAGAGCATACGTGCAGAACTTTGTCACGCGCTAATAGTGTTTTTCTCAATACCTATAATCATTTTAAGCCCAAACTCTTTCAATCTCTCGATAATAGTTTGGACTATATCAGCCAACATCCCATGCATAATCATCCAAAGATACAACAGACCGAGATTTGAAGCTCTGGCAAAAAGAATCAACAATGGAAAGATATTCCAAAAAATATAATAAAAAAGGCCTTCCAATCGGAAGACCTTCAACGATAAGCGCTGGAGTATCAGAAATCAAGGAAGAATGTGAACGAGCCTACCAGCTTCTTTCCTTCATCCGTATATTTCTCACCTGTAAAAAGATATGCAAGCTGATATCCCAGATCTATGAAATCAAAGAATGATACTGTAAATTGGGCACCAGCACTTGAGAGGAAATTATCAGCAGCTATATTGGTGTTGAAATAGTCGCCACAGCCGTAGCCCACATCAAAGAAAAGATTGATCCTTGGTCGTATCGAGCCTATGCCAAGACCAGGTCCGGCGATCCTGAAGTCAAAATTATTGACTATGGTAAACTGGCTGTTGTAGGAATAGGTGTTATATCCCCTGACCTTCCGGCCAAGCGATACAGGTCCCTGATAGGCCACCGGAACATATTTTCCATCGGTCCAGTTCAGATTAACCCTGTCCGCGATAACAAGGCTTATCCACCCGTTATCACCTGTACTGAATGTATAAAGGGTCTTCGCCCCTACGGCATTCAATGTGAGCGAATAATAATCAGCATATCCACCGAGAGCCTTGTTCAATGCATATGGACCATATTCAGCTTCTGCATAAGCTAAGAAGCCATCATTTGTGAACAAGGTATCCTCCATCATATCAAAGGTGATGCGGAAATTGAAGTTGGTCCCGAAGAACTGCCTATCTCCATTGAGATCAGGATAAATATTTCCTGAATGATCAAATAAATAATTATCCAGAGAATCATTCTTGTCCGTCTTAAAACTATCTCTGTTGATCTCATACTTAAGATCCACGCCGAACTGGAACATCAGCAGATCATCCAAAAGGCCTTGGCGCAGACGCACCACATAATCGGTTTGTATCACATCGTATGTGATCTGGGTATCAGGAGAGGATGCTCCAGTTGAAGGATCTTGGAAAACCCTTCTCTGATTATAGCCACCACCGACTAGGAACTGGGCCTCCGAAGTGTTTGCATCAAAGATCTGACCATTGACGCCGACGCCAAGAAGAAGGTAGCTGGGAACGAAGCCGAATACGATTTCAGGATGCTGGCCCAGATCTCCGAACACAAAACGTACATTCGGTCCGGCAAAAGCGGATGTAAGGGCCATGATGCACAGCAGCAGGATTGCAATTGTTTTTTTCATTGTATTTCCCCTGTTCCATTCCCTTTACACAGGGCGGAACGATCTAATCAGATATTAACAGGAATTTGCTGCAGTTGCCAACCACGAACATATCAAAATGACTGATTTAGGATACTCTAAATCATAGGAAAAATTGAAAGCAAAGTTATTGCCTTGCACGTTTATTTTTGCTAGACTACTAATCACGGGCCTATAGCTCAGCGGTTAGAGCAAAGGACTCATAATCCTTGGGTCGCCGGTTCAAATCCAGCTGGGCCCATCTTAAAGCAAAAAGGTGAAATAAAACCTTTTCCTGTTAAACGGGGAGCGGTATCAGCCGCTCCTTATTTTTTTATTGCTTTGCCAACTGGGACGGCAAAGCAACAAATGTTAATTTTCAAGATTCCCCATAGCATTGAGTTTGGAGAAAATCACACAGACAGCTACTCCAACCACGCCAATTATGGCAAAGAGAAATGCTGCACCCGAACCTTTCCCAATCCCGAACAGCTTATTGAAAACAGTAGCGGGCCTGTCTGCCATAAAAGGTTCAAACACCTTGTCAACAAGAAACCCCCCGACAAGATAACCAAGCGGTATCGTGAAGAACTGAAGCATGTTCCTTGCCGCATACACCCTGCCCTGGATGCTGGAAGGAATCCTGCTTCTCATCAATGCATCGAGATTCGTATTCATTACAGGGATGCATAGCCATCCGAGGAATGCCCCTATACACCACATTACAGGACTTCTGAAGAATGAGAGCATGAAGTTCTCGGAGCTCATCGAGATGAACAGCGAAATGATGATCATTTTTACCCTGCTTTTAGGCGTTGGCATCATGGTCGCGATTGCACTACCGATAATCATCGCTATCCCTGCCGTGGATTGTACTGAGGCAAGCACACTTTCGCTCTCGAAGCTGAGAATCATGGCAGGAAGTGCCGCATTGTAGATCGAGGCTATTAAGTTGATTGCAGCAAGGAAGAGTATCACCTGAAGTATCCCGATGTTCGTTATGAGGAAAACCAATGCTTCCTTCAGATCCATCATGATATGGTTATTCTCATACTTCTCCTTTTCCATCTCCGGGACCCGGACGAAGAATAGCAGAGAGAGAAATGCCACAGTGAATGTGGAGAGATCGACGATGATTACAAGAGTCAGTCCTCCAACAGAATACAGTGCCGTTGCAATCACAGGGGATGCCATGTTGACCACACTGTATGCAAGCGCATTGAAACTTCCCGCCTTCTGGTACTTGTCCTCAGGCGTGACAAGGGTGGTGGCAACCTCGCTTGCCGGCTGCTGGAATGCCTGTGCCGTTCCGGTGATGCAGTTCACTAGATAGAGGTGCCATAGCTCCAGATTCCCTGAGAGCCATACGAGGAGTATCGTGAACGTGCATATGGCTGCGGCTGTATCGGATAACAGCATCAGTCGCTTCTTGTTCATTCTATCAGTCAGGCTTCCGACTGGAAGTGAAAGAAGGATATACGGCACGTAGGAAGATACCGTCAGAAGCGCAGTGCTCAGTGCAGAACCAGTCTTACCATAAGCCCATAGAATGAGTGCGAAGGGCGTTAACGAAGACCCGAGACGTGAGAGTGTCTGGGTTGCCCATAGCAATATGAAATTGCTGAATTTCTTTTCGTCTTTCATTGCTTTGCTCCTTGTTGGTTTTCTGAAGCAAAGCCTGGCGGACTTGTTTATTCTTGCTCCATGCGGCCGTCCGCTTCAGGCTTCGCAGAGAGCTGTTGCAATGCAGAGCATGAAAGATCTCTCCTATTCTAGTACAGGTTATGATATTTCAAAGTATGCTTCCAGGTCTATAGACCATCTCATATAATGCAATCTCATGTGTAAAGCGACGTACTCCTTCAAGTTGCATTCCAAGATGTCTGTATTTATCGGCTTTGAGGGTTTCATCGGTCTCCAGGACCACAGGAAGCCTTTTCTCATCTGCCAAAGAGAAGACCTCTTCCATTGCCATCCTCATATATCCTTTCCCTTGATATTCCTTTCTTACACATAGCATCTCCACGCTCAGAAACTTCTCTCCGTTCTTCTTCATCCTGTCTGCAAGGGATAATCCTCCATTCTTTAAAAGCTGCGATAGATCATATAGCGATCTTATTCCTACTGCTTTCATTGCTCTGAATGGGAAGGAAAGCATTATATGAAGTGGCGGGTGCGAATCAGAATAAGAGATGGCAATATATGCTTCTCTGTTATCACCGACGGAATATATCCAGCCACTTTTGAGTGCGGTACGTATAGACATCTCCAAATATCTCAATATCTTGTCCCTGGAGCCGAAAACGCTGAAAATTGACTTCTCCCCTGATCTGAATCTGTAATCGGCATATGCTTCTGCAATCTCCCGTATGGCAGAGCCGTTCAAAGCTGCAACTTTTTTCATATATTGGAAATCATACTGGTAAATGAAACTCGCATAAAGAAAATAATGTTCAATCCCACCGCTTCATGATAAGCTTTCAAGGCTTCACATCAATCCGGAGGGAAAAATGGACATATGCATTTTCATGAAATCCTGCAAAGAAAGCCTTCTACGTCTTTTTGGGGACAACCTTCTATTTCTGGGACTTCAGGGCAGCTATGCAAGAGGAGAGGCAAAAGAGACCAGCGATATCGATTTGGTGGCGATCCTCCAGAAATGTGGCAAGGAGGAATTGCTGAAATACCGGACTTATATCGATTCACTTCCTGAAAAGGATATCATCTGCGGCTTTATCGCTTGCTTAGATGTGCTCAGATCATGGGACGGCGCAGACAGGGCGCAGTTGGTGCTTGATACAAAGCCTGTCTATAAAAATCTTGCAGAGCTATGTCCTCCAATCACCCAAGATGATATCCGAAGAGCTATATTGCAGGGGTCATGTGCAATATATCATGCATCCTCACACAACATAAGGCATGCAAGGAATTGGTCGGTCCTCCCTGAACTCTATAAGAGTGCGAGATTCACAATACGGATGAAAAACTATTTTCATACCGGAATTTATATATCCGCCTTCAGAGACCTTGCATCAGTTGTCGATGAAGGGGAAAAAACAATCCTAGAAACCAATTATCCAAATACGGAGGATGAGGCTTTCATACTTCTTGAATGGGCATCGGATACAATAAAAGAGATCGGCACAAATTGCTCGGAGAGCCTGAGAAAATGAAGCTGTTAGATATGCATCGATATCCGATTGCACCAAAAAACCTCATTTTTCAATGCCTTATGGAAATCTCGTGCCGCCTTTTTTCTTTTCTTTGCAATATGCCTAGCCTCTTTTGTAAAAAGCCTGTTGTCAACATCCTTGAGCTTTCTATGATACTCACGGAAAAACGAGTCCCCATGCCATCTCTTCTTTCCTGAAAGTACCGTCCCCTCCTCGCAGAGAGTATAGAGGAGCCCATTTTCCTTACCAAGATACATCAGGGTCCTGGCGATGCCGACAGCTCCACACACATCAAGCTTATCGGCATCAAAAAGTATTTTCGCCTCGATGGAATCTGGTACAAGATCATTTCTCCACCTATGAGAGCTGATGCAATCTTTCACATGGGAAGACTTTTTCCCGGACCATCCGATGGAAAGAAGGAATGCCTCCGCCTCAAAGGCCCCATCAATTGCATGATCAAGCTCTGGATCCTTGAACTGGGCATCCCTTCCGATGTCATGCAGAAGGCAGGCTGCGGCAAGCACATCACGATCTGCCTTTTCATATCTTTCTGCAATGTGCATTGCTATTTTGAACACACGATAGACATGCATCACATCGTGTGCGCTGTCATGCATCATCGACAGCATGAAATTCTCTATCAACAGATATTCGGATGTGTCATATGGGAAAAACAGCATAAAAAGAAGCGGGGCGACCCGCTTCAAAAAAAATCATTTGTATAAGATATCAGGCCTGTCGTAGGCAATGCCATCGACCTCGAGATGAACAGTTGGGAACAATACCGGTCTTGTGACTGGGATGACCCCTTGCCCTTTGACAATAACAGTATCCTCGCTCTTGGTGCCGGTTATCGACGGATTCCAGCAAAAAGCCTGATTTTCAGCAATCTTTCCCTTTGTATTGAAATCCACGCGGTAATCCCTACCCGCATATCCGATCGGGCCTCCCTGATGGTGCTTGTCAAACTCATCAGCATAGCCCAGCTCTTCATACTTTTTCTTCCCTGCAAGCAAAGGATAAGTGAAATCGTTTCCAGGCCGAGATGCGGAAATATAGGTGCAATCTATAAGCTGGTTGTCCCTGTACTGCTTTACAAGCTTATCAGGAAGACTGCCGAAGCAGACATAGCGTGTCATGCAGATGATAAGTCCGTTTCTTCGGAAATTGCCTCCGATTTGGACAATATTACGTATCTTGTTGCTTGTGGGCAAAGGATGACGATATCTGCTTATCCTCTCATCACCGGCAACCATGCAAGAAACGAGCTCCAACCCCAGCCTCTCCATATGTTTCATGATGCTTGAGGCGATTTCATACTCGCTCTGCCCCTCAATGATGTCAAAAGCGGCTTTTTCCATTGCTGAAGAGGCATCAAATCCTATCTTCACATATCTGTCGACTTCAGATTCGGTCAGGCTGAACCTCAGCTTCTTAACCTCATCGGCAATGCTACCGGAACCGAAATCCATCCCGATCTTTCCAGAGGGGACCAATTTCAGAAGAATGTCCTTTTCTCCGCTGTTGTCATGCCATAGGAAGCTTTGGACCTGATACCCCAAATCTCCCACGTTCTCTTCGTCGACCATTCTCGGAGCTTCTATGTTGTTCGTCACCAGGAAAGCCTTGCCATCGCTTTTCACCAGCACCCCGGCATTTCCCATATCTCCTGCACCGACATAATTCCTGCCTCCGCAGGTGATCCATGCAAAATCGTCCTGCCGCTTTAAAAAGATTCCGTCAAGCTTCAATTCCTCCATCAAAGCCTGCAAACTATGTATCTTTATCTCAGATTCCGTTCTTATATCCATTGCAAACAACCTCACTTGCTTTCAACTTTTGTAGAATCCTTCCTGATAGCCTTCAGGTTTGAAACAACCGCATATACGATCGATGCCGCCGAAAGGATAAGGAATATGCACGAAATTGGACTGGTGAAGAATACGGACCAATCATTGTTGGTAATCACCAGAGCCCTGTTGAGATTCTGCTCTGCAATGGGTCCCAAAATCAAACCCAGAACAAGAGGTGCTCCGGGATATCCGAACTTCTTCATGCCGTACCCGATGAAACCAAACACTATTGCAATAAAGACGTCGAACATATTGTTTGCGTTCGAATATGCGCCGACGACACACAATACAGCAACCAACGGCATCAATATGGTCTGAGGCACCTTCAGGATCTTTGGCGAAAACTTTGCACATCCAAGTCCCATGGCAAGCATGAGGAACTGTATGACAAACATTCCTGCAAAAATCATGTACACGATATCCGGGCTTTCAACAAAGAGCATCGGGCCGGGACGGACTCCTATCAGTATCAGAGCACCAAGCATGACCGACGTGACCACATCTCCCGGAACGCCAAGGCACAGCATCGGAATGAGAGCTCCACCGGTTGTTCCATTATTGGATGCCTCCGGTGCGGCAATGCCTTCCAAAGAACCATGACCGAATTTTTCAGGATGCTTTGAAAGCTTCTTACAAACCTGGTAAGCAAGAAAACAGGATATTGATCCGCCGGTTCCGGGAATGATCCCAATGAAAACGCCGATCACACTTCCAACTACCGCAGCAAGCAGAAAGCCCTTGAAATCAAGCCATGAAGGAAGAACCCTTCCAACTTTCTGCTGGCTCGAGCCTTCCCTTTCACCGCCCTTTTGAACAATCATGAACACTTCGCTCAATGCAAATATTCCGATGAGCACGGGCAAAAGCTGGAAGCCGCGCATAAGGTTGTAGTTTCCGAATGTGAATCTGTCGCTTCCTGCAATCGAATCTATTCCTATTGTGGAAATCAACAGGCCCATAACACCGGAGATAAGACCCTTTACAACATCCTTGTCCGTACTTGCCATGATCGTCAGTCCAAACAGTGAGAGCGCAAAATAATCAGCTGCATGGAATGAGAGGGCTATCTTGGCAAGCTGTGGAGCAATCAGGATCAAGCAGATTGTGGAAATCAGTCCACCGATGAACGAAGAGGTGGCCGAAACTCCGAGAGCTTTTCCGGCATGTCCCTGTTTGCACAAAGGATAACCATCCAAAACCGTTGCTGAAGCGGAAGGGGTACCAGGGGTATTGAGCAATATGGCGGCAATCGATCCACCATACATGGAGCCGCAGAAAAGTCCACAGAGCATGACAAGGGCCACGGATGCATCCAACCTATATACAAGAGGAAGCAGAAGGATGATACCCGTTGAACCGGAAAGTCCGGGCAACGCACCGATCACAACCCCAACAAAAGTTCCAAATATCGCCAAAAGGAATGTCAGCGGATGGAACACATTAGCAAATCCATTTAATAATTCAACCCACATATCAAACCTCCTTTAAAACAGGAACCCACCGGGCAGCAACACCATGAACACCTTTGTGAACAAAAGATAGACGGCGGTGGAGAACACCACGGCAATAACTGCGGCGATGACTTTCTTCTTATATCCGAAGAACATCATCGAAAGCCAAATATAAACCGGCGTAATCAGCGGAAAGCCTATTATGTCAATCAGAAGATAGTACACGTATGTTCCGGCAATCATTATGAAAGCTCTCATAAGGTACCTTGTCTGTATATTCTTCCAGTCCACGAGAGGGAAGCCTCCGGACAAAAGAGTCCTGAGAACCTGCACCGCACCAAGTATGAACAATAAAACACATACGAACTTGGGATAGTCACCGGGGCCGATGCCTCTGCTCTGGGAAGGCATCTTGCAAGCTTCTATGAAAAAAATAGCGCTTATGACCATCACAATCGCGCCAACCCAAAAATCTGAAGCCTTTTTAGTATTTTTTATCATAACAAATCCTAAAACAGGGGATGGTAGAAACCATCCCCGATAAAACAGTTTCCAAAGCGATATCAGAAATTCTTTGAATTAACCAGTTCCTCGTACCTTGCATCTTCTTCATGCAGGAATGCATCTGTTGCTGCAGGATCCTTATAAACCACTTCAACGCACTGGCTTTCCATGGCTTCGATGAATTCCGGATCCTCGACGCACTGCTTGAAAATAGCTGCGAGCTTGTCAACGACATCCGCCGGGGTTTCAGGAGGACATACAACCACTCTCCACTGCGGGAGCTCAAGATCGACACCCTCTTCGATTCCAGTGGGAACATCTGGGAATGCAGAGTATCTTTCAGCAGCAAAGACTGCGAGAATCCTGAGCTGGCCGTTCTCAACGTTGCTGATTCCCTCTGGGGCATTTGCCATTACGCAATCAACCTGACCGGAAAGCAGACCTGTGATAGCGGGGCCACCACCGGAGAAAGGAACATGCACGAAGCTGGTCCCTGTGGCATCCTCGAAAAGCAAAGCAGCCATGTGGTTGCCGCCCTGGGCGCCTGCGTTGCCGATCGTGATCGTCTCAGGATTGGCCTTCGCATCATCGATAAGCTCCTGAAGCGTCTGATACTTCGAATCCTCACGCACTACGATGTAGTTGTAGGAAGCAACAACCTGGCAAACAGGAACAAATGTATCGGCTCCTGTTACAGGAACATCTGAAAGGTGTGTTTTTGTAAGGGATGCATTGTTCCAGTGCATGATGGAATATCCATCCTTTGAAGCATTGAGGAACTCGATTGCGCCGGTTATACCGGATGCGCCCTCTACATTCTTGATAACCATCGGCTGGCCGTTGGCATACTTTGGGAATACGGAAGCCAAAGCTCTGAATACAACATCTCCGCCACCGCCTGCAGCCCAACCTACCGTAGCCTCTACCGTCTTTGACGGGAAGGCGGCGGAATCTGTTCCACCCTGGGCAAAAATAAAGGTGGCAGATGCGAACAAAACAAACAAAACCATCAGGATTTTTTTCATCTTTTCCTCCTTCTTATTTCTGGACGCACTCAAACGCGCCTGAATCACCACTTCGATAAATTGCGGAAAGAAGCTTTACCGACTTTGAAGCTTCCTCCCCTGTTATATACGGATCGCGATCTTCTCTGATTGCAGCGGCAAAATCATCAAACTGAGCCTCATGCCCATGTGTCTGGATAGCCATTGGATCTGATGCTCCGCCACCTGATTTTGTCGCATTTATATATTTTTTACGTATCTGGTCATCTTCCGGACGCTCATCACTGAAAGTCCACTCCGTAAGGGATTCCTCCTCGATCACAACAGACCCACGATCCCCGCGGATCTCTATCTTCTTCAGCGATCCGGGGAAGGAGCCGGTTGATGCCTCTATGCAGCCCAGCGCCCCGTTTGCAAATTGAAGTATCGAAACTCCGGTATCCTCGACCTCTATATTCCTATGGGTCAGCGTTGAGGTGAACGCACCCACCTTCACCACATCTCCCATCAAATAGAGAAGAAGATCGACAGCATGTATCCCCTGGTTCATGAGAGCTCCGCCACCATCGACCGCTTTGGTTCCTCTCCAGGCGCCGGAATCATAATACTCCTGGGACCTGTACCATTTCACATATGCATCTGCAAGCACTATCCTGCCGAACCTTCCTTCCTCAACCGCCTTTTTGACCAAACGTGCGGCATCGTGGAATCTGGACTGGAAAATGCCTGAAAGCTTCACTTTCCTTTTCCTGGCGGCATCGATTATCGCATCACACCTTTCCGGGGTGATTTCCAACGGCTTTTCGACAAGGACATGCTTACCGGCCTCAATCGCCTTTAAGGCAGGATCGAGATGGTAGCCTGAAGGAGTCGTTATGGTAACCGCTTCGATCTGCTCATCGGAAAGGAATTCATCCAAGCTGGCATAATACTTGCATCCGTATTTCTCAGCAAAGGCCTCGGCTTTTGCCGAAACGATGTCGAACACAGCTACGAGATATGCGTTGGAGGTATTTTCCAATGCTCTTGCATGAAGATCCGCAATATTACCTGTACCGATGATTCCAAATCCCACCTTTTTCATATAATCACCTATTTTGTCATTCAGATTTACTATTTATAATTTAAGGATAACAGAGATATCAATTTTGTCAATCAAAATTACAAAAACTTATAACTACTTATTTAGGATAAAATTAATTAAGAAAATTAATAAAATAAAAAAAATTTATGAGAAGAATGAAAAAGCTCCAGCTTAAAGCAGGAGCTCCAAAATGTGCTCGGTAACGAGGCTGGCTGCGCCAATGGCCGAAGACAACTCCCCTCCTATCGAGCTTCGGGAGACGTAGACAGAATCATATTTGATCCTATCCTGGTTTCCATCGATCATGCTGTTCACCATCGCAGGAAGGCAGACACAGTTGCCTACAGGACCGCCTATGATGATCTTATGGGGGTTTATCAAATCCGAAAGGATTATCACAACCTTATACAACGCATCCGCCACTTTTGACAGCGCAGACAAAGCGGCCTCATCACCTTCATCTGCAACCCGGCATACATCTTCAGCCCTTATGGTATCTAAGTCTTTAATGCTGAAAACTGATTTCACCCCGCCTTTCTCAAGAGCATCTTTCAGGTGTCCTATCAATGCATCTTCATTCGCTTCGGTGATCATGCATCCTGTTCTGCCACAGGAGCATTTTTTCCCGCAGCTGTCCACCTGTATATGGCTTATTCTTCCAGCACTGAACGTTGCTCCTTCAAGCAGGGTACCGTTTATGAAGATTGCGGACCTGATACCTGTACCGATACCGATATAAACCATATTCTTTTCCTTTTCAGGATTGGCAAATTTGAATTCAGCAACACCCTCAAGGGTAAAACGGTTCATGACATAGGCTTTCATACCAAGGGCCTTCTGCACACATGCGGATACATTGAAGCGCTCAAACCACTGTAAATCGTAAGCAAATACAAAATCGCCTTTCTGGGTATCAACCACACCAGGAATACCTATCCCAACACCGGGAATGAGTGAGTTCCCATATTTAGCCTTCATCAAGGACAGCCCATCGATAAGAGTGTCAAGCAATGTCTCCCTGGTGAGATTGTCGATGCTGATCTTATACAGGTCCTTCACTTCCCCTGAAAGGTCCGTGACCACAAACTGCCAGGTCTGCTCATATAAAGAGGCACCAAGGACAAACCACTGCCCATTATCAACCATGATGCGTTTTCCAGGCCTTCCCCTAAGGCAATTGCTGTAGCTGTCACCTTCCCTGAGTATGCCCAGGCGGATGAGCTTGTTGACAATCTGGGACGAGGCGGTTCTGCTGAGGCCGAGATATTTTGCAATCTCCGCTTTCGACGGGGAAGGAAGTTCATTCAACACACAGTTGAGAACATTACTGAAATTCTGATACTCCATATCCTCGTAACGCATAAGCCCCCCGGGATAAACCCTCTTTTCCGATAATACCATATTAATCCGGCTTTTCACACAGAAGTTTCATAATCGATAACTTTAAAAAAGTTTGGCACAAAAAAATCTCTTCCCCAAAAAGGAAGAGACCAGAAAAAAGAACAGCCCTCACTCAACAAGCCAGGATGAGATGTCATCATCCCCGTCGTCAAACGAATCATATGCCACATCCTTTAAGAACTCGAACACATCCTCATCCTTCATGCTTCCAAGATAGGGCCCTATATCCTCCCTCTCATTGTTCCCATATACGATTATATGGGGCTTTGAATAAAATGATTTTGTCGAGTGCTCGACCTGAAGCTCCTTCACACTCACCCCTAAAGCAGAGGCAAGGCTTCTGAGATCCAACGATTCGATGGATGCACAAAGGATCAAGCTTTCATCCCTTAAGACCGCAACAGAATAAAAGATGGCTTCCATGCTCTCACCCAAAGGTTGGGGATTTTTCAAAAGCACGAAGGAAATGCCGTATTCCTTATCCTCAAAAATGCCGACCTTCCCAGTATCATGATTGGGAATCGTCGGATAATCCGCCCTGCCGATTTCCGGGGCAAAAGATATATCAACTATCATAATCGCTCCAAAAGATTTTCCACATTAAGATTGTCAAAGCCCTTGATACCTTTTTCCTCAAGCTCAATGGCAACGGCCTCTCCCATGGTCACCACATCATCCTTGTCCTTTCTGAAACTGCCGTAAAGAATCGCCACAACATCCCTCACCATGATCTTATCAAGCGGAAGCGCAGGCACAAATGACGACCTTTGGGCATTCACAGGCAAAAGCAGCCCACCATCCTCCAGGCAGTTTATGTACCCATACAGCTTGCTTGTCGGAATGGCAAGCTTCCTTGTCAGCTCCTTTTCCCCTGTTGCCCCTTTTCCGGAGCGGTAGCGGTCCGACACCAAAAGGAGGAGGTTTATCCCCTCGGTTATCTGTGAAAGCGGAGATTCAGGACGACCTTTGAGCTGGCCACGATCCGGACGGAACTGATGAACATACGTGATTTCAGAAGAGACCATGACGACGTACCAGATGATATAGAAAAACAGAAGCACGAACAATATGGATGCAAGAGAACCATAAATCACAGAATAGCTGACCGTGGATTTTATTACATACTTAAACACTTCGGATGCAATCATCACGCTCAAACACCCAGTAGTAGCCCCCACAGAAGCGCTTCTGAAACGTATTTTTGCATTCGGCAGGAACTTTATCATTGCAAACAGCACGCCCCATACGGAAAGGATCACTAAAAAGCTCTCCCAATGGGTATTGTTCTCTATCAGATACTCATTATTCGAAAGCGTTATTTCCGCCCAGGCAGAAAGCTTTGAATTGGCAGCAATCAAAAGAACAATTATAAAAGCCGAAACGATGAGAAATGTAAGGAAAGTCACAAAACGCTTAAGGGTCCCGCTTCTTGGTTGGGTGCGGAATATGCGGTTCATGACAGTATAGATCTTATTGATGAGCAATATGCTGGTGAATATGAAAGACACAAGTCCGACCACCCCCAGGCTCATCGCGTTGACTGTATAGAGCTCCAGCATCTTTATAAGCGAGGCCCCATCCTCTATGCCAAGGGTCTCAACCAAAAAATGCGTCAGAAGATCTATAAATGGCTGAAGGACACCGAACATGGAGAAAAAGGCAAAAAGGAAAGTGACCGCAGGCACAAGTGCGATCAGGGTTGAATAAACCATGCCGGAGGCCATGATGCTGACATTGTCGCGGGATATCCTGGTAAATGAGAGTACGAGGACATTGAAATAGTCTTTCCACCATAGCACGAACCGGGACATAACCGACGAAAACCTATCCAATCTCTTGATGTCCATCTATCTATCCAAAACTCTGTTGTAAAAGTTTATGATATCATTAAAGACCTCATCCTTGTTCGTCTCGTTCAGAATCTCGTGCCTGCCACCATCATAAAGCTTCAATCTCACATCCTTCACGCCTGCCTTCTTATAAAGGTTGAAAACCTTGCAGACCCCTTTCGAATATCCACCTACAGGATCATCAGCGCCACTTATTATGAGGATCGGAAGGTCTTTATCAACCTTTCCTATGTTCACCTTGTCATTGGCCTGGAACGATAATTCAATAAGATCATGATAGAACCCGGAAGAACAGACAAAACCGCAAAGCGGATCTTCACGGTACCTGCGTACTTCTTCTGCATCCCTGGTTAGCCAGGCAAAGGGACCTTCACCCTTGAAATGCTTGTCAAACGATGAAAAGGCAAGCTTATCCATATCCTGGTCCCTCATCTTGGAGCCCCATTTCTTTATATGGCTTTTTGCAATCATCTGTCCGATACGTCCCATCAGCCCTTGGGAAGCGCCGGTTCCACAGATTACAGCAGCCCCGTAATACCCGGGATGTCGGGAAAGGCAGATTCTTGTGACAAAAGAACCCATGGAATGTCCGAATACAAAATGAGGAAGACCTGGATAATCAAGACTTATCTGCTTATCGAGGGAAAAAGCATCCTCTTCTATAAGAGACCAGCCATCCTTTTCAGAAAACCATCCCCTCTCATCCTCTTCACAGGTACGGCCATGCCCCCTGTGGTCCTGGGCATAAACAACATACCCAGCAGCATTCAAGGCTGAGGCAAATCTGTCATACCTTTCACCATGCTCGGCCATACCATGATTGATATGTACGCTTGCACGCGGCGTAGGGCAATCCCAAACCCGGTAAAAGAGCCTATGTCCATCCCTCATCACTAATTCTTCTTCTCTCATAAAATGTCTCCCGACTATCCAAAAGATAACACAGCAATATCAAAAAGTCATCCAAATACACCATTTCAAAGAAGGATGCATACGCATACGGGAAAAAATACTTTTCCCATGCTAATATGGAATGTAAGGGAAATATGAAATGAAATTCATCGTCTGTTCAGACATACATGGAAACAGGGAAGCGCTCATCACGCTTGAGAAGATAAAAGAAGAAAAAGGCGCCGATAAAATCCTCAGCGCGGGCGATTTCTGTCCATCGGGAGACATGGAGAATCTGGCAACGGATTTTCTGACTGTGCTGGGCAACTGTGACAGATACCACTACTTCGACAGGATTGTGCCCAAAATGAATCTTGAGCTCAAATTCCTTGGCAGGAAGATCATCATCACACATGGGGATAGATATTCAGCCGAGGATTTCGTCCTCGTCAACGGGGACATATTCATATCTGGGCACACCCATGTACCGCATCTGGAAAAGAACAGCAAAGGAGTGATACTTCTGAACCCGGGCTCCCCTTCCAGACCCAGGACGGAAGAAGGCCCGACCTATGCAATGATAACCGAAGGGGAAATCACCCTACTTGGCTTTCCCTCGTCCGTTGTTCTTAAAAAGCTTTCTTTCAAGCTTTGATAAATAATAATCGTAAAAGCCCAGCAGTCTTGTAGGATTCACAGACTCCGGACCTCCATCCAGATCATAAATGAAATGATCGGGAATCCTGTTGCGCACATCAGGCAGGCGCGAGATTATCTCAAGCCCTTCCCTGAGAAGTGTCTTTGCCTCAACACCAAATCTCTTTCCCGTGGTCATGCATCTAAACAGCAGATGCGGGCAAAAGAAAACAAACGGATTAAGAGACGCAACATATGCTGCAAAAAAACCTGTTATGGGCAGTCCTCTGGATGCAAGGGCATAATTATAAACCCTTTCGAACAAAGCAAGCATCGCAGCAATATCAGCCCTTTTTATCCTGACTCTAGAGTACATGGAGTAAAGCGGGTTGGATATCTCCCCAAGCATTGCAAAGACCGCGGCTTCCTGACATCCCCTATAATCCACAAGAGGAGCAAGCCCTCCTATGCGGAAGCCCAACCTGAGGTCCTCGGTATTCCGCCCTTTAGCAATGGAATAAAGATAGTTTCTGGCAGCATCGGCATCATCAAAGCCTTTTGCCGCAAGAATGGAGCCTGTCTCCACAACCTCAAGGCCCAATGAATAGACAGTCTTTTTCATCTCATACACGGTCAGGGATGAGAAAATACCCTGCAACGCACCCAAATGCATGGAATCGATCAGATCAGGGGCCAATCCCCTGTCCTTTATCCTTCTTAGACAGGAGACATAGCAATCCATGCAGCTTTCAGTATAAAGACCGAATTTCTCCTTAAGATATGTCCCATCCAGGAAAATCGCCCGGGGATCACTCCTTCTGGTCCAATTATCCACGGGAAGAAAGCCATCGCTTGAGGCCTTTTTTATATATGACACAGCTCCTTTTCTTCTGAGCATGTTGCAGCAAGAGGATGCGGTGAGCTTTTTCATATAATGCTTTCCCTCGTCGCTTTCCGTCCTCTTACCGATATAGCCTTGGAAACACATACCCTTCAGGTTGTGCATTGCAAACGAATATCCGAATCCGCCGCGCCATATCTGGCGGGATCTTTCATACAAGCCTGCGATCAACACGAGATTGTCGGCAGCAAGTCCGGTGGATATGACAACATCGTCAACCTGCCTCTTCACAGAAACCGCAAAATCCTCGTGGCTTGTCCCCCTAAGATTCTCACATTGGCAGATCTCCACCCCATCTCCACGGAACGATATGTATGACAGTCTCTGTGCCCGGCCTGAAATGACCATCGCCGTATAACCGAAATTGCGCAGGACGAACCCAAGTTTGGAATTGACAAATCCCGCCTCGTTCCTTCCTGTGAGGTATGAATGGAAGCAGAAGGTCATGCTGGATGCACCGCGGATGGAATAAGCCTCCTCCGGGATGGCTGTGAAAATTATGGAATCTGGGTTTTCTCCTGCAAGCGCGAGAGTGAGGGCGAACCCGGTCTCATCCTTGTCCGCCGCACTCTCTATGCAGTCCTTGGAAAGGTCCACGTAAAGGATGCTCATACAGCCCATTATAATCCAAATCCGGGCAAATATTAATCAGGGGTTTGTTGAATCGATATCAAAGAGAGTGTTTCCTTGGCGCAAAAAGTGATTTATCATTTGTTTCATGAACGAAATCCTGATAAAAACGTGTCATGGGGAAAAAAGATGCTCGCTGCATGACTGTGTGGAAAAAGTGCTCGGATTGCAAAAGGATTGCAGATACGAGGACAATCCGGTTGTAGGGGTGCTTTTAAACGGAGTGCTCAGCCCTCTCGGGACCCGTATAGAAGGGGATTCCGAGATCGAGGAGGTGCATCTGTTTTCAACTCTGGGAAAAAGGATCTACCGCAAAACACTCACCCTTGTTCTCATGTACACCTCGTTTCTCGTCTATCCTGAACGCACATTGGTGATAGGTCACAGTCTGGGCGACGGATATTACTTCCACTATAAGGATGATCTTGATACCGATGTGGAGTTGCTGAAAAAGAAAATGAAAGCGGTCATAAGCTCTGGAGCACCGATTGAGGAGGTGGTACTGCGGCATGAAGATGCAATTTCCTGGGCAAGGAAACAAAAGCTTTACGAAACAGAAAGGCTGCTGTCATCGGAAAACGAAAGCGGATATAAATTCCTTCGCATCGGGCCGTACTATCAGCTTTATACTGAACCGGTCCTTCCTGACGTGCATCTTCTATCATTATGGGAACTAAGGAGGTACAAGGGAGGACTTCTTTTAAGATATCCGCAAACAAGGTCGATAGACAGGATAAGGGAGTTTACGGACAATCCCCTTCTCTTCTCCGTATTCGAGGAAAGCAGGAAGAACGCACGGACAATAGGGCTGGAAAATCTGGGAGAGCTGAACCATAGGCAGAGCAGCAACAGGATGGAGGAGACAATATTGATGCTTGAGGCCCAGCAAAGGAGGAAGATAATCAGCATATCCGAGGACATCGCCTCAAAAAAGGATGTGAAGGTGGTATTTATCGCCGGGCCCTCCTCCTCCGGTAAGACAACTTTTTCCTTAAAGCTCTCCGACGAGCTCAAGGTCATGGGTAAGAAGCCCATAAAAATATCGTTGGACGATTACTACAAGCCCAGAAGCGAAGCACCGAGGGATGAGAATGGCGATTTTGATTTCGAGATTCTGGAAGCCCTCAACCTGGATTTGTTCAGATCACAGCTGAAAGAGTTGCTTGACGGCAAAGGGGTGTGTCTTCCAACATTTTCCTTCAAGGAGCAGAAAAGGACTTTCAGTGAAGAGGAATATGTGATGGAAAAGGATTCGATCCTGATCATCGAAGGAATCCATGGATTGAATCCAGACCTGGTTCCAGAAATAGACAAAAGGACGATCTATCGCATATACATCTCGGCGCTGACACAGCTGAACCTGGACACCTGCTCCAGGATAAGCACCACTGACAACCGCATGCTCAGAAGGCTTGTGAGAGACTACAGGACAAGGGGATCGGACGCGGTGGAGACATTCAACCGCTGGCCGAGCGTGGAACGCGGAGAGAAAAATCATATATTCCCATACCAGAACAATGCGGATGTGATGATAAACAGCGCTCTTGATTATGAGCTCGGGGTACTGGCCCCCAAGGCAATACCACTTTTAAAGAGCGTGGACAAGAATGAAAAAGAGGCGTATGCAATAGCACGACGCCTCCTGTTTTTCCTTTCCTTCGTATATCCGATAGATTCCAGCCTGGTTCCTTCCGATTCCCTTCTCAGGGAATTCATCGGAGGATCCATATACGGCGCTATCTGATACTCTCTACAAATACCCCGGTCTCCATCAGGAGATCCGGGTATTTCTGTATCATATTAAGCAGTCTCAACGAAGGGCCCGAGGGAACGTTGATTCCGCTCTCCCAAGCCTCCACGGTCTTTTCCGACACGGAAAGCATATCCGCAAAAACAGCCCTTGAGAGCTGAAGATATCTCCTGAGCTTCCTTATTTGTCCGGCATCCATCATCTCAACCGGCCTTGTGGTGAAATACTTGTTCCTGCGTGTCAGCGTACCATTCTTTTTCGGATAAAGCGCATCGCGCACCGCTTCTTTATATACGGAAATCATGCTCTGTCACTTATTGTAGATATGCAGCATTTCCGACAACTCCGATGCAATACGCTCACGGCATTTGCCGCAGCCCGTAGAAGCGCCGGTGAGACGCTGAAGATCCTCGAAGGTCTTCACCTTATCCGTTTTGACAAGCTCCTCGATCATCTGATCCGTGACACCTTTGCATTCACAGATGATTTTCGCACTCTTTTTCTTATACGGATTGTCCATACCGTTTTTTTCAAGATAATCGTCGATAGCTGCCCTCAAAGCCTTATCCCCGAGCACGGAACAATGGAACTTATGCTCGGGCAGACCTCCCAAGGCTTCGGTAATCTGCTTCGGGCTGAGCTGGTATGCCTCCTCGAGGCTCATGCCTATCGCCATCTCGCTCATCATCGATGTGCTGGCTATCGCGGAAGCACACCCATAGGTAAGCCACCTCAAATCGGAAATGCGGCCATCCTTGACCTTGATTCCAACCCTCATCTGATCCCCGCAGGCAAGGGAGCCAACCTCACCGATCCCATCGGCCTTGAACTCCTCCTTATCGGACCATATGTTCCTCGGATTCATGAAGTGGTCCTTTACCACGTCCGTATATACCCATTGGCTCATAAAACTCTCTGCCATATCACACCTTCCTTGTGCTCATACTTCTGATTTTACTTATTATCGGAGGAAGCTTCTGCAATACGTAATCCACATCCTCCATGCTGTTGTAGCGACCGAATGAAAATCTTATCGATCCATGCGCAAGCTCGACATCCAACCCGGAGGCAAGAAGGACATAACTTGGTTCCAAGGATCCAGAAGCGCATGCACTTCCTGTGGAAACCTCTATACCTTCCAAATCGAGATAAAGAAGTATCGATTCCCCTTCTGCAGAAACAAAGGAGACATCAAGGGTTCCCGGAAGCGCCGTATCATAATCGTCCGATCCATTGAACACCACATTGTCTATGCTCTCCTCTATTCCACGCTTCAAGGCCGTCCTCATGGCCCACAGCTTGGACCTTTCCTCAGCAAGGCCCTCTTTTGCAAGCTCTGCGGCTTTGCCCAAACCTATTATAGCCTGGTTGTTGTAAGTGCCGGCGCGCAGCCCTCCTTCCTGATGGCCGCCATGAAGATAGGGGCTGCGTGGAGCGCCCTTCCTGATATAAAGCGCACCCACCCCTTTCGGCCCATAGAACTTATGTCCGCTCAATGTGAGGTAATCGACATCCAAGGCATTCACATCCACAGGGATTTTACCTATCGCCTGGGTTGCATCGGTATGGACATACGAACCGTATTTCCTGGCCATCCTGCTCACCTCTGCAACCGGCTGGATCACTCCCGACTCGTTGTTTGCGGTCATTACGGACACCAGGGCGACATCATCGCCCATCAAGCCTTCCAAAGCCTTGAGATCTATCATGCCCATCTCATCAACAGGGCAGAAATCGATCTTATAACCCTTTCTCTTCAAATATTTCGCAGTCTCAACAGAAGCGGGATGCTCAACCGCGCTCAAAACTATCCTGTTGCGCAAATCACCATCATCGGCTCTGTCGCGGAAAATATTGAATACTGTATTGTTCCCTTCGGTGGAACCGCTGGTGAAAAATATCTCGCTGCTTTCAGATCCCAAAAGCTCAGCGACCTTTCCTCTCGCCCACAGGATGGCACTTTCAGCCATTCTTCCCATGGCATGCATGCTGGAAGCGTTGCCATAGAGGTCTTCGTTTTCCCTCATGATCTCCTTTACTTCCGGCGCCATCGCCGTTGTGGCGTTATTATCCAAATAGACATATCTGTCTGCCATTATGATGTTTCCTTATATGAATAAAAATTAGCCATTATCACGACTCTAGTCAAGCTTATCGGTTTCTGCGTCCTTTCCATAGGAAAGGATGAGCTTCTTGTCCTTCACAAAACGGATGTGATGCTTCTTCGCCCAAAGCACATAACGGCACCCGGGAGGAAGATAAGAAGCGAAACAAGCCCTGAAAAGATTGACCTTCATGCACCGCTCGCATTTTTCAAACCTTTTTTCATATACCGTGCAAAGCCCGGAGACGGTATCCAGATAATCACAAGTTATGTCGCTTATTATCAGATAATCGCCATCAATGATTTTCTCATGGCAGCAAAGCGAACAGCGGGAACATATGTCCTCCCACTTCATTTGAAGATATCCTTCAATGCCTCGAAGGTCGGAGCATGACTGAAATTACCAATGGCAACTGCACTTATGGAGGCATAGCCCTCACCACATGCCTCTATGTCATTCAGATATCCGTCTATATGAAATTCCTTCCGTGCAACGGAATCTATGCGCACAACATCCGTATCCCCATCCCTTCTAATCAGCCTGACCTCGTCAAGATACCTGACATCCCCAGGAATCGTAAGCTTCATGCATCCGTTGAAATCAGGAGGGAAATTCAGATTGAGAAAGCACTTGTCATCCAGAAAGGGCATGAGCAAAGGAAGATTGTCGGCAAAAAAACGGGCGCATCTGTCAAAATCCTTTCCCTCGCTTGAAAGTGCGATTGCCTTCCAAGAACAAAGGACTGCCTCCCTGGCCGCACCGCATGTTCCGGAATAAGTTATGTCCGAAGCGAGATTATAGCCGTGGTTTATCCCAGAGACCACAAGATCGGGATCTCCCGGAAAAAGGGAATGCTCATACCTTTTCGCATAGAGCACACAATCGACAGGAGTTCCGGTCATATGGTAATGGTTTACATCATACCTTGTTATTTCCAGATCGCTTCCAATGGTCATGGCATGGGATTTTCCGCTCATCTGCGTCTTTGGTGCGCTGACCCAGATTTCGTGACCATAGGAGGAAAGCACCTTCTCCAAAACCTTTATGCCTTCTGCCTGAAAGCCATCGTCATTAACCAAGAGAATCTTCATCGTCGTAGAGTATCCTCACACCGCCGGTAGGCGAAAAATGTCTCAATGAGGCATGAAAATCGAAAATATGCTCATATTCCTCGATCCTATCCTCGTAATAGCGTTTGAGATCGTTCTCACCAACGACAAGAATATGTCCACTAAGCCCCATGGCTATGAGGGATGAGGCATAGATATGCGGGTTCTCCCCATTTCTCTTGATCAGCCACTCGACTTCGGGACATGTGACCTCAAGATCCTCGCTGATGCCATCCTGCTGCTCAAGCAATATCTTGCAAAAATGGTTTCTATCCTTGTCCTTGAGAGCATCCCAGGCCTTAAGGGCCCTATGCGATTCGGAGATTGTGAAATTCACATATCTCATGCACTCTTCGCTTATATCCCCCTTTCTGTAACGCACTTCCCTCATCGATATGTCGCGCAGCTTCATCCCCTTTGGAATTATCTTCTTAAGAGTCTCCATCGTATCCTTCGTCTTTTGGAAAACCTTGCGTTCCTCCTCATAAAGTATGTTCTTGGGAATGCCGCAATCGAGGATATATGATGTTATCTGCTCGTTGTCAAAAGGATTCTCCATGGTCTGGTAGGAATATGTCTCCAAATCAAAAAGGACGAGCTCCTTTTTCTTTATGATGAAGAGTGTCAGAAGCTCACGGAGCTTGCACGAGCCGTTGGAATAAGCATTCGAGGCATGAGCTATGCGCAGCATGTCGTTGAGACCGAGCCCAAGATTGAAAAGCTCATTGAAACCTATCAAAAAGCCGGCGGCAACCGCAGCCGAAAGGGTGTCATAGTCGGAATGGGCGGTTCTTCCGGTGATGCTCACATCCATTCCAGGAAGCACTATGCCATCATGCTGCAGAGCTAAAAAGATGGCTTTCACAGTGGATATCCATTTATCATCAGCCTTGCATTTAAGCCCTATCAGCTGAAATTTTTTCCTATCCTGTATGGTATGGTTGTAGACTCTGACCGTGCTATCCTTTCTCCTTGAAATCGCCAGCCGGAGGCCCTGGTCATTCGTACACATAAGAGCATAGCCGGAGCAATAGTCGGAATATGCCCCGAGTATGGTCATCACCCCCGGCACATCGACTACAACTTCCGGCTCTTCGCCATATTCATTCTTATGATGGATCAGCACCCTGTACATAAAAAAATCCTCTTAATTTATGATTACATTAGTTTTGCGCGGAAGCAACAAAATTTTACCATGCGCAGGCGCTGTAAAAAAGAAAAAAGCCTTCCCGGAGGAAGGCCGCCCATACGGAAAACAATTACTTCGTTTCCCTGTTGTATCTCTTGTTGAAGCGCTCGACACGTCCGGTCGTATCCACAAGCTTCTGCGTTCCTGTAAAGAACGGATGACATGCGGAACAGATTTCAACCGTCAGGTTCTTGCTTGTCGTCTTGGTTTTGATTACGTTGCCGCAGGAGCAGCGTACTTCCTGCAATTCATACTTTGGATGGATATCCTTCTTCATCTTCCTTTCCTCCGGATTCATATGTAATTCCGCCTGCTTTCACAGACGGGGTATGTCAATCACAAGCCTCTCTGCATAGCCTGATTCACCGCTTGGGCGTTCATGCTGTCCAGGAACTCCTTATTGTTATTATTTTTCTTCATTTTGTCAATAAGAGAAACGGACATGTCCATATCATCAAGGTTGCCAAAAGCGGTCCTGAGCAGGAAAACCCTGGTCAGCACATCTTCAGCAAGAAGCAGGTCATCCCTTCTCGTTCCGCTCTTTTTGATGTTGATGGCAGGGAACTTGCGGTTATCCGCCATCTTCCTGTCCAAAACAATCTCGTTGTTGCCGGTTCCCTTGAATTCCTCAAAGATGACTTCGTCCATCCTGGATCCGGTATCGATGAGTGCGGTCGAAATTATTGTAAGGGAGCCTCCCTGCTCTATGTTCCTGGCCGCACCAAAGAATCTCTTCGGCTTATGGAGGGCATTGGAATCGACACCACCGGAAAGGATCTTGCCCGAAGCGGGCACAGTCTGGTTGTAAGCCCTGGCAAGGCGGGTTATCGAATCGAGAAGAATGACAACATCCTTCTTATATTCGACCATCCTCTTTGCCTTCTCTATGACCATCTCAGCAACCTGCACATGATGTGTGGCCTGTTCGTCGAAGGTGGAGGCTACGACCTCTGCATTGACATTTCTCCTCATGTCTGTAACCTCTTCAGGGCGCTCATCGACAAGAAGGACTATCAAATACACCTCGGGATGGTTTGTGGTGATGGCGTTGGCTATCTTCTGCATCAACACAGTTTTTCCAGTTCTTGGAGGGGCGACAATAAGCGATCTCTGCCCCTTTCCGATCGGGCAGAACAGATCAACAACCCTTGTGGAAAGATCTCCGGGCTTTCCTTCCTCCACAACCTCCAGATGAAGACGCTCATCTGGAAACAAAGGAGTCAATGTATCGAATGGAGCGCGCAGCTTTGCCATCTTCGGCTCTTCGTTGTTGACCTTGAACACCCTTATCATTGCCGCAGCTTTTTCCCCATCGCGAGGAGCGCGGATCTGACCGTAAACGAGATCGCCGGTCTTAAGGCCTGTAGCCTTTATCACGGGAGCTGAGACATACACATCCTCCCCTCCGGGCAGATAATTGTTTACAGCATACCTCAGATACCCGTATCCCCCCTCCTGAATGATATCGAGAATACCTTCGACAAGCAGCGCACCGCCGCCTTGGGAATGCAAACGACACATTTTGTATATGAGCTCGGTCTTTCTGGAATCGAGGATGACATCTTCCGCAATTCCCATGCTTCTGGCCTGCTGCCTGAGTTCATCTATATGCTTTGTGGTCAAAACAGAAAGGAACATCTTCGGGGCATCCGGATTCTCCTCCAGATTGACCTCCATAGGATAATCCTCCCTTTGGCTTTTCTTTCCGTTCTTCTTCTTTCCGTAACGCTCGAATTTGGACTCATATTTCCCTTTCTGGGCATTACCGTCCTTTTCGTCCTGGCCTCCCTGGTCTTGGAAATCATACTGTGCTTCTTCCTCTGAGGGCTCCTGGCAGGAAGCTTCCTCACCCTGCTCGGAAGCCTGCTGGCAGCCATCCTCGGGCATATACTCATCGGAATCCGTCTGGACAGGCATGCTTTCCAAGCTTTCCTGTGTGGTGTCCGGCTCCATCCCCATGCCCTCTTCCAAAGCAACATCTTGCCCTGCCGATTCGAAAAGATCAGGCTCGGAAGGCTCAAAAGCCTCATCCTTTTTCTTTTTGATCTTGACCTTCGGTCTGATTTTGAACACCTTCTTTTCTGCAGCTGGAGCTTCCGGCTCCTTAACTGATGTCTCCTCGATTTTCTCTTTCTTTTCCTTTTCCACGGCCTTTGCCGTACTCTTCTTGGGTCTTCCCCTTCTTTTTTTGGTTTCTTGGACAACCTGCTGTTCGTCAGCAACATTCATGGTCTCTTCAGCCATTAAAATCAACTCCAAATATAACTAAAAGAATTTCCAAAAATATATAAATTAATTATTTGATTTTTATATCAGGAAAAATGGATTTACCTTCACAACTATATTCCCTGAAAGGGAGTATGTCAACTTACCGAAGAAAAAAATGATACAAAATGGTACGATTGAAAAAAGGATCCACAAAGGATCCTTAAAACAGGTCATCGGTCCACCTTTATTGGAACACCTTCCCTGCAACTCTTATAAACGGCCTCAATGATACTAACTGCCTTACGGCCTTCGACTCCATCCACCAAGGGCTTCCTATCATGTTCCACTGCTTCTATAAAATCCTCAAACTCCTTCTTATGCCCTTCATATCCTATACTCTTCGGATCGGATGCCCCTCCTCCAGAGATGGTTGAAGAAAACCGCATCCTTATGAGTTCATCATCTTCGTTCTCATCTTTGAATCTCCATTCCTTTATGGATTCTTCCTCCAGAACTATGGAACCTTCTGTTCCGAGAATTTCAATCCTTTTATAAAAACCAGGCCATACGGCTGTGGAAGCCTCAATAACCCCTAGTGCACCGTTCTTGAATTTTACAGTTGAGACCAGCACATCTTCTACTTCAATATTCGTATGCGAACAGATGTCGGAAATTCCGCAAACCTCTTCGACATCTCCACCAAACCACTGAAGAAGGTCGACTGCATGAATTGATTGATTCATAAGCGCTCCGCCACCGTCGATCGCAAGAGTACCACGCCAGGCTCCGGAATCATAATACTCTTGAGATCTATACCATTTCACGTATGCATCCACCATGACCAATTTCCCGAGCCTGCCTTTATCAATTGCATCCTTTACAACACGGCTGGAATCATGATAACGGCTCTGAAACACAGTCCCTAGCTTTCTTCCATTCCTTTTTGCAGCCTCTATAATATCGTTGCAACGCGACACGGTTATCTCAAGTGGTTTTTCAACAATGATATCAAAACCTGCATCCAATGCAGCTATGGATACATCTCGATGGCATCCACTTGGTGTGGTTATTGTAACAATGTCCATTTGCTTATCAGAAAGAAATGCATCAAGATCTGAATAAGCTTTACCGCCAAACTCCGATGCAAAACTCTGCGCTCTTCCCTCGACAGGATCATAGCCTGCATAAAACCGAGCATTTGGTATATCATTAATGGCACGAGCATGAAATCTAGCTATGGTTCCAAGACCGATTATGCCAAAATTATAAATCTTTCCCATATTCTAACTCCTTTTTTCAGAGGCTTTGAGCGAAGCCTCAACCGCAAGCCTCATTGAAGAAATGACATGCTGCTGTGTCATCACCTCTTCTGTTCTGTTCAATGAATCCAATATGAAAGCAGGAAAGAAAGGGAATCCCATCTGTCCATGTACTGAATAAACATTCTCACCCAGCCCATCAACAATATAAACATAATCTGATGCATCATTTTGTGCAATGTCGACGTATTTTCGTATCTCGATAGTACCTTTTGTACCAACAACAAACACACGGCCATCCCCCCACGCACCAAGGCCAGAAGGAGTGAACCAGTCAACGCGTACTATTCCGGTCGCACCATTGGTGCCTAAAAGCGTGCACTCTCCATAATCATGGAAATAAGGGTGGTCTGGATTGGCATAATTTGCCTCATAGGCATGTGTGATATCAGCCTCTTCGTTGCCTGTATATGTCAGAAACTGCTCAATCTGGTGCGAGCCTATGTCACATAATATCGAACCGTTTTTATCAGGATCAAAAAACCAAGAGGGACGAGAATCAGAGTTTAACCTGTGTGGTGCGAGTATAGTTACATGTACAACCCGCCCAATTCTTCCTTTCTTGATTTCCTGCTCTGCGAAAACAGCTCCTTCTACATGTATGCGCTCGCCGAAATATACCATGTATTTTCTTTTTGTCTCAGCACATGCCTCTCGCACACATTCGACTTCTTCCAAAGTAAGAGCTCCGGGCTTATCACAGAAATAGTCCTTGCCGGCCTTCATAACCTTGATTCCGAGTCGTGCCCGCATGCATGGAACAGCTGCAGATACGACCAGATGTATGTCGGGATCATTAATCACTTCTTCTTCACTCTTTGAAACTCTTGTTCCTGGATATCTCCGGCAAAATGCATTCATAAGCTCTATATCATCATCATAGACAGACACAAGAGTCGCACCTGCTTCCAAAAGTCCGTTGGTCATCGCAAATACATGCCCATGCTTCAGACCGCAAATGGAGAATCGAAATTCATCCTTCTTCACTACTTTCTTGATTTCACCCGAAAACTCAGGTGCATAATTCATTCCATCGCTTTTCTGCATACACATCCTCAATAGGGATGGACATCCCTTGTCAGAAATAGAACCTGATTCCTTCCTCGGCCGCAACATACGCACCATAAACGGCCTTCACAGTCATAATTGCCAGATCCAATCCAGATTCTGGCTCTTTACCAGTAGTATACGACAAGAGAAAATCCTCGAGTTCGCCGACATATCCGCGCATCTCATGCTCGGATACAAATACACTCTGCCAACCGGCCTTATGCTCCACTTTCTCCGTGATATATACCCCATCAACAAGCTCGGGACGCCCATTATAGCAAACCAGGGCGTTATTGGGGGCCATATCGGCATAAAGGCATGAAGCTGGTGTATAGGCCTCGATTCTGTTACGCACCCCACCAACAACAATATCTGATCCGGTGATAATCATCTTGCTTCCGTCCGAAAACGTATACACTGCTTCAGCCATATCCTCGACATCAAATGCATCAGACTGCAATACTCCTTTATCAGAAAGTGTATTTCCAATTTGTGAGCAATCGGCGACAACGCTCTCGAGCCTCACTTTGGACTCCTTCAATTTAAGATAAATACAAGCCGAAAGAGGATGGCAGCCTTGACGTATAAGCGAGCCTCCGCCCGTTTTTTCCCAAAATCGCGCCGCTTGGGCATGTGAACCGCTATGCGCTTCTTCTCCCTTGAGGACAATCAGCTTCTCTTTTGAAGTCTCAAGCATGTCCAACATCTTCCGTACCGATGGGGCATAAATATAGTTCTCAGCATAGAATACCTTTGCAGATGGCTTTTCAGCAAGAAAATGCTTGAGATCTTCCATCTGTTCCATTACATGGCTGTACATTTTTCTTTTGCTAACTGAGCCAGAGGTAAAACATCCAGAAAGCGGCTTTTCGACAATAACGGCCTTATTGCCAGACACAGCCGCTTTTATGTAATCAATATGCGAATCCGGAGGTGTGATAACATCGATGATGTCTATGCTCTCATCTTCCAACAGCCTATTAAAATCATCACAATAATAAGAGAAGCCGTATTTCTCGGCAAACATAGAAGAATTGGATTTATTTCGGCTGAATACTCCGACAAGCTCCACATCGAATCCAGGAACTCTTTTGAATGCTTCTGCATGGATGGCTGCGGCAAAGCCGCAGCCTACGAATCCCACACCAATTTTATTCATCACGATTCCCACCTTTCTTAAAGCAGGCGGAAATCCTCTTCAATACCCCGAGCTGGCTCAACACCATCAAAAAGATTGCAATCAGGAAGATGATGCATATCGGACGACCAAACATCGGAGCGAAAGAGCCGTCGGAAAGACGGAGCCCTCTTCTGAGGTTCGAATCCGCCATAGGGCCGAGTATGACCCCGAGAAGGAATGGAGCAGCGGGAAAACCACCCGCAGCAAGTGCAAGCCCAACAAGACCGAACACGAACATGACCTTGACATCGAACATGTTGTAGCTTATCAAATAACTGCCAACGACACAGAGCATGTAAATCACGGGCATGAGGTATTTTTTCTTCACCCCGAGCAACTTGACCGTTCCCTTAGATATCACAAGGGCGAGAGCCCACATGGCTATGGAAGCAAAAATCAAGTAGATTCCGACATCATAGATGAACGAAGGAGATTCGGTCATCAGAAGCGGACCAGGCCTGTATCCATGCATCAGGAAAGCGGCAAGAAGAACTGCAGCAGGTGCGCTGCCAGGAACAGCAAGACTCAAGACCGGAATGATTGCACCTCCGATACAGGAGTTGTTTCCCGTCTCTGCAGAAATCACTCCCAGCTCCTCACCCTGTCCAAAACGCTCAGGATGCTTGCTTCTGGACTTGCTTGCCCAGTAGGACAGCCAGCCACCCACATCCTCGCCGACCCCAGGAATTATTCCTACGCCGACACCTATGATGGCAGATCTGAAAACGGCACCGAAATGTTTGAGAACCGTCATGATTCCACGCTTAGGTTCAAGCTTTGTCATTCCAATCACGTCTTCCTTCACATCCTTTTTGAATGCCTTGACAATCTCTGGGAATCCGAAAAGACCGATCATGACTGGAATAAGCTGAATATTGGCCATGAGATTGACGTTACCATATGAGAACCGAGGAATCGTATCCACGGAATCGAGACCGATCATCGCCACAAGCAACCCCAGAATGCCGCTGATCCAACCTTTTAGAGCATTCCCCTGTGCAGTCAGGGCACCACAAATCATGATGCCAAAAATAGACAAAAGGAAAAACTCCCAGCTTGCGAACATCAGGGCAAGGCTGGTAAGAAGCGGGGTGAGAGTAAGTACGAAAATAACGCTTATAAGCGTACCAAAACAGCTTGCGGTCGTCGCCATGAAAATTGCCCAGCCTCCTTCGCCTCGTTTTGCGATAGGAAAGCCGTCCATCGCAGTCGCCGCTGAAGCCGGTGTCCCAGGGATATTGAGGAGAATTGCCGACTGGCAGCCTCCGGAAATTGCTCCAACGTACACGGCAAGCAGGGAAATCAGTGCTGTCTGTGTCGGGAAATTGTACGATAGGCCGGTAAGCAGCGCAATGGCCATCGTGGCACTCAGTCCGGGCAACATGCCCATTATGAGACCTGCGGTGGTCGAAAGGACCAAAGCCAAAAGATTTATAGGCTGGCAAACCGTCATTATGGCGGTCCCAAGATATTCTAAAACCATTGATGACACTCCTTAAGGCAAAGCTGCGTTGAAGCAGACTTCGAATAAAAGGATTACAAGAACGATGGAACCAACCGATACGGCTAGAATCTTCCACCATTTTCCGGCTCTCAGGTAAAACATCAGACCGGCAAGAAAAATGAATGTTGAAGCCCAAAATGGGAGAAAACCCATGAGCAAGTACGTATATACAGCCATGATCACTATGCCGATAGCCATGCTATGAACATTCTTATCTTTAGCTGTCGGACCAACCCACGCCTTGAATTCGGAAATCCTGGTTTTGATTCCCCCTTCCTTCAGGCTGCCGATCATCATGACAATGCTAAGCACAGACAACAGGGCACCAAGGATCAAAGGGAGGAAACCTGGAGATATCGACAGCTGCTCGATTTTATATGGGGGCCTAGCTGCGTATGCATAAATCCTGTATCCTTCGATAGTCACATATATCCCCAATATCGTCAAAACGATGGAGAATACAAAATCCTTACATTTCTTTTCCATTAAAAACCACCAGAAAACACAAATACAGGTTTTCCACCCTCATTTCTATAGCAGATGATACAAGGGTGGAAAACGGGAAATTGATTACAGAGACTAGTTCAGCCTTTCTATACCGAAATCTTCAGGACTGATAGTGACAGCACCAGCATCATACATGATCCAACAGGCCTTGCTTGCAAAATCCTCCATGTATGCTGCGGAGTCAGCCCTATTCATGGCTATCACCTCGAAACCCTTGGAGCTGCAGAGATCAAGGAACTGGTCCTGTTCAATAGCAAAGGCAAACGCCTCATCAAGCTTCGTGAGAATCTCTTCTGGCAGTCCTTTGGGAACAAGTATGCCTGTCACCTCTCCCATCGGCAGGAAGGAAGCAACATCAGGATAAGATTCGGCAATAGACGGAATCACAACACCAGGCGCAATCTCGAGGGCCTCTTCAGAGAGGGAGCAGAGAGCCTTGACTTCTCCGGCAATGATAAGATCTTTATACTCAGCAAGCAACTGCGGGAGGAAATCAATCTCACCGGAAAGAAGTGCTGTAAGAGCCGGGCCACCACCGGAATAAGTGATGTGCTTGTAATCGGCACCTGCCGCCATCTTGATGATTTCAGCACCGAAGTGGCCACCAGAACCGATACCCGCAGTACCCGCAGTTATTTTTCCGGGATTCTGCTGTATTGCAGTCACGAGGTCTTCAATGGTATTATAAGGGCTATCTTTTGGAACGATTACAACGTTCGGGGCGTATGTGGCAATCCAGATATCCCAATCCCTGAAGGTCTTGTCGGTATAACCATTTATGGGCATTGTGGAGAAGGATAGCATTCCATTTGCGAGTAAGGAATAGCCGTCCACAGGTGCGTTCTGAACGTTGAGCGTTCCAGCTGACCCACCAGCTCCTGCGGTATTAACGACGTTTATGGTTACGCCCAGATACTGTCCCATACCATTGGCAATGGCCCTGGCTGTAAGATCAGTCGTACCTCCGGCCCCATAAGGAACAGTTAAGTTGATATTCTTGTTAGGATAGTTCGCAGCATCCGAACCGCCTTGAGCGAAACAGATTGCGGATGCGATAACAAGAACCGTCATCACAGTAAGAATCTTTTTCATCTGATTCCTCCTTTTTCCATATTTATATCTTTGACAGAAGAGGCTTCAACTAAAAAGCAGTCCTGTCTGATATGCAGTTTTTCATTAGAAATCTCATTCCCATTTATCAGGTCCATCATCCGCTGTGCAGCGGCAATTCCAAGGTTGTATTCATCCATATCCACATGTGTGAATCCGTTATATCCGACATAGGCCCATTCGGGACTTCCAATCAAAGCCACCGATAATTTTTCGGGTATGGATATTCCGCTTTTGCATAAATAGTCGATGCCACCAACAGCCTGCATGTTGAATCCATAGAAAAGCGCCGTGATTTCAGGATGTGCTTCAAGAATCTCCTTTGTCATTCTTCGACCTTCTTCGGCCGAGAACTCACCGTTGATGATCTTACAACCATTACTATCGATTCCATGATCGGAAAAGGCGTCTAAAACAGCCTCTGCTCTTGCGTCAAGATCTTTTATTCCGGAATTCCAGCCAATGTAACCGATGTTCCGGTGCCCTTTCTTTAAAAGATATTCAGCTCCTTTGTATCCGCATTCATAATTCTTTGTCGTAACCCAATTGTAATCGTCGGCACCGGACAATGGACGATCCACGACAACAAGGTTCATTCCAGCCTTCCTGATATTCTCCGTATTTTCAAATCCTTTAACTGTCGGTGTGATTATAATCCCGTCCACTCTTTGCCTGACCATCCTGTAAAGAATATCTTTTTCCCTGACAGGATTATCAAACGTATTTGTGATGATAAGATCATATCCATGAGAAACGAAAACACTCTCAGCTGCTGATATAATTCTAGTAAAGAACTGGTTCTCAAACTGAGGAACCAATATTGCCACAAGCTTTGTATGCTTTCCTTTCAAAGAGGAGGCACCAGCACACTTTATGTAATTCAATTCCTTTGCTGCAGCAAGGACCTTCTCACGCATCTCCGGACTCACATACCTGCCCTTTTTGTTGTTTAGTATGTAGGATACGGTTGCTGCCGTGGTACCTGCTTTAGCTGCAACATCTTTCAAAGTTGTGAAATTAGCCAAACAACATCCTCCAGGGATAGGCAAACGTTTACCGGATGTAGCAAAATTAATAAGCAAACGTTTACCTATGCTTTAATTCCGTATTATCACAATTTCTATGGATTGTAAAGAAAAATAATTGTGTAAAGTTAAATAAGAAACAAGACAGGACAGATTATCAAAATATGGCTAAAATTATTCATAGTAGATTTATGTCCCAAAACTTTCATCGACATTCTTTTACATTTGTTATTATTACATTTGAAAGTATGATCTACCATAAACAAAAACATCCCGCAGTTTCGGCTACGGGATGTAAACAAACAAAAGAAAGATGGTTTAACTTTCATTTTTGATAAGCTCGGCAATCCCCTTGTCGTCAAGATAAGCCGAAGGAGCAGGAGAAACACCATTCCTCCATTCTATGAGATTGACCAAAAAGAAAGTGATTGTCCCAACCGCACAGCCGAAAACCACGGGGAGGATGCCAAGATAGAAATCCCCACCTGAGAGAATCTGCCAGAAAACGACTCCAACAGTTCCTGCGATTATAGAAATCTGCCCGGAATGCTTTGTGGCACGAGGGATCACCAGACCAAGCCCATAAGCAGCAAACGGCCCGGCACAGCGTATTGCAAATGCAAAAGTATTCATCGTCACGATGTTGATGTTCAAAAGGCTTATGAGCATTGCAATAACACAGAAAAGGACATTGCAGCATCTGGTGGCGAATATCGTCTGCTTATCCGATAGGCTGCGCCCAACTTTGGAATACTTTAGATAAATATCGTTTATAAACATCGTGGACATGCAAAGCAGGTTTGAATCCGCACTGCTCATCGTAGCCGAGATTATAGCTGCAGACACAAGTCCTGTCACAAGAGTCGGTGCATATGCCTGGGTCACAGCCATCATGGCAGTCGAGCTGCTGATGCCGGGAATCTGATCCTTGAGCGCCAACGCAGTAAGCCCCAGCAGCGTCGGGAACACAGCCATCGCAGCCATCAGAACTGCAGATAATATCGAAGCTCTGAATGCGGTCTTCTCATCCTTGGCCGTCTCAAAACGGCTTATCATCTCCGGCCCGGAAAGGAATGTGCAGAAATAATTGAATATATATCCGATTATGACCACCCAACCTATCTTGGTGAAGCTGAGCTGCTCCCCGGGAAGCATCGAAGAAAGGGCGGTCCAGCCACCACAAGCATTAAGGACCATAGGAGTTGCGATAGCAAGGCCTGCAAGGATGATGATAAACTGCACAAGATCTGAAATCTGGTCAGCGATCATCCCGCCCAGCGTGGTATATATTATTATCACCAGTCCAGCTATGATGAGGCATACGTTCAGGGGTATGCCAGTAAGAGTTGCAACCACGCTGCCACTGGCTGCAACCTGGCTTGAAGTGAGGCAGAACAAAGCAAGAATATTCAATACCGCCGAAAATACCGAACTGCCGTTACCAAAACGCCTGTCTATGACCTCGGGTATGGTGACAGCCATCGTCTTTCTGATCTTGGGTGCAAAATAAGCAAGAGGGATCATGGCAACGGAAGCGGCAAGAACATACCAGATGGCGCTCATACCCCAGGTATCGAAAGCCTTGCCGGCAAGTCCTGTAGTCGAGCCTCCGCCGATATTGTTCGCACTTAAGGAAAAAGCCACCATGAAAAGCCCCATCCTGCGTCCTGCGATCATGTAATCACGGCTGTTCTTTATTTTCATCTTTCCAACGATGAAACCGATAACAAGCATTCCCACCAGGTATCCGATGACAATGATCAAAGCGCCTGTGTTGACCTGCATAAAAAGCTCCTTTTTTCGTTTTAATCAAATTCTATGAGACCCAAACAACCCGGCGGAAGAATAAAAATTTTATAAAAAAGGATTTTTTTTGAATACTGCAACAGAAAATATCACTCCTGCTGCCAGTCTTTCGCCACATCCACCCAGCCGGAAGCTTTGGACAAGGAAAAGAGTTCCTCGACAGAAAGCCTGACTGCACTTGATGCGGTTCCGGCCGCAGGATATACGAAATCAAAGCGCTTTAGGGATTCATCAAGATAAACAGGCACAGAGTCATCGAGTGCAAACGGGCATACACCGCCGGGGAAAAATCCGGTGAACTTCCTGGTCTCCTCGGCATCCAGCATGGAGGGCTTGAAGCCGAACCTGCGCTTGAAGCCGCCGTTGAATATGCGGGCATCTCCTGCAAGGACAACGACCATCGCCCCGTCCCCGTTTCTGAAAGCCAGGCTTTTTGCAATCCGTGACTCCTCGCATCCCAAAGCTTTTGCCGCCAATGCCACAGTCGCACTGGAAACACTAAACTCGGTAACACGATCGGCATATCCACATTTGTTAAGATAGTTTGCAACCCTCTCGTCTATCATATGTTCTTCCACCCTTTGACAATATCCGAAACATTCATGCCGTCGATATAACATGCGGTAAGAAGGAAAGCGGAGACGACAGCCTTTCTGCGGACGGAATCCCTGCCCCATGATGAAAAATCCAATAATACGGATTGAGTCTCATGCTCCTTCGAGGAAAAGCCAAGATATACCGTTCCAACGGCCTTACCTTCGGACTTGTCCGGTCCAGCAACACCTGTTATGGAGAAAGCGACATCCGAACTGCAGATCTTTCTAACCCCGTCTGCCATGGCCTTTGCACATTCAGCTGAAACAACACCGTATTGCTCCACTATCTCCTCATCGACCTTCAGCACATTCATCTTGACCGAGGGTTCATAACTCACCACGCCACCCAGGAAAAAGGAACTGGAGCCAGGACGGGAGGTAAGGCACTCGGATGCAAGACCCCCTGAGCAGGATTCAGATACACAAATGGTAAGATTCTTCTCCTTCAGCTTCGCAATCAGGATATCGAGGGCATCGACACAGCCTGGAACAAGACGGAAAGGTCCGACCTCCTTCATAAGCAAAGAAACCGCATTATCCCTTTTTTCCTTATCCGATCCTGAAACATAAACGCTTATCTTGTAATCCTGGAAGCGGGTTCCCCAATCAAGACCGGGGCCGCACTGCTCCATAAGTTCTTCCAACCTGGCTTCGGCGGTGATGAAGGAGGAATATTCGTCCCTTTCACTTTCAGGAAGCTCAAGGGCCCTGCGTATGACGGGAAGCGCATAGCTGAAGAACATGGGCTCCATCTCCCTAGGGGGACCGGGAAGGGCCAATATCAGCGACTTTCCATCTGTACCGTAAAAGCCGGGCGCGGTCCCATTCGGGTTAGGCATAACAGAAAAGCCTTCGGGAATATAGGCCTGCTTCAAATTCGCACCACTTGCACGTGAGCCAAGCCTTTTCCTCAAAAACTCCATACATGAAGGATCCTCGACAAGGGGAACCCCATAGCTTTCTGCTATGGCATTGCGTGTCATGTCATCACCCGTCGGTCCCAGTCCACCGGTTACGATTATGATGTCGTTGTTCTTCTTCAAAGCAGAAAGCACATGGGACACGGACCCGTCGTCGGGAAGAGCGACAATCTCATTCATATGTACGCCGATATGCGTCAATTCCCGGGAAACCAGCTGACCATGCCTATCCTGTATTATGCCGCGGGTCAGTTCGCTGCCTATGACAATCAGGCTTGCGGTGCTCATCTTTCCCTCCTGAAAAAGGACAACGCCTTCAAAACCGCACCTAGAATCAAGAATACTGCAGAGACCGATATGGCCGCATATGCAAAGATATCCACATGCTCCACATAGAAAGTATTGTCATAAGTATCATGGGTATATACGGGAACATCATAAACATGATAGCCCATGGCAAACGGCTTCATCTCGTCATGCATCCTTCCATCCGGAGTTATCAGGCAGGAAATACCGCTGTTAGTGCCCCTTATCGTCGACTTTCTGGTCTCTATGCTCCGGAAGACGGCAATATAGGCATGCTGCCTCTCAGCCGCTTCGCTCTTGCTCCAGTTGTCATTTGTCATATTCACAATGACATCGGCACCGTTTTTTACAAATCCAGCCGGAAGATAACCGAAAACATCTTCAAAGCAGATCGGGGTGCTGAATTTCACCCCGTCGGATTCGAACACAAGCTCCTCGGTTCCGTACTCCCACCAGTTGTAGTCGTTTGCAAGCAATATATTGTAAAGCCACGGCAATTGTTTCTCATACGGGAAATGCTCGGTGAAAGGTACAAGATGCTGCTTGCGGTATTTATCCTTGATTCCGCCATTCTCGAAAAGCACGACCGCATTATAATCCTTACGGTTGAGGCTTCCATCCTCCAATAAGGGACCTTGCCCAAAATCAATCGGCTCCCCATCGGCATTGCCAGTTAAAAGAGGTACCGAAAGCCCCTCGGCAAAATCTATGAACTCAAATACGAGCTTACGCATCTCCTGGTTATCCTCGTAGCTGTACATGCTGTTCCAGTCAATCGAGGGTACGAATGCCGTTTCACTCCATATCACGATATCGGGATTCTCCTTTATCGCCTCAAGGGTATAACGCCTAAGGTTATTGAAGTTCTTGCGATATGTATCCACCCCGCCCTTCCAGGAATCATGATTGTGCTGCACTGCAGCAACCTTCCAATACCTGTCGGGTTCCCGATCGCCCCAATATGATAGCTTGATAAAGCCATAGATGACGGATATGACCACCAATATCGCATAAATGGCTATCTCCACAATATTCTTCTTAAGGTAGGCGGAAAATCCGGAAATACCGGAAAACACCCTATCTGAAAGATAATTGCCCCAAAACGCCTGAGGAAGCACCATGAGGAATATCAGCCCCCAGATTCCTGTAACGTCTACAATCTGGATAAGCGGCATATAGCTGTAGAACGCATAGCATATAGTTCCATAAGGATAGCCTGCAAACCAGGATTCCGAGAGATACGCATAGGCAACCCATATCACGGCCTGTAGAATATAACCTTTCTTCTTAAAGAAGGTGTCGGCCGCCTTGAGTGCCGGAAACAGGATAAACATCTCCCCACCCTTGATTATGGGGACGATCAGGATGGCAAGGGGATGGAATGTCGTCAGCCAATAATTGAAAAATAGGTAGAACATGAAGCCGAAAAAGAACCCATAAGGGGCTATAATCTTCCAGCTGGTGTTCCTTATCACCATGAAAACAGGGATCAAAGCGACGATGGCTATGAGGCCTATTCCATTTTTAAATACAAACCCCGGAAAGGCCAACGAATACACAAATGCTGTCAAAAGTAATATAAAAACCTCAGAACAAACAGTTCTGAGGCTTCTTTTTTCTAAAGTTTTCAAACCAGTCTCCAGTCCTACTCTTCATCCGCCTCTTCAGGTTTGGATGTTCGGATATCCCAGACAAATTCCTTCAACTCCTTACCAGGGCGAAAAATAGCCACACCATGCCTGTCAACGGCCACAACCTCTCCGGTTTTTGGATTCCTCGCCTTCTCCCGGCCCTTTCTGGTCCTTACCTCGAAAGTACCGAAGCCACGGAGCTCAATAACTCTGTCCTCTTTGAGACCATCCTTTATTTCTTCAAAAAGCTCATCGATAACAGTATGTATTTCCGTTCTGTTCAACCCAAGCTTGTTATGAAGGTTTTCGATGATAGTCGCTTTAGTAAGTTTCTCTTCCATCTTTTACCACCATAAAGAAAAAAACTAAGCAAGCTTGTTGAAGGCATGAGCCATTCTGCTTTTCTTTCTGTCGACCGTATTGCGATGCATGACGTTCTTGTTGACGGCACTGTCAAGAAGTTTGAAGCTTTCCTTCATTGCAACTTCCGCCGCACTCTTGTCGTTTGCCTTGAGGGCTTCCTCGAACTTCTTGATGGAAGTCCTTACCTTGCTCTTTGCAGCACGGTTGAGCATCCTGCGGACCTGATTCCTGCGTTCACTTCTCTGAGCGGATTTCTTAGCCACTTTATTTCCTCCAAGATAGATTTTTCGTTTTAAAGACTTATGCCGGACATTCAAATCCCGACAGCGTAAAACAACTTACCATAATAAAACGATACGGTCAATATGGGAATATTAACTTTCTATAAGGAAAAGGATTACAGCATGTCATAGGACATCACTGCAAAAATTCCTCCTGAAATTCCCCGCTTACCTCCCAATAACCTGTATCATTATTGAAATACACTTCCTCCGTAGGAACATACATCGTACGTCCCTCGTTTGCCTGGATGGTGAGCTTCCTGGATAGGATATTGACTTCAGTGACCTTCCAAAGATCATGTCCGATCTTCAGCCTGGTGCCCTCGGGCGGACAGCCGGCCTTCTCCTCCACGTAATAATCGTATTCATAAGCAAGGCAGCACAGCAGCCTTCCGCATGGCCCTGAAATCTTCATGCTGTTAAGCGAGAGATTCTGCTCCTTGGCCATTTTTATGGTCACAGGGTCCATCTGGCTGGTGATGCAATGGCAGCAATAATCCCTGCCGCATACGGAAAGACCGCCTATAAGCCTGGACTCGTCCCTAACTCCTATCTGCCTAAGCTCGATCCTCATGCGGAAAACCGAAACCAAATCCTTGACAAGGTCCCTGAAATCGACACGCTCCTCCGCGGTGAAGAAGAATATGACCTTCGGCTCCCCGAGAAGAAAATGGGCAGTAACAAGCTTCATGTTCAGCTTATGCTTCAACACCTTCTCCCTGCACACCCTAAGCGCATCCTCTTCCTTCGAGGAATTCTCCTCATACCTGCTCATTTCCGCAGGGGTCGCAAGATGGTCTATGAAGGCGACATCGCCATCCACCTCCACAAGCTCGGGATCCCTAGTGATCCTGCATCCGGTGCACCACTCGCACTGATGGACACAAGGATCGTCCTGATCCTCTCCCACCACGCCAAAATGCAGGCAGGCCCCATCCACCTCGCTTGATCCGGGCTGGTAAACACGGCCCGCTTTTGGTGCACTTCCTACGACAATGCCCATATCCAAGCCGAATCTTGTATCATAAACCACAGCCGTACCAGGATAGATCACACTGTCCCAGGCTGCGACGCATACATCGTTATAGCTGGGATTCTTTATCACATATACATAAGCCTGTTCGGGCTTGCTTATTTTCTTATTCATCATTCTGAAATTATCATGCGAGGGTCAAATAAGCAAGTGGCGCAAGGAAATAAATATATGGACAGAGCTGGAAACAATATGTAATCTACAGTCTATGGAACTGATTCTCGCCCCGCTTGCGGGCTATACGGACAAGGCATTCAGACAGATAGCGGTTGAGAACGGGGCGGACAAGACCGTTACTGAGATGGTGAGCGCCGAAGGACTGGCTCGCAAAAGTGTGAAAACCGAGGCCCTGCTGGAAAAATTCGATGAATCGGAAAATCTGGTGATACAGCTTTTCGCACCGGACGAGGACCCTATAAAACGCTGTCTCGAAAATCCTTTCATCCAAAAAGCGCAGTATATAGACATCAACTCAGGCTGTCCGGTGCCCAAAGTCGTAAAGACTGGAGCGGGATCGGCCATGATGAAGAATCCCGAAACGATATATAAGATTGTATCGCTGCTCAAAAACAGCACAAGCGCCTCGATATCGGTCAAATTCAGGCTTGGCTGGGACGAGGATTCGATGAACTATCCAGAATACGCAAGAGCCTGCGCCGAGGCAGGCGCAGATGCACTTACCCTTCATACAAGAACCAGGAGCCAAGGATATTCCGGCGTAGCAAGAAAGGAACACTTTTGCATACTGAGAGGTCTTTTTCCAAAAGACGATCCATCCAGCCCCCTCTTATATGCTTCAGGAGACGTTTTCACTGCAGAAGACGCCCTATGCTATATCAGGGATTACGGTGCCGATGGTGTGATGTTCGCCCGAGGTGCGATAGGCAATCCATTCATAATAAGGCAGACAAAGGACCTGCTTACATCTGGCACATACAAACAAGCGGACATTAAGGAGAAAATACAAACGGCCATCCATCATCTGGAGCTTGCGATAGGATATTATGGGGAAAGCCTGGCATGCATGGAGATGCGCAAGCATGTGCTGGCATATCTTAAAGGGCTTAAGGGCGGGGCTAAGGCGAAACAGGAGATAGCCACGGCAAAAACATTTAAAGAGTATCAGCAGATCCTTTCTTCCCTGCTATGAAAGTACAAAAAAAACAGCTGTAAAAATAGCGCAATTTTTCCTTGAATTGTGAATTTCACTATGATAGCGTTAATTTTAGAGGAGGAAAAATGCGTGTTCTAGTCCTTGGTTCTGGAGCGAAGGATCATGCAATGACATGGTGGCTGAACAAAAGCCGCCTGATTTCCGGTCTGTTCGTCGCCCCCGGCAACTACTGCACATCCGATATTGCAACAAAACTCTCAGAGGTCGACCCATCAGATGCCGAACAGGTCTACAAGGCATGCCTTGAGCATGATATAGACCTTGTATTTGTTGGCACCGAAGCTCCACTGCTTACAGGAGTGATCGGTTATCTGTCAAAAAAGGGCATTGCCACTTTCGGCGCCCCTGCAAAAGCGATCAAGCTTGAAGATGACAAGGCCTTCAGCAGGGATTTTACGGACAGGCACAACATTCCAACCCCCAGAAGAAGCTTTTTCGCAGACTGCGAGCAGCTTGAAAAATATCTGTTCCGCCACCAGGGGACAGAGTTCATAATAAAGAGCAACAACATAAGCCCATCAAGGGAGACCCTCCATTCCACGGACACCGATGCTCTTATAAGATATGCAAGGCATCTGTTGCAAAAAGGTCCGGTCCTCTTGGAGGAATACATTCCCGGAACACCGATCACCGCCACGATACTGCTTGACAACAAAGGATACATATCCTTGCCGATAGTCAGCGAATATACAAAGAGGATGAAGAACGACAACACGCCCACAGGAGGCATGGGGGCTATCTGTCCTGTGCCAGTTTCAGACAGGGTGCGTACCGCAATAAGGGAAAAGGTCATCAGCCCAACACTTTACGGGATGAAGGTCGAGCAGCTGTCATACAGAGGTGTGCTGACACTGAGCATCATCGTAAAAGAAGATGATGAGCCCGTATTGGTCGATTACCATGTCAGGTTCAACGACCCTGCGGCCCAAGCCTTTGTCCCACTGATGGAGACGGACCTGCTGGATATCCTCAAAGCGATCAATGAAGACAGGATAATGGACATGAAGCTGGAGGTGAACGACGATTTCACAGTAGCCGTCGTACTTGCCAGCGAGGGGTATCCTTTAAAGACAATTACCGGACGCCCGGTGGAAGGTCTTACCTCATTAAAGAGGGTCAACATGGAAGGACGCGCGGTGATGTTCTGCGGAGCCGTGGACGGCGAGGAAGGACATCCTGCGACAACCGGCGGTCGTACGGTTACGATAGTCGGACGTGGTAAGAGCCTGCAGGAAGCAAACGCCAGCGCCTATGCCACCATTTCCAGCCTCAAATTGGAGGGTGGCTGGTACCGTGAGGACATAGGCAACAAATATTTTCAGTGAGATTTCCTGAATTCGTACATCAATATTCCCGCCGCAACGGATACATTCAGACTGTCTATGTGTCCGCGCATCGGAATTGATACGATATAGTCGCAGTTCTTTCTTACAAGAGGTGAAATTCCAGAGCCTTCGCTACCCATGACTATCACGCTCCTTTTATCGAACACCATATCATAACTCGAATCACCGTTCATATCTGCAGCATATACCCAAAAACCGGCTGACTTGAGTTTCTCCAGCTCACGTGAAAGGTTTGTGACGACACTGAGCGGAACATACTGGGCAGCACCGCTGGATACCTTCACAACCGTTTCGTTGGCCTGAACGCTCCTTCTTTCGGGGATGATCACCAAATTCGCTCCGAACTGATCTGCCGAACGCAAAATCGCTCCTAAATTATGAGGATCCGTTATACCATCCAAAACCAGGACCAAAGCGCCCTCGCCTTCAGCCAAGGAAGAAATAAAAGACTCTACAGAAATCTCATTGAGCCTTGAGGCGCCCTTTCTCGGTCCTCCAAGGTCAAGCAATGCCCCCCTATGATCTATGCCGGGTGCCATCCGGTCAAGCTCCAGCCTGGATACTTTGCGGACTGCCACCTTTCCTGTGCACTGCGCTGCAAATTCCAATCTGGCAAGCTTCTCCCCGCCTCCACGCACAAGATAGAGCGTGGAACCTGCAAAGGCCTTTTTCAATCCTTCTTCAATGGCATGATAGCCGTAAATCCTTTCACCCATAACAAAGAAAAGTTATTTGTTATTTCACATTTGGTCAAGGCGTAAGGGATTCAGCAAAAAAAAATGCCATCGATGTGATGGCATCATCTCATTCCTCGTATTCCATTGGAAGAGGATGATCGGAATCTGAAAGCTCCTCCTGCAGTTCCTTGACCAGCCTCCTGGCCTTCAAGGAAAGATGCTTCGGGATATCAACAACGATCTTAAGATACATGTTTCCACGGGACGAGGAATTGATGTACGGAAATCCCTTGCCCTTCAAGCGTAGGATCTTTCCGGACTGGGTGCCAGCCGGTACGGATACCTTGACATCGGTTCCATCGATCGTCGGAACAAATATGTCACAGCCCAAAGCGGCCTGCGCAAAGGAAATCGGAACCTGGAGGTATACATCCTGCTCGTTACGCACAAAATACTTATCGTCGCGCACAGTAATGAAGATCACAAGATCACCTTCCGATCCTCCGTTCTCCCCGGCATCGCCCTTGCCCCTCAATGTAAGCCTGGAACCATTATCAACACCAGCAGGGATGTTCACCATGAGCTTTTCAGTCTTGCGCACCGTTCCACTTCCATGGCAGGAAGAACATGGATTATCCACGATTGTACCGCTGCCGCCGCAGGTCGGACAGGTGGATGCAACCTGGAAAAATCCGGTTCCGCGGGCAACCTGTCCACGGCCACCGCAGGTCGGACAGGTTCTTCTTCCGCTGCCGCCAGTGCCGGAGCATGTCTCACACTTCACCTTGTGGGCAAACGAGATTTCCTTCTTACAGCCGTTCACAGCCTCATTGAAATCTATCGTAAGCTCGTATCTCAAAGAAGATCCGGCCTTGGCTCCGCTCCTTGTACGGGATGAGCCACCACCGCCGAAAAACGATTCGAAAATATCTGAAAAGCCACCAGCCCCACCGAAAATATCGGAAAAATCCCTATATACATTGCTGAAGCCGCCGGCTCCGGCCTGCCCATCGACACCGGCAAAGCCGAACTGATCGTAATTCTTCCTCTTCTTGTCATCAGAAAGGATCTCGTAAGCTTCACTGGCTTCCTTGAACCTCTCTTCCGCAGCCTTGTCGTTCGGATGCGTATCAGGATGGTTCGCCATGGCTATCTTACGATATGCTTTCTTGATCTCCTCCTGGGTAGCGGTCTTGGAAACCCCGAGGACCTCATAATAATCACGCTTTGCCATATTATCCCCTAACGACAGAAACAGCATGCTGCCATGCTGTCTCCATCTTCACAATATATACGCCCCCGGAGGGGCGTTAATCAGACTTCAGTGAAGTCCGCGTCTACGGATCCGTCATCGTTCTTCTTACCTGAAGAGGACTGTCCGGATGCCGAATCAGCACCAGGCTGGGCCTGTTGTGTCTGCTGGGCCTGCTCGTAGATCTTCTGTCCAAGCTTCATGGAAGCCTGCTGCACCGCTTCAGTCTTGCTCTTAAGCTCGTCAGCGGAAACATTCTGGTTTCCAAGAGCGGTCTTGAGATCGGCTATTGCCGCTTCTATGCTGCTCTTTTCAGAAGCATCGATCTTGTCGCCATACTCCTTAAGTGCATTCTCTGTCTGATAGACAACGCTCTCTGCGGTATTTCTGGCTTCGATAGCCTCCCTGGCCTTCTTATCCTCTTCCGCATGAGCCTCTGCATCCTTTACCATCTTCTCAATCTCGGCTTCTGAAAGTCCGCTCGAGGATTGGATGACGATCTTCTGCTCTTTTCCAGTTCCAAGATCCTTTGCAGATACATGCACAATGCCGTTGGCATCTATATCGAAGGTGACCTCGATCTGAGGGATTCCACGCGGAGCCGGAGCAATGCCCACAAGGTCGAATGTACCAAGCGTCCTGTTCTGGCTTGCAAGTTCCCTTTCACCCTGAAGAACATGGATGGAGACCGCAGTCTGATTATCGGAAGCTGTGCTGAATATCTGACTCTTCTTGGTAGGAATCGTCGTATTCCTCTCAATAAGCCTTGTTGTGACTCCACCAAGTGTTTCAATACCGAGAGAAAGCGGAGTTACATCGAGAAGAAGGACATCCTTGACATCACCCTTGAGGATGCCACCCTGGATCGCAGCTCCCATTGCAACAACCTCATCCGGGTTGACACCCTTATGGGGCTCCTTCCCAAAGAGTTCCTTAACCATCGCCTGTACGCATGGAATACGTGAAGATCCACCAACAAGGATAACCTCGTCGATCTGACCTGCAGAAAGTCCTGCATCCCTGAGTGCATTGATACAAGGAGTCTTGGTCCTTTCTACAAGAGGAGCGATCATCTGCTCGAATTTAGCTCTTGTCAAATCGGCCTGAAGGTGAAGCGCACCGCCGGCATTTGCCGTGATGAACGGCAGGTTGATTGTCGTGGAAGTGCTGCTGCTGAGTGTGATCTTAGCCTGCTCTGCAGCTTCCTTGAGCCTCTGAAGCGCCATCTTATCCTGAGAGAGGTCGATACCGTTCTTGGCCTTGAAATCCGCGACCAGCCAATCGATTATCACCTGGTCGAAGTTGTCACCACCAAGGTGTGTATCACCATTCGTGCTCTTAACCTCGAACACTCCGTCGCCAAGCTCCAGAATGGAGATATCGAAAGTACCACCACCAAGGTCGTAGACTGCAATTGTCTCATCCTTGCTCTTATCTTTTCCAAAGCCATATGCAAGAGCGGCAGCAGTAGGCTCGTTTACAATCCTCTTGACCTCAAGACCCGCAATCTTGCCTGCATCTTTCGTTGCCTGACGCTGCGAGTCGTTAAAATATGCAGGAACCGTGATGACCGCTTCGGTAACCGGCTCACCAAGATAATCCTCTGCTGTCTTCTTCATCTTCTGAAGGATGACCGCACTGATCTGCGGAGGGCTCAAAAGCTCGCCGTTTGCAGAGACCTTGATCTCGTCATTGGCTCCGGAGACGACCTTGTAAGGAACCATCTTGATCTCCTCGCCAACCTCACGGAATTTTCTTCCCATGAATCTCTTGATGGAATAAACCGTATTTTCGGGGTTTGTGACCATCTGGTTCTTTGCAGGCTTACCCACAAGGCGGTCCGCGCCTTTATAACCGACTACAGACGGGGTGGTCCTATCACCTTCGCTGTTTGCAATAACAAGCGGTTCGTTTCCATCCATGACCGCGACACAGCTGTTAGTGGTGCCGAGATCTATACCAATAATCTTACCCATTTTTATATTCTCCCAAAATTTAACAGATTCAACGAGGATTGCTCTTCCCCACACTTGCAAAAATAATAACGGAGTCTTGAATCGTCAAGCTTTCGGCTTGCCAACCTTTACTTTTGCACTCCTGATCACCTTGCCATGCAGCTTGTATCCCTGCTGGAATACCATCAGAACGGTCTCCTTATCAAGCCCTTCCATCTCCTCTGCGGCATATGCCTCCATATCGGAGGGATCGAAGGGTTTGCCCTCGGCATCGATAACCTCAAGGCCCCAGTTGGTCTTCAAGATGGAAAGGATCTGATCCTCAACCATGCTTATTCCGCTTTTAAGTCCATCAAAATCCTTGTTCTCATTAGCAGACTTGATTGCGCGAGAGAAATTATCAAGCGGATCAAGAAGGTCTTTCACAATGGCCTCGTTGGCGAACCTTACCGCATTCTCCTTATCCTTAAGAAGCCTCTTACGATAATTCTCGGTCTCGGCCGCATCGCGCAGCATCTTGTCTTTTGCCTCGGACAAAGCCTTTTCCAGCTCCTCCACCTTCTTCACAAGAGCCTGCTTTTCATCATCGGCGGATTCAGTTGTCTCTTCAGCAACCTCTTCTTCCACCTCCGGCTGCTCCTCGATTATTTCCTTTTCTTCTTCTTTTTTCTTATCCATACCATTTCACCTGATAAAGGCCGGGAAAAACCGGCCTAAAAAGAAAATAACAACCACGGGCTGAAGCGTCAAGTAACTACTCGTCATCCGAAAGATCTATCTCCTCCTCGTCTCCGATGAATATATCTTCCGGAAATTCCTGTATTATCGATTCGGCCCTGCTCTTCTTTCCTTCACCCGGCTTGGCCATGCTCTCCTTCTTGGCATTCTCGAGCTTGAGCTTTACGGCCTCGGCCTCCTGCTTCATCTTCTCTTCCTTGGCAGAGCGGACCTCCTCTTCGGCCTTATCAAGCTCTTTCTGGGCATCGTTGATCATTCCAACCATCCGTCCATGGTTCTGTTGTATCTCATAAAGCTCCTGCTTGCCCTGGGTGACCTGTTCCTGAATTGTCGAAAGAAGAGCCTCGGAAGATGCTATCTTATCTCCAAGCTCCTTCAATGTGGAAACGGTCTCACTGATTTTCTTATCTTCGCCTTGGCTGAGAAGGGACACAGTCTCCCTGGTCTCCCTGGCCCTATCGACAAGACTGGCAATCTGTTCGGCAACCTGTGTCTTTATGCTCTCATAACGCACATTGATCTCCTCAAGTTCGGCGACAAGTGCGGCCTTATAGCCACTTCTCGCCCTCTCTGTATAAGCATCCTTTTCCTTATTGAGGGTATAGATCCTGTCTTCAATCTGGTGCATGGCCTCCGCAACGGAATCCTTGATTTCAATTTCCTTGGAATCGATACGCTTCTCGATTTCTCCCGCTTTTGCATCTGCATCGGCCTCGCTTCTGATCTTCTTCTCAGTAAACGAGGCATAAGCCTGGTCAAATGCCTGCGAAAGGCGCAAGGACGCCTCGTCTGCCTTATTATCAAGCTTTTCCTGCCACTGATCGAAAATCCCCTTTATATTATCAAGGGATTCGTTGAGCTCCTGGCGTATCCTCTTACCATCCTCACCCGCTGCATCAATGAATGCACGGCAGCTCTCCTTGAGCGAAGCGATGGATGCACTGGCATTACGGACCGCCTCATCAACCTCGTCGCGGGAAGCACGGATCTTTTCGGTATTCGCCTCCGCAATCCTCTCCTGCTCCGCACACTCTCTTGTAAAGCCCTGCTTTTCAACATTCACAAATTCAACGAACTGGGCCTTCTGCCTTTCTATAACCGATTGGAAGGATGAAAGCATCTCGCTGTTTTCTTTTTTCTGAAGCGCCGCCTGCTGCTTCAGGCTCTCCTGGGTGGAAGTGACAAGGCGCACATAATCGGCCTTCAAATCCTGCATCTGGTTGACCAAAAGCTCCGTCTCCTCATGGAAATTCTTGACGAAGGTTGTGATGGTCTCCGCCTTCCTCACCTCCTGCTGCACCGCAAGCACACGGTTTTCGGCCTGATCGGTCTGCACCTTGAGCTTTTCCAATGCGCGCGAATAGGTTACGCACACCCCCTGCAGCCGCGAAAGGTCCTTCTCATGCTGGGCAAGCTTGTCCAAAGAAGCGTTGATTATATCAACAAGGTTGCGGGCCTTCTCGATATGGCTGTTGACGTTGTCGGTGCAATCCTGGGCGGTTGTCAAAAGGCGCTGGGTCGTAGCCGATACCTCCCCGCGGAAACTCTTGATCTGCGTATTCACATTAGCCAGGCTCCTGGATTTCTTATCGCTGGAGCGCACCGAGAAAAAGATAAGCATCGAGAGAACAAACAGCACGATCGACAAGATAACACTGAAAGACATTTACCACCTCCAAAGCCTCAAAGAAGGGCCTCCATCAGTTCCCCGTATCCGGAGACCACGAGATCCGCCCTGCTTGATGCGGCTTTTTTCTTATCATTTGTTATAAGGACAGCATGCATATTATAATTCAAAGCTCCAAGCACATCCTTCTTCTCACTGTCCCCCACGTAAAGGATGCGCTCGGATGCGATACCAAGTTTTTCGCAAAGAAATCTGAAGCAGCAGGCGCTGGGCTTCAGATGCCCGATATCCTCGCTGGATACGGCATACCTTATATACGGAGAAAGCTTTAAGGCATCGAGCTTCACCCCAATCGGAAAATCCGTCAGCACGGCAAGAGGAAGCTTTGCAGAAAGCCTTTTGAAAGCCTCCTCAACCCCATCATACCCTTTTATAGAGGAAAATTCCCTGAGCCAAGGATCATGGAACACATTCTTCTCTTTTTCAAGGAAAGCCTCCAGCCCTCCCTTGAGCCCATGAGGATACATCAGCTCGTATTCCCTTCTCTGCATATCCTGCTTGGATGAAGAAGGAAAATCCCTGTATCCGTCCTCCTTCCTCATTGCCGTCCTCATTCTCATATATTTGATGGCAAAAGGAAGATGCAAAAGTGAAGTCTTTACAAGAATACGGTCGGTGATGCTTTTCGGATACAAGGTGCCGTCTATATCGAAGGCCACGCAGGCTATGTCATGCTCATCAAGAAAACTCATTTGCCTCTCCTTGACGCCTGCTTCTTATTTCTGACTATGGTCTTGGCCTTTTCCATCTCCTTGGAAATGCGTGCCTTTCCTCCCGGCTTCCTTGATATCCCTTTGCTTCTTGAAGACGGAGCGGTTTTAGCAACTATCTTCTTTGCAGCCAATTCATCCTTGGACGGCCTCTTTTCATTCAAGCTCGGATTCCTCCTTCTTTCCCTCAGGGATATCTCAACAGGGATGTTTGCAAATCCGAAATCCTTCCTAAGCATATTCTTTATATAAGAGATATAGGTTTCAGGGAAATTCTTGATCCTGTTGACAAAAAGCAAAAAGCGCACAGGATTTGAGGATACCTGCGTACCATAAAGGACCTTATAATGCCCATCGGCCCCGCGGGGAGGCTCGTAATCCGCAGTCCAAGCCTTGAGGGCCTCATTGAGCACCGCGGTATCGATCCTCTTGTTAAGCTGCTTCCATACAGCCCATACGGTATCAAGCATCTTGCCGACATCGACCGACTCCTTTGCGGAAATCGGAACAAGCGGAGCAAAGGAAAGAATCGGGAACAAGAACCTCACACGGTCCTTGACCGCTTCTATCTCGTTTCCGATGCCTTTCATCAGATCCACCTTGTTCAATACAAGGACGATCCCCTTACCGCGCCTCACTATCAGCTGTGCTATCTTCTTGTCCTGTTCGGCCAGGCCTTCCTTGATGTCGATCATCAAAAGCACGACATCCGCCTCGTCTATGGTCTTTATAGCCCTGTTGACCGAATAGTATTCGACATCCTCCTCGACCTTGCTCTTACGGCGGATTCCTGCAGTATCGAGAAGAGTATAATCGGTTCCCTTATATTCGAAGGTGGCCCTCATCACATCCCTGGTGGTGCCGGCTATTTCAGAAACGATGGACACGTCCCTTCCTGTAAGGAGGTTCATCAGAGTGCTCTTTCCTGTATTCGGCTTGCCCATTATTGCAAGCTTTATCGTCTCCGGCTCCTCCGGTTCATCCTCGAGACGCTCCAGCGAGAGCATACCGAGCATGGTGTCCTCCAGCTCCTCGAAACCAGATCCATGGGCCGCGGAAATCCCCACCACCCTCTGATAGCCGTAACTGAAGAAGTTCCACACCAGATCGTCCCTTTTGGGATCATCGACCTTGTTGACGACAAGCACGACCTTATCAGCATACGGGCGCAGCTCGTCGATGAGCATCATGTCCTCTCCCGTGATATCGGTGCAATCCATCACAAAAAGGATGAGGTTGCTCATGGAGCATAGGGAAAGAGATTTCTCGCTCACCGCCTCGTCAAGCCCTTCGCGCTCGAGCTTCACGCCTCCGGAATCAACCAACGTCACAGGATGGTTTCCAAGAAGATACCGGGCTGGAATCGGATCCCTGGTGACTCCCGGGGTCGGATCGGTTATCGCCCTTCTTTCTCCGATCAGACGGTTAAAGAGCGTGCTTTTTCCCACATTCGGCCGCCCGATTATCGAAATCAGGGGCAGATTCGTATCTATATCAGCTTTATTTCTTATCTCAAGTTTTTCGCCCATTGTTAAATTCCTTAAGCATCTCGGCCACTCTTTCATGGCTATTCATTGAGAGTACATTATTTAGCAAATTCTCGCAATCGGGCTTGGAAAGGGTGCCCAGGCGTTCCTTGATGCGTCCTACGGATAAAGGAGGCATGCTCAGGGAATCACAGCCAAAGCCCACCAAAAGGGGCAGCATATCAACCTCGCTTGCAATCTGGCCGCAAATGCCGACAGGAATCTTTTTATCATGACAATTATCCACCACCATCTTGACCAGTCTGAGGACCGCAGGATTGTCTGCACGATATAGGTGGCTTATCTTCTCATTTCCCCGGTCGACGGCAAGCACATACTGCACCAGGTCGTTTGTGCCGATGCTGACAAAATCAACCATGGAGGCAAGAGTATCGGAAATCAGGGCAGCCGACGGCACCTCGATCATAGTGCCGACCTTCATCTTCGGATCGAAGGGTATCCTTTTTTTTCCAAGCTCCTTTTTAGCCTCATCCAAAAGCAATAAACAGCTTTCAAGCTCCTCAACCGTCGAAATCATCGGGAACATCATTCTCACATTCCCGTGGCGCGAAGCTTTCAGTATGGATATGATCTGGCTTTTGAAGATATCCTTCCTGTCAAGACAGAACCTGACGGCGCGCCAACCCAAAAGGGGATTGTCCTCCTGTCCGCTCAACCCGTTTATGAATTTATCCCCGCCTATATCAAGAGTCCTGAACGTAACCCCGCCATGACCGAGCATGCTGGAAGCAATCTCGTCGTACAGGCCTTCACGGACCGAGAAATCCTCAGTGGCTCCATACTTCATCTCCAAGAATTCGGTCCTGAATAGCCCGATGCCCTCGCAGCCGGCCTTTATCGCATCACCGATTCCAAGACGGTCCTCCACGTTGGCTTCCAAAACGATCCGGACCCCGTCCGCAGTACGGGCAAGAAGCTCCGCATTGCGTATCAAACGGGCCTCTTCAGCCTCCTGCTCCTGTTTTCTTTTCCCATATCCGGCTATCTGCTTTTTCCCAGGGGAAGCCATCACCCGCCCCTCATAGCCGTCGACTATTATGCATTCGCCTTCCTTCACCTGGAGAGAAAAATCCTTCAATCCCACAACAGCCGGGATTCCCCAGCTCTTTGCAAGGATGGAGACATGGCTGGTCTTACCTCCGGCATCAAGGCATATGGCCTTGAGATGCTGGATGCCCTCGAGAGCAAGAAGCTCGCTGGTCAAAAGATTGTCGGCAACCAGCACTACATCGCGAACCAGCCTTATATGTCTTCTGGCCTTACCGGTAAGCTCCTCCGTAACCGCCTTCTGGATATCGACAATGTCAATGATCCTTTCCTTCATGTATTCATCTTCAACGGACGACAAGGCAGCCACAATATCCGATGTGGCGCATTCTACGGCCCATGCCGCATTGTATAAGTCTTTTTTAATATAACCTTCGATGGCCTGAAGCCATTCAGGATCATCAATCATCAATATCTGTACGGAATATAACGCCCTCTCGCTGTCGGAAACGGCTTTTCCCAACTGATCCGAACAATACCCCCGGACGGATGCAAATGAAGCCCGCAATGCCGAAATCTCATCTTCCACACCATCTTTTTTCACATGAAAATGAGGCACCACCATTTCATCATGGCGGAAAATGAAAGCCTCTCCCATTGCGTGGCCGTCGGCTGCGGCTACGGCTTCAAATTCAGTCATAGCATTATATTAACTAAATAAAGACCGCTGTGCAAAGGAAAAAATGCCGTACCAAAAACGATAGTATGGAATAAGGCATTTCATCCTCAATCACGGTTTTATCAGTCAGCATAAAAATAAGGTATACTTCTACCCATTCTTTTGCATAAAAACCCGATGCTATGATAAAATGGTATTGTTATGGCAAAGAAAAAAGAATTGGGCTATCATGCACGGACCACGTTATTTTTGATTTTAGGCTATATATTTTTCATGCTGGTCCTTATAGCCGTATTCCGCCCACTGATTGTCAAAAACCTTGAAAGCGGAGCTTACAGGCAGAAGGCGGCCCTTTATTTCAACACGCTTAGAAAAGAAGAGAAGGATACATACTCCTGCGCCCTTTATTCCATCGAAGGTCCCGTCATAAGGGATCTGGAGGTCAACAAGGGCTTTACAGACGACAGACATATGATGATAGAAGCCCTTTTGGGCGGCCCGAGCGAGGAGAATCTTGCAGAGGGTCTTATAACCTACATACCGGAACGCACCAGGCTGATAGGAATAAGCGAGAAGAACAACATCTGCTTTGTCGCGCTATCGGACAGATTTCTCTCATCGCCAGATATTCAAAAGGCCGTAGACCAGATAAAAAAGACCCTGAACAACGCTTATCCAGAACTCAGGGTCGCTGTAATGGTCGACAGGGAGGTCGTAGGCTGACCCCTATTTCGTAAATCTTCTTATAGAAAGGGCCTTTCCCGTATCTGCATCCACTTCTACGATCACACCCTGAAGGTGTCCCTTTCCCTCCTTGACCTCGCTTTTTATCGGCAGCTGGGTAAGCATGCGCTCTATGGCCTTGTCCTCCCTGCTTCCGATAACCCCGTCCTGCACACCGGTAAGCCCTAAGTCCGTGATATACGCCGTACCCCCGGCAAGTATCTTCTCATCGGCCGTCTGCACATGGGTATGCGTCCCAACGACACAGGAAACGCGCCCATCGAGATAAAACGCAAGCGCCTCCTTCTCCTCGGTATGCTCGGCATGAAAGTCGACGAAAATAAGCTTGGTCTGCTTGCGTATCCTCTCCACAGCATCCCCGACAACCTTGAACGGACAGTCTATCGGAGTCATCGACTGCCTGCCCTGGGCGTTTATCACCGCAATACCGTTTTTTACCACAAAGCCCTTGCCGATCGTTCCCTCGGGATAATTTATCGGCCGTATCAGCCGGTCGCCCCTTTCAAGGACAGGATATATCTCATCCTTCTGCCATATATGATTGCCGCTTGTGATCACATCGATGCCGAGTTTCGAAAGGGTATCGAACTCGGAAAGCCCTATACCAAAGCCTCCCGAGGCATTTTCCCCGTTGGCGATGATGAAATCCACCTTCTCCTGCGTTGCAAACGAAGAGAGCCCCAGAAAAAGGGCTCCCATACCGGGGGATCCCGAAACATCCCCCAATAACATGACTTTAACAGTTTTAGCCACTATCTTGCGTACTCCACAATCCTGTATTCCCTGATGATCGTAACCTTGATCTTGCCGGGATACCTCAGCTCCGCCTCAATTCTTTGGGCGATGCCCAAGGCTATCTCGCGGGACTTCTCATCGGAAACCTCTTCACTATTGACGAGGATCCTGAGCTCGCGTCCGGCCTGGATAGCATAAGCGTTCTCAACCCCTTCAAAGCCTTTAGCGATGTTCTCAAGGGATTCAAGGCGCTTGATATAGTTGTCCAAGGATTCCCTTCTGGCACCCGGGCGGGCTGCGGAGATGGCATCTGCAATCTGTACGATTATCGCCTCTATGCAGGAGGGCTCCACATCATTATGGTGGGCAAGCACACAATTGACCACGCGCGGGTCCTCACCAAGCCTTTTTACAAGCTCTGCTCCAAGCTCGGCGTGGTTGCTGTCGCTCTCGGTCTCTGCGCCCTTGCCGATATCATGCAGCAGGCCGCCACGTTTTGCGATCTCGGTATCGGCTCCGACCTCGCTTGCGATCATTCCCGCAAGGATTGCAACCTCTTTCGAGTGGAGAAGCACATTCTGCCCGTAGCTGGTCCTGAAATGAAGCCGTCCGAGGGCGCGTATCAGCTCGGGCCCCATGTTGTGGAAGCCAAGATCGAACACGACCTTCTCCCCTTCGTCGTTTATTATCCTTCCGACTTCCTTGCTCACCTTGTTTACAACTTCCTCGATGCGCGCCGGATGGATCCTGCCATCCTGCACGAGGCGCTCGAGTGCAACTCTGGCTATCTCCTTTCTTACCGGATCGAAACAGGAAATCACCACGGCCTCCGGGGTATCATCGATAATGATATCCACACCCGTAAGCGTTTCAAGAGTTCTTATGTTCCTACCTTCGCGGCCGATTATCCGTCCCTTCATCTCATCGCTGGGAAGGGACACGGAAGAGGTGGTTATCTCTCCCGAAACCTCGGTTGCAAGGCGCTGGATGCTTGTGACGATTATATCACGTGCAAGCTTATCGGCCTGAAGCTGGGTCTCGCTTTCAATCTTGTTGATAAAAACCTGGCCGTCGTGCTGGGCTTCGGCCTTCATCTCCTCTATAATCAGGTTTTTGGCCTCTTCCCTGCTCATGGATGCAACCTTCTCAAGTTCCTCCACAAGCGTCTTTTCCTTATCCTGGACCTTCTTTTCGCGGTCCTGGATCACAGTCTCCAATTCTCCCAGTTGTCTTTTGATCGCATCAAGCTCATTCTGCTTGTGTTCGAGATTCATCTCCTTCTGCAAAAGTCTTCTCTCGTTCTTCTGCAGTTCCAATCTTCTCTCTCTTGCCTCCCGTTCGTTCTGCTGCTGTTCCTTCTGCAGCGTCTCGCGGGTTTCAAGTATAAGCTCCTTGGCCTTAGCCTCCGCCTTCTGCTGGGCTTCCTGAGCAACCCTTACTGCCTGTTGCTCGGCGCTTGTAAGCTTAAACTTAGCGTATATCCAACGGCCAAGATAGCCGACGGCGATACCGATTACACAACATAGGAGGTAAAATAATGGACTCATATTCTTCCTCCGTATGAAATACTTTATTATTGATATTGGCCTAAAGTTAGATTGGTGTCAAGAAAATTGGCCGATTTAAGCACTGCAAGAAAGTTTTTTATAAAAAAAACCGCCACTAAATGTGACGGCTTCAGGATCAAACCTGTTTTTTGCTTCACTTTGAAGCTTTTTCGGCCTTCTTGTCAGCCTTCTTGTCAGCTTTGGCATCCTTCTTCTGTGTCTTCTCGACAAGTTCGAGGATAACCATCTCTGCTGCATCTCCAAGACGATAACCGGTCTTAAGAACTCTTGTATAACCGCCATTGCGATCTTGGAACATCGGAGCGATTTCCTTGAAGAGTTTGTCAAGGACTGCTTCGTCGTGGATGTCACGGGCAGCCATCCTGCGGTTGTGAACGTTGTCAACCTTGGCCTTGGTGATCATCCTCTCTGCCATCTTCCTCACCTCAAGCGCCTTTGCCTTTGTGGTCTCGATCCTCTCATATCTGAAGAGGCTGGTGACCATGTTCCTCTTTAACGCCGTGCGCTCGCTTGTGGTGCGGGAAAGCGCGTTGAATCCAATTCTATGCTTCATTATCCACTTCCTTCTTTTCTGGAACTTTGATAGACGTCTTTAATACGCTGAAATCCGTCATGCCGAGAGTGAGGTTCCATTCCTTAAGCTTATCCTTGATTTCAGAAAGGCTCTTCTTACCGAAATTCCTCGTCTTGGCAATCTCGTCTTCAGTCTTCTTAGCCAAATCACCGATCGTCTTGATGCCGGCATTCTTCAAACAGTTGGAGGACCTGACAGTGAGCTCAAGCTCCTCAACCGGAGTATCAAGGACAGCCTTTATCCTTTCCTCCTCCTCATCCACCTCGTCGTTGGAAGCAATCTTTCCTTCGTCGAAATTGATGAAGATAGTGAAATGGTCCTTGATTATCTTAGCAGCCTCGCCGAGAGCGTTTTCCGGTGTGATGGTCCCGTCAGTATAGATTTCGAGAATCAGCTTGTCATAGTCGTTTCTCTGCCCCACCCTTGTAGGCTCAATCGAGTACTTGACCCTCTTGACCGGGGAATAGAAAGCGTCGATGGAGATGGTTCCGAGCTCCTCTGTGTACTTTTCATTGTACTCTGCAGGAACATATCCCCTTCCAAGGTAGATCTGAACCTCCATCTCGAGATCGCAATCTTCCATCATCGTAAAGATTTCAAGCTCGCGGTTGGTGACGGTTACTTCGTTCTTTTCGAAATCGGCACCGGTGATCGTTCCGGGACCCTTGCAGGTGATTGTCAGCACGGTCCCTTCGCTGTCTTCAGGCATGCTTATCTGAAGCTTCTTAATGGCGGCGATGATATCGTTGATGTCCTCTCTCACACCCGGGAGCGATTCATATTCGCTGGTGACGAGATGTGCAGTGTGGTCCTCTCCTGAGAATGTCGTGAAGCGGATGCTTGCCACGGCATACCCCTGAATGGAAGAAAGCAGTACGCGCCTGAGGGTGTTACCCACCGTCGTTCCGAATCCCCTTTCGAAAGGATATGCGATGAACTTGCCGTAATCGGCGGTGGATACAGTGTGGTCGAGTGTGATTCCCGAAGGTTTCTTAAAACCCTTGAGAAGAGTTTTTCTAGCCATTTACTACTCCTAATAAGTTCTGCGGGAAAAATCCCGCAGTCAATCATACACTTCTTGTCTTACGTGGGCGACAACCGTTGTGCGGGATTGGTGTGACGTCCCTGATGGAGCGGACCTTGAGACCGAGAACACCGATCGTCCTGATCGCGCTTTCCCTTCCCACTCCGGGTCCCTTCACATAAACGTTCACTTCCCTGAGGCCGTAATCCATGGCCTTCTTGACAGCCGCCTCGCAGATCGTCTGTGCAGCATAAGGAGTCGACTTCTTGGCTCCGCGGAAGCCCATCACACCTGCAGAAGCCCAGCTGATGGCGTTACCGGCAAGATCGGTAACGGTAATGATTGTGTTGTTGAAGCTTGTCTGGATGTATACGTTTCCTTCCAGCACCGTCTTCTTTACTTTTCTTTTTACGTTTGCCATATCCTACCTGTCCTTATTTCTTCTTTCCGGCTACAGTCTTCTTCTTGCCCTTTCTGGTTCTTGCGTTCGTCTTGGTCCTCTGACCACGGACGGGCAGACCCTTTCTGTGGCGGAGTCCCCTGTAGCAACCGATGTCCATCAGTCTCTTGATGTTGAGAGCCACTTCCGTGCGGAGATGACCTTCGATCTTATACTCCTCTTCGATGACCTTTCTCAGAAGAGCGATCTGATCCTGATCGAGAGTGTTGATCCTGACTTCAGGATCGATATTTGTTTTCTTACAGATATCTATAGCGGAAACCTTGCCGATACCATAGATATATGTCAGGGCGATCTTGACTGCCTTGTTCGGCAAGTCGACACCTGCTATACGTGCCATCCTGGCCTCCTATTACTTCTGTCTCTGCTTGTGCTTCGGGTTCTCGCATACGATGCGCACAACTCCTGCACGTCTGATTACTTTACACTTGTCACAAATTGGTTTGACACTTGCTCTGACTTTCATTTCTGAGCTCCTCTTAGATTTTGTTGGCCTTGCGCTTTTTCACATCAACAAAGCCTTCGTGATGATGCATCTTCATCAATCCGTCGAGCTGGCGCATCGTGTCGAGGTCCACTCCGACCAAAATGATCAGCGAGGTTCCTCCGAACAGCATCGCTACGTTCTGCGGGAAGCTGAAGAACATCTGTATCAGAGTCGGAATCAACGCGATGAAAGCCAAAAAGAGTGATCCGGGAAGAACGATGCGGTTGAGAACCTTTGTAAGGTACTCTTCCATCTTCTCGTTCCTGACGCCGGGGATCGAACCACCGTTGTCACGGATGTTCTTGGCCATCTCGATCGGGTTGAGACTGATCTGGGTATAGAAGAATGCAAAACCTATAATCAACAAGGTGTAGATAATTAGATAGGGGGCACCCTGAGGATCCAAGAATCTTGCAACGCTCTGCAACCATCTAACTTGCGAATTATATCCGATTTGAAGCGGGAAGGAAAGCAGTGCGGATGCAAAGATTACGGGAATAACACCGGATGGGTTGATCTTGAACGGGATGAAGGACGACTGTGAGCCGTACATCTTCCTTCCTACAACCCTCTTTGCATAATGCACGGGGATCTTTCTCTGTCCCTGCTCCTCGTAAACGACGAGTGCCACAACGAAGAAGAACATGACCACAACCACGATAACCGCAACCGGGTTGAGGGTTCCAAGCCTTACGCTTGTGATCAACGTGTAAAGGGCGCTCGGGATACGTGCGACGATACCGGCAAAGATGAGCAGGGAAATACCGTTACCTACTCCATACTGGGTTATTTTCTCACCAATCCATACAAGAAGCATGGATCCGGTGGTTACGCTGACGATCGCAATGAGCGTGAACGGCACAGTTCCGATTGTCAGTGCGCCAGGAATGCTTCTCGCATAAACCGTCGTCGCAAGGGACTGCAGGATACACACGACAATAGTACCATAGCGGGTATACTGCTGTATCTTTTTAGAACCCTGGGGGTCCTGCGCAAGCTTCTTCAAAGAAGGAATGACAAGCATGAGCAGCTGTATGATGATCTGCGTGCTGATGTAAGGCATCACACCGAGCATAAAGATCGAATAATAGCTGAATGCTCCACCTGAGAAGAAGTTAAGATATTCCGTGAAGCTGTTCGAACTGGCCTCAAAATACTGCAATACCGCAGCAGGATTGATGCCAGGCACAGGAATTACGGTACCTATTCGGGTTACAATAAGCAACCCGAATGTGATGAGCACCTTCTTCTTGATATCCTTCATGCGGAACATATCTACCAAAGTGTTTGCCATCGGATACCTTCTTTGTTATTTGATTTCACCACCTGCAGCCTTGATCTTCTCAGCTGCCGCAGCGGAACATTTCACTCCTTCGACGGAAAGCTTTTTTGTAAGCTCGCCGGTACAAAGGATCTTCGCAACAGTATCGAGACCCTTGATGAGTCCCTTCTCGCGGAGAGTGGTCGCATTCACGACATCCCCGTCCTCATAGCTGACCTCGAGATCTGCAAGGCTTACAGCCTGGGCTGTGACCTTGAAAGGATAGTTCGAGAATCCTCTTGAGGCAAGCCTTCTGTAAAGAGGCATCTGACCTCCCTCGAAGCCGAGTCTAACTCCACCGCCGCTGCGTGAATTCTGTCCATCGTGACCACGTCCACATGCTCTACCCTTGGAAGAGGCGCCACGGCCTACGATCGTCTTTTTCTTTGTTGCGCCATAAGGCTTGACTATCAATGCCATGTTATACCTCCTCGACCTTCACAAGGTGTGCAACCTTACGGACCATCCCCTGGTGCACAGCGTTGTTCTCGCGTACAACAGAGCTGTTAATCTTTCCAAGTCCAAGAGCCTTTACCGTCTTCCTCTGGTTAGGAAGAGTTCCGGCAAGTCCCCTGACCAATGTAATCTTAATCTGATCTGCCATGATTAGCTCCACATTTCCTTTAGAGACTTACCTCTATTCTTCGCGATCTTTCCAGCATCAAAGAGATTGGTAAGGCCATCGAATGTCGCCTTGACCATATTGATGCTGTTCCTGCTTCCAAGGCTCTTGGAAATGATGTCCTTAATTCCACAGGCATCGCAGACAAGACGTACAGCACCTCCGGCGATAACACCGGTACCAGGAACCGCCGGCTTCAAGACAATGGAAGCGCTCTTGAAATTACCGATGATGTCATGGGGAATGGTGTTTCCCTTGAGAGGAATCGTCACGATGCTGGCCTTAGCCTTTTCAGTCGCCTTTCTGATCGCTTCTGTAACGTCATTGGCCTTACCGAAGCCATAGCCTACACGACCATCGCCGTAGCCTACGACGACAAGAGCGGAATAAGACAACCTCTTACCACCCTTTACTACCTTGGATACGCGGTTGAGCTTCACGAGCTTTTCCATGTATCCGTCTTTCACTTCTCTTTCCTTTGACTTTTCCATAAGCGCTCCTAGAACCTCACACCAGCCTTTCTGGCTCCATCGGCGATTGACTTGACGATACCATGATAAAGGTAACCGTTCCTGTCAAACACTACCTGTTCGATCTTGGCATCAAGAAGCCTCTTGCCAACAACCTCTCCGAGCTTTTCAGCATCGGCAACCGTGTTCCTGAGTCCCCTGAGATCGGCTTCAACCGTTGATGCGGAGACCAGTGTCTTTCCACAGGTATCGTCGATGACCTGAACATACATATGGAGGTTGCTCCTGAAAACAGTCATGCGCGGACGCTCAGAAGTGCCGGAAATGCTCTTTCTGATGTGAGCCTTTCTCTTAAGCTGCCTTCTGGTTTTATCGATCATTCTGTTCATTCTCACACCACCTTATTTCTTACCACCGGATTTTCCGACCTTGCGGCGGATCGTCTCGGTCTCGTACTTTATACCCTTGCCCTTATACGGCTCAGGTCCCCTGAGAGAGCGGATTTCCGCTGCAACCTGTCCTACCTTCTCCTTGGAGATGCCGCTGATTGTAAGCTTTGCAGGACCATCGGCTGTAATCGTGATTCCCTCCGGGATCATGTACTCGATCATTGTGGAATAACCAAGGCTGAGAGAAAGAATATTACCTTTTACTTCCGCCTTATAACCTACACCATTGATGAGAAGCACCTTCGAGTATCCATCATGCACGCCCTTGACCATGTTGGCAATCAGCTGGCGGTAAAGACCATGGAAACTCCTGCTGAGCTTTTCATCATTGAACCTTGTTACGAGGACCTTGTTTCCTTCAACCTTTACAGAAACCTCATCCCTGAGAGCCTGGGTAAGAGTACCTTTCTTACCTGTGACCGTAATGACGCCATCGGCAACGCTGACCTTCACGCCTTCTGGAATCACCACTGGCAATTTTCCGATTCTTGACATCTGAAACTCCTTACCAGATCGTGCAGATCAATTCGCCACCAACACGCGCATCCACAGCCTTTTTGCCAGTGATGACACCTGTTGAGGAAGAAACGACTACGACACCGTTGCCATTGTAAACCCTTGGCATTTCCTTATAGCCGCAATATACGCGCCTACCGGGTGTCGAGATACGGTCAAGACCATGGATAACAGGGTTCTGATCGTCGTCATACTTCAAGAAAACGCGGATATAAGGAATATTGTCCTTTGTAACCTTCTTGAAGTTCTTGATGAAGCCTTCGTTCTTGAGAATCTTCACAATCTGAAGCTTCATCTTTGAATTGGTGATTTCCACCTTTTCATGCTTAGCCAAACTAGCGTTCCTAATCTTGGTAAGCATATCTGCAATTGGATCACTTGCTGCCATAACTATCTCCTACCAACTGGATTTGGTAACGCCAGGAATCTGGCCTTCACTTGCCAATTTTCTAAAGCATACCCTGCACATGTCAAACTGGCGCATATAACCACGGGGACGACCGCAAATTCTGCATCTGTTGTAAGAACGTGTGGAGAATTTCGGTTCCTTCTTTGCCTTAACAATCAAAGATTTCTTTGCCATACTCCTACTCCTTACTTAGCAAATGGCATGCCGAGCTTCTTAAGAAGCGCAAATGCCTCTTCATCCGTCGTTGCGGTTGTGACAATGGCGACATTAAGTCCGCTCACCCTTTCAATCTTGTCATAATCGATTTCAGGGAAGATGATCTGTTCCGTGATCCCAAGAGAATAGTTTCCATGGCCGTCGAAAGCATTCGGTTTGACTCCCTTGAAGTCCTTAACACGCGGAAGAGCGATGGAAATGAGCCTCTCGAGGAAATACCACATGTTATCTCCGCGGAGGGTTACCATTGCACCGATTTCCTGACCAGCACGGATCTTGAAGTTTGCGATACTCTTTCTCGCCTTTGTCTTAACCACATGCTGTCCGGTAATCTGCTCAAGTTCCTTAACTGCGGAATCAAGAAGCTTCTTATTAACGGTCGCTTCACCAACACCGACGCTGACGGTGATCTTCTCAAGCTTAGGAATCTGCATCGAAGATTTGTATCCGAATTCCTTCTTAAGCTCGGGGGCCACAACTTCAAGATACTTCTTCTTGAAATTAGGGATAAACTTCTCTTCAGCCATCAGAGCACCTCACCTGTCTTTTTAGCGAAACGGACCTTCTTTCCGTTCTCAATCTTGTATCCAACCTTGCTGACCTTGTCCTTTGAAACCAAAGCGACGTTGCTCACATGGATTGGAGCCTCGATTTCCATGATGCCACCCTTATCCTGAGGGGTTCTCTTCTTCATGGTCTTGCTGACCATATTGGCACCCTGGATGTAGACCCTTTCATTCGCCGGGTCCGTCTTCACGATCTTGCCGACCTTTCCCTTGTCCTTGCCGGCAATGATCTTGACTGTGTCATTCTTTTTCAGTCTCATACTTTCTCCTACAACACTTCCGGCGCGAGTGAAACGATCTTCATGAATCCATCCCTGAGCTCTCTGGCAACAGGTCCGAAAATACGCTTTCCGCGCGGGTTATTGTTGGCATCGATAACAACACAAGCGTTGTCATCGAACCTGATATAGGTACCGTCAGGTCTGCGGTATTCCTTCTTTGTCCTAACGATAACGGCCTTCAGAACATCACCCTTTTTGATAGCTCCGTTCGGAAGAGCGTCCTTGACAGCGACTACGATGATATCACCTACGCCTGCCACATATCTGTGGCTTCCACCAAGAACCTTGATGCACTGCACACGCTTTGCACCGCTGTTATCCGCTACATTCAAATAAGTCTGCATCTGTACCATGGCACTACTCCTTAGCGGGCTCTCTCAACGATTTCTACAAGTCTCCAGCACTTGTCCTTGGACAGGTGGCGGCATTCCATGATGCGCACAGTGTCTCCGTAGTGGGCGTCGTTCCTTTCGTCATGAGCCTTGAACTTCTTGGTGGAGACCACGTACTTCTTGTAGAGGGGATGAAGAGTCCTGTTGGAAACCTGGACTACGATGGTCTTATCCATCTTGTCGCTTACAACAAGCCCTGTCATAATTTTCTTTCTTGCGTCAATCATTACTTTTCCTCTCTCACTTTGCCTTTGCAATGCCGATATCCACTGCGTGGATTCTTGTGTTCAGGCGGGCGATATCTCTTTTGGTGGTCCTCAATGCAAGAGGATTGTCCAAGTGGCCAAGAACCTTCTGCATCCTGAGATTGACCAGCTCCTTTCTAAGCTTCTCGCGTTCAGCTACAAGCTCTTTGTAGCTAAGATCCTTATAAGATTTCTTCATTTCCAATTACTCCATATCCGAGCGGACGATAAATTTCGTCTTGATCGGAAGCTTGGATGCGGCAAGCGTGAGAGCCTCCCTTGCGAGCGCCTCGTCGATACCACCCATCTCAAACATGATCGCACCTGTCTTGACAACTGCAACCCATCCTTCCGGGCTACCCTTACCGTTACCCTGCCTTGTTTCAGCAGGCTTCTTCGTATACGGCATATCCGGATAGATGCGGATCCATACCTTACCGCCACGCTTTACGTGCCTTGTCATAGCGACACGGGCCGCCTCAATCTGACGGTTGGTGATCCACTTGGGCTCAAGAGCCATAAGTCCGAATTCACCGAACACGAGGCTGTTGCCCTTGTGCGCAACCGCATCGCGTGTTCCACGCTGCTTCTTTCTGTATTTGATTCTCTTTGGACTAAGCATCGTTAACTCCTTGCCTCAGATTCGGTCTTCTTCTTTACGATTGTTCCGACCGTATCATCCTCAGCCTTGGCACGGTTATAGATCTCACCATTGAAGACCCATACCTTGATACCAATGGCTCCGAAGCTGGTGTTGGCCGTGGCGAAGCCGTAATCGATATCCGAACGGAGAGTGTGGAGAGGAACTCTTCCTTCCTTCATCCATTCGGTTCTGGCAACTTCCACTCCACCAAGACGTCCTGAACACCTTACCTTGATTCCCTGCGCTCCACCTGCCATAGCTCTGCTGATGGCGTTCTTCATTGCACGGCGGAAAGCACCCCTGTTCTCAAGCTGCCTTGCGATATTCTGGGCGATAAGCTGTGCATTGCACTCACTCTTCTTGATTTCCTTGATCTTGATCTGGATATTCTTATCAGTGAGCTTCTGCATGCTCTGAGCGATTTTCTCGACATTCGCACCCTTTGCACCGATGATGATTCCAGGGCGTGCAGTTGCGATTACGAGAGTGATGCGCTGCGGCTTGCGGATGATTTCCACATCAGCGATCTCCGCACCCTGTACGAGCGGAGAAGCAAGAAGAGCCTTTCTGAGGACCAGATCCTCATGAAGGGTATCTGCATATTCCTTGCGATCTACATACCACTTGGACTTCCAAGTCTTGTTTACACCAAGCCTAAGTCCTATCGGATTAACTTTCTGGCCCATTATTTACCTACCTTCTCGTCTACAATGACAGTGATGTGAGACATTCTCTTAAGAAGGATGTCACGCTTTCCATGGGAGCGTGCCCAAACCCTCTTCAGCCTCGGCCCATCGTCAACATAGATAGCGGAAACGAAGAGAGAGTCTTCGTCAAGCTTCCTGTTCTGGCTAAGAGCGTTTGCTCCAGCGGACTTCAAAACTTTGGCAATAAGACGTGCGCCCTTCTGAGGCATTGCTTCAAGAATAGCTTCTGCCTGAGGGTAGCTCTTGCCTCTTACGAGATCTGCAACCGGGCGTACCTTCGAAGGAGAAACCAACAAATACTTGGCAATTGCTTTATAACCTTTAGTTTCCATCATAAATACCTACTTATTTACCCTTCTTGTCAGATGCATGACCGCGGAAAATGCGGGTAGGAGCAAACTCACCGAGCTTGTGACCTACCAGGTTTTCAGTAACGTATACTGGAACCCAGGTCTTGCCATTGTAAACGGAGATGGTATATCCGACCATTTCCGGGATGATCGTAGAGCTACGAGAGTAGGTCTTGATCATCTGCTTCTGACCAGTCTTGTTTGATTCTTCAATCCTCTTATTGAGCTTTGCTTCAACAAAAGGACCTTTCTTAATTGACCTTGACACTTTCTACTCCTACTTGCGCTTCTTAACAATGAACTTGTTGGAAGGATTCTTCTTGGAACGAGTCTTGGCTCCCTTGGTCGGTTTGCCCCAAGGAGTAACCGGATGACGTCCTGCAGCTGTCTTTCCTTCACCACCACCATGCGGGTGATCGACCGGGTTCATGACAACACCCCTTACCTTCGGCCTGCGGCCAAGGTGTCTGGAAGCACCTGCTTTGCCCAAGGATACGTTCATATGGTCTTCGTTTCCGAGCTCGCCGATTGTTGCATAGCATTCGCCGAAAACCATCCTCATCTCTCCCGAGGGGAGGCGGAGGGTGACGTAGTCCCCTTCCTTAGCGATAACGGTCGCACCAAGACCGGCAGCCCTTACCAGCTGTCCACCGCGTCCAAGGGTGAGTTCGACATTGTGCACGGTAAGACCAAGGGGAATGTTCTTGAGAGGAAGAGCGTTACCTACAGCAAGAGGAGCGGAAGGTCCGCTGAGGATCTGTGCCCCGACTGTAAGTCCCTTCGGTGCGATGATATAGCGCTTTTCACCGTCGGCGTAGAAGATAAGTGCGATGTTTGCACTTCTGTTAGGATCATACTCGATGGTCTTAACGATTCCAGGTACGCCATATTTGTTGCGCTTGAAGTCGATGATTCTGTATGCTCTCTTGTGTCCACCGCCACGGCGCCTTACGCTGATGCGTCCGAATGTATCGCGGCCTGCGGTGTCAACGAGCCTTTTTGTCAAAGACTTTTCCGGCTTCTGTGCTGTAACTTCACTTCTGACCAAAACAGTCTTCTGGCGGAGACCAGGAGTATTTGGTTTGAATGATTTAAGTGCCATATTCCCTATTCTCCTTATACACCTTCAATGGCTGAGATGCTTTCACCCTTAGCCAATGTAACAATCGCCTTCTTCCAGGATGACCTGTAGCCCTTGATATAACCACCCTTTCCCCTGGAGAACTTCGGTTTTCCACCGACGTTCATAACATTGCAAGAAATGCAATTCACTCCGAAAAGCTCTTTGCAAGCCTGCATGATTTCAAACTTGTTGGCCTTCGGGTCCACACGGAACGTATACTTTTTGCAGTCGCTCTCGCGTGCGATATTCGATTTCTCGCTCAAAATCGGTTCAATAATTACCTGATCTGCTCTCATTTCCGTACCCCTTAGTTCTCACCATAGAAATCATTAAGGTTCTTGGCTGCAGACTCAAGTACGAGAATCTTTCTTCCGTAAAGGAGTTCTTTTGCCGAGAGCTTGTCGTATGCAAGCACGTGAAGATAAGGAATGTTCCTTGCAGCACGGCGGAGCATAGCGTCATCGTCCTTCATGATGATCACGGTGCGCTGATCTTGAGTATTGAAAGCCTTCATAATCAGGGCGATATCCTTGGTCTTGCCGTTCTCGCTTGTGAAGTCCTCGACAATCTGGAGTCTTCCCTCTTCAACACCCAAGGAAAGGAGGCTCTTGAGCGCAAGGCGCTTTACCTTCTTGGGAAGCGAGTAGCTGTAATCACGGGGTTTCGGCCCGAAGATAGTACCACCGCCAACGGCGATAGGTGATTTCTTATCACCTCTTCTGGCATTACCAGTTCCCTTCTGCTTATAAGGCTTGGTATTGCTGTAATTGACCTCAGCACGGGTCTTTGTACAAGCAGTTCCAACTCTTCTGTTGGCTGCTTCGTTTCTTATTGCATGGTAGATTGCACCCGTAGAAACTTCGATGCCGAACACGTTCTCATTGAGATTTACGGTGCGCAACTCCTTACCTGTAGTAGAAAATACTTTCTGTTCCATATCCTAACTCCACTACTTCTTAATCGCTTTCTTTACGATCACAGTGCTCTGAGTTGGGCCTGGAATCGCGCCCTTAACCATGAGGACCTGCATCTCGCTGTCTACAGCAACGACCTTGAGGTTCTGAACTGTAACCTTCTCGTTGCCCATATGGCCAGCCATTCTGTGACCCTTGAATGTGCGTGACGGGGTTGAACTCATTGCGGTACCACCAAGATCTCTGTGGAACTTGGAACCGTGGGTAGCCCTACCACCACCGAAGCCATAGCGCTTCATACCACCTTGGAAGCCCTTGCCCTTGCTTGTACCTGTGATATCAACAAAAGCGACATCCTTGAAAAGGTCCACGCCGAGTTTGTCTCCAACGTTCACGTCCGAATCAAAATCCCTCATTTCCATAACGACGGACTTCGGATCACAGATTTCCTTGAACTGTCCAGCGTATGGCTTGGTGATCTGACTTTTCTTCTTGTCGCCGGTTGCCAGTACTGCAGCAGAATAGCCATTCTTCTCATCAGTCCTGTTTGCGATGACGACGTTATCTTCAATTTTAATAACAGTCACAGGGGTAAGTCTGCCTTTTTCGTCAAACACCTGTGTCATTCCAACTTTTTTGCCGATAAGCCCTAACATCTCTTACCTCAACTATTACTGTCTAATTTCTACATCCACACCAGCTGGGAGTTCAAGTTTCATAAGGGCTTCCACAACCTTCTGAGTCGGGTCCAATATGTCAATCAATCTCTTGTGTGTTCTCATTTCGAACTGCTCGCGAGCCTTCTTGTTAACGTGAGGGGATCTCAAGACAGTATACTTATTGATACGAGTCGGAAGTGGTACGGGACCGGATACTTTGGCTCCCGCCTTAACAACAGTCTGAACAATCGCCTTTGAGCTCTGTTCGACCAATTCTGTTTCAAAACCTGTTAATTTGACTCGAATTCTCTCGTTTGCCATTTTAAAAAATCTCCAAAAATCAAAATAACGGGCCGGGGCTCATGCCCCAGCACACGTTTTTAGGACTTCACTCAGTCCTGAATCTCGGTTACCTGGCCGGAAGCGACAGTGCGTCCACCCTCGCGGATAGCGAAGCGGAGACCCTTGTCCATTGCAACCGGGTGGATCAATTCGACGATGATGTCGGTGTGATCGCCAGGCATTACCATTTCCTTGCCAGCCGGGAGGTGGCAGGTACCGGTGATATCAGTGGTTCTGAAGTAGAACTGAGGCCTGTATCCGTCAAAGAACGGGGAGTGCCTTCCGCCTTCTTCCTTGCTGAGAACGTAAACAGTTCCGACGAACTTTGCGTGCGGGGTGATTGAGTTCGGCTTTGCAAGAACCTGTCCGCGGACAACTTCCTTCTTATCAACACCTCTGAGAAGAGCACCGATGTTATCTCCAGCCTGACCTTCGTCAAGGAGCTTGTTGAACATCTCAACGCCGGTAACAACAGTGTTCTTTGTTTCGCGGATTCCAACGATGGAAACAGGATCGTTAACATGGATTACACCACGCTCTACCCTACCAGTAACAACGGTTCCACGTCCGCTGATGGAGAAGATGTCCTCGATCGGCATGAGGAACGGCTGATCGACAGCACGCGCCGGAAGCGGAATGTAGCTGTCCATTGCATCAAGAAGCTCGTCGATGCACTTGGTTGCTTCAGGATCGTCGGGCTTGGTCATGGCAAGATATGCGCTTCCCTTGATGACAGGAGCGTTGGCGCCGTCAAAACCATACTCGGTGAGAAGATCTCTCATTTCCTCTTCAACCAATTCGATGAGATCGGGATCATCGACCTGGTCGCACTTGTTGATGAATACGATGATTGCAGGTACACCTACCTGTCTTGCGAGAAGGATGTGCTCCTTTGTCTGAGCCATAGCACCGTCAGTAGCGGCAACTACGATTACAGCACCGTCCATCTGAGCAGCACCAGTGATCATGTTCTTGATGTAGTCTGCGTGGCCCGGGCAGTCGACGTGTGCATAGTGCCTGTTCTTGGACTGATACTCAACGTGACGGGTGTTGATTGTGATTCCTCTTTCCTTCTCTTCCGGTGCATTGTCGATTGCATCATAAGCAAGAGCCTTGTCACCGAAAAGCTTTGCACAGTGCATGGTGATAGCAGCTGTGAGAGTGGTCTTACCATGGTCTACGTGACCGATAGTACCAACGTTTACATGAGGCTTCGTTCTTTCGAATTTTTCCTTAGCCATCAGTTTCCTCCTTGTGACCTGAATGTCACAAATCAAAATATCTCATAAAGGCTCAAGCCTTTACCGGTTTCAAGAGAATCAACTGATTGCCTAAGGTTTAGGTGTAGTTGGGGGTTTCCAGAGGTCGGCAGGGACAGAGCCTGACGACATACGCATACAGATTAAAAAAAACCTACGTTCTGGAACCACCTGATAGCCCCTAAAGGCAACCGGTTTGGCTCTCCGTCCAACCAATGGGCACACCCATGGCCAGACACCTTGACTATGCTAAAAGATATTTAAAGTATTGTCAACATGTTTTAAGAAAAAGATTTATAGGGAACAAACAGTGCATCAAACCAATCCAAATAAGCGGCAAAACATATATTATAAATGTTTAAAGCAAAAACAGAACGGATCGGATCATAAAAAAAGAAGGACTTTTCAATAAAAAAACAAATCAATCCCTTGTAAAAAACACGAACCGATAGTACATTCCCTGTCATGAGAGAATTTGAATACAGCACGAACGGCACCTGCTCCCGACTGATAACATTCGACATCGATGGGGAGATGAGGGTGCACAACATACATTTTATCGGAGGCTGCAACGGAAACCTCAAAGGTATCGGCGCCCTATGCGAAGGACAGAGAGTTGAAGACATCATATGCCGGCTGAAAGGGATAAGATGCGGCCTAAAGGATACAAGCTGTCCCGATCAGCTTGCCAATGCATTGGAAAAAGCGCTCGAACAATGCGGAAAATAAATCAGGAGTTTATTCCGTTTTCCGTCAGGTAAGCCACAAAATCGTTATATATGGCGATATCGGCAGAAATATCGCCATCTGCAAAAAGTACGCCGGAGGCATTGCTCAGCCTTATCAGCTCAAGCATATCGTATCCTGCTACGCTCTCTTCATCCATCTTTTTCAAAGCCTCCTCAAGCAGGCTTTTCTTAAAAGCTCCGTTTTCGTGTGAAAGCTCCCAAAGCACAAGATTGTTTATTGAGGAGGACCGTTCGAAATACGATCTCACCACATCCTCGGGATCCGATACGAACCTCGAGGCATAGGACAAAAGCGAATAGTAATTGTCATAATCCGGTATAAGCATGGATAAATGATAAAAGAAATCAAATCAAAGAAAAAGGCCTCCCATTGGGAGACCTCTTCATATTTAGTCCTGCAATTAGAACCTGAAGTGGCTGAAAGCCTTGTTTGCATCTGCCATGCGGTGGGTATCTTCCTTCTTCTTGAAAGCGGAACCCGTGCTGTTGTATGCATCGATAAGCTCGTCAGCAAGCTTGTCGGACATGCTCTTGCCGTTTCTTGAGCGTGCTGCGTTGATCAGCCATCTCATAGCAAGTGCCTCACGCCTGTCTTCCTTGATTTCAACAGGAACCTGATAGGTGGCACCGCCAACCCTGCGGCTCTTAACCTCGACAACAGGCTTTACATTATCGACAGCCTTGAGGAATACATCGAGAGCCTTCTCTCCGGACTTCTCCTCAATCTTCTGCATTGCGGTATAAAGGATCTTTGTGGAGATGCTTTTCTTACCGTCCTTCATCATCCTGTTGATGAACTTTGCCACTACACCATTGGAATAAATCGCATCCGGTGCGATGGTCCTTACAGGAGTTTTTGAATCTCTAGACATCTTTTCCTTCCCTCCTTATCAGGCCTTTGGCTTCTTAGCACCGTACTTGGAGCGGCTTCTCTTTCTGTCATTGACACCGAGAGTATCCTTGCTTCCGCGGATGATGTGGTAACGCACACCCGGGAGGTCCTTGACCCTTCCGCCCCTGATGAGGACGACCGAGTGTTCCTGAAGGTTATGTCCGATACCAGGAATATAAGCTGTGACCTCTATTCCGTTGGAAAGCCTGACCCTGGCTACCTTTCTGAGAGCTGAGTTCGGCTTCTTCGGGGTTACTGTCATAACCCTGGTGCAAACACCTCTTTTCTGAGGGCATCCCTCGAGAGCCGGCGACTTGGTCTTGCTCTTCGTGCTGGTCCTGCCCTTTCTTATAAGCTGATTAATAGTAGGCATCTTACGATACGCTCCTTGTTTTGTCCTTCCCCCTCACAAAGGAAAGGTTTTTCGGCGCACAGGCGCCGAATATATCCTGAAACCCTGGTCAGCATGAGAGCTGTACCATGAGGCGCGCGACAGCGCTATTCCTCATCACCAGCGAAATCAGCCGGCTCGGCACTCTCTCCCAAGGTGTTCATGTCTCCGAGTTCCTGAAGCTCTTTTTCCTCCTCCGCTGAAACGGCCTCGGGCTTTCTTTCCTTTCTTTCCCTATCCTTCTCACTTTGGATTTCAAGAAGCTTCTCGTCTTCAAGATGAACGTTCCTGTATCTCTTCATACCTGTACCGGCAGGAATGAGATGACCGATGATGACGTTCTCCTTAAGACCGCGCAACTCATCCTTTTTACCTGCAATAGCAGAATTTGTCAATACTTTCGTCGTAGAGAGGAACGAAGCTGCGGAGATGAAGGAATCCACGCTCAACGCCGCATCGGAAACACCCTGGAGCACAGGGCGTGCGATAGCAGGCTGCTTACCTTCCTTCTTCGCCTGTTCATTGACCCTCTTGAAGAGGTTCTTATCGACCTTCTGCATCTTTACAAACTGTGTATCTCCAGCCCGGACGATCTCAACCTTCTTAAGCATCTGGCGGATTATGATGCCAAGGTGCTTCTCGTTGATCTCAACACCCTGCATACGGTAAACCTTCTGAATCTCCTCGACAAGGAAGGAAAGGACCGCGTTCTCTCCCAGAACATCAAGGATTTCACGGCTGGTGACGGTCTCGTCGCAAAGCGGATCGCCTGCTTTGACCTCATCGCCCTCACGCACGGAAAGAAGTGCATCCTTTGTGTATACCTTATGCGGATGCTCCTTGCCAAAAACATCCCTGATGACAACCGTGGTGCTTCCGGTATTGCCCTTGGCCTCGATCTTGACGACACGCCCGGTAACACGGGAAAGTATGATCGGATTGACCTTGTTGGACGATGCGACCTTTCCATGGCGCGCCTCAAAGAGGGAGTCGACCTGGGGAAGACCACCTGCGATATCCTTCGTAGTTGCACTGTCGATAGCTTCCTTTGCAATCGTATCACCGATGGAGACAACCTCTCCCACTTCCTTTACGACCATATAGGATCCGCCGGGAATCGGGAAGTTGTAGCGCCGTCCGTTATCCGATTCGATGATGACCGTCGGATGGAACTGGCCAAGCTGGGCGGATGCGACGATTATCATCTCGGCCTCACCTGCTTCGTTGACAATCCTCCTGTAGGATTTATCCTCGACAAAATCGGCAAATTCGACAACAGTACCGGAGACATCGGAGATGATCGGAGATGAGAACGGATCGAATGTGATGATCGGCTCACCTGCATCAACCACCTGATGGTTTCTCACCTTGAGCTCTGCTCCCGCCGGAACCTTGTATTCGCTGGCTGTGGAGAGGATGAACGTACGTCCGTCTATGATGTGCAGATGACCGTTGCTGTTGGCATTGACATACTCTCCATGGCTCTTGTACATCGGATATCCCTTTGCAACCGATGCACCATCCTCAACAGTAAGCTCATCATAAAGTCCAGTGATCTCATCAAGCACCTTTGAAATGGATATATGTCCCTTTCTTGGGAAGATCTCCACGCCATCGGCCCTGTTGATGACCTGACCTTTTATATCCCTTACAATGGTCTGGTAATCGAATGAAAGCTTGTTATCCTTCGTACTTGTGCTTGCCGTACCACCGACGTGGAAGGTTCTCATGGTAAGCTGGGTACCCGGCTGACCGATTGACTGTGCAGCGATGATACCTACGGCCTCTCCGATTTCGACAGTCCTGTTTGTAGCAAGGTTTCTACCATAGCACTTGCGGCATACACCATGCTCGCTTTCACAAGTGAGAACCGTTCTGAGCAATACCTTCTCAACACCTGCATCCTCGATGATCTTCGCAGTCTCATCGGAAATCTCCTCATTGGCCTTTGCAAGCACAACCGGTCTGCCCTCCTCATCCTTAAGGAACGGATGCAGAACATCCTCTACAGGACAGCTGCCTGCGATGCGGGAAGAAAGGGATTCGATGATCTGATCCCCGTCCCTGACGGCCGTTGTCCAAATGCCATTGATCGTCTGGCAGTCCTCCTCGCTTACGACGACATCCTGTGCGACATCGACGAGTTTACGGGTAAGATATCCGGCCTTTGCAGTCTTGAGAGCAGTATCTGTAAGACCCTTACGTGCACCGTTGGAAGAAATGAAGAACTCGATGATCGAAAGCCCTTCCTTGAAGTTGCTCTTGATCGGGAGCTCAATGATCTTTCCATTCGGCTTTGCCATGAGGCCACGCATTCCTCCAAGCTGTCTGATCTGGGTCTTACTGCCTCTGGCGCCCGAGTCTGCCATGAGGAATAGCGGATTGAATCCCCTCTGGCTCTTCTTAAGCTCATCCATAAGAACATTGGTGAGCTTCTCGTTGGTCTCGGTCCAAACCTCGATAACACGGTTGTATCTTTCTTCCTGTGTGATCTGTCCTTCGTTGTACTGCTTCACAACAACAGCCTGCTTCTCGTTGGCTTCCTCGATCAGCTCTTTCTTGCTTTCAGGAACGATCATGTCGCTAAGACCGATCGTCGCACCGAAGATAGTAGCATATTTGAATCCAAGATCCTTGACGGAATCGAGGAGCTCGACAGCAACGCTCGGCTTATGATTCTTGATCGTCTCTCCGATGACCTTCTTGAGCTGCTTATCTCCAAGGCAGTAGTTCTGGAACGGGATGCCGCGTGGGATTGCGGAATTGAAGATGATCCTTCCGGCGGTGGTTGCAACCCAGCTCTTTCCGTCAGATACGCTCTTTGTACCATTCTCGTCAACAATCTCGAGTCCTTTCCTGAGGCGATAATATATTTTCTGGTTATAGGTTATGCTTCCAGCATCTATTGCCGCTTCTATTTCGTCGATGGTCTCAAAGTGCTTGTACCTGGTGACAACCTCCCCTTCAAGCGGAAGCATCTCCTTTGTCAGGTAGAAGATTCCGAGAACCATGTCCTGGCTTGGGAATGCAATCGGCTTTCCGTTTGCAGGATCAAGCAGGTTCGTAGTAGACAACATAAGCGTCCAACACTCAAGCTGTGCAGCCTGGGTGAGAGGCACATGAATAGCCATCTGGTCTCCATCGAAGTCCGCATTGAACGCATGACAGACAAGCGGATGAAGCTTGAGTGCTTTTCCTTCAACAAGCACAGGTTCGAAGGCCTGGATGCCGAGACGGTGGAGCGTAGGCGCTCTGTTGAGCATTACAGGATGCTCCTTCACAACATCATCGAGTATTCCCCATACCTTCTCATCCTCGCTCTCGACAAGAAGCTTCGCCCTCTTTATGTTCTGGGCAATACCATCCTGTACAAGCTTCTTCATAATAAACGGCTTATAAAGCTCGAGAGCCATCTTCGATGGAACACCGCACTGATGCATCCTGAGTTCCGGTCCGACAACGATTACAGATCTTCCGGAATAGTCTACACGCTTTCCAAGAAGGTTCTGGCGGAAACGTCCCTGCTTGCCCTTGAGGACATCAGAAAGGCTCTTTAGATCCCTCTTGCTGCTGCCTTTCGTCGGATTGGCGGTCTTACCATTGTCAAAAAGGGAATCCACCGCTTCCTGGAGCATCCTCTTTTCGTTGCGGATGATGATGTCCGGAGCCTGGATGTTGATAAGTCTTGCAAGACGGTTGTTCCTGTTGATCACACGCCTATAAAGCTCATTAAGGTCGGTTGTGGCAAATCTGCCGCCATCGAGCTGTACCATCGGGCGCAAATCTGGCGGAATCACAGGAATGACCTTGAGGATCATCCATTCCGGCCTGTTGCCGCTTGAAAGGAAATCCTCACAATAGCGGATACGGCTCAACAGCTTGTTATCAATCTTATTGTTTGCACCTTCCTTCTGGCTGAGCTGCGATCTAAGCTCCTCCGAAAGGGCTTTCAAATCAAGGCCTTTCAAGAGGTCATAGATAGCCTCAGCACCCATGGAAGCCTTAAAAGTGTCACCATATTTGTCATAGAGGCTATTATACTGATCCTCAGTAAGGACCTGGTTCTTCCTCAGCTCCTCATTCTGGCCAGGGTCGGTGACCACATATTTCTCATAAGAAAGAATCTCCATAAGCTCTGCTCTCTTAATGTCAAGCAGATAGCTCATTATGGACGGGGTCGAGCGGTAGAACCAAATATGTGCAACCGGAGCGGCAAGGGTTATGTGCCCCATCCTCTCACGACGTACCTTGGTATCCGAAACCTCGACACCACAGCGGTCGCAGACGACACCCTTATATCTGTTGGACTTGAACTTTCCGCAATAGCATTCCCATTCCTTCGTGGTTCCGAAAATCCTTTCACAGAACAGTCCATCCCTCTCCGGACGGAGAGAACGGTAATTTATTGTTTCCGGCTTCTTTACCTCGCCATAGCTCCAGGCGAGGATCTGTTCCGGAGATGCAAGCTTTATTCTAATGCTGCTGAAATCCTGAATTTCCTTCATTCTCTCCTCCTAGAAAGTACCTTTTTCTTTCTTGGTAATCAGTTCCTCATCACGTTCTGTGAGCGGAACCTGCTTCTCATTCTCATCGTATACGGAAATATCAAGCGCAAGGCCCCTGATTTCCTGAACAAGCACGTTGAAAGCCTCCGGCATGGACGCGGTCTTTGTGCTTTCGCCTTTTACGATTGAACCGTAAATCTGCACCCTTCCCTTCATATCGTCGCTCTTTATTGTGAGCAGCTCCTGAAGAGTGTTTGCAGCACCATAGGCCTCAAACGCCCAGACCTCCATTTCTCCAAGCCTCTGGCCTCCGAACATCGCCTTTCCTCCAAGCGGCTGCTGGGTAACAAGCGAATAAGGTCCGGTGGAACGGGCATGCATCTTATCATCGACAAGGTGATGCAGCTTGAGATAATAAATATATCCACAGAATACATCATTTACAAAAGGAATACCGGTACGTCCGTCGTAAAGCCTGATTTTGGAATTCTTCGGCAATCCGGCCTCTTCCATCTCATGCTCTATCTGCTCCATGCTTGCGCTCTGGAAAACAGGTGTCTTATACCACTTGTCGTTCTTGACGGCAGCCCATCCAAGCTGGGTTTCCATCAGCTGTCCGATATTCATACGGGACGGAACGCCGAGCGGGTTGAGACAGACATCAAGCGGAGTTCCATCTTCCATGTACGGCATATCCTCCACAGGAAGCACGCGGGATACAACACCTTTGTTTCCGTGACGTCCTGCCATCTTATCGCCCTGCTTGAGCTTGCGCTTGGTGGCAATCAGGACCTTGATGGTATGCTCGACTCCTGGCTGCAGCTCATCCTTGTCGGATTTCTGCAGGTGCTGGATATCTATTACAGTACCCTCTGTTCCATGAGGAACCTTCAATGAGGAATCCCTGACCTCCTTGGCTTTCTCACCGAAAATCGAGTTGAGAAGCTTTACTTCAGGAGTGGTGTCCGCCTCGCTCTTCGGGGTCACCTTTCCAACGAGGATATGTCCCGGGCGCACATATGTTCCGATACAGACAATACCATCGGCATCGAGGTGCTCAATCAGTTTTTCCGAGGTATTCGGGATATCACGTGTCAGCTTTTCCGGCCCGAGCTTTGTATCCCTGATATCAACACTGAATTCCTTGATATGGATGCTTGTATAGATATCCTCCCTTACGACGCGTTCGCTGATGAGGACAGCATCCTCATAGTTGTAGCCATTCCAAGGAACGAAACCAACAAGGATATTCCTTCCAAGTGCGAGTTCACCGTTCTGTGTGGCCGGTCCGTCAGCAAGAACATCTCCTGCATCAACATGATCGCCTACATATACGATCGGCTTCTGATTAAAGCAGCTGTCCTGGTTGGTCCTTTCGAACTTATGGACTTCATATTTATCAAGCTGTCCATCGATTTCGGGATTATCCGGCGCAACCTCGATCCTGGTGGAAGAAACATACTTCACGACTCCTGAATGTTTGGCCTTGATCAGCACGCCTGAGTCATAAGCAGTCCTCTGCTCCATTCCTGTTCCTACCCTTGGAGCCTCCGGGAAAACAAGGGGTACGGCCTGACGCTGCATGTTCGATCCCATGAGCGCACGGTTGGCATCATCATGCTCAAGGAACGGAATCAAGGAGGTGGCGACAGATACAACCTGCTTCGGAGATACATCCATCCAGTCGATCTCCTCTGGGCTTGCTGTCGAATAATCTCCGTTTTCACGGATAGATACCTCCTGCTCAAGGAAGTGTCCGCTTTCATCTATTCTTGCATTTCCCTGGGCAATCTTACATCTTTCCTCGTCGTTGGCATCGAGATATCTGACTTCGTTTGTGACAATACCGTTCTCAACCTTGCGGTACGGGGTTTCAAGGAATCCCAGCTCGTTTATGCGGGCATAGTTTGCAAGCGAAAGGATAAGACCGATGTTGGATCCTTCTGGAGTTTCGATCGGACAGATCCTTCCATAATGGGTATAGTGTACGTCACGGACCTCGTAAATCGCCCTTGCACTGCTTCTGGAAAGACCGCCCTTCGGGCCGAGTGCGCTGACCCTTCTTTTATGGGTAAGCTCGGCAAGAGGGTTGATCTGGTCCATGAACTGCGAGAGCTGGGAGGAACCGAAGAATTCCTTGATTGCTCCGACAATGGGCTTGATGGAAATGATTTCCTGCGGCTTGACAGTATCATCGGCCACATTCATCTTTTCCCTTGCGGTCTTGGCCATGCGGGCAAAAGCATCCTGGATATTGTTCTGCAGAAGCTCTCCGACAGTCCTTACCCTTCTGTTGCCGAGGGCATCGATATCGTCTTCCTTCATTCCACCTTCACAGAAAATGGCAAGATTCTTAACGGTCTCTATGACATCCTCGGGAAGCAGAGAGGTGCTGGTCTGGTACTTCTCCTCGTCCATGCCATAGAATTTCTTGTTAAGCTTGTAGCGACCGATCTTGGAAAGATCAAAGCCTCTTGCATGAAGGAACATATCCTGGAAATAGCTGATGATTCTCGAAGGATCGGGGAACGTCTTGAGGTTCTGCGGAAGAGAATTCTTACAGGCCTCAACGATACAGTTGATGTACTGATTCTGGAATTCCTCCCCTTCCTCATGCCTGTATGCAGGACAGAGGATATGCTCACGTCTCAAGGTCTTGAGAACTGCAAGCTCGGGATGATCTATATCCTTTCCACCGACATCGCAGACCTCGATGGTCTCAATTCCGCTGACACTGAGCTCATGAAGCTCGATGGAAGCGATCTCATCGCCTGCGCAGAATCTGATTTCCCCACTCTCCTTATCAAGGACATCCTTATAAAGATAGAACTTGCGATCGGTATAATCATCGTTTGTATTTATAGTCATGGGAGCATAGAAAGCACTGACGATCTGTTCCCTGGTATCAAGGCCAAGAACGCGCAGGAAGAAGGTCACCAGAAATGGCTTCTTGCCGAAGCTGACCTGGATGATGTTGTTCACCCTCTTCTTTTCCTGAGCTGTAGTCGTCTCACCTTTCTTTGCATCGACCTTCTCATTCTTTCTTGTAAGTACGAATTCAAGCTTCGTACCGGCATACGGATAAAGTGTTCCGAAATAAAGGGAGGAAGCGTCGTTTTTCTTTCCTTCCTTGAACACGATGCCAGGAGAGCGTACGATCTGGGATACGATAACCCTTTCCGCTCCGTTTATGATAAATGTGCCTCTATCGGTCATCAGAGGGAAATCACCAAAGAAAATCTCCTTTTCCCTGATTTCTCCATTCTTCATCTGAAGTGCAAGCTTGGCCTTGACGGGAACACCGTAAGTCCGTCCCTTCTTCTTACACTCGCTTTCAGAATATTTGATACCTTCCATATCAACGGTATAGCCGTTGTACGTCACCATCATATCCTCACTGGGACTCTTGATGGGGAATACAGTCTGAAAAACATGCTCCAAACCGAATGCAGGATCCGGGGCAAGCCCTTTCTCAATTCTTTCAATCTGCAGGAATCTCTTATAGGAGTCGGTCTGGATACCGATAAGATTTGGCAACTCGCAGACTTCCGGCAATTCCGAACCGATGTCAACTCTCTTCAAGGGTTTTCCGTTAGAACCCATTTATGTACCTCCATAAGGTGGAAAGACCACCCATAACAGCACCGAAGTACCTGTGTGAAAACAAAATATGAATAGACACGTTATGCCACCGGAGAACTTCCGATGGCATATTCCCGGGGAAAATCCCCGGGTATTAAATCAGAAAAAGCTTACTCTACAGCCTTAACTTCGATAACGCAGCCGGCAGCTTCAAGCTTCTCCTTCATGGATGCAGCTTCTTCCTTGCTTACGTTTTCCTTAAGAACACCACCGTTCTCGCAGAGGTCCTTTGCTTCCTTGAGGCCAAGACCGGTTACACCGCGGACTTCCTTGATGCATGCGATCTTCTTTGCCGCATCGACGCTCTTAAGAACGACGTTGAACTCGGTCGGCTCTTCAGCAGCAGCCTCGCCGCCAGCGGCAGCACCAGGAGCAACAGCAACTGCAGCAGCGGCAGCCTGTACACCAAACTTCTCTTCCATCATCTTGATGAGTTCAGAAACTTCCATTACGCTCATTGCGGCGATGGATTCCAAGATTTCTTCTTTTGTAGCCATATTATCTACTCCTTATAAAAATTTTTTTTCAACGGTTTAGCAGGTTACTCGTAGACTAGAACCGTATTACTCTGCATTCGCGGGTGCTTCAGAGGCACCACCTTTCGATTCCACATAAGCAAGCAATGTTGCAGCAAGCTTCTGGACCGGGGCCTTCATCGTTCCCATCAAGGAAGCGATAAGCTCAAGCTTGGTCGGGAGCTTGGAAAGCTGCTCGATCTGCTCTGCCGTCATCAATTCTCCGTTGACGAGCGCGCCCTTCACTTCAAGTTTTCCATTGTCTTTTGCAGCCTGGAAGAGAACCTTTGCCACAACGTTTGCCGTATCACCTTTTGCAAGAGCGACAGCGGTCGGTCCAATCATCTGCTCCTCAGCTCCTCCCTTGTCGAGATTCTTGAGAGCGATTTTGGCATAGCGGTTCTTTACAACGCGGTATGCTGCATCTTCTTTCCTGAGAGCCTTGCGGATCTCAGTGATCTGGGCAACGGTCATTCCCCTGTAGTTCGTGAAGATATATCCATCGTATCCGGCAAACTCATCGCTGAGCGCCTTTACGGCATCTTCTTTGGCCTGAGTGACTCTTGTCTTATAATCGTCCATTCAAATCCTCCTCAGTTGCTGGCTACAGCCAGAAGATCTTTGACATCCACGTGGACACCGGGGCCCATTGTGGAGGAGAGAGCAACAGAAACGACAAAATCGCCTTTGCTGTCGCTGGGTCTCTTACGGACAATCTCATCGATGGTGACACGTGTGTTCTCGGCAATCTGAGCGGCATCCATGTTTACCTTGCCCACAGCAAGATGAACAACACCGGTCTTATCGCTTCTGAATTCCGTGCGTCCTTTGTTGAGTTCTGCAAGAGCTTCCTTGATGTCGTTTGTAACCGTATGTGTCTTCGGGTTAGGCATCAATCCCCTTCTTCCAAGGATCGGTCCAAGCCTACCGACATCCTTCATCATGTCAGGTGTTGCAACTGCGATATCGAAATCGAGCCAACCACCCCTGATCTTCTCGATGAGGTCGTTATCTCCGACATATGCGGCTCCAGCCTCTTCAGCTTCCTTTGCCTTATCTCCCTTTGCGAAGACAAGAATCTTCTTCTGTGCGGAAAACTGGTTCGGCAATACTACGGTATCCCTGACCGACTGACTCTTCTTAAGGTTGAGCTTGACGGAAACTTCAACAGTCTCTGGGAACTTTGCAAAAGCAAGCTCCTTTACGAGAGCGACAGCTTCATCAACCGTATAAACCTTAGTCCTGTCAATCTTCTTGATGGCTTCCTGATATTTCTTACCTCTTTTCATCTTACTTCTCCACCTCTACACCCATCGAGCGGGCAGTTCCTGCGACAATCCTCTTTGCAGCTTCGATGTCGTTTGCATTGAGATCGGGCATTTTCGTAGTTGCGATTTCAGTAAGCTGAGCATCGGTGAGCTTGCCGACCTTCACCTTATTCGGTGTGCCGCTGGCCGTCTGAATACCAAGAGCCTTCTTGATAAGAACAGCAGCAGGAGGGGTCTTGAGCTCGAAAGTGAAGCTCTTGTCCTGGTAAACCGTAATGACAACAGGGATGATGAGTCCAGCTTCGAACGACTTGGTTTTGTCGTTGAACTGCTGAACGAACTGTGGGGCACTGACACCATGAGGACCAAGTGCCGGACCAATGGGAGGTGCCGGTGTGGCCTTCTGTGCCGGGCACTGCAATTTGATGATCGCAGTCACCTTCTTCTTTGCCATATCTTTCTCCTTACGCTCGCGGCCTGGTCTGAGTTGACCGAATTATTCGGGCCGTGCGCTGGTATTAACGCCTGTCATACGATCAGGCTCCCACCTTGCTATTGCAAGGGAGTAATCATGCATTAAAATTGACAAATGTCAAAAATCCGGCTTCCTATTACTGGATAACCTTCTCCGCCTGCGAAAAATCCACGTCAACAGGTGTGAACCTTCCAAGAATCTCCAGTGAAAGGCGGAGTCTTCCCTTCTGAAGATCGATTTCCTCAACAGTCCCTTTGAAAGAAGCAAAAGGACCTGATGTCACAAGAACCTCCTCCCCAACGACAAAATCCTGTTTCGGGCGGAAAGTCTTCTCCGGAGCCAATTCTCCAGTGCGCTCCAAGATAGAGCGGTGCTCCCTTTGGGAAAGGGGCTTGGGCATCGAACGTCCGCTCTTATCTGCGGAAATGAATCCCGTGACACCCTGGATCCTGATTATCTTACTGGTTACCTGGCGCCAGGTGGACTCTTCAAGATCAAGCTCGACGAGGATATACCCCGGCAGGACCTTGCGCAGCTCCATCTTTTTCTCACCCTTATCATTAAGGGTTTCGACCGTCTCCATGGGGACGTTGACTCCTGTGCAATATACCGCAAACTCCGGATCCATCTGCCTAAGCTTGTTTATGATCCTTTCGATCTTCTGCTCGTATCCTGAATATGTATGTACTACGTACCAACCCTTAGCCATTTGCAATCCTTAGAACAACAGATCCAAACCGAGGCCGAGCAGTGTATCCACAAGGCCGAGAACAATTGCGAAGATGATGGTTGAAACAATCACAACCCAAGTGGACTGCAAAACAACCTGCTTGGAGGGCCAGGAAACCTTCTTCATTTCCAAGAAGCACTCCTTGAAATACTTACCGATCTTCTTCATTCTTAACTTCCTTATAAAACAACAAGGTTCAAGGGTCCTACAGGCCAAGAGGGACTCGAACCCCCAACATGCGGTTTTGGAGACCGCCGCTCTACCATTGGAGCTATTGACCTGTACGAACCTTGAACCAGGCTGCGTCAACCTTTTATTTAATCTTCGTTTCCCTATGAAGGGTGTGCTTATGCTCGAACGGGCAATACTTCATCAATTCAAGCTTGTTGGGAGTATTGCGGCGGTTCTTTTCAGTAGTGTAATTCTTCTGCTTACACTCCGTGCACTGAAGAGCAATCTTTTCTACAGGTCCTTTCTTTTTATTAGATGCCATAGTCTTTATCTCCTCGGTATAAACCGTTTTGCATTTCAAGCCCTCGGCCGGATTTGAACCGGCGACCCCCACCTTACCATGGTGGTGCTCTACCAACTGAGCTACAAGGGCGCTAATGGATTTTCCATAACCTGGAAGCATAGGCCAAAACCATGTCGGCCAAAACATGCAAAAGCTACGATAACAAAGACAGCCTGATTTGTCAATAGCTATGAAATCGAATTTCTTTTCATGGAAAAAAATTGTGCGACATGGATACAGGTACGTGTATAGATTAAGAGTATCAGGGACGACATTTATTCTTTTTCTTTTGGGATTTTCCGTCATTTTTCATTTCCAACAGTATTTAATTTTGTTTAACATCGTTTTTGCAGTTGAATACATTGCAAAAAATTATCTATTATACAATTGACTGTTTTCATCCCTTTCCAACGTAAAGGACAATTAAATAAGGAGAATATATGGCAAACGAAATCAAGACCCGTTATGGCAAAACGGCAAAGGACATTGCACAGGACTTTGCAGAACAGCTCAAGTACGGCTTGGACAGCGACGTATACCACACTGACGATCAGTCCAGATACCAGGCCATAAGCCTTGCAATCCGTGACAGAATCATCCACCAGTGGGATCTGTCAAGAAAAACGCATAGAAGCAAGAACAGCAAAAGAGTTTATTATCTCTCATTGGAATTTCTGATGGGAAGAGCTATGACAAACAACGTTATCAACCTCGGCCTCGAGCAGCCTGTTAAGGATGCTCTCAAAAGTCTCGGATACGACTGGGAGGAATTGAGGGACCAAGAACCGGATGCGGGACTTGGAAACGGAGGACTCGGAAGGCTTGCCGCTTGCTTCCTCGACTCTCTTGCAACTCTTGAAATCCCCGCTTTCGGTTATGGAATACGTTATAACTACGGTATCTTCAAACAGCAAATCAAAAACGGATGGCAATCCGAGCAGCCGGACAACTGGCTTAAGGACGGAAACCCGTGGGAAATCATGAGAAGGGACCGTGTGTATCCGGTATACTTTGGCGGCCAGGTAAAGCAATTCAAGGAGAATGGAAGGGACATATTCGTGTGGGAACCGGCAGAACAGGTGAACGGCATCGCATACGATACCCCGATAGTCGGTTATGGTGGAAAGACCATAAACACACTCCGTCTCTGGTCTGCAACCAGCCCTGACGGTTTTTCTTTTGAAGATTTCAACAGCGGAGACTACACCGAGGCTGTGAGGAACAAGATCAACGCAGAGACGCTCTCCCAGGTACTCTACCCTAATGACACGCTCTACATGGGTAAGGAGCTGAGGCTCAAGCAGCAGTACTTCTTCGTATCCTGCTCTCTCCAGGACACCATCAGAAGAACAAAGCGGGACGGCATAGCATGGAAGGATTTTCCGTCAAAGGCCGCAATCCAGCTCAACGACACACACCCATCTCTGGCCATTCCCGAACTCATGAGACTCCTTATAGACCAGGAAGGTCTCGGTTGGGATGAGGCTTGGGACATCACAGTAAAGACGATGGGTTACACAAACCATACACTCATGCCGGAAGCTCTTGAGAAATGGGCCCTTCCGATGATTGAGAAGATTCTTCCGCGTCACATGCAGATAATCTACGAGATCAATCAGCGCTTCATTTCCCAGGCTGTATCTTTCTTCCCGATGCAGAGTGACAAGATTGCAAAAGTATCCATAATTGAAGAATCCAACCCGAAGATGGTTCGCATGGCCAACCTCTCCATCATCGGAAGTCACAGCACCAACGGCGTTGCAGAGCTACACAGCGAACTTTTGAAGACCTCGATGTTTCCTGAATTCAATCTCATCTATCCAGAAAGGTTCAATAACAAGACAAATGGCATCACCCAGAGAAGATGGCTGTTGGATGCAAACCCGAGCCTTGCAAAAAAGATCACAGATACGATCGGAAGCGGATGGATCACGAATTTCGATGAAATAAGAAAACTGGAAGCTTATGCCGATGATCCCGCATTCTTGGAGGATTTTGCAAAAATAAAATATGAATGCAAGCTCAATGCAGCAAAATTCCTCAAAAAGGATTGCGGAATAATACTTAATCCGGACATGCTTCTCGATGTGCAGATCAAGAGGATCCATGAATACAAAAGACAGCTTCTGAACGCGCTCAACATTCTTATGATCTATAACAGGATGAAGAATGACAGGGCTTATCTTGAAAGCTTTCCTCCCACAACCTTCCTCTTTGGAGGCAAGGCCGCACCTGGATACATAAACGCAAAGCTGATCATCAAGTTCATCAACAACATAGCGAACGTAATCAACAACGACAGCCAGGTGAACAAAATGCTTCAAGTATATTTCATGCCAAACTACCGCGTTACAATGGCTGAAAACATAATTCCCGCAACCAATATCAGTGAACAGATCTCAACAGCAGGTACGGAGGCATCCGGTACAGGCAATATGAAATTCATGTGCAACGGAGCTCTCACCCTCGGTACTCTTGACGGAGCCAATGTGGAGATGGCGGAAGAAGTCGGAATGGACAACATCTTCATCTTCGGACATACCGAGACCCAGATCAGGGAACTTGGCAAAGATTACAATCCTCAGGCATGGGTTGATAAGGATGAGGAGATCGCATCCATGATAGCTCTCATTGAATCCGATTACTTCAATATCCATGAGCCTGGGATTTTCGAACCTCTCAGAAAATCCCTATTCGATTATGGTGACAAATATTTCCTGTTCGCAGACCTCAGAATGTACCACAACAGGCATTCGGATGCGGAAACGCTCTACAGGGACAATCAGAAGAGCTGGAACAAAAAAGCGATCATCAATATCGCAGGTTCTGCAAAATTCAGCTCGGACAGGACAATACTGGAGTATGCAAACGACATCTGGCACGTCTCTCCGTGCAAGGTGAAAAAGAGCAAGATCGACAGTGTTCTTGACGATGCGGTAAACAAGTCTTGAAAGAAGGGAAAACCTCTTTCATAACAAGTTTATCAAAGAGCCCAGATAAAGAATAAAAGGGGCGAAAACCAAGGCCGGAAGAAAATTTCCGGTCTTTATTTTTTTCACCTCGAGCAGGCCTAGCGCGAGCATCAGCAAAAGGAATCCACCGCTTGCGCTTATGACAGCTATGCCCTCTTCACCAAGAATCGGGGAAATCCAAGCTCCAGCCAGGGTGAAAAATCCCTGGTAAACAATAATCGTCAGAGAAGAAAGATACACACCTTTGCCATAGGCGGCGGCAAACACGATCGCCATGAAACCGTCCATCACACTCTTTACAAGAATCAGATTCCACCCTTGGCCGGTTCCCGCTTCTATGCTTCCAACAATGCTCATGGCACCTGAACAGAAAAGCAGGGAGGAATTCAGAAATGCCGTGCCAAAGGACGAATCTCCTTCCCCTGCAAATCTGTTTCCTAAAGCTTCCACGTGTTCCTCTATCTTCAACCACGTTCCGACAAAACCTCCAAAGATGAGGGAGAACAGGATCACCAGGGTCTCAGAAGAAGAAACGGCCATATCCAAACCGAGCACAAGCGTTACAAGGCCGGCGGAAACCATAACGATTTTTTTGAAATCCTCTCCGATCCTGGATTTGAAAACAAGTCCGACCGTGGCTCCCAGGATAACAGCCAAGGCATTGATTATTGTGGCACCCATGAAAAGAAGATAAAACTTTTATTTTATCGTTTTCAAGATTAGAATACCGTATATGACGACAATTTTACTGCTTGCTGGAATGTCTACGAGAATGGGGAAAAACAAGCTGCTGCTTCCATATGGGAAAAAGACGGTCCTCGAATATCCATTGGAAATTGCCTTAAGACACAGCAACGAGGTGATATGCGTCACAGGCTTCGAGAGGGAACGTATTGAAAAGGTGCTCTCGTCCTATGAAGTTAAAATCAAATACAACCCTCACTTTGCAGACGGACAGAGGGGCAGCACTCTTCTTGGACTTAAGGGAGTATATGACGATGTTGCCATACTGTTTGGGGACCTTCCTCTGATAACCAGCGATGATTTTGAGAAAGGATGCCATATGCTAAATGATTGTCCTTCCTGCCGTCCCATATACGAAGGGACACCAGGACATCCCGTATTCGTATCCAAGGAAAAAATAAACGGCCTCGTATCGGATACGAGACCGTTCAAGGAATTTCTAAAAGATGCAGGCTGCCGCTTCTATCCCGGAACACTGGGAACCGTATTCGATGTGGACACGCCTGAACGCTACAAATTGTTAATCGACAGAGAGGACACCATCCTTCATTGAAAGCTTTATCTGTTTTCCCTCCGACCATTCGCCTTTCAAAAGGGAAAGAGAAAGTGGATTCTCTATGTTGTTCTGTATCGCCCTTCTGATCGGACGTGCACCAAACGTAGGATCGAAACCAGCCTTCATGATCATATCCTCAACATCTTTTGTCCATTCAAGATGCAGACCTTTTCTCTCCAGACGGTTCTCAAGCTCCTTAAGCTGCAGGCGCACAATCGTTCTGATCTGCTCCTCTTTCAGCGGATGGAATACGATGATCTCATCTATACGGTTGATGAACTCCGGCTTGAAAGCACCTTTTATTGCAGCCATTACCTGGCCCCTAGCATCCGCATCATCCCTAAGCACATACTCAGAACCCAGGTTGCTTGTCATGATGATTATGGTGTTCGTAAAGTCCACAACCCTTCCCTGACCATCTGTAAGCCGTCCATCATCGAGAACCTGCAGAAGGATATTGAACACATCCGGATGGGCCTTTTCTATCTCATCGAAAAGGATCACGGAATATGGCCTTCTCCTGACAACCTCTGTAAGCTGACCGCCCTGGTCGTAGCCTACATATCCAGGAGGTGCTCCGATTAGCCTGGAGACGGAGAACTTCTCCATATATTCGCTCATGTCAATCCTGGTCAAAGCCTTCTCATCATCAAAAAGGAACGACGCAAGCTCTTTTGCAAGGAGGGTTTTTCCCACACCAGTAGGACCGGCGAGCAGAAAAGATCCAAGCGGTCTATGTTCATCTGAGATGCCGGCCTTGTTCCTGCGGATTGCATTGCTCACTGCCATTATGGCCTCATCCTGGCCGATAACCTTGCCGGCAAGAATCTTATCGAGATCAAGATACTTCTCCCTCTCGCTACCCATCATCTTAGCAACAGGAACTCCGGTCCAAAGGGATACGACTTTTGCAATATCATCCTCTGTAACCTCTTCCTTGAGGATTCCGCCAAGACCTTGAACCTTTTCCTCGGAGGCTTTGAGCTCCTTCTCCTTCTCCGGTATCTCACCATGCTTTATCATCGCAGCCTTAGCCAGATCGCCTTCCCTCTCCGCCTGCTCCTCCTGAGAATGCAGCTTCTCAAGTTCAGCTTTCTTTTCCCTGAGGTCGGAAATAGCAGTCTTGGCATTCATATATTTCAGATGAAGCGCATCATACTTTTCCTGAAGACCTGCAAGCTCCTCGTCGATCTTCTTCAGCCTTTCCAGGCTTGCATTGTCATCCTCATGCCCAAGAGCCTGTTTCTCGATATTGAGCTGAAGAATTTTCCTTTCAAGGGTATCAAGCTCCTCCGGCTGGCTCTCAAGCGCCATCTTCGTCTTCGATGCAGCCTCATCAACAAGATCTATTGCCTTGTCGGGCAGGAACCTGTTGGTAAGGTATCTATCAGAAAGAACTGCCGCTGCCACAAGAGCCTCGTCCTTGATCCTGACACCATGATGCACCTCATATTTATTTTTCAAACCACGAAGGATGGATATGGTATCCTCTACGCTGGGTTCCTTCGTATATACCGGCTGGAACCTTCTTTCAAGGGCCTTATCTTTCTCTATGTATTTCCTGTATTCATCCAGCGTGGTTGCGCCGATAGCGTGTAATTCACCACGGGCAAGAGCAGGCTTTATAAGGTTGGAGGCATCTGTACTGCCCTCTGCAGCTCCGGCTCCGACAATCGTATGAAGCTCATCGATGAACAGAATTATATTTCCGTTGCTTTTTGCGATATCGGTTACGACACCCTTCAGCCTTTCCTCAAACTCGCCCCGGTATTTGGCTCCGGCCACAAGAGCACCAAGGTCGAGGGACAAAAGCCTCTTATCCCTCAATGTATCGGGTACATCGCCCTTGGCAATCCTCAATGCAAGCCCTTCGACAATCGCAGTTTTTCCAACTCCCGGTTCTCCGATGAGAACAGGATTATTCTTGGTCCTTCTGCAGAGAACCTGCATTACACGCCTTATCTCCTCATCCCTGCCGATTACAGGATCGAGCTTATCCTCACGGGCAAGCCTTGTCATGTCGCGGCAATATTTCTCAAGGCTCTTATATCCACTTTCAGGATCGTTGGAGGTAACCCTCCTATCCCCTCTTATGCTCTTAAGAGCTTCAAGTATTTCCTTTTCCCCGATTCCATGGTTCTTGAGAATCGGACCGATCTGGGAATCCTCCTTGAGAACAGCAAGCAGGAAATGCTCTGTAGAAATATATTCATCCTTGAACTCGGTGCTTATCTTCTCAGCCGAAAGCAATACCCGTTGCAAATCACGGGAAACATTCCTGTTGACTTGTCCGCCATAGCTTTTAGGCATGTTGTCGATGAAGGAAGACAATTCGGAAAGTAAAGAATCCGGAGAAACGCCTATCTTCTCCAAAAGTGGCCTTATGATACCATCCTGATCTTCCAACAGCGGTATGAGCACATGAGCGCAGGTAATCTCGCTTGACTGCTTTTCCTCAGCCAGCGATACGGCAGAATTCACAGCCTCCTGCATTTTTAAAGTATATTTATCAAAATTCATTTTATCACCTCCAAAAAAATGGAAGCATCAACACACACAAATGAATTTAAGCAAAAAACCTTGAATCGGCAACCATCCTAGGCTCTTAGAAAAACAAGGTATGTGGTAAGGAAATCCAAAGACTCAGCACGGTTGAAATTCTTGAAGAAAGCAATCTGGAAACAGAAAGATTCCATCAGGGTGAAGATATGCTTTGTCACCATGTCCTGATCGAATTCATTCTTAATCCTACCGTTTTTCATCCCACGGGCCAAAAGACGCTTGAAAAGGATGGATAGCTTTGCTGTCCGTTTATATATGATTTGGGAGAAATCCTTATTGAATTCCTTTTGATGAAGCATCACCTCCATGAGTCTTGTAAGCTCCGCTTCAGAAGCTATGGCATGATCCATGATCAGGGTGCATATTTTTATTATCCTTTCTATCTCATCGCTGTCGTCTTCAGCAAATGCAATGGAACTGAGCTCATAAAACAGCCTGCCTGTCACAAGTTTGACCGCGTAATAATATATCTCGTCCTTGTCCTTGAAATACTGGTATATTGTGGGTCTGCTTATTCCGCAACGTTCGGCAATAAGGGAAAGATTAGCCTCCTTGTACCCCACTTCGGCAAACACGGCCAATGCGGTCTTCAAAATGATTTCTTTCCTTTCTTCGTGATCAATCTTCTTCGGCATGTCAAAATAATACATTCTTTTCTGACAAAAATAAAGAGAGTTGTTAAAAATAAAAAATAAATTAATAATTATTACTAATTGGTATTAATTATTATATTGACTATTTTTAATTTACATCTTATTTTATAGACATAAGGAGACTAAAATAAATGGCAAATTTTTACTTCTGCAGCGAATGCGGAAATGTATTTGAATCAATGAACAAGGCAAGCGTGAACTGTTGCGGCCAGCAGTGGCAGGCACTTGAGGTTTCACAGGACCCGAATGACAAGCATAAATTGGATGTAAGCGTAGAAGGTGGAAAGCGTGTTTTCAAAATGCACCATCCTCAGACAAAAGAGCACTATTTCACATTCATAGCCTATGTAAACAAGGATGAAGTGGTAATGAAGACCTATCATGCCGATGAAGAAGTGGTTTTTGAAATCCCAGAAGACAAGAAAGGGGAAATCTATTGGCACTGTAACCTTCATGGCATGTACAGGATGGAAATCTGAACAACCTCCAAATATTGAAATCTTCCCCAAGGCTGGAAACAGCATTGGGGATTTTTTTACCCCAATGAATAAGGCAAAATTAAAAAAATCAGACCATCGGGATTTTGCAGCAAGGCCATCCCAACAGTCTGAACCAAAATTCTTGCAGCCTCATGCTGCCAGCTCCCAATCAATAAGAAAGCGTATCAGAAAGGGTTGCAACCATCACTGCCTTGATCGTATGCATCCTGTTCTCAGCCTCATCAAAAACCACCGAAGCTTTGCTTCTGAACACCTCATCCGTGACTTCCATCTCATTAAGCCCAAATTTCTCGTAAACCTCTTTTCCGATCACGGTATTCAGATCATGGAAAGATGGGAGGCAATGCTCAAAAAGAACGTCAGGGTTTCCGCTTGCTTTCAAAAGGTCCATTGTGACCTGATATGGTTTGAGAAGTGCAATGCGTTCCGCCATCTTATCCTCCTCACCCATCGAACACCATATGTCGGTATAAACCACGTCCGCTCCTGCAACCGCTATGAGAGGATCCTCTGTAACGACTATTTCTGATCCGGAGTCTGCAGCGACAGTTTTGCATTTTTCAAGAAGAGCCGGATCAGGGAAAAGCGAAGGCGGGGTTGCAACGGAAAAATCCGCGCCCAGCTTCGAACAGCCTATCATAAGGGCATTGGCAACATTGTTCCTTCCATCCCCGACATAGGCGATCTTTATCTCAGATGGCTTCTTGCCGGTATGTTCCATAGCTGTCAGCATATCGGCTAAAAACTGGGTCGGATGATCTATATCGGTCAGGCCGTTCCATACAGGCACCTGGGAATACCTGTACAGATCCTCCACAACCTGCTGCTTGAAGCCCCTGTACTCTATTCCATCATAAAGCCTGCCAAGCACCTTGGCAGTATCCTCCAAAGATTCCTTCTTTCCCATCTGGGAATTGCTGAGATAAGTGACATGTGCCCCTTCATCATAAGCCGCCGTTTCAAAGGAGCATCTGGTCCTGGTGCTGGTCTTATCGAAAATCAGTACGATATTCTTGCCACAAAGCAGCTGACCATCAACCTTTATGGAATGGGGCAGGCCCTTCTTCTTGGCCTTGAGCTCTGCAGCCAAATCCAGCAAATAAAGAATCTCCTCTTTGGAATAATCAAGAAGAGTAAGAAAACTTCTACCTTTCAAATTCATAAAAATGCTCCTTATCAGGAAAATACTACATATTTATGCACTTAATGTCAATATTTCTCGTATTTTTATACAATATTAATTTATATCGTCTTCCACCTTCAGCTCATTTCCAGCTTCAGGGCTCTCCAATTCCGCCTTCTTTACGCTTTCCTCTGGAAGTTCTATCCGCTCAAGCTTGCTTGAAATCATAAGATTACGTTTGATCACATCATCAATACGCTTTTCCGCACTTCCTATGGCTTTTTGTGTCTGTTCCAAATCCCTTGCGAAACGGGACATCTGCAATTTTATCTGTGCAAATATATCCCATACCTTCTGGGTTTTCTTCTCTATCTGCAAGGTTCGGAAGCCCATCTGAAGGCTGGTTACCAAAGCGGAGAAAGTCGTTGGACCGCTGATGATGACCTTGTATTTCTGCTGTATGTCCTCGGCATATCCCGGCATCCGGAGAAGCTCCGCATAAAGGCTTTCAGTGGGAACGAAAAGAATTGCGAAATCCGTTGTGCGCGGGGGATATATATACTTGTCCCGTATATCCGATGCCTCCTTTCTGACACGCTCTCCAAGAGCCTTGAGACAAACCTGGACAAGTTCCATATCACCTTGGTTCAGAGCATCGACATACCTCTCGTAATCCTCTTTGGGAAATTTGGAATCTATCGGTATATAAACGGAACCTTCTTCTTTTCCCGGAAGCTTTATTGCAAATTCCACGACTTCCTGGCTGCTCTTTCTCGGCTTGAAATTCTTCTCATACTGCTCAGGGGAAAGCATATCCGATAAAATCGCTTCGACCTGGACCTCCCCCCAGACTCCCCTTGATTTCACATTACCAAAGAGCTTGTTCAGATCTCCGACATCCTTGCTGAGCTTGTTTATCTCTCCAAGAGCCTGCCTAAGCTGATTAAGATTATTGGTAACCAACTCAAACGAAGCAGAGATCCTCTTTTCAAGCGTATCCTGGAGTTTCTCATCAACTGTGCTCTTGATCTGATCAAGCTTCTTTTCATTGTCTCCCCTGATTCTCTCAAGCTCTTCCCTGACGCTTTTGGTGAGATTTGAAATTGCATCCTCAAGGCTCTTCCTGTTGTTGATCCCTTCCTGCCTCTCCTTCTCCATCTCAAGCTGGAGCTCTTTCTGCAGCTTGGCTAAAGAGGAATCGATTACTCTCGCAGTCTCCTTCTGTTCCTGCATCATGCGCACTGAAGATTCCGTGGAAGCAACACGCATCTTATCCAAATGCTCAGAGGCCATACGTGAAAAATCGAGACTGTTTTTGTTCTGCACAGAAAAATGCGTCTCCATATATCCTTTAAGACGCTCATTCTCATCCAATATGAACGATTTGATGTTATCAGAAGATGAGGAATCCCCCTTTTTGCCGGTCTTCTTAAGAAGGATTGTAAGGAGAAAAAGCAATACAAAAGACAACACCCCGGAAAGGGCGCTGAGAAGAACAACGATATCCTCCATACTCATTTCAAACGGATCTCCAGTACATGAACATTTGTTCCACCTGCTTCAAGATGGATGAAATCCTTTTTATCCTCCAAGACCAAGGTCCGACCTTCCGGCCCGGGCATACTCATCCACGGTTCCACACAAACATACGGAGCATCCTTTTTCATCGCATGCCAGAATCCGCAATACGGGAACCCCTTGTAGCATACGCTGACTGCGCGCTCTCCCTTGTCACTCCTTATCTCGACAATCGATCCTGAGTTTTCCAAAACCACGGCATCATTGTCAAAAAGATCATGGGAAAGATCTAATCTACCGTCTTTGAGAAAGAACTCCACTTTTGTCTCCGAATCAAGGAAATTAGGGCCGAACAGCTTCCTGTAAAGCTTTTTACCCGCTTCAGGGAAATAGAGGTGATAGTCCTCGAAGGCAAGACCCTTTTCAAGGGGTACGTTAAATCCAGGATGGCCTCCATAAGTATAAATCATCTCATCCTTCGATCTGTTTATGACCTTGGCGACCATATCCAAACCATCGCAACGAAGAATATATGAGACCTCGAGAGTGCAATCGAATGGAAAATCATCCCGATTTACAGCATTTAAAGTACAGACCAATCTGTCTGATAGCTTTTGGATTGAAAATACGCTTATAGGAGCAAAGCCGTGGCGGGACATACCATAGCTTTTCCCCTTATAAAGATATTTCTGATCCATCATCCTACCTATGAACGGAAACAGCACAGGAGAATGTTTAAGCCAGTATTTCTCATCTCCGAGCCACATATACTCGAGATTCTTCTCTTTCGAGTAGATCCGGGAAAGCTCAGCTCCCATTTCATCGACTTCAATCAAGTATTTTTCGTTTTCAAGTACAATCATATTGATCATTATAGCATAAAAAAGAAAAAGCCGCCCTATAAAAGGCGGCTGATCGGCAATCAGAAGATCTCAGTCTACGAGGACCACTTCACCGTTTGGATAGCGCTCTGCAACATAAGCCTTGACCTTGTCGCCCTTGAGTGCTTCAACCAAAGCCTTGACAGCAGGCTTGTCCTGATCGCCATTGCGTACTGCAATAACATTCACATACGGGGATTCCGCGCCTTCGACATAAAGGCCGTCCCTTGTTGCGATAAGACCAGCAGGAATAGCATAGTTTCCGTTGATTACAGCGGCATCCACATCAGTAAGGACTCTGGGAAGAGATGCAGCCTCGATTTCCCTGAATTTATATCCATGAGGGTTGTTTGCGATATCAGCAGGAACAGCTTCCAGTCCAGCATCCTCGGAAAGGGTGATCAGACCTGCCGCTTCAAGAAGGAGAAGCGCCCTACCCTCGTTCGTCGGATCATTTGGAATTGCAAATGTCGCACCATCAGGAATGGCATCAAGAGACTTGTAATCCTCTGAATATACAGCGAGAGGCTCGACATGGATACCACCGGCAGAGACAAGGTCGAATCCCTTATCGGCATTCTGCTGATCAAGATATGGAAGATGCTGGAAGAAATTCGCATCAAGCTCGCCCGAAGCAAGAGCTTCGTTCGGAGTCACATAATCTGTGAATTCAATGATCTGAAGCTCATAGCCCTGCTCTGCAAGAATATCCACAACCTCACCAAGCATGGCTGCGTGGGGATCGGGAGTGGCTCCAACTTTCAAAACATTGTCAGAACTTTCCTTTGCACCGGATGCGAATACCGCTGCAACGCAACATAGAAGAACCGCAATAACCAAAAAATACCTTTTCATTTTTTCTCTCTCCATTTTTATATTGAAAATCAAATACTTCTTAAGACGACTCTCCCTATCGGGAGGAAAACAATTATAGAAATTTACGGAATTAAAAGGTTATAAGAATATCATGCCCTGCCGGGCATCATCATGGAGAACATGGACATGGAAATGATAAAATAAGCTTTCATCTCTTTTCTCCTTTAAAACCTTGATGCCAATATACAAAAAACGGAAAATATATGCAATAAATTTTCATATGAATTTGAGCATTTTTTTAAAAATATTATTATTTCACAATGTCAAAAAGAATTATTTTTTTAGTTTTTTTTGCTGAATATGCAAAATAGCATGGAATTCAATCCATCTTGGCATGAGATTCAGCCTTATTTACATACATATCCAAATCGGCGGCAGCGACCGCATCGACAATTGGGATCTTACGCCTGTTGAATAAGCACTTGCCCGCAGAAATCACATCTTCCTCCCCTGCTTCCTCATCGGCACGCCTTTTCAGCTCATCCAGCATCGCATCAACATCCCATCCATCCCCAATGGGGAAAACCACAACAAACTCATCCCCTCCTATGCGGTATATGCTGGTATCCTTTGAGCTGAAAACTTCCCTTAAAGCCTTTGCAACGGAACGGAGCACATGATCACCCCTATCATGTCCGAATGTGTCGTTTATCTTCTTAAGACGGTTTAAATCGGCTATGACAACACACATATTCTTCTTGCCTAACAGATACGCATCGGTATTGGAAAGGAAATTCTCATAGCTCTCCCTATTCTTCACTCCGGTAAGCGGATCCAAATACGCAGTATATGCCTCCTTTTTCCTCTGGTCGTGCCCTTCATTACTGAAAAAGAATACGTACATCGTCCTATATATGATCAAAATTGCAGCCAGAAGAATGAAGGAATGCATAAAAAGAGAGCTTATCTGCTTATCATCAAATACAAGAGCTATCTCCTCTATGACAAATGATATTATGAACGACACCATGGTTAATATGAATACAAGCACATCCTCCTTACCTACCACGAAAAGATATATGGAGAAAAAAAGCAGAAGGAAGCTGTACACCAGCACCACCACTGTCGCCGCTTGGACGGTCTGAGCCATATTGACAACCCCGAAAAGGCTTAAAACACCTATCACGAGATAAACGATCAAGAAAGACCGGCTCGAAAATGAGAATAGCCTCAAGGTCCTATGGTAGCCAAGCTCATAGTTTCTTATGAAATACTTATATATGAGGAACGGGAAGAAATATATGCACCAATAACCTACAGAACTGGCGAGAAACGGATTGGCGATTATAAGCTGGCGGGCGCTGGTCTGCGAAAAAAGCCAGAGGAACATGCATAAGGCAAGCTGAGAGAGGGCCGTCAGCGCCTTTCTCGTGTCATGATCCTTTGATACCGGAATCAAACAGAAACCGATTATGGACACGAAAAGCATCGATAATGAAAATACGATAGTATACGAGCCATCTGAAAAAACGGTAAGCTCCGCTTGGATCTTATTGCCAAAAAACACATCCCTCTGCCCGTTTGTATAGCTTGTAGGCATATTGCGCTGTATTATCGACACCTCATGCCCCGCAGCCCCCGGAGGAAGCTCTATGTAATGTGAAAAGAGGAATCCTGCATCGTTCATGCCGTCCTCTGGAAAATCCCAAAGATATTCGTAAACAACATTCCCATCAAACAGCACCTGCACCGACGCCAGACCGGTCATAAAGCTCATCACATCCCCGTCATCTATCCATCCAGGTATATCAAAGCGGGTTTCCGTCACTTCCACACCTGAAACCTTCTCAAAAGAATACGGCAGGCTTCCCGTGCCTACAAACCTTCCATTGGAATAGAAATCCGCCTGACCGTCATAAACCGCAATCCTACGTGGGTACAAAGGAAGCGGATGGGTATCAGAAAAGAAGACCAGTGCTGAAAACACCAAAACAAACATGGACACAGGAAGGAAAAACAGGAAAAGCTTTTTCTTATCCATCGCATCCTCCTCCGCCCATTCTCTTGTTCAGATAAAGCATCCGGTCGCATCCAGCAAGCACAGCTCCGGTCGCAGACACGTCAGACAACGGCAAATAGGCGCTGCTGACGCTTAGCCCGGATTCCACCAACATATCGCCAACCATAGCTATAAACGATATCACCCTGGCCTTGTTCCCTCCCTTAAGAAATACAGCGAATTCGTCCCCTCCCATGCGGAAGGCCGCGTCCTCGCCCGTAGTCAGGGATTCTATCACACCTCCAAGCAGTCTGATCGCACCGTCACCGACCAGATGCCCGTAGTTATCATTGATTTCCTTCATGCCGTTTATATCGAATACCACGGTATAATACGGCAGATCTTCCTCTTTAAGAACATTATCCCTCCAGTGGTGGAACCCTCTCCTGTTCATAAGCCCTGAAAGCCTGTCGTAATGGCTTCTCTTGATATATCCGGACACGTTTACTATCATGTCATGCCCGCCGAAATACGTAAGGACCCCTTCCAGTATGAAAAGCACCATGGATATCATTGAACACACCTCCACAAGGAGGTCCGCATAAACATCGTACGTAACGGATCCCAAGGACAGAAGACCGATGATGTTTTTGACTGCCAGCAGCATTATGGCAATATAATAAGAATAACGAAGCCGTCCATCGCCCAACAGACGGTGTCTGGAGGCCACATACACAAGGCATAGCTCATACATCGGCACAAGGAATACAACGAAACCTTCAAACAGGCCATAGCTGAAGATTCCAATAAGCTTCAAAAAGCCGATAACAACATAATAAGTGCAGAACGCCACTGCAGCCAGATGAAAGCCACCATAAAGGCGGAATACACTTCCCGACCGGGATATGTTATGAAGGACCATGAATACGACCAGCGGCTCCAACAGAAAGCAGCTGTAGCATATAAGGCTCATCAAACCGGGCTTGTTGCTGACCAGAACAAACAGTATGCTGTTTGAAAAAAGTCCCATTGAAACAAGCAGCACAAGGATACCGAATGAAAAAATCGTTCCTGCATACGTGTTTCCTCTGGAAAAAAACGCCATAATGAGCATGAATACCCCAAGCATCAGGAAAAACGGTATGAGGATTATAGATATTTTATAGTGGTCGAACGTGTAATGGAAAAGCGATGACGCAGAACCGGTCATGATCTTTCCTATTTCGATTCCTGGAGTGAAAAACGATGTGAAAGGATAAACAACCTCAAGGCTTCTTCCGGAATCCTCGGGATAAAGTGGTACGACATGCGGTATTCTCTTTTCAGGATAACCGTCGAAATCGTCGCCCTCGTACCAGCTATACCTCTCTTTTCCTTCCACATACACCCTGAGCCCAGTCTGCTTCGTGTAAAAAAGGAGATAATACCTGTTCTGTATGTCTTCAGGCAGCGTGGCAAAGAGACTTAACGATGAATATCCTTTAGGATAAAACACATACGGCAGCCTGCTTTCAGCTATCAACACATCGTCGGAAAAAATGGAAAAAAGGACATCAAACTCCTGCGCCCCGTCCGAAGACGGGACACTATAGCCATGAAGGGTTCCATAAACCACCGGAGACAGTAAAACAACCGTCACCAGAAGATAAAACAGAATCAATGAAACCCTTTTGATGCCCCTCCCTTTTTCCCCCATCGGGTCCTACCGTCTTGAAATGAGATGGTTCGAAAGCCTGTTCCCCACCACCTGTATTATCTCGACCATCACAAGGATTATGATAACAGCGACAACCATGTAGGAAGGCATGAAACGCTGATAGCCATAGCGGATCGCCAAATCTCCCAGCCCGCCTCCTCCAAGCGCACCGGCCATTGCAGAATAACCGATCAGGTTTATTATGGTTAGAGTCACTCCAGATACCAAACTCGGCATGGCCTCGGGAATAAGGACTTTCCTGATTATCTGCCAATTAGTAGATCCCATTGCGCGCGCAGCTTGCACAACACCAGGATCTATCTCTTTAAGAGCAGATTCGACAATACGTGCCACAAAAGGAGCTGCCGCTATGGAAAGCGGTACTATCGTCGCAGCCGTTCCAATGGAGGTTCCTATGATCAATCTGGAAAGGGGCATAAGTATGATTATCAATATTATGAACGGAAAGCTTCTGAATACATTGACGATTCTGGAAAGAATACTGTTCAAAATCGGCATAGGATGTATTCCTCCATGCTCTTCCGCACCGCTTGCATGAAGCAGTACTCCAAGGGGAAGCCCTATTATGCAGGAGAATATTGTTGAAAACACCACCATTATCAATGTTTCCCAGGTGGAAGCCATAACTATCGGCAGTATCTTATTCATTGCTATCCTCCTCCACGATTATTCCCTTTTCAATCAGGTTGGATATGGCTTTCTTTGCAGTCTCAGTATCAGGACCGATATCACAAACCATCACACCCATCTCCTCTCCGGATACATTCTGGACTCCTGCTGCTCTTATATTGAAAACCGCACCGGTTTCAGCAGAAACAGTGGACAATATAGGCGCATCAGTCTTACTTCCGCGGAAACGAAGAGTATAATGCCCTCCATCCTGGGACCAACGAACGACAGATTCCCTGACATTGGTAAGTGAGGAAAGAAAATCCTTTGTCACAGGAGATTTGGGATTAGCAAAAATCTGCTGCACAGATGCCTGTTCCACAACCTTTCCGGCATCAAGGACGGCAACATAATCGCAAGCATCCCTCACCACCTCCATCTGATGGGTTATCATGACCACGGTGAGATTCATCTTTTTCTGAATATCTTTTATCAGCTGGAGAATAGATCTCGTGGTCTGTGGATCAAGTGCGCTTGTAGCCTCATCACAAAAAAGTATATCAGGATTGGTGGCGAGGGCCCTGGCTATGGCCACCCTCTGCTTCTGTCCGCCTGAAAGCGTCGATATGGGAGCATCCCCGCGCCCTTCGAGCCCGACCAATTCAAGAAGCTCGGCGCATCTTTTTTTTATGTGCCCCTTATCCATTCCGCATATTTCCATCGGGTATGCTATATTCCCCTGTGCATTACGGGAAGAAAACAGGTTGAAGGTCTGGAAAATCATGCCGATTTTCCTTCTTTCCTGTATAAGGGATTTCTTATCCAGGTTGTCAACCCTCTTATCGTCGTAATAGACCTCGCCCTCGTCGGGCTTTTCAAGCATGGATATGAGACGGACCAAAGTGGATTTACCGGCACCGCTTTTTCCAATTATTCCAAAAACCGTATTCGATGGTATCGTAAGGCTCACACCGTCGACTGCATGCAAGCCGCCATAATTCCTTTTGAGATTCTCCAGTCTGATCTGCATCACTAACCTCTGTGTAAAAATATATCAGATAAGACGTTTAAAGAAAAGAAATCCACAGCTTCTTATCTATTCAATACGGAAGAAAATATCTGCTGAAGCTCCTTCTTTGAAATATCCCCTTCATGAAGCTTCTCATTTCCATAATAAAACGTAGGCACGTAATAGTAATCAAACTGATCGGCAATCTCAGGATTCTTCCTCTCGTCTATCCTATTTATTGTCAGTGCGGAGAATTCCGGATTTTCCCTAAACAGGTCAGCAATATATTTCTCAGCCTTTTTACAATACGGACAACCTTCAAAATGAAACATCGTTATTTCTTTCATAAAAACACTCCGCGAAAAAAAAATCTGGCAACGACCTACTCTCCCACAGACAAGCTGCAGTACCATCGGCGCGGGAGCGTTTTACTTACGTGTTCGGGATGGGAACGTGTATTTCCACTCCGCTATTGATACCAGACTGTAGAAGTATGCCTGAAAGAAATAAAAAAAGCAATAGCCAAAACTTTCCCATCTACTGCCAAACCCGTCTTTAGCGTTTAACGCAAGAAAAGTTTAGGATCAAGAAAATGTACATCACTTAGAAATCCTCGTTTCCGTGTGTGAAATGGGGATTTTTC
>CASDPA010000005.1 GCA_949282255.1 uncultured Spirochaetales bacterium
CCTTATTTAGCTTCTCTGCGATTTCTGGTTATAGGTCTCGGCTTGCTTTTGGTTTATCGTGTCGTCCCCGGTTGGTGTTTTGGTCCCGTCCCCAACAATCTACAAGTAAAAGGATACTGCTTTATATAAAAAATGAGAATAGAATCGGCAATACCGCCTATTAATTAAAAAGCATGATAGTTCCATTTTCATCAATATATTCTTTTATTTTTTCAAAATCAGACATGGTATTGCAGTTAGAAAACAAAATATCATCACCATCATATCTATATGTAATGTAATCAACTTTGGAAAACAAGTTTTTTACCGAGTAATTATCGGATAATAATATTCCCTTTATTGCATGGAGTGTTGCTTTATTATAAACCCCTATCAGCGGCTCAATCCTATTTCCATGCAAAGCCAAAGTAACTAACGGCCTGCTTCTTGCATGCAAAGAAACAAGCTCCGACAGAAGTCCTGTCGGAATCAAAGGTGTATCAACGCTGACAACAAGACAATCATCATAAACAGCATTTAACAAAGCAGAATATATTCCACTTAAAGGCCCTTTTCCATGGTACACATCATTTACCATTTTTATTTCATTATCTGAAACAGCATGACCGCTGACCATGATATCGCTGATATGCATATGCCTCAATTTCATTACCTGAAAATCAAGCATAGTCATACCAGCGATGCAAAGGGAAGCTTTATCTGTTCCCATTCTTAAACTTTTTCCGCCCGAAAGTACAACAGCAGAAAGCATTTGTCTCGTCCTCAATTAATTTTGAAAGTAATGTTTTTTACTTTCTTCCAAGCATATCCAATACCCAATCAGGAGCAAGCTGCGGCAAAGGCATTCCTAAGTCTTTGGCCTTACGATAATCAAGAATAGTACCCTCTCTCTTTTTCTCGTACTTGAGTTTTTCTTCTGCTTTATCCAAAACAATTTCAATATGTTTTCTTGGAATAACGCAAACTCCATCAGAATCGCCTACCACCAAATCTCCCGGATTAACTTCAACTCCTGCACACATGATTGCAACATTGATATTTCCTATATTTTTTTTAATTGGTCCTCTTGGCATGAATCCTCGGCTATATACGGGGAACCCCAAATCTATATTTCCATCCCTATCTCTCGTGTATCCATCTACAACCATTCCTTCAAAGCCGGCTGCTTGGCAAGCGCCCATTATCAAATCACCAAAATAGGCACGCTCTGAAAAGCCTTTTCCATCGATAACCATGACATATCCGGTTCCTGGCTGACAGTAGCTGGCAACATGAATCGGGAAATTATCTCCATCGCCCGTTTCTACGGTAAGAGCAGTTCCAATGACCTTCATACCCCGTTCAACAGGATTAATGCAAGCATCCATACATCCATCATTAGGTATTTTGATTCCTGCAGATTTTACCCCATCAAGAAGTAACGGAACGTTGAGGCTCTTACATCTGTCAATGATGCTCTTATCCAAAAGAGGTGCATTTTCATTTATCATAATTCACTCCTATCGTTTTACCATAGGCTTATATAAACCGCGTGTATTCAATCTCAAAGCTGCCAATCGTTTTAAAGAATCCTTATTGCTCATATGTCTGGACAAATCAAATTTCTCCTCATGGACCAGATCATCAAGAGGAATTCTATATCCTCCAGGCGGCAGAGGCTTTTCAGGATAGCCTATAGGAATCAGCGTATGGATAATTAAAGGCTCCGGAATATCAAGAATCTCTTTAAATGGCGCTTGAGTATGGATGCTCATCCACTGGGATGTTAAGCCTAAAGACTGTGCAGCCAGATGAATGAGCAAAGAAGTATTTGAAAGGCTGTCAGTAAGGTGTGTTTGGTCCAAACCCATAGTATGCCCTCCTAAAACAGTTCCCCACTGCTTACGGCCATCGCCTACAATTGCAATTACCACAGGCGCATCTCTCCATAAATGCCGAGTCTGTTTTATTCGTAACCCCTCATCTGGATCATCGCATTCAACAGAATATCCCCCATGCCTATATTCTGGAGAACGCATCTGTTCCATCCACCACATGAGATCCATGTCAATTTGACAGTATGCCGTAAATAGTTTCTCCCTGATTTGTGCATCACGTATGACTATGTAAGTCCAAGGCTGCGAATTCGCTCCTGAGGGCGCCCAGCGAGCAACCTCCAGGATTTTTCTTACTTGTTCATCTGATACAGGCTTATCACTGAAATTACGACAGGTACGCCGATGCTGAGCAATATCAAGGAGCACATCGTATTTTTCGTTTGAATGATCTTCCATTTCTATATCCCAGCTCATAAGAATTCGATAAACTGCATCGCCGTATCATAATATTCTTCGTCGGCTTTTTTGTAATCATCGCCAAATAGCAGGTCTATGCTTACGCCAGACGATTCAGCAAACTCAAGGAAACCAGGATCAGATAATGCTTTTTTAAAACCATCTATCAGTTTCAGTACGATCTCATCGGGAGTATCTTTAGGTGCGACAATGCCTCTTCGCATAGCCATAAACGGGAAGGAATATCCTTCTTCTACAATGGTAGGAACATCAGGAAGGAATCCAATTCTTTCATCTGCCAGCACACACAAAACTTTGACCTCATCATTGTTAACCGCTGAATCATAAGCAGCTACAGAAAAAGTCACATCTCCATTCATGACCGCAAGAGTGCATGGACTGGTGCCATTATAAGGAACCTCGTTATAATCGATTCCCAAGGCATTAGCCATAATCCTGCTTTGCAAATACATTGCTCCACCTATGCCAGAATTAGAATTTGAAGCTTTATTGGTTTTGCAGTATTCAATCAAATCATCAATATCATTCAAAGGTGAATCGGCTTTCACCAATACCGCATAAGGAGTAATATCAAAAGATACGATATGCTTCATATCCTTTATGCTGTAATCACATTCTTTTGATATTTGGGTCACTGTCGTCAAAGGCGAGGAATGCGCCAACAATGTATACCCATCCGGATCGGCCTTCCATACATAATCGCACGCCAGCTTTCCGCCAGATCCGGCCTTGTTCTCCACAACAATAGAAGTACCTAATTCCTTTTGGAGCAACGGCTGCAATTCTCTAACGAATATATCAGGTCCCGAACCTGCTTCAGATTGGCCGATAATATGGATTGGCTGGTTTGGCCATTTGGATAAATCCTCGTTAGCTCCATTAGCAAACAAACTAATAACGCTTACAAACAAAACAAATAAAACAGCAAAAATTTTTTTCATTTCAGTCCTCCTTTTTCTGCATTATTTTCTGTTTTCGTTTTTTTGCACTTTGTGATCATTCTCTTTATATATGGATAGGCAATGACAAAGACCAGGAGAATTGCAAGAGCTGCAGTAATAGGCCTATTCCATATAAAAGAAAAATTACCATATATAATTAACGATCTTCCAAGATTCGTTTCGGCCGTAGGCCCTAAAATCAGCCCAAGGACAAAACACACCATAGGATACCGAGCCTTCTTCATATAATATCCAAGTACGCCAAAGAAGACTGTTAAGATGACATCAAACAAATATCCTCTTATGCTGTAGGCACCTAACGAACATAGAATTACTATGGATGGAACCAATATCTGATAAGGCACCACTGTTACTTTTGCAAAGAAACGTAAAAGAGGCAACCCAATTATCACTATTGCAATACAAGTCCATACAAGCCCCCAGAAGAAAGTATAGAGAACAGAGCCGGAATCCAAAAACAATCTTGGGCCAGGCACGATGTTATGAATCATCAGCAACCCCATTAAGACAGCAGCTGTCGGGCTGCCAGGTATACCAAATGCCAATGTAGGTATAATTGCACTGCCGATTGTTCCATTATTGGCAGCTTCAGGAGCAATAACACCTTTTATATTACCGGTTCCAAATGTCTCCTTATCAGGTTCTGTTGTCTGCGTCGTCGTATATGCCAGCATGCTTGCGGCGCTACCACCCGCTCCGGGGGTAACCCCTAGCAAAACTCCCAGTAAAGAGGAACGTAAAGTTATTTTCCAATACTTGAAACAAGCCAGGACACCATCAGACATTTTGCCGCTCAGTCTGGTATCACCAAAAATAGATTTTGCTTCTTCTGCTAAAATAATCGCTTGGGACAATCCGAAAATACCTACAGCGATTGTCATAAAATCTATTCCATCATCCAGATAAGAAATACCAAACGTAAAACGGTCATACCCGGTTAATGCATCTCCGCCTATTGTTGCCAGCAATAATCCGAAAAAGCCGATCAACAAACCTTTGGAAAGTGATTCATGGGAAGAAGCGGCTATTATTCCTAGACCAACCATAGCCATCATAAATTGTTCTGGAGCTCCGAAATATAAAATAATTTTTGACATGAGGGGCGTTAAGAACATCAGTGCAATACAAGAAAAGAATCCGCCTATTGCAGAAGCTGTTAAAGAAGCCCCCAAAGCCTCTCGGCTATGCCCCTTTTTTGACATCGGAAAGCCATCGAAGCATGTCGCAGTATTGGTAGGCGTGCCTGGAATTCCCAACAAAACTGAAGTTATGGAACCACCATACATCGCACCTTGATATATTCCAGCGGCCAATAAAAGCGCATGTATAGCATCCATCCCATATGTCAAGGGAATCAATAAGGCAATACCTGTAGTCGGTCCCAGTCCAGGAAGTGCACCAATGATGATTCCGGCAAAAGTTCCAATAAACATGTACAAAAGATTAATCGGAGTTATTGAAGATAATAACCCACCTAATATTTCGGCCATAACTCACCTCCTAGAAAAAAAGATTGAAAAGCATCCCCTTGGGCAGAAAAATGTAAAGAATTTTATTGAAAACAAAATATATGGCGATTATTGCTATTCCAGCACCAATATTTATCAAAACAGGTTTCTGTATTTTAAAAAGCACAGTAAAACAAATAGTCAGCGCTATTGAAGAAAACATGAACCCAAACAGCCACATAAGAATTACATATGCAATCAACATCCCAGCAACAAGGAAAAAGTTCTTTCTATTGTGATAAATGCTTTCTGTTTTCTCCTTTTTCTTTTGTCCTGCCAATGATTTCACTATTTCAATCATCGCCATGGCAAAAACCACAAGACAACAGACCAATGGATATTGAATCGCATCCCAAGAAAGCTTATGGATGAACATGCCATCAGTAATGATGGCTCCAGAAATAATCATCATCACAAAGGACATGATAGCTTCAAAAGGAATATGTCTTTTCTTTTCCATAATGCTCCTCTCGTTCAAAGTAATTCAGATGCAACTACAGGAAATACACGTGAAAAACTTTCTGCATATTTATAATTCTGGCAGCCGGAAAGCCGTCTTGCATGATTCCCTCTCATAAAAGCTCTTTGGGTATAATACTCGATCAAATGAGATTGGGCCTTAAAGCATTTCATGGCAGCAACCTTTTTATCATAGACATCGGTTATATCGACGAATTGCCCAGGAACATAATGAGACAGTTCTGTTTGGTGCGGTTCGAAACCAAATATTTGCATCTGTTTTGTTGTTCTGGTCCCTTCGATACAGACCCCATTGGAATTTGAGATAACGCTGCATCTGAAAACAAAGTCACAAACTGCATTATGATCAGGATTCAGCACATCATATTTATCATGAGTGATTATGTAATCAGGAGCAAAATCCCTGATTTTTTTTACCATGCGTTCTTCCATCATGCGGTCTATGACCAATGGATAGTCATCATAATCCCAAAACTCAATATCCTTTAATTGCAAAATATCCGCAGCAGCCAAAGTCTCTTCTTTTCTTATTGATTTAACCTTATCCGCCGTAGCGCCGGCTTGCTTCCATAAATCATTAGACTCCCCACGGACACCAAAAGTCAGCACAACAACACAAACCTCAGCTCCACCCTGGATATACTTGGCAATTGTGCCGCCGCTTCTCCAGACATAATCTGCTGCATGAGCAGAGACCACAAGCAATTTTTTTCCAGCAATCATCACTATCCTCCAATTACTATTTTTTCAGCAACCAACGCGGATTAACGTTTACCATCTTATGTATCTCAATATCAGAAAAACCGTTCAGCTTGAGATCTTCACAATACTTCTGCAATCCCTCATCAGGGTACAACGCATTCTTTTGGCCAAGATCTGTTGAAAGTACAATATGATCTGCACCTATTGCTTTTATTTGTTCTATTTCATTGCTAAGACATGACTTACCTGTTGCGTAGGTTGTGTAGCAGTGTTCCATGAATGCGCCAAAAGACACAAGTTTTTTCTGCTCTTCGATAGTGTAATATGTATTAGGAAATGTCACATGTGTGATTATGATCCTTTTTACACCGCGATTTGCAGCTGCCTCCACCAAAGCAAAGGTTTCTTGATGCGATATATGGCTAGTGGCCAGAATAATATCGTATTTTGCAATGATATCTAAAATCTGGAGGACACTCTGCTTTAATTCTCCATTTTTTTCCAAAAGGGAAATTGAAGGATTGATAATCCCATCTTCGCGCAATTGCATAACTATTTTTGCCCAGTATGGCAGAATTTTGCATTTATCGCTAAAAACATATGTTCTTTCATTTTCACTGTCGCAAGTAGGAAACCATACAAGCTTTATTCCGGATCTGCATGCCATTTCTAGCGCAGAAGGATTCATGCCTCCTACCGAGCTATTTAAAGTGATTGTACCTATGGCATCGCATTCTGGAAACATTTTATTAATCAATTGAGCTCTTTCTGAAGTACAGAAGTAATGGGATTTTATTGCGTATCCAGCCATTTTGCTTTTTATAATCCGCTGTGCCATTTCAATATCATCCATCCTACGTTCCAAAACATCAGGGGCAGAATGGACATGCAAATCATAAGCTCCTTCAATATAGTTTTTCATAGCACCTCTCCTAAACCAAAAGGATATTGTTTCTCAAAATTGTTCAACAATCTTGATTTGCATTTTAATACGAAAATAGCATATGTCAAGTTTTTTTTGAAGTCTCCTCTGTTTTTTCCCTTGACATCAAAAAGAAAGAGAATAAAAGTATTATATATGAATATTAGAATTGTTTAGCAAAATATCTCTACAATAATTGAGGAATATATGAAAGAAAACACTAAAAGTGACAAAATTTATGAAGACCTGAAAAACGAGATTATCAGAGGTGACTACCCCCCAGCTTTTGCTCTTACCGAAACTGAGCTCGCACGCAGATTTAACGTGACAAGAAACACGATAAAGAAAATATTGTTCATGTTGGAAGCTGACGGCCTTGTCACAATGGAAAATAATAAAAGCGCAAAAATAAAGACCTATTCAATTGAAGAAGTTTTAGAATTCCTTGAAGTGAGAGAAGAACTGGAAAGTTTCATCATCCGTAACGCAATCAGAAACATCAAAGGCGAACAAATTGAAGAATTGTCTCAGCTTCTTGACAAAATGAAAAAGCTGAAAGAGGAAAAAAATCTTATTGAATACAGCAATTGTAACAGATTATTTCATGATGTTATTTATAAAGCATGCAGCAATAAGACAGCAGTAGATTTGACAATGCATCTCAAAAATCAAATGAAAAAATATAATGGAAAAACCATACTTGCTCCAGGTAGAGATGAAGCATCTTTAACAGAACACACGAAAATTCTTGAAGCAATTAAAAACAAAGATGAAAAAACAGCAGAATTATATATGCGCATACACATACGTAATGTTGCCAATACCTTTCAAACTTACTACACATTGCTTTTTTAATGTTTTCAGGAGAGGGACATGCAATACATAAGATCAATATGTACATTATGCCACTGTGGGTGTGGAATTATTATCGGAGTGCAAGACAATAAAATGGTCAGCATACAGTCGGATATCGACCATCCTGCAAATAGAAATTATCTTTGCAAAAAAATAAAAGCCATTGAAGAGTTTTGCAAATCCAGCGACAGGCTGAAAAAACCATTAATCAGGACAAAACATGGATTAAAAGAATCATCATGGGAAAATGCTTATGATTTTGCTGCAGAAAAAATATCCACCATTATGAATAAATTCGGAGCAGATTCCATCATGCGATGTTCAGGGGCCCCTGTAAGCTATAATGCAAGAGACGGCTTTTCTTTTTTCATGAAAGCAATTGGAACTGCAAATGCAACCGGATCATCAACATACTGCATGGTTCCCAGAGTCACAGCATTTTCAAATATTATAGGAGGAAAACCTGAACCGGATTTTGATAACTCCAATTATATAATCATGTGGGGAAGCAACCCAAAAGCAACCAATCGGATGGGAGGATATTGCGCATTTAATGGTATTCAAAACGTGCTTGACAGGGCAAGAAAGAGAAATTCAACTATAATTTTCATCGATCCTGTAAAATGCGAATCCATAAAAGAGAATGATTTTTGGGTCAAAATTAATCCTGGTTCAGACATTTACCTCGCATTAGGCATGATCAGGGAAATCATTAACAACGAATTACATGATAAGGAATTCGTTTCAAACTATGCTGCAGGCTTTGAGCAATTGAAGGAGTATGTTCAGGAGTTTACGCCGGAGAAAGTCGAGGAGCAGACGGGTATCAATCAAGAAACAATAAAAACTATCGCAACAGATTTTGCAAAATCCGATACAGCGCTGATTTGTGAAGGAAATGGGCTAGATATGTATTGTAATACAGTTTATACAGTCGAGGCTATTGCAACATTGTGTGCGATAACAGGGCGTATAGATAGAAAAGGAGGCTTGGTATTTCTTCCTTTTGTTCCTCAGAAAACAATTAATGATTTGAATCCAGCCAGCATGAAACAAAAATATAAATATCCTCTGTTTCGGGATATCCCCTTCCCTGCTGTAAAAGAGAGTTTGCTAAACGAAGAAGAAGACCGCCCAAGAGCAATGATTGTACATCATGCAAATCCTGCATTAATCAATTCAAATCGTGCAAGAACAGCAGAGGCTTTGAGGAAATTGGATTTTCTCCTTGTCAGTGATATCTTCTTAACAGCTACAGGAAATGAGGCCGATTTGGTCTTGCCGGAAACAATCTCTTTTGAAAGTTTTGGTTATAAAGCATATACCAGTTTCGATAAGCCTTTTGTAGCATTGCAACAACCTATTTTTACCCCGCCAGAAGGAATGAGATCGGTTTTTGTCAATGAGTTTGAAATTGCCAAAAGAATCGGGATTGCAGAAAAATATCCTTATCATGATGAGATATCTTGGATAAATTATGCGCTTTCTCCAGCCGGAATCACTTTTGAAGACTTAAAAAGCAAGCATATAATATTTTTTGACAAACAAATAGTTTATGAAAAATATAAAACAGCCGGATTCCGTACAAAAAGCGGGAAAGCGGAATTATATTCAACAAAAAAATCAGAAAATGGATATTGCCCAGTTCCGCAAGCCTATTCAGGCATACCAAATAAAGACGAAGATGCTGAAGAGTATCCTTTCATTGCAATAAACTATAGGCCTGGAACATTTGTACATACAAAATTACATAATATAAAAGCACTTACAAACGAACATGATTTTCCAAAGGCTTGGCTTAATGAGAAAATGATGCATAAATATAATCTTCTAGAAAAGACTCACATAATAGTCGAATCTAAAAACGGTTCTGTTGAATTTGAAACAAATTTGAAAAAGGATCTCGATGACAACCAAATTATGATTGAATTCGGCTGGGGCAATCCAACTGATGGCAAACAGGATATCAATACTCTTACGAACGATACCTTCTTCGATCCTATTTCAGGCACAACATCAAATAGATCATATCGAGTAAAAATAACAAAGGCATAAGATTGTTTAAAAATATAGTCCATAAAATATGAAATCGGCCATAAAGCTTGAATAAAAATGTCATTGACATTCCATCTTTTATATTTTATATGTTTTCTAGCCGAAAACAGGCAAAGGAAAACATATGAAATACAAGGTACCGGAGCACCCTTCAAAAAACCGGATCGGGGATTTCAGCCCATTAGTGGTCGTCTCCGCGGTCCTGGTGATGCTTTACACTACGGCGAACATCATGGCCGTCAAAGTCATTTCTATCGCAGGAATCTCACTTTTCGATGCAGGAACAATCACTTTCCCCTTAGCATACATGTTCGGAGATGTGCTGGCTGAGATATGGGGATATAAGATTGCCAAAAAGGTGATAATACTGACCTTTTTCTGTAATCTGCTGATGATAATCTTCTTATCAATAGGAATATATCTGCCCTATCCGGAATACATGCAATCCACGCAGGAAGCTTATGCGGCCATTTTCACATACGTCCCAAGAATCGTATTCTCATCGCTTCTTGCTTTCTTATCCGGCGAACTTGTCAATGCAAAGGTTCTTGTCAAAATCAAAGAAAGGCAGAAGGATGGAAGATATCTCTGGGTAAGGACGATATTCTCCTCGGTAGTCGGATATCTTTTCGACACTGTCCTGTTTGTGATTCTCGCATTCTGGGGTACTGTGCCGGCAAAAGACATCCTTTCAATGATAGCTGTCCAATATGTTGCAAAAACAGTGATCGAGGCGTGCCTGGGCACTCCGCTCGCCTACTCGCTCATATATTATTTGAGGAAGAAATATGCAGGATCTGATCAGATACAGTAAAATAGAAAAAGGCATGAAGCGGGAATTTTTGCTTTTGAGAGGCCTTGGCTGCAAATGGAGAAAATGCACGTTCTGCGACTATTATGAAGACAGGAGCGACGATCCGTTTCCATTGAATAAAAGCATCCTTGACAGGGTAACAGGGGAATTTGGAGTTCTTGACATAATCGATTCCGGTTCCTGCTTTGAACTGGATAAAGATACCATAGCCTACATCAGAAAGATTATAGAAGAAAAAAACATACACACCCTATGGCTTGAAACCCATTACATGTACAGGTCGCGTCTTAAAGAATTTGCAGCACTTTTTCCATGCAGAGTCAAATACAGAGCGGGAATTGAAACATTCAATCCTAGGCTGAGGAAAAGCTGGAACAAAGGCATACCGGACGAAGTGACAGCAGAAATGATAAGCAAGGATTTTCAGGGAATCTGTCTTCTTACAGGCATCAAGGGACAAAGTAAAGAAGACATACTCAAAGATCTTGAACTTGCTGAAAAATATTTCGAATACTATTCCGTGAATCTCTTCTGTCCCAATTCAACAGCAACACAAAGGGATGAGGAACTTGCCGCTTTCGTATGCATAAGAGTTAAAGAAATCCTGAAAGACCGACCTAAAGCGGAACTGCTTATTGAAAATACGGATCTAGGGGTTGGTTAACACAATCACCCTCAAGGCTAGAGGCGGGGAAAATGCTAATCCAGATCATGAGTTATATGTTCCCTCAATATTTTCTTACATTCATCGAAGTTTCCAACAAGAATACTTTGCAGGATCAAATTATGCTGGGCAATATAATGATTCAGATGTTCTTCCTTTGGACATTGTACGAATCTGACCAATTGGAACTGGGAATCCATCAGCTCATATATTCTTGATAAAGCCGAATTGTCCGAACAGCCTATCAATGTACTATGAAATAAGCTGTCCAATTCCAAAACTTTTCCGCGTTCTCCATTCGCTTGGGCAATATTACAATCTGCAACAATTTTTGAAAGCTTGAGAAAATCGGCTTTGAATAAATCATCTTTCAGATTATCAATTGCCATGGACTCCAGATTATAACGTACCAGAACAATATCCCTTGCCTGCTTCTCATCAATGGAACAAACCCTTGCATTGCTATGCGGTTTCAAAGTAACAAGACCATATTCGGCCAAACGCCTCAAAGCCTCTCTTATCGGGGTACGGGATACACCAAATTGCGAAGCAATTGCCTCTTCTGATATCGGCATGCCGCTTTTCAACTCCCCGCTGAGAATTTTATCTTTCAACAAAAAATATATCTGCTCTGCAAGTGAATTATGTAATTCGCTTCTCATAGGCCCCTTCTAAATTACAATACCTAACAACATAAAATATTACAATCAAAAATAATAACATTATGAATTATTTTTCATAAAATCACAAAAAGAAAACCTTTACCAGCGATAAAGGTTTTCTCATACTCAAACACACATATCCATAGCCCAACGTCTCACCAGATCTTCGCCTTTCACAGAATAGGCAAATTTAATATTAGGTGTTTTTCCGCATAGCCCCTTATAATCAATCACAGTCTCACCATCACATAATCCTCCAACTGCAATATCTGCATATACGTCAATAGTTTTAAACCAATCGGGTTCAATCAGATAAGCAGTGGCAGTCAGATCATTCAAGCCAATCCCTTGTCCCCTGGTTGGAACCTGCTCACTCGCTTTGATTTTCTTTATCACCCTTCCTTCATTGTCCTTGACCAATTTTACGGCCTTCTCGCGCCGAAAAGCCAATATCGAAATGATAAAATCGGTTATTGCGGTTTTATTTTTTGCTATCTCATCAAGATCCTCAACCCTCTGAGTGACCAGGTCGCATACATCAAGCCCTATTTGAACAACAGGGATACCGCTTGAGTAGACAATTTTTGCAGCCTCTGGATCAACAGCTGGATTGAAGCTTGCCTTTGGGGATTGATTTCCGGATACGCGAACAGCTCCTCCCATGAATATGATTTCCTTGACATTATTCTTAAAATCCTTATCCAACAAAATAGCTAAAGCTATATTTGTCAAAGGGCCTAATGCAAGTATCGTAACAGGTTCAGGAGATGTTTTAACCATCCTTATCATTTCCACAGGAGCAAAACCAGGAGACACCTTTTTGGATGGCAAAGGCAAGCCCAGATCGCCCAATCCGTCATCACCATGAATCCAGGTGGCTTTGATTCCTTTTCTACATAAAGGCTTATAAGCACCTTTAAAAACTGGAATATCACTCCGACCCGCAATTTCGGTCACATGTAAGGCATTAACAGCACACTTGTCAACATCCACATTCCCATTAACCACCGTTATTGCCAGGACATCAATAATGTCAGAGTTTGCCAGAACCCACAAAATGGAGGTTGCATCATCATCACCGGGATCTGTATCAATAATCACTTTCTTCACATCAAGCATATTCACCGCCTTTTATTGAAGCCTCGCTATGAACAGCTTCATATCATCAACCCACCGATCTACAAGATCACGACCTTTAACATCAAAGGCAAACTCGGCATTAGGATTTTTACCTGTCAACCCATTGAGATCCGCAATTGTCTCCCCGCAGCAAATACCTTCAGTCTCGATATCAATATACGTCCTGAAAGTTTTAAACAATGAACTGTCAATCAAATATCCAGTTGCTGTTAAATCATTCAATCCTATCCCCTTGCGGCTCATGATAAAGGGAAAATCACTATCATCCTGCCCCGGATATGATACATTCAAGATCCTGTCGCCCCTACGTCTAAGCAATTTGCCAATTATATCCCCCAAAATGCCGCCACAACCGACTATGCTCTCAACATCTTCTTCATACTGTGTGACAAGATCGCATACATCAAGCCCTATCTGAACTACAGGAATACCGCTGGAATAAACGATTTTTGCAGCATCTGGGTCCACCTTCAGATTATAGCTTGCCCTTGGGGATTCATTTCCTCCGCACCTTACGGCACCTCCCATAAAAATAATTTTCCCAATATGGGAGGCAACATCCGGATCAAACATCAACGAAAGGGCAATATTTGTCAAAGGGGCAAGGGACAATATCGTTACGGGCTCTGCGGATCTCATGGCCAGTTCAGCAATTCTTTGAGGTGCATAACCGGGAGAGACCTGAAGTCGAGACTTGGATAAGCCAATATCGCCCAATCCATCCTTGCCATGATACCAATCGGCATTTATAACCTCCTTTAAAAGAGGCCTATAAGAACCTTTATACACAGGTATATCATCCCTTCGGCAAAGTTCTACAGCCTTTAACGCATTCTCCACACATAAATCAATGCCGACATTTCCATTCGTCACCGTTATTGCCTTCAAATCGAATACTGGATTTGCTAATACCCAGAGAAGTGAGACAAAATCATCAACTCCGGGATCAGTATCTATTATCAAAGGTATTTTCGCACTCATACCGATAACGCCCCTTTACCATCACCATTCCATCCAACAGGACGATCTGTGAAATTGGTTTTTTCAATATCCTGGATCAGATGTAAGGAAATGTCATGACGACCGCCTTCATACCCCATTGTCAACCAAGCTTTCAAAATGTCAATAGCTTCATTTTCTCCTATGCACTTTCCTCCAAAACACAACACATTGGATTTGTTATGTGCCGATGTGGCTTTTCCCTGATATGTCGAATAGCATAAAGCTGCTCTTATTCCCTTATATTTATTTGCCGCAATCGACATGCCTATGCCTGTACTGCATATCAGGATACCCCTGTCAGCCATTCCCTTCTGTATGGCACAACATACTTTTGCAGCATAATAAGGATACCTCACTATCTCTTCAGAGTCGGAACCATAATTGATAACCTCATAGCCGTTTTCTTCAAGAAAGCGTATCAATGCCTTTTTCAGACAATATCCACCATGGTCATTGCCTATTGCAATTCTCATTTCAAACCTCCGCAAAAGCTACTTATCCATACGGTAATAATCCAATTTGTCATCATCTATCTCCACTCCAAGGCCTATCCCTTCCGGAACATGGAGATAACCATCCTTATATGTCAATGGTGTTGTTACAATATCATCAACAAGCAATGTCGGTCCTGTAATATCGGAGGTATCGACAAAATCACGCATACTGGCAGCCAAGTGAGCACATGCGGCCGTACCTACCCCCATCTCCAGCATCGTACCTATACAAACAGGCAGACCGGCACCAATGGCAACAGCCTCTATCTGTTTCGAACCAATAAAGCCGCAAGGACGCCCGATTTTGATATTGATGATATCCGCCGCATCGTTTCTAGCCAGCTCGAAAACACTTTCAGGTGTCGTAGCACTTTCACAGGCAAGCAAAGGAGTATGCAATGATTTCCTGATGTTTCTCATCGCAGATGGATGCATATGCGAGCTTGGCTGCTCAATCAGTGTAAGGCCATATTTTTCCATTTCCTGCAATGCAGCGATGCACGTCGTACCAAAATATCCTTCATTAGCATCTACCCTGAGCTGGATGTCCGGCCCTACAAACTCTCTTATCATGCGTACCAATTTCACATCAAAATCATAGTCGAGCCCTATTTTGATCTTGAAAGCCTTGAAACCCATTTCCATATACATTTCCAGATCCTTCTGCACTGTCTTGAAATCTTTGATCCCAATGCTCTGGCATACAGGAATCTTCGTGCGATAGGCCCCTCCCAGAAGCTGATAAACAGGGACTCCCAGTTTTTTCGCTTTCAGGTCATGTAATGCGATATCGACCAAAGCCTTTGAGAAGCGGCGTTCCCTGATGCATCTGAATTTATTCATTATTGCATTTATGTTTAGGGGATCCGGCTCCTCCATCAATATCGGAGCAAAAAACTTCAAGCAAGTATTTACGATATCCGAAGGACATTCACCCTCAAACCACCTTCCAATCTCGCCAATACCGACAATCCCCTCATCGGTATGCAACTTCATAACAACATATCCGCCACCAAAATCATTAATGGTTGAAATCTTCCATTCCGTATTGAATGGAATGATTACCGGGATAGCCTCGACTTTTGTAATTCTCATATATATCTCCTCCTAAAAAAACTATCTTTTCTCAGCCCTTCACTCCGGAGCTGCTGATGCCTTCTACAAAACCACGTTGAAATATAAAATATAGAATCAATACAGGTAGACAGGATAATAGAGTAGCCGCCATCATCAGATGCCAGTCTGTAAAATACTGCCCCTGATACTGGCTGAGTCCCAACTGGATCGTTTTCATTTCCGGTGTTATCGTCATAATCAACGGCCAAAGGAAGTCATTCCAGGAATTGGTGAAATTAAATATTCCAGAAGCAATCAATCCCGGACCCGAAAGCGGCAAGCAGATTTGGAAGAAGGTCCTGTATTCGGATGCTCCGTCAACCCTTGAAGCCTGCAAAAGCTCCGATGGAACGCTTTTGAAGAATTCCCGCAGCAGATATATTCCCATAGTCGTCGCCATGTTAGGAAGAATCAAAGCCATGAATGTATCGATCAGGCCTGTACCGCCAATACCGAATATGTCATTGCCACCAACCAAAGGAAATTTCTTAAACATTATGAACATCGGTATCATGGTCACCTGAACAGGAATCATTATCGTACCCAGGATAAAAAGGAAAACAATTTTCTTTCCTGGAAAACGCAATTTAGCCAATGCATATCCGGCAGCAGAATTCAAAATCAATGAAATAATGGTGGCCGAACAAGTAACAATCACGCTGTTCAAAAAATATCTTCCAAAATCAATTGCCCTAACCGCTTCCAAATAGTTTGAAAACATTATCTTTGAAGGAATCAATTTTGGAGGCCATGCAAACACTTCAGCTGCCGGAGTCAAAGATGTGGATAACATCACGACAAACGGCAACAGGACTATTACGCTTCCAACCCCAAGAATAAAATAGCAGAAACAATGTAATAAGGTATTTCTCTTCCGCATACGTCACTCCTTAATCATCGTCCTTGAATCCACCTGTAATTTTCAGGGAAATTCCAGAAAGAAGGAAAATAGCAATAAAAAGGACAAAAGCGAGAGCACATGCATATCCCATCTGTCCAAACTGGAAAGACTGTCTGTATATCTGCATCACAACAGTGATGGTCGCATCAGCCGGACCTCCTGCCGTCAATTGGAAAATCTGGTCAAAAGCCTGCAAAGAGAAAATTGTCGTCATCACGAAAATATATGTGGTCGTAGGTACCAGCAGTTTCCATGTAATGTTTTTAAATTGTTGGAAACTGTTGGCTCCATCAATCTCTGCAGCCTCATATAACGAGGGTTGTATACCCTGCAATGCAGCAAGATAGATCACGACATCGTATCCTACATTTCTCCATACCGCAATCATTATTATCGTTGGCATGGCCATCGATGGAGAACTCAGCCACGGGGCTTTTCCAATGTTGAACAGGCTCAAAATATAATTCACAAGTCCATAAGGCGGATTCAATAAATAGGTCCAAATCATGGATAAAGCTATCCATGATGCAATTTGAGGAGCATAAAACACAGCCCGGAAAAAGCCAACGCCCCTGATTTTCTTATTCAACAGGATTGCAAGCATCATTGCAATTGCCGCGCTTATGAAAACATTGAAAACGGTGTAAACCAATGTATTCTTCATTGCCACAAAGAATTCATGATCGGAAAACATCTTCAAATAGTTTCCGGTTCCTACAAACACAGGTGCTTTTACCATGTTAAATTGTGTAAAACTTAAGAAAAATGCATAAATGGTCGGAACAAGCCTGATGAAAATAAATAACAGCACAGCAGGAGCAACAAGAACTATTCCTGCCTGAGCTTCCCTTTTTGTCAACCCATATCCTTTTGTCTTTTTCATTTGAACACCATAATCCCGACAGGGGCAACCGAACAGGCTCCCCCGTCATGTAAAAATCCAAGAAAACTACTCGCCCATCGCAGGTCCGGATTCTGTGATTATCTTGTCAACCTGTGTTGTTGCATCATCCAATACTTTCTGTACATCCGCGCCTGGTTCCAGATAAATAACATCGAGTGCTTTTGTCATTATTGCTTGTATCTCACCCCATCTGGGATGCAATGGTTGAACCCTGACGTTTCCATTTGCCAATTCATTCCAAGTTTGCGCATAACCACTTTGTTCCTTAAACAGATCTACGGCAGAAATTAAAGCAGGAGGTCCAAATGATTCCAAACAAGATTGGGTGACAAGTTCCGGAGTTTCCACTAGAAATTTCAATACCTTTGCAGCCGCATCACGATTTTTGCAGGTTTCAGAGATACCAAGATAATCTCCACCTATTTCACAATACCCAACATGCTGGTCATCAATAGGTGGTACCGGTATCATTCTTACATATTTAACATCCTCAGGATTTGTCAGTTCCATACCACGTGGTGCATTATTACAAACACCACTCACCATCTTTCCCTGAGCGAAATCAGTACTCTCATTTTGTATCGATCCAGCTTCATCAACCTTGTAAACATTCAACAGATCCCTTATATAGGTGGCTGTTGTAACAGCCTCAGGAGAATTGAATGTGCACTTCGTACCATCTTCAGAGAACAAACGCCCACCTGCAGACCAAAGAAATGTGACAAATTGTCCCAATGTCTTATAAGGATGGCTTGTGACAATCCAAAATCCTGATTGCACCAACTGTCCATTTTCATCCCTTTTTGTAAGTCTTTGAGAATATTCTATGAGTTCATCCCAATTTTCAGGAGGATCATCGGGATCCAACCCTGCCTCTATATACTTATCAGCTCTGTAATAATAGCCTAAGAGCTTTGATTGCAAAGGAACTGCATAAAGCTTATCGTTCCATTTCCCCATTTCAAATGGCACCTTCACAAACATATCCGGATCAAAATATTCATCAATCGGACTCAAAGCCCCATATTCTATCCATTGAGGTATATCGGAACCATATACCATAACAATATCCGAGCCAACACCACCGGCAAAAGAGGATAAAATTTTTGTCTTGCCAGTCCCCCAGTCCAAGACATTATATTGAACATCAATTTCTGGATTTTGCTCTTCAAACACAGGTATCCATTTGTCAAGGAAATCCTGTTGCACCTGATTGCCTAAGAAAGTAAGAGTCACAACAGTCTTGTCTGATTGGCTTGCACTTTGCCCCTTTCCACAAGAAACCAAAAGTATCAATACCAAAACAAGAAATGCTAATAAAATAAACTTCCTTTTCATTTTTCTGCTCCTTTTGTATCCAGTATACAATATAAAATACACAAGTCAATAAAAAAAATTACATATTTATTTTTTACAACAAAATAAATTATAAAATTAAGTTTTTATAATCATCACTTATTAATTGTATACAAAAGAATAGCATTAACGAAAGTAATGATAGAATATTTAATCCTAATATTCATATATATTATCATATAATATAAAGAATTAAATAAGCAAATCAATTAATTAAATTTTAAATATATAATTTTACAGATTTGGATACAGTATTCTAATAACATTATTTTTGAATTTTTCATTAAGAAATGGTAAAGAGAACAAAAAGCATCAAAAAGTCTTTCAAGAAACGAATTGGGGAGAAAAACTTGAGAAATTTGTCGCTCCTATCACGGAAAATGATTTTGGTGTGATTGCACTCCTGGAAGTCAACCAGATAAACAACGTACCGGCAGCAGATGAATCCAGACTTGTAGGATTCGATTCTGACGGAAATCAATGAAGATAACGGACCTGTTGTTTCCGATCTTTTCGAAATTGAAGTGGAACTTTGAACAGCAATCAGGGTATGCACGGGGTGCATGCTTTTTCTTTTATCCGGCAATTGATGGAAAACTCGATGGAAAATATTCCGCATTGGTTCTCATGATGCAAGAACCCGCCCTTTTCCCTCACCACATGTTCCATGCTCATATACCCTATCCCATATTCGCTGCAATCACTTTTTTGTGAAATAAGCCTACCTTCCTTATCGTATTTCAATTCCCCTTCAAATCCATTTGCAATCCTGCAATAAATGCTGCTTCCTCTCAATTTGGCATGCAATCTGACAAAGCGTTTTTTTCCTTGACACCTTGAAGCTGCGTAAACTGCATTATCCAAAGCATTTGAAAAAAGGTAGAAAATGCCTAAATCCCATTCTATGATATCACCCGGAATATCGCAGACGGCATCATAGTATATATTCCGGAAATCCGCCTTGCGGGCAAAATAAGAAAAAAAAGTATTAGCGTCATCGTCTGATGCATATCTTTTCTCCCTAACCTCATAATGTTCCACAGGCATACCGGATGAATATTTTTCAAGTCCAATCAAAACAGCATCACACTCTGCCAACACCCGGTTGCATTCATTTAATATTGATTGATAAGAGCTTATTCTTTCTTTTGCATCTAGCCTGATCATGAAGATCGAATCCATATACCGCATCTTTCTTTTTTTTGTACCTTCAAGCACATGCATCTTACATATTGTCAGTATCTGGAGAAGAAATACGGCAAAAAAGATTAAATTGAAAAACAGACAAAGCCGCAGAACCGTTCCATCTTCATTTTTTATTGGAAGAATAAGAACAGCAACACTAAGCATTATGGCGGACATCCCCATCCATGCCCAACTGGGAGATTCTCCAAACACGAGCACAGCCCTGATTCTCTTTGAGAGATTACAGAGAAAGAATATTGTGAAGATGACATTTGAAAATATCATCGACACTGTAAAGAATATAAGCATCTCCGAAGCATCTGAAAGCTTCATCACCAAATAACAGAATGAATTGAAACTTTTTATTGAAAAATCCGAAAAAAAGTAAATAAACACATACCGCCATCCGCCATAAAGCGAAATGCGCAGGCCTAAAAAGAAAAACGGTATGAAGAATATCGCCTCTTGAAGTGATGTCGATGGTATTTCCAGACCGGAATAGGACACGGCAAAAGAATACGCTACAAAACAAACTGTAATCATGGCCGCCAGCATGGTCCAGCTCTGACGCAGACTGTATCGGGAATTGGCTATAGAACAGAAAATAATGACCTGACATACAAAAAGAGCACATCGTTCGAGCATATCAAAAAAGAGGATCATCATAACATTTCCTCCATTATGGACATCTCATAGACGGCCATATCCTTATCCCGTGCGCAATTAATGATCCCGCCATTTTCTTCTACCAGGCCCTTCATCTCAGCCAAACTCACAGAATCAGAGAAGCTGCTTGCAAAAGAAAGACGCAACACGACAACGCCCCTCTGGCTGATGATGCTCAAAGAAACTGATTTCCTATCCTTTTTATAGCATATGTTGTTTATGACCATCATGCATACTGAAGAGAGGATCATCGCCAACTTGCATGAATGGACACAGATGTTTTTTGAAACATACAAAGAAGGTTCAAAGCCGCTTGCTTCAAGATATTGAACAAAGCTATCAAGTATTTCGGAAATATCGGAATAAGATGAGAATATATCACCTCTCAAAGTGCAGATACGCTTTTCAATCTGTTTTTTATATCCAGGCTCTTGATTCACATTCACAGAAGCAAAGTCCAAATAATGACCAAATCCACTCTTCAGCTGTCTTATTTCATGCTCCGAACGTCTTATGGCTTCAAATACCTTCTTAAAATTCCCAATCCTGATGATAGCCGCCTCGACATCTTTCTCCTGGCTGACACTTTTGTTGGAAGTTTCAGAATCATCAATAAAGCTTCGGACAGCATAAAGAAAAAAAAGAAATAAAAACAGCAAGAAAGAAGAGATCAGGGCAAAGGAATATGCGTTTTCAGGCTTGGATTCAAACATTTTTCTGTTTATGGCTACATGGATCAGATAAAAATAGATCGCGATCATAACTAAAATCAGTGAAGAAATGAAATACCAGGAATACTCTTTGACCCCTGCAACCCTTTTGATACATTTTGCAAAACATATTCTGCAGAGAAACACAAAAAACATATTCGCAATAAACATGAAAACCAAGCACGACAGCTTATCTTCAAGATTTCCAAACGACATATAAAAGGAAAATATCGCAACATCCAGTGTCGAGAGGAAAAAATATGGAACTCCAAAAAGAAAGACTTTTTCATACACTCCCCTCCTATCACTTTTCAAAAAGAATATGAACTGAGGAATTGTGATTACAAAAAAATCCAAATTTGTTGCAAACAAAGCAGAAACATGGAACAAAACAAAGCAATAAACAGAAAAACAAAAGGATGCAAGGAGCCAATAAAACAAAAGATTTTTCCTGTCTTTGAAACCGAATACATCATTTAACACGATTGAAAAAGGGATCATATAGATGAGTTTTCCAATCACGTTAAGATAATTTTGCATCAGAGCATACCTTTCAGCGTCTTATCCAAAACAAACCTTTCATATAATCTGACGATATACCCTGCATCCCTCTGGCGAATCGAAACACGTACACCGTTAGAGAGAAAAAAACATCCATTCCCTATTTTATTTATATACCCCATGTTCACAAGATAGCTTTTGTGGCAACGAAGAAAATTTTGATTGGACATGCGCTTTTCCATATCATCAAGCTTTTCATTGGTTTTATAAAGCTCACCATCGCAGCAATGGATCAAAAGTGTTCTTCCCATACTCTCGATGAACATTATCTTCTCCATATCAAGCTCAACTATCTGACGTTTGCAGGAAAAACGGATTGCGCCTTCCTTGACAGCAGATGAAAAGATACGATCCAGCATCAAGAAAAGCTTTTCCCTGTCAATCGGCTTCATAAGATATCCGGAAGCCTCAACCTCATAACCCTCCAAAGCATAATCATCGGAATTGGTTATAAAAACAATCGGGACCAACCTGTTTTCCTTTCTTATACAGCGCGCCACATCCATACCGTTCATAAAATCCATATAGATATCCAAAACAATAAGATCGTATTTAAAGCCCTCTGAATCAGCTAGAAAATCCTCCCCGTTTGAAAAACAATAATACATTACCGATCCCTGCCCCATGAGCCTTGAGGAAAAGTATATCTCCAATTCTTGCCGCAGCACCAACAGATCGGCTTCATTATCTTCACAAACGGCTATCTTCATATGCTCTCCAATCTCTGATTCAATGATATATGTAAAAAGAAACAGAAACAAATGCTTTATATCCAAAAGCAAATAAAATGTAATAAACAACCATAAAAATGTAAAAACAGGCCATTGCTCTTTACACATCGGCCTGTTAAAAGAATTTTTGCTATTTGCTCAAAGCTTACCTTTTTCATACTCCTGAGCATCAGCGTTCGATTCTGAACGTGGACATATATGATCCCCAACAATCCGATGAGTACTCAGGAGGTGAAATGAACAACGGCTTTATAAAAACTATTTCGACATCGTATGTATAATCAAATGCATAGCGGTCAATAGAGCTTATCTGAGAGCCTTCCAAGAAAACTATTTGAGAAACCGAGGAAGGGCCGATGATGCTTCGTCCGATGCTTTCAACAGAAGAAGGGATTTCCAGCACATCCAGAGGATAGCCTGTGAAGGCATTCGGTCCTATGGTTTTCAAGCCAGGATCATCCTCCCAAATTATCCTCTTAAGATTGGAGACCATGCTGAAAGCCGAATTCTTGATCTCCACCAAGGAAGAAGGCATCTCAAAATACTCCAAAGATGAGAAATAGAAGACAAACTCTCCTATTGAGCTCAATGTCGAACCGTTCTCAAAAGCCATGGCCTTGACTGTTCCATTCTTATAAAAGAGGTTGTCACCAAAAGCGGTTATGGAAGCTGGAATACCATAGAATTCATAATATGGCTCAAGCAGTTTCACCGCAGCCCCCGATTCATCCAGTTCAAACACCTGTGAAACAGGCTTGAACACAGGGGTAATCACCATCGTTTCTTCATAACTTTCATTGAGAAGCGGAAATTCAAGCACTTCATCACTTCCAGCCTCAGCCCACCCGACAAAAACCTTATCTTCATTATCAGGTCCAAAAACTTCTGGTATGAAGAAATCATTATCGATACCTCGCGGGCCGATTGAGACGGTATAGGATGAATAGTCGATGCTCAGACTTTCGGTAAATTCCTGATAACTGATTGTTACGGTATTTTCTCCGACATTGTCAAACGGAAGCCCCGAGTAGGATACTTTTGTGCTCACATTCTCCGTCGATCCGTCATCGTAAACAAGCAATGCCTCTATTCCCGATAGGGTATATCCATCATTAAGATTGTATGACATCGACACCGGAGCTGTAGTTGAAACCGATAATCCAACAGCTTTCTTTTCCGTATCCGTATTCTTTTTCACAAACTCATCGAGAATTGTTCCTTCGGTATAATGCATATCGCAGGACGGGAAAAGGAAAAAGAAAGGAATAAGAAGCAACAATATAGAATACTTTTTCATCATAACTCCTAGAAATAGCTTCTCATTCCAACAGAAAACGGAATCAAATATGTCTGGTAGGAAACCCGATCATCATTTGTGAACTGGATCATGGTATGCAACTGGGTACCACCGTATACAGCGAAATGACTGTTTACATCCATAACAATTCCCAAAGAGGCACCGAAAGCTGGTCCTCCCTTGAACTCATGTCCCAACATCTGCATATGTCCGCCACCCATGAGTGTTATCGGGAATGATACCGGACCTGAATACGGGGAAAATCTTAAAGCCGCCATAGCGGGCGACGAAAGGAGATATTTCGTCCCTCCATCCTCCACCTTGATTATATCAGTGACCGTAACAAGGCCGACCGAAAACCATCTGGCAGGGCTATAGAAGAATCCCGAGGTAGTAGCAACTCCCCCATCCATATAATCATGAAGATTTACATCTTCTATCGAACCATCACCAGCTATGACCGATGATAGAGGATACACAGGACCTATGCCCGTCTCCAATTGAATCTTGCCTTCGGAAGCATAAAGCCCACCGAAAATCATACTTATTAATAACACAAGAGTTATAGCTTTCTTTTTCATTGCCATGCCCCTCCTACACCACAAATATAAGCAGGCAACATGGTTGTGCAGTGGCTCAGATATTGAAATACATGCACATTACATCCTGGGTCAAAACGATACTATATTTCATCCGGCCTTCACACCAAACATATAATTCTCATTCATCCGTATTCCTTTCATATTTTTCAAACAATATGGAAACCAGGAAAAAAAGAATTCCTATCAATATCAGGATGAAAATAATTACAATAGCGAATATCCTCATCACAAGAGTAAGATTGAACGCCAGGTCGAACACTCCGATGCTTGGAAGAAGCACAAAAGCGGCTATACCGCCTATAAAAGATAATGAAGCAAGGATTATCCCGAACCATTTCAAGAACATACATCCATTTTAACATGATAGCTGGAAGGAATAAACACAGCTTGAACCTTTCTGACTTTTATCCTACACTCAACTCAGCATAAAAAAAGAAGGCTGAAATGGATAATAAAAGCAAGCTCAACAACATTTGGGTGGTGTTCTTTCTAGCGATGCTCTGCTGCTTTTTGTGGGGTAGCGCAACACCTGCGATCAAAACCGGTTACAGGATTTTCTCAATTAATCCAGATGATACCTGGGCAATCATCCTTTTTGCCGGATTGAGGTTTTTCCTTGCAGGATTATTAGTGATCATTTTCCAGTCTCTGATGGAAAAAAAGTTTATAAAACCGGAAAAGAAAGCTTTCCCCTCTATTTTCAAATTATGCCTGGCCCAAACGGTAGTCCAATATTACTGCTATTATGTCGGGCTTGCCCATACCAGCGGGGTTACAGGAACAATCCTTTCAGGAGCTGGAGGATTCTGCTCCATTATTCTTGCATGCCTTGTTTTCAGACAGGAGAAATTCACCAGTAACAAGATAATCGGTGTTCTGATGGGCCTTTTTGGAATCATTATCATGAACATATCTTTTTCTGGTAAAACTACGATACATTTTTCCTTTATGGGAGAAGGGCTCATCCTGCTTGCCCAGATAAGCTATGCGCTTTCCGGCATTCTTGTCAAAAAATATTCCAAAGACTTCAGCGTTGTCATGCTCAGCGGATACCAGTTCATTCTCGGAGGACTGATAATGATTGCATCCGCACTCGCGGCAGGAGCAAGAATAGACATGAATGTGGGTTTTTCTTCTTATGTGCTTCTATTGTACATGGCTCTTATTTCCGCAGTGGCTTATTCGCTTTGGGGTGTGCTTCTGAAATATAACCCGGTAAGCCGCGTCACAATATTCCATTTCATGGTTCCACTTTTTGGAGTGTTGCTGTCTGCGATATTCCTCAATGAAATCGACCAAGCACTTCAGCTCAACAAGCTCCTTGCGCTTTTGCTCGTATCACTTGGAATCTATACAGTAAATAGAAAGAATTCAAAAGAACCGTCAAATTTATGAGCGGGCCTCGTCCCTGACCACGCTCCAAGCCTCCAATAAATGATCAAAAGACCAGGAGGCGTTTGCAGGAGAGGTCGAAGGAAGAACAAATGGTTTTATTCCAAAGGACGGATAACAGTATTTCATATAAAGATTGAATGCCCTGCTCCCATTTGTATAAACAGCTTTTATATCAGAAGAAGAGAATATAAGCGACAGATCATTTACAACCACATCCTTTATGGAAGAATCGGACGAACCTACTATACGGCATGACCGCACCACATCCCACAGCGCAATATGCTCCTTATGTAAAAACTCCTTCTTATCCTCTATGCTCTCGAACTCATAGTCAAACAAAGCTTCCATTACCTTCCAAAAACGATTCTGCCGATGATGGTAAAAAAATCCGCCCTCCCTCGATTTAACAGATGGAAAAGAACCTAAAATCAACACCTTGGATTGTCCGTCGAACACCGGAGGTATGTTATGAAAGACATTCATATGCATGATTATATGCAAAAAAACTGGTTGTTTCATAGGTTGTTCTGTTATTATTATCAGGTGGAAAGAAAACAAAAGATCGCCCTAACCTGCTGTTCCAATGCAAGAAAAGAAAGTGAAAAGGATGAAATCGGAAAACTTATAAGATGTCTGGAATCCATGGGATTGGAAACCGTTCAAAGTTCTTTCTTGTATTCTCAAGGCTCATATGAACTGAAAGCAAAAGAACTGATGGAATTTTATGAAAACAATAACATTTCAGATATCTTTGACATATCCGGTGGAAATTTATCCAATACCCTACTGCCCCTGCTTGATTATAAAACAATAGAAGAAAGTGAAAAAAGGCTATGGGGGTATAGCGATCTGACAGCTCTCATAAACGGAATATACCAAAAGACAGGAAGATCCTCGATGCTCTATCAAATCAGAAACTTGGTCAGGGATATGGAAGGCAGGCAAGAAAAAGAATTCAAAGACTATTATTTTGAAAATAAAAAGGATCTGCTTGATTTCTCTTTCTCGTTCATCCAAGGAGACGGGATGCATGGTATTGTCGTTGGGGGCAATGTCAGATGTCTTTTAAAACTTGCAGGTACCCCATATTTTCCTGATATGAACGGATGTATACTCTTTTTGGAATCGTTACATGGAAATCCAGCACTAATTGAATCTTTTTTCTCCCAGCTTGAACAGATGGAGGTGTTTGAAAAAGCATCTGGAATTATCCTTGGCACTTTTACAGAAATGGAGGAAAAGAAATATTCCCCCAGTACGGCATCCTTGCTATCCCGGCATATCAGAAAGCCAATGCCTGTTGCAAAAACCTATGAAATAGGACATGCATGCACCTCTAAGGCTTTAAGGATTGGAGAATATTTAAGCATAGAAAAATAAAGGTTGCCAATCCGGCAACCTCTACATCGATATGTTCATATTTTCTGAAATGCACCTATCCTGATTCTCTTACATGCCTGATGGCTTACACTTTATATTCCACCTCGTACTTTCGTTTCGTATGCGACCTCTTATAAAAGGGCAAAATTCCTTCGAACATTTAATATGTACAAAACCGATTCAAAAAGGATTGAGTAATGAAATACTCAGGCTTTACACTTCTTTTGTCCAGCAAGGGTTTTCCTTTCGCTTAAAAGAAATAATATGGAAAGGATGCCTACAAAAAAAGCAGACGAAGGACCTGAATACAAAACACCTTCCACTCCGAAAAACTTTGGTAGAAACAGAACCAACGGAATCTGTATGACAATCTGACGGAGTACGACTAAAACAGAAGCTTTTACAGGTCTTGCGACAGATTGCAGAAAATAGGATGCAGCCATCTGCACACCATCGAGAACCAAAAACATCAGAAAAATCCGCAGACATATCACCGAGAACCTGTTGTACAAAGGATCAGAGGAGCCGAATATGCTTACCACAGCCATAGGGGCAAATTGGAAAACGACGGTTGCCAATCCTGTTATGACAATTGTTACGGCCAAAACATAGTAAAAGGTTTTCTTCACTCTGTCATAAAGTCCACAGCCGTAATTGAAACTGAAGATGGGCTGTGCGCCGGTCACCAATCCGGTAACGGCACATTGGATCAGAGTAAACACCTTCATGGTAACGCCAAGTGAGGTCATAGGAATTTCCGCCCCATAGCTGCTTTTTGCACCATAGTACACAAGAACATTGTTTTGTACGGCAACAACGACGACTATGGCAATCTGTGTGAAAAAACTGGACAGGCCGGATTTCGCAATTTGAAAAAGATGGGGAAAACAATCCATGAAAAACTTTTTCTCCAGACGTACCGACCTGGTCTTGCAAACCAGATAATAAGCATTGATCAATGAATTTACCGCCATACCTGCAACGGTGGCCCATGCGGCTCCGGCAACACCCAAATCAAGTACGAATATTGCAAGAGGATCCCCAACGAGATTCACCACACAACCGGTAACCATTCCCATCATCGCATAAAACGGGCTGCCGTCCGCCCGTATGATGCTCATTGTGGCTCCGCAGAATACGCTGAAAACCATCCCGAGGCTTACTATCCTACCGTATTCGAGCGAATAACCGATGGTAAGCTCGGTCGCACCGAATAGCCAACATAACGGCTCAAGAAATATGTTATATACCATAGTTATAATAAGACCTGAGCCTAGAGCCCCGACAATACCGGAGGCCATGCCACGGGCAGCCATTTTCTTATCGCCGAGACCCATTTTGATATTCATGTAGTTGGCAGTTCCATCACCAAAAAGGAGCGCAAAGGCTATTGCGAGCTGCATCATAGGGACGATGACATTTGTAGCCCCGTTGCCCAGATATCCAACTCCTTGCCCTATGAATATCTGATCCACCATGTTATATACAGCATTCAAAACAAGAGAAATGATGCTGGGTACTGAAAACTTGATTAAAAGCCGGACTATACTCCCACTTGCTAGCAGATTATTATCATTCATATGCTACAACTCCATATATCTTATTGCTTTCAAAGAAATTGATTTGAAAATACTTCAAACCGGACGCAATAGAATATACATAAACTGCAAATATTTTTGAATTACAAAATCTTTAAATGACATTAGATATTATCTAATGTTATATTAGATATATGAATACACAACAGCTTCTTTGCTTCATCGCCGCCGCAGACAAACTCAATTTCACGAAAGCCGCCGAAGAGCTTTATCTCACCCCACCAACAGTTACGCATCATATAAGAAAATTGGAGGAAGAGCTTGGGACCGAACTATTTGTACGAAATTCAAAGTATGTGAAGCTTACAGAGAAAGGCGAACTCTTTTATGAATATGCAAAGGATATAGTTGAAAAAGAACGGCTCGCGAAACGTCAGATGGATGAAATTAAAAATCCAGATTTGGATTTCATCAACATAGGATGTACAAGCGTTATGGAACTTAATCTGCTGAAAAAGGTTTTGTCAGCATTCAGAAGCGCTTATCCCTCAATTTATCCCAAAATCACCATAAACAACTACTTCCAGATCTCAACGCTGTTCAAAAACGGACAGATAGACCTTTTCTTTGCCACCAGGGAAATGGTATTCAACAATCCGGACTGCACATTCCGAAAAATATATCAGGACAGGAATTATGCAATAATCCCAAAAAGCTCACCTCTGTTTGGAAAAGCAGAAGTCTCCTTTGGCGATATGGAGAATGAGGTATTGATTACGCTCGATCACAAGCTTATTCCACATGAGCTCAGAAGCAATGTAAAAGACGTTCTTTCAAGCCATGCAAACAGACATTTCGATATAATCTGTGCAAGTGAATCCGAAAGTATCCTTCTTGCTGAATCAGGATATGGAATAACCATCCTTCCGGGTTATATGCTGCCAAATGACATTATCGATGTGCATATAGCCAGAATAAAAGAGGCAGACAGTTTGGATTACGGTATTGCATACAATCCAAAATCCAGGGATCCTAAACTCAGAAAGCTGATACAGATCGTGCAAGATGAAACATCAGGGATGTAAAAGATTTCTTTCTATCCAGGCCGCAAGCCCATCTTCATCGTTAGTCAGGCATACCTCGTCGGCAGCATTTTTAACATGCTCCGGCGCATTTCCCATAGCAACCGCATAGCCGGAAGCAGCAAACATCGCCAGATCATTATCATAATCGCCAAAACAGATCGAATCGGAAATATCAATACCAAGATAGGAGCATATCGTCCGGACTGCAAACCCCTTATCAATGCCAGGGGCGTTGACTTCCACATAACGGGAAGAAGAGGGTGCAATGGAATAGGACGGAAGAAGTTTTTTCGCTTCCACCAGGAATTTATGGCAGCAGGAAGGGTCTCCGACTGCAAGAAACTTGTGCACATCCGTTTTTTGCGACATCATATCCGCCGGTTCTGCAGCACCAGCAGCCCCGACAATCCTCTTTTCCAAATCATAACAGCTGTTGAAGCTGTCTGCTCCCCAATGGGATGAATAGAAATACAAATAATCCATCCCGATACGTCTTGTAAGATTAAGACAAGTGGAAACCGCACTTGGCAAAAGGGGTGTTGATGAGATTATCCTGCAATCATCGTCGAATATGCAGGCCCCGTTCAATGAGGAAACATACATGGGAAATCCAAGCTCATCCATTATCGGAGAGAGCCCATCAAGGCATCGGCCGGAACACAGCACAGTAATACAGCCTTTTTCAGAAGCCTTCCTCAAAGCGTTTTTAGTCCTTTCGCTTACAATATTGCTGCTGTTCAAAAGGGTTCCATCTATGTCAATAAAAAGCACTTTCATATTTTCCCTCCGCATTTAGGAAAAAGCTTTTACCCCGCCCTACTTTACAGTTTTTCTAATTCAATGGAAAGAGGGTCCGCTACTATAAGATACCCTGCTTCCACTCCCTTCTTAAAATCGAGTAGATAGCACAATCGCATATGCCCATGTTGTTTTTCCCATATTGCCTTAAAATTCCTTCTCTCGTCATGCCGCACCTTTCCATAACCCTTCCGCTTCTGGCATTTGCCACATCATGAAGAGCCTCTATTCTTAGGGCGCCAACATCAGAGAAGAGAAAACCAATTACAGCAGAAAGCGCTTCGCTCATATACCCGCAGTTCCATGATCCATGAGAGAGACAGTAACCAATTTGAAAAGAACTGCTTTCTTCTTTTATTTCCACAACGCTTATGTTTCCAAGAAGCCTATCTGTACCTTTTTCGGCAATCGCCCAGTTGTAGTAATCCTTTTTCTGATAGCAAGGAATCCAGGAAGAAAGGATATCACGAGTGACAGAGCTGTCTTTATGACTAGGCCATGTAAGATACTTTGTAACTCTGTCGTCATTAGCCCACGACGAAAACATCTCCTCTGCATCTGAAATAGCAAAAGGCCTGAGAAGAAGTCTTTCAGTCTCTATTTTCTTTGTGCCCATATGCTCCATTGTTTGCTCCTTATTTATAGGACATATAGCATTCTCTAAAAGACATATCAAGAGAGAGAAAAAACTTGCTCAAAGTTAGTTTATATTATAAACTTATTTATACTAAAAAGGAGAAAAGATATGCCTCATAGTGAAACCGAAATCAAAAAAGCATTGGAAGATATAAAGGAAATGAAAAACATCCTTGAACGCGGTCTTCCCAGACTCAGAAAAATATTTCTTACCCCTGCTTTCGGATGGCTTTGCATCTCACAAGCTGTTTTCTTCATCCTCATAATGACAATATACGGCCTTTTCAAAGGGGTAAAAAATATTGGAATAATCATCGCTATCCTGATTGTAATTGACTGTATTGCAGCAGGCAAATGGAAGTTGGACATATTCCGCCATGGCGCAAAGAATGAGGAATACGATGGGAGCATCCTCTCTTTCTTCAAGCTTCCTTTTATAAAGGAACTGTTAAACGTAGGATATATTCTTGTCGGTAATACAATAATTATCTCGCTGCTTGTTGCACTAAGGATGAACAGCTTATGGCTCCTCTATCCCCTGCTATTTTCCGGCATCGGTGTGACTTTCCTTTCCTACGGAGCAATACTCAAATCCTATTCCTACAAACTGGCAGGAATTGCTGGTATGCTTATTTCTTTCATTTCTGTAATGCTGTATGATGGCAGAATGGAGCTATGGGTTGCAGGAGGATCAGCAATACTTCTTTTGACCTGCGGGCTAGCAATACTGAAGGAAGGAAAATCCTGATGGATGAGAGACTATTCAAGACGATCCACGAGAGGGCAAGATTAAAAATACTTACGTATCTTGCCTCAAAGGAAAATCTGTCAGCTTCCTTCAATGAAATAAAAGAGCAGTTTTCATTTACTTCGGGAAACCTTTCCATACAGTTGAAGAATCTAGAGGAAGCCAACCTGATAACCGTGGACAAATCATTTTCAAACAGACGGCCACTGACATGCATCACGCTCACAGAAAATGGCAGGAAGGCGCTGCTTGACTATGTGGATGAAATGGAGAAGCTCTTTAAAAGCCTCAAATGAAACACCAAGCTGATTGCAAAATCATTTCACCGGCTATACAATCTTTGCATGGATGAACTTTTAATAAGAAAAGCATCGGCAGACGATGCAAAATCCCTTGTAACCGAATTTCTTCCGCTTTTAGGAAGCCAAACTGATAATCTCTCATTCGGCAAAGAAGGCCTTTCAGTAAGCATTGAAGATGAGGCACGCTACCTTGAGCAAAGCAATGATGAAAAGAATATCTATCTTGTTGCCGTTTTAAATGGAAAGATCATCGGAACCTGCCAGGCAAACCAGATGAGAAGGAGATTTAAGCACCGGTCGGAAATAGCCATTGGACTTCTAAAAGAATACTGGGGCAGAGGCTATGCCTCAAAGATGCTTGAACAATTGATCAAGCTGGCAAAAGAGAAAGGCACAGAAATCCTGCAGCTGGAAGTGCTGTCGGACAACACCAGGGCTATTAAACTCTATACCCGTCATGGCTTTTCCATTGTAGGGCATTATAGAAATTTCTCATTTACAAATGGCTCATATCATGATGCTGAGATTATGGAGCTTATGCTTTGTCAAAGCTGACGGCATAAATAGTGTGCGGCATTACAAAACCGTAATAATGCTTGACAAAGCGTCCGATGGGTTTCATCCCATTTTTCAAGGCCACATTAATCGAAGGGAGGTTATTATCTCTTATTATTGAGCATACACTTTTCAAGGAAAGCTTTTCAAATGCGAACTCCTTTACCGCTTTTGCCGCTTCAGATGCATACCCGTTATGCCAATATCTGCGGTTGAAGAGATAACCTATTTCCGATACCTTCCCGTACGGAGTATCCTGCCATGAGAGCCCGCACTGCCCGATAAGAACACCATCCTCTTTTCTTATCACGGCAAGCAATCCGTATCCATATTCCGAATATGTGGCAATCTGACGGGATATCCAATCATCCACCTCGATATCGGAAAATGCATGCTCATACGCATACATCGTCTCTTTATCCTGCAGTATCGCTGCTATATCAGCTCGATCAGAAAAAGACATCTTACGCAGATAAAGCCTTTCGGTCTCAATTAAGTTTTCCATATTCTATCTCATAGTATAAATTACATTCCGAAATTAGAATGATATATTCCATATCAGATTATATAGTTGTAATCTGGATAGTATCGGAACTGATACTTCCAGTCATAGATCCAGAGATAAATATAGCGAGCTCCCCTTTATTGATTATTCCAGAAGAAAGCGAAAGTGATACTGACTGGGCCTTCATCTCCTCCCTGTCTTCAGTGAATTTAGCCTTAATCGGATACACACCATAATCGAGACGAAGCTGACGAGCAGCCTTGTCATCAGTAACACATGCAACCACAGGGGCAGACGGCCTGTAGAAAGAGACATAATGGGCAGTCCGGCCTGTTACGGTCATGCATATTATAGCCTTTGCATCTAAAAAGAATGCGGCATCGACAGAGGAAGAAGCTATGGTGTTCACAACATCCGAGCCCAACTTGAGCTGCTTGTCTATGAACCTTTCCCTGTAATCAATCTGGTTTTCGGTGAATTCTGCAATCTCGCTCATGGTTCTGACAGCCTCTATGGGATATTTTCCAGCCGCAGTCTCCCCTGAAAGCATTATGCAGGTCGTACCATCATATATCGCATTTGCAACATCTGACACCTCTGCCCTGGTCGGACGCGGATGTTCTGTCATGGATTCAAGCATCTGTGTCGCTGTGACCACAATCTTGCCCTTTTCATAGCATTTCTTGATTATCCCCTTTTGTATTGATGGAAGTTCCCTGAAGGGTATTTCAACACCCATATCTCCGCGGGCAACCATAACCCCGTCTACTATGTCGATGATCTTATCAAGATTGTCGACTCCGCTGCGGTTTTCGATCTTGGCAATTATCAAAATCTTCTCTCCGCCATTCGCATTCAAGAATTTGCGAAGCTTTTTCACATCACCCTCTGTCCTTACAAAGGAAGCGGCTATGAAATCGATATCCATGCTTATGCCAAAAAGCAGGTCAGCTCTATCATTTTCCGAAATATAAGGCTGATCTATGTCCACTCCAGGAATATTTATGGATTTATGATTCGAAACCTTGCCTGCATTCATCACACGGCATATGAGATCCCGACCTTTTATTTGCTCGACCTTCATTGAAACAAGCCCGTCGTCTATCAAAATGTTATCGCCGATCTTCACATCTTCCGATAAATATGGATATGTGACAGGAACACCATCCTTCCCACCCTGCATGGACGGATCTGCATATAAAGTGAACAACTGGCCTTTTTCAAGCATCACAGAGCCGGTCGAAAAATCCTTTACTCGGATTTCAGGTCCCTTTGTATCGAGAATAATCGGAATCCGAACCCCCATTTCGGATGCCACCTTACGCACCATCTCGATTCTGGCTTTGTGCTCATCATGCGTTCCATGCGAAAAATTCAACCTTGCCGCATCCATGCCATTGGATATCAACTCCCTGATGCCATCCTCTGAGTCAACTGCGGGCCCAAGCGTGCATATTATCTTAGTTTTCCTCATATTCCTTGCAATCCTTATATTTTAAAATTAAAGGACGTGTTGTTTTTAATCAAGAACAAATATCCACAAAATAGTATCTGCTCAAATTTTATTCATCAAAAAACAGGGCTCCTTGGGACTTGATGCATTTGCTTTACTTTCATGCAAGAAAAACTATCAACAATATATTACTTATCAGATGCTACTATGAAGAGATTGTCATTAATACATTACTGAAAAAGCTTAGTAGGGGCTACTGCCCCCTCCAAATAAGTGTGAAAAATCACTTTATAAGGAGATAATCGATGAGCGATTACACAACTGCTTACCAATCGGAAAACAACGCAGAAGACATGAGCACAGCTTTTGATGATGAAAAAGTTGCAATCAGAAATCAACTGACACGGCTCAAAACGATCCCTTTTACCAGAGAAGATTATATAAGAGTCAAACCGGCATTGGATCACAGTCACGATGGGCTTGAAGAGATAAAAAAGCACATACTCTCACAAATCGCATTAATTATTGTAAACAAGCAGATGCCAAAACCATTACTCCTTGTTGGCAAGCCAGGTACAGGTAAAACCATACTGCTTGAGAGCCTCGCCGATTCGCTCGGCAAAGGCAAAGCCATAATACAACTTGCGGGCATGACCGGAAGCTTTATCCTAAACGGCAATGACGAAGGATACAAGAACGCGACCATCGGCAAAATACTTAAAGCTTTCTTAACTTCGGAATCGAAAAATCCTGTAATCATTCTCGATGAGCTTGATAAGGTCGGATCCAGCAACTATAACGGCAAAACAACAGATGCTCTTCTGGACATACTTGATAAGCAAAGGGCCGTGCATTTTGTGGACAACTATCTTGAAACATCGTTTGACGCATCAAAAGCCTGGTATCTGCTGACGGCAAATTCCTTGGAAGGAATTCCAGAAACAATAATAGACAGATGCGATTTAATGTTCATGCCTGAGTATTCGTTCATGGAAAAAAGGATGATCTGTGAAAAAACCATAAAAAATCACAATGATTCTTCCCTTTTTTATACAATCCGGTTCACAGAAAAACAGATCAACACACTTGTATTTAAATACGGTACAAGCATAAGAAATCTGAAGAGGACCGTGGAGAGCGCATTCTCCTTGTATGCAATGAACATCCTCGAAGGCACGGAGACTGGTGGCAACAAGTTTTATCCATACGATCTTTTCAAGCAGATTACAGAAGAGAAACAGCCGTCCCCGTTTACCTACAAAATCAGGAACGAGCCAGGAATAGCGCCAGCTCTTGCCGTAAACGAGAGTATAAATTCAGGCTTAGTCCTGCCAATAGAAACCAAAATAAGAAAAAAAAGTACGTGTTCAGTCTCGATAACAGGAAGAATAGGAGTAACAATGATGGAAAGCGTGGAGGTGGCGATAAACGTGCTTACAAATATTTTGAATTTGCCACAGCTCGGACAGGTGATGATCAACATACCATATCCCATACCCAAGGAGGGTGAATCTGCAGGGCTTGCAATCCTGCTTGCTCTTCTTTCCTCATACTTTCAGATACCGCTTCATAAGCATACGGCAATTACTAGAGCTCTCACACTTAATGGAGAAATCCTTCCAATCGGAGGAGTTATATTAAAGATAAGGACGGCAATGGAAAATGGATATAATAAGGTTTTGATACCCGCTCATAACTATAACGAGGTAAAACAATATCCACAATCGCTTTTTAGGGGTATTGAAATCATTGCAGTCGAATCAATAGATCAAGCAATTGCACATGCTTTACCAAAGCTTATGAAAAAGAAAACGGAAAAAGAAAATATGATATAATCCATATCATACATGTTCAGAAAGGATTTAAAAAGGTATTATTCTTACTGGACCGGGCTTATCCGGTCCAGTTTGTCGGATAAGAAAAACCCAAATAGAGTAAAAGCCGCAAAGGCCTCTTTGATCTGCATACCCGAAGCTAAAAAAAACTATATAAATTGATTCCTGCCACTCTGAGAGATTACCGTAGATTCTCACTTTTTATTAAAAAGGAAATACCGCTTGTTTTAAGAGCATGCGGTAAAAAGTATTTTACAGTTCTGCAGATGAAAATAAGGAAAACAGATATTTTACTGCGTCCATATATAATTTCAAAATTACATACAACAGGAAATTCTTTTTTCATCCAATGGAATCCACACTAGGAAAAATCATCTTGGATATAATAAGAGATGGCTACCCCATTATTGACAAATCGGAATCTGTAAAGGCACTTTTAATGCTTTTAAGAGATGAGAAGGAACTATCCTGGCAAGAGCGGGTTGCCAATATAAAGAATGCATATTCATACCCGATAAATTTCATATGGGGGCCACCAGGGTCCGGGAAATCGACTTGGGAAAATAAAAACACTGTTAGAATATTATATGAAGAATAAAATATACTTTTAGTTTATTTATATAATTAATTTTTTACTTTTAGGTTGTTTGCCTATTACAACAAAGAAATCATACTTAAAGTAATATGGAACAGGCAAAACTAACAAAAGAAGATCTTGCCGCCGTTGTAGGCGGGAATATTAAGAAATTGCGGACAGCCTCAAAATTGTCCCAAGAAGAACTTGCTGAAAAGCTTGGATTATCCAAAAATTTTGTTTCTTTGATGGAAACAGGAGTAAAATTTCCATCCGCAGAAACAATTGTAAAGCTATGCAATATATTTGAAATCGAGTTTTTTGAGCTGTTTTATGATAATGAAAAACTTCTTCCAGAGGATATGAAAAAGAAAATAGTCGACTCATTTTCCTCTCAGTTTGCCGAGTTCATGAGCAAGCAGATGGATGAAATAAAACAATTTAAACTATAATCATATTTTTAGTTTGTTTCTTTACTTGACAATGATACTTTTAGTTGTAAAATTATCCGTAATAAAAAACACAAGCATTATCAAGAGAAACAAATGAAAAGAAAGCTTGTTCTTATCAGTCTTTCTGTTGTGATGGTAGTATGCCTTGCAAGTTGCTCATCACTGTTCGGTGGTGGAGACAGGAAAGCATCAGCACAGGACACTATTGTAGTGGAAAAGGATGAATTCACACTCGAAACCGAGTGCTGCATGAAAGAATCGGGGCTTCTTTATAGCATGCTGCTTATAAAACTCAAATACAAGGACGGTCCGGATACAGCCAAACGTTGGGGAGTTTATGTGACACATTAACATTACTCAAGCATGGGCGGAAGCGGAATTGTAACCGAATTCATGCTTTTAAACAGCAGAGGAGACCGCTATGCAAATAAATCACTAGGCTCAATGGTTTGGGAATACACCGATAATCCTTATTGCTATTTCTCAATCACAAACGAGGAAATCGATCAGATCTACAAGGTCCTTTCAAATACGGAAGAACTTGATTACATCCGCCTGCGCTACAACAGCGAAGATGAATACCAGCTGACACAAGCACAGGCATATGCGGTGACAAACTTCATCGACTTTATCAGAGCAAACGTAGATTTCGAAAACTGAAAGCAGATGAAAAAGCCGGGACCTCCGGCTTTTTCTATTCTTTTACGGCTCCGCTGGTAAGTCCTGCGATAAAATACCTTTGAAGGAACACAAAATGATTGTGACGGGGATTGCAGCAACAACACTGGCACTCATCATGGCGGCCCAGTTCGTGCTTGCCTCTCCCAAAAACGTCATCACTAGTCCAGGTGCGAGAGTGCGCCGTGCTGGATCTGTCACAAGCGTCATGGAATATAGAAGATCGTTCCAAGACCAGACAAAACCGTAAATGGCGATTGAAATCATGCCAGGAACTGCCATCGGGAATATAATCCTTGCCATGATCAAAAGATTTCCAGCCCCATCCATCTTCGCACTTTCTATAAGGGAATCAGGGAGGGCGTCAAAATAGCTTTTTAACGTCCATGTTCCTACAGGAAGGGTGAACACAACATAGCTTATGAGCAATGACCAGTATGATCCGAGCAGTCCAAGTTTCTGCATAAGCAGATAAATGGAAAGAAGAAGAATCGCCTGGGGAAAGGCCTGGCTCATCAAAAACGCACCCATTATGAGTTTCCGCCCACGATATCTGAATTTTGAAAAGCTGTATGCAGCAAACGAACTGACAAGAGTTGCAGCGGCGCTGCTTAAAAAGGATACCAACAAACTGTTTTTAAGGTAGTTCATTATCGTCTTATTGGTAAGAATCGATATTATATTATCCAGCGTCAGCTTCCCTGTAAAAAAGTAAAGGGTGAATGTACTGTCGGAAGGTTTTAAAGCCGTATTTATAAGCCAAAGGAGAGGAAGGAAAACAAAGGCTCCGATGAAGATGGTGAAAAACCAGAAGAAAATCCTGAATGCAAGTGTTTTCTGAAACATCTGAAATCCTCCTAATCCGATTCGTTGACCTGTCTGAGATAAACGAAACTGAAGCAGGCAAGAAGCACAGCCCACACGGTTCCAACGGTCGCAGCCTGCCCAAGCTTCCAGTTTTTGAATGCTGTCCGATATACCTCCAAAGATAGTGTTGTGGTAGCTCTTGCGGGACCACCCTGAGTCATGGTCCATGGAATATCGAAATGCTGGAGATTTCCTATCGCACCGAGGGCCAGCACCAGGAAAGCTATCTGCTTCATGGATGGAAGAATAATCAGACGGAAACATTGCCAGTTGTTTGCACCATCTATTCTTGATGCCTCTATCCTATCCATCGGCACGCTCTGCAGACCACCGAGAAGGAATGCCATATACCACGGAAGCATCTGCCAGGTCCTCGCAATCACAACAGCAAGAAGCGCCGTCCCGGTCTGGCCTAAAAAGGAGATGCCGTTATCTATTATGCCAAGCTTCATCAACAGTCCGTTCAAGATTCCATACTGTCCGTTGAATATCCACGACCAAAGAAAACCGATTGCTGTTCCAGGGATTATCCAGTTGACAAGGGTCACACCGCGCAGGAATTCAGATGCTTTGAACTTCTGGTTTAAAATTATCGCCCAGATCAAGCCTAAGGTAAAAGGAAAAATAGTGGATAAGACAACGAATACAGATGTCACCCATAACGTCTTAAAAAAGTACGGATCTGTAAAAATACGGATATAGTTAGCAAGGCCAACAAATTTAGAATCCGGCATCAACAGCGATTTATCGGTGAAAGACATCAATATTGCACTGATGAAAGGATACAGAATGATCCCGCAAAATACCGCCAGTCCCGGCACAACCAGTAAAAATCCAACCTGAGGGTCGGTGAGCCTTCCCTGTCTTCTAATTCCGGCCATTCTGCATCCTCCTATCCAACAAATATATCTTAAAGGCTCTCAAGCCTCTTTCTCATACTCTCCACAGCATCTTCCGCGCTCTTACTTCCAAGAAGAGCTGCCTGGAGTTCTTCAACCACTATGGTTTTGATCTCGCTTGCGTTCGCCATTCTTGCTGTTTCATCCAGCCTTGCTGTCTTGGTGCTGTCCATGAAGCCTTTGAGATAGGCATCGTTTTTGACAGCCTCGCTTTCTCCTGCACTGATTGTAACCGGTGGCATGCCGTTCTTTTCAAAATATTCCAATGCCATATCGTCTGCGATAAGAGATTTCGCAAATTCGGCTGCAGCATCCTTATGCTTGCTTGAATCGAATATCACAAGCATATGGCCCCACATCGTTGACTGAGCTGGATCGCCTTCTTTAAGCACAGGACGCTCCATGGCCGAGCATACGTTTACAACCTCGTCCGGTGCAACACCATTGCTTACAGCCTGCCCCTTTGCGACAACGGCATCATCATAGAACGCCATCTTGCCCTGTGCAAACAGCTGACGGGCATCCCCTCTTCCGATATCCATCTGGATATAACCTTTTTTAAGCATATCCTGATACCACTTAATCGTCTCCACTGCTTCAGGACCGAGATTGACAGACCCATCATCATTGAAGATGCTGGTTCCAAATGTCCAAAGCCAAGGCATCAAATCACCTGCTGCAGTATCATCTTTTGTCGAGACACCGTATGGAACGATATCCCCGCCGAGAGCTTTGACATCTGCAAGGCACTGCTCAAACTCATCAAGTGTTTTCGGAACGGTATCCCAGCCCGCTTTGGCAAGGATTTCAGGATTGTAGACCATTGTTATTGCAGCCATCGACCAGGGAAGACCAAGCTGTTTGCCATCCACATTTCCGACCTCCAAAGAAGATGCAGGGAATGTCGATGAAAGGTATTCAGCTCCAAACACATCTTCCAGATCTGCAAGAGTTCCTGTCTGTGCGATTGTGTTGAAAATGCCGATATCCACCTGCGCTATGTCAAGCTGTTCTCCGCCCTGGAGACGGATGAGAAGCTGTTGCGCGGTATCAGCCCAAGTCCAACCGACCCATGACACATCATTTCCACTAGAGGTTTCATACTGTTGCATCATCTTCTGAAAGATATCCTTGCCGGCCTCTTCTTCTCCAGACCATCCGGCCCAAACTATGGTTTCCGGTCCATCCTGTACTGCAGAGGCTTCCTCTTTTGTACCTCCGGCAAAGATGCCGGTGCATACGATCAACAGACTTAGAAATAATACCAAACCCTTTTTCATATTTCGCTCCTTTATGTTTTTAATATATTCCAAGCCTTCACACAATCGTGTTTCCAGCCTTGAAAACTTCCTTATTTTCAAAGCTCTTCAATAGAGCAATGAATTCATCAAGATGCTTCTGATAAACATCCCTGGGTAAACAACCGTATTTTTTACATATGGAGGATGCATATCCAACCACCTCACCCATCATGCCACAGGTGCGCATGACCCTGGCAGTTCCGGACGCATCATGGCTCAAGCTGGCGCATCGTCCGGCCATGAACATGTTCTTCACGTTTCTCGAATACATTATCCTGTATGGGAGAAAGTAACAGTCGCCTGGAACCTCCTCCCTGCAATCCATCGTCAAAAAGGCATCCCCTTCATGAAAGCAGGAATAAAACGCCTTATCTGGATAATGGACATCGAAATTCCAGGTGGTGGCGCAGCAGGCATCAGGGAAGGAATATTTGAAATCCGCCTTAGTAAGAACAAGATCGCCAAGCAACCTGCGGGACTCTCTTTTTCCTCCGAGAGGAGAGCAGAATGTCAGATCATAATCCTTATAATCCCCATCATGATTTCTCAAGGTATCCCAAGCACCATACATTGCACGGAAGTTCATATCCCTGGAGCGCTCTGCATAATTGATTGGATCTTCGGTCATTCCGCTTTCCCAAAACCAGCATCCAAGTGAGAACTCCCTGCTGTTGCCATATATGTCCTTTGTTTCGCCTCGTCCTGGAAAATTGCAATTCTTTAGGTCCACAGCCCATGGACATGAAGGGAACGGAGATGGATTATCGACTTTCTCAATATGCCATAGATTGCTCATACCCATATGACCGTTAGTGGTCACTTCGTAATCAGCTCCGGACATGGCACCAAGATTTCCGTCTCCGGTACAATCTGCAAAAAGAGGAGAAGAAATCGAGAAAAACCTGTCGTTGAGGAAATCCCAACACAATGCGGAGGTTATGATGCCATCCTTCACTTCAGAATCTACAAGGCTGCAATTCATGAAAAGAGTCAGATTATCCTCCTTTTCAAGCACAGCCATCTTCTTCTCATCCTCATAAAGCTCCGCCTTGTTCACGGAACCATAGTGGCCGATTTTTTTCTGCTCAAACTCCCCTACTATGTTTCCGATTCCACCGAAAGGTTCATAATTCGTCCCCCCTCCAAGCCAGACACGGATTTCGGAGCTGTTATTGCCTCCGACTACTGAGCGGTCCTGCACCAGACAGGTCTTGAGCCCGCTGCGGGAAGCGGCAACTGCGGCACACATGCCGGCAAAGCCACCGCCAAAGACCGTGAAATCAAATGTCTTTTCTTCAATTTCACAAGTTCCAGAGATACTTTTCTTATAAAAACCAAACACCTCCGACGGCCCTTCAGGAAGGATGGCATTCTCATCTTCAGTCAGAAATATGTATGCACACCTGCCCTCAAAACCCGTCATGTCCTCAAGCTCAAGAGCCACATCACCTTTTGTTAGAAAAAATGCTCCTGCATATTCCCATGCCCAATGATCGTTTTTTGCACCCAATATGGATGAAACTCCATCTTCAAGCCTAATACGAAAGATTCCCGGAGCCATATCCTTATGCCATGGGCTCACCCAGTTGTACGTATAGGCATAAACATGATATCTGCCGCTTTTTTCCACATGTATTGCAGTTTTTGCATTACCGACTTTTTTTCCAAGCCCATGGGCAAGAAGGTATGTCCCACCCATTGTAAGGATGAACTCCGTATCCAGAGTCCAACCGCCAAAATCATCAAAAGACGCGGTATTTATCAGCAACGAATGATTTAACACTCTCTTATCCACCATCTTGCATCCTCCGGATTTTTTTCTTTTCCTGATTTCATATTCACCCCATAAATAGGTTTTTAAAATGTTGTTTTGGACCCAAAACTTGTCAAATTTGATATTTGAGCTATAATACGGACATGACAGATTATTCATGGCTTGATAAATATAAAGGCCTTTATGCCCAGCTTATTGAAGGAAAGGTGTTCATAGGAATAAGCAGCAACACGGAAAGCATCCACAGAAGCACGAAGATGAAAGAAGGGATGCTTTTGACGTGGGTTATAACAGGAAAAGGGATCCTGAAAACCCCAAATAACGAATATGAGATAAAGAATGATTCGATAATGTTCAGACATCCTCTTCTCGATTATCAGCTCACATTGTTTCCCCAGCAAAAACACCGTAGGTGTTACCTCTCACTTCCTATGGAGTTTTTTTCTCTTTTTCTGGGAATGCATCCAGAACTCATAAACGTTCCTCCTGTATTTGATATAGAGCCTAACAAAGCCCATTTGGATGAATTTCTACTTCTTTTTGATAAGATACATAATAGCGAGGACCAGGATTTCTTCCAAATACTTCCTTACATAGAAAGATATCTATTGCATTTTCTAGAGCCATATCTGGCTCAAAGCCGCGCTGGCGTGCTGAAAAAAGCAAAGGCTGTTTTGGAAGAGGATTTCACTTCAAGCCTTCCGGCTATTGCTGAAAAAATCGGGATGAGCTACAACACCTTCAGAAAAGAATTCACCAGGGTCTACGGGATGAGCCCCTCCCAATATAGGGTCAAATCCAGATGTGAGAATGCAAAGCAGCTTCTGTCCATGGGCTACAGCTGCAAAGAGACGGCGGACAGGCTTTCCTACCCGGATCTCTATTCCTTCTCGCACCAGTTCAAGCTCACGACCGGCATAAATCCAAGAGCCTACAGAAAAGATCATATCCTCTGACACACTATTGTTTTTTCTGCTACACTGAAGCCATGTTCATCAGAAAAGCGGAAAATATAGACATCCCTAAGTGCTTGGAAATATACGATATTGCAAGAAGACATATGAGAGCCGAAGGGAATATGATGCAATGGATAAACGGCTATCCTTCAAAAAACATCTTGGAAAAGGATGTGGATGAAGGCGTTCTGTACCTGATGGAAGATGGCGGATTATGTCACGGGGTCTTCATGTGCAAGATGGGCCCTGATCCCACTTACAGCAAAATCTACGACGGCTCATGGCCAGATGACAGAGAATATGCTGTGATCCACAGGATCGCAGGGGATGGTAAAGTGAAAGGGCTTTTGAAAGAAGCTGTCGCTTTTGCATCATCTATGGCGCCTTCAATCAGGATAGACACCCACAAAGACAATATCTCCATGCAGAAGGCTCTGGAGAAAAATGGTTTTTCATACTGCGGCATGGTGATCATCGAGGATGGGACAAAGCGGCTGGCTTATCAGAAAAAAAGTAATTGAACATCTTTGTTCAGCCTGAATCTGTACTTTCCTTTTCCAAATCCAGCAACCGGTTCGACAAAGCCTTTATCCAACAGCTCATTTAACAGGGCTGTGTTTCTGGTTGGCTTCAGACCGAGAATTTTCTGGACATCCGATCTTCCAAAGACTGTTTGAAACCCAAATTCCTCAAATAATTTACAAACATGCTCAGCCGTTTTAGCGGTGAACGAATTTTGTATGTTCGCTTTTTCACTTTCAATGTTCGCTTTTCGTTTCTCAATGTTCGCTTTTTCCGGAGCCTTGAAGACACCGCTGATATGCAATGTACGGTTATGGAGCGGATGGTTTTCATTCAGAAGGAGGTTTCTTAAGAACAATTCAAGAAATTCCGGCGTGGACAAATGTAGCCATTTTGGTACAACCAAACGAGGATAAAGATCCCTCTGGAATGGTAAGAGCCTTCTTGAATATAGATTGAAGAGCAAGGAAAAAAATCTTTTGCTCAGATCCTGAAAAACGTCCGCATCCCAATTTTGGGAAAACCTCTTGATAAAACACAAGGAGTCGGTTGGTTTCTAATATTCTTCACAGTACATTTCACCTATAAGTCTTGAACCGCCAAGGTAGGAGCAAAGATTCTTTGATTTGTATGGCATGCTCCATCCTTAAAAGGAAAAGACCATTGGAATATACCTCAAGTCTCCATAATATTATTCTTCTATATCATAGTATTTGAGCAATTCATCCAACGAAATATTGATTTCAGCCATGGCAAGTATGTTTTTCCTATTATTGTAAAGTTGCTCAATTAAATCCTTTCTTTTTACTCCGTAATGTATTTCATTATGGCAATTGCTACAGAGGCAGACTATATTTTCTGTTACATCCAAAGATACGTCAAAATCATCTTGTGCACTCATTGGAACCAAATGATGTGGTTCCATATATGGTTTATTATCTAATTTCCGCTCAAAAGAAGTATGCTCACTATTTCTTTCACATTTATATCCTGCAATATTTAAAGCATTGCGGGAGGTAGTTATACTTCTCTTATATACCTTGACACCATTTGATATAAAAGAATCCGGCTTTTTCTTTGGTTTATAATCATGGTCTGTTTTTAGATTCCCACTATATGCATATTTATTTATATAACCAGCAACACTTGAATCTTGCATTTCCTCTTGTTCTTCTATTTCATCATATCTATTCTTTTCATAACTCGGAATGGTTATGCATGAATAAAGGAAACCAACAAGGATATAATTAGACCATTGCTTTGTTTTTTCATTATTGTTTCTCCAGCTCATAAGTTTTTTTTGCTTATCAAGCATCGATGCTTTTTCACATTGAATATTCAAAGCTTCAAGGAATTCATCAACATGATTCTCGCTAAATATACACATATATTTATTCGGATAATAAACTGATAGGATTTTATACTTGTATGTTGGATAAAGTGGCAATGCTAAGATTTTTTCATATTCATCATTTTCACCGGATTGTATAAGTGTACATATTGTTTTCTTGACATTTTCAAAAGCAATATCTATATCAGCCCCAAATCGTTTTACATCTGATTCCAGCTTCCTTCTTTGTACACTGTAATAGACTCCAAACTTGGGCACTCTTACACCTCTGAAATCCCCCATATCCTTGAGATCCAGTTCTATTCTATAACAAAATGTTTTATAGTCTTTTTCCCGGCCGGATGTCTTCAATCCTGATACGTATTTCCATATATCCATTTTTGAAATAACATCTATCGAATAATCTGAAACAAATTTCTTTCTTGCTTTCTCTGATGACTTCTCTCTTTGTTCATATTCTTCTAGAAACATTGAATTGAAGATATCAATTCTCTTATCTATGTTTTTTTCTGGTAAATGCACATGCCCCCCTTTTGATAGTTTAATATACCACGGAATAACATGTTTACAAAATGAATTTCAATTTAATATTAAACACCCGGAAAAGGAAAATAAACTACATAGGATCGAATTCTTTATTTTGATAAAAAGTCTAAATCTGCTCTTTCTTATACACCCAGGAAAGAAAGAGTTTTCAAGGTAACATAAAAAACGAACGGACTCGTCGCCGCTCGTTTGTACTTTTTAAAGTCTATCATATTACTTATCTGGAACTATTATCTATAGTATCGACACAACAATAAACTATAACGTGCTTACTCTTTTTCGATGGAATGGGAGGTATGGGAATGCACCTTTTCGTTTTATCCGTATTGCTCTCTCCTCCACATGATAATAGATAACGTTCTTTGACTATTGTTCATTATAGGCTAATCAACATTACTATGCTTTTGTATATGATAATCAGCCTTTTTACAATCATTCAATATTCACTCCCCTATCCTCTGGATATGTTCAAAAGAAAAGATTGAATAGACCTCAACCTGGAAAACTGTGTCAAATCACATTAAATATCTGTAAAAAAGCGTTAAAAAGCCCTATTTATCCTCGATTCTTGTAATCAAGACTACAGTCTCAACATGCATTGCCCTTGGGAACATGTCCACCGGCTGGACTGCAACAAGGCGGTACGGACCAAATCGCTCTAAATACCTGCAGTCTCTTTCCTGGGTTTCCGGGTTGCAGCTTATATATACAATCCTCTTCGGACCAAGCTTTATGAGAGAAGAGAGGAAGCGCTCGTCCGAACCAGCTCTCGGAGGATCGAGGAAAGCCACGTCGAACGACTCCTTGTCTTTGGCCATCTGCTTGCAGAATACGGAGGCATCGGCATTTACGAATGAGACATTCAAAATTCCGTTTTCCTTAGCATTCTCTTTTGCATTTTCAATTGCAGCCGGATTAAGCTCCACACCTGTTACAGAAGAGGCTCTTTTGCTTGCGACAAGCGCAATGGTACCGGTGCCGCAATAGGCGTCAAGGACCTTTTCTCTTCCAGACAAACCCGCCATTTTCATCGCCATGGAATAAAGCACCTCGGTCTGCTTTACATTTACTTGGAAAAAAGACGAGGGCGAAATCTTGAAATCAAGATCAAACAGGCGGTCTGTTATATATCCCGGTCCCTTGAGTATCTCGATCGGTGCCTCAGAAAGAACCATGCTGGTCTTTTCTCCATTAATCTGACTTGCAACTGTCTTGATCTCCGGATGCATGTTCATAAGCGAATTGGCAAAATCCTTTGAAGTCTTGAATCTTGGAGTTCCAAATACGAGGATAACCATCACTTCCCCGTTCTTTTGCGATCTTCTCATCAGAACATGCCTGAGATCCCCTGTGAACCTATCCTCGTCATAAGGTCTAATATGATAGCTTTTCATAAGGCCTTTGATCGATGACATGATCTTCTCCGCATCCAGGAATTCCAAGCGGCAAGAGCGTACGGCGATCAAATCATGGGTCCCTTTCCTATATAATCCGGAAACCGTTTTCCCGTTCCTGTCCTCCCCTATGACCGCCTGGACCTTATTCCTGTAGTGCTCGGGCCTCCTCATGCCCATCACATCATAAACGGTGCAATATTTTGAAAAAAGCGAATGGACATAATAGAACTTATCCTCAAGCTCCTCATAATATGGGACAGAAGCATAATCACAGCCTCCGCATTTGTAACTGATTGGGCACCAGATTTCTTTTTTCATAAATCACCTAAAAACATTCCAATTATGGTATGATATTATTCCAATACTCTTATACCATTCTTTTGCCAGAACTTTTCGACAACAGATGAGGAAAAACCAGCATCCTCCATCGCCTGCCTTAACATGGGAAGGCACTCCACACCAGGAATTTCCAAAGTTCCCCCTATTCCATCAAAATCGGTTCCTAAAGCAAGCACATCTTCTCCCGCCACCTCGTATATATGCCTGATATGTGTAATCATATCGCATATGCGCGAATAATGCTCAGCTTTCGGGGTTTCCTCAGGATAGGATGATAAGAACGAAGGACAGAAATTGAGTCCGACGATACCACCCCTATCGGCAATAGCCCGAATCATCTCATCGGTAAGATTTCTGGTGCAATCGGTGATGGATCTTGAATTGCTATGCGTTGCTACGACTTTGACTCCGCTATTTACAACATCCCAAAAGCCACCGTCATTAAGGTGGGATACATCGCAGATCAGGTCTTCCTCCTTCATCCTCTCAAGTATCTCAAAACCCTTTTTCTTCAAGCCTTTTTCCATTATCGCAGGATCGGAAGAATTGGGATAACCATATTCATTCTCCCAGTTCCAGGTAAGGGAGGCTATGCGCGGCCTCCAAGACAATACCTCTTCAAACCTGTCCATCCTTCCCTCAAGCGGTCCGAGATCTTCTATTGTGAGGACGGCTGAAACCCTGTCATCAGACATATCGGAACTTCTAGTGGCCTGCTTGACAGCATCCCCTGCTTTTTCCAATTCAAAAACAAACCTTTCATGAATGGCTTTCATCCTGTCCCAAAACGGAATTTCCGTATGGCTGTCAAATGGGGTGAAAATGGCAAAACACTGCGCCTTGGCACCTATTTCATTCAGCCTGCTTATATCCACGCTGAAGCTGTTCTTCAAAAGCGATTCCCTGCTGTCCTTTTCCCAAAGCTTATAAACCGTGTCACAATGGAAATCAATCATCACATCCTCCGGATACATCTCCCATTTTAATCGTTTTCATGCTAGCATTGATAGGGTGTTTGAAAATCAAAACCCAACAAATAAGAAATTCGTAATTGTGGAATGTCTTTTTTATATCCTGCTGTTCATTCTTCTTCTGCAGCTTATAGGAAGATTCATCCCGAAGACATCGACCCTTTCATGGCAATCCTTATCAGCTGGAGCATTCATGTGCGCATCGTCATTTGCCATGCTTTCCCTGAACAAGAAGGCTGTCCTATTCATCAAGCCAAGTTTAAAAGGATTCTTTTCAACAGGCTGGTATCTGCTTTTGACAGCAACGGTATTCTTCTTTCTTCAGCTTATTTTCTCGGATGACCTTCCAAGTGGAAAAGGATTCATGATGTTTGCCATTTCCTCGTTGTTGACCGCCATATCTGAGGAGCTGCTGTTCAGGGGCGTGGTTTCATGCAGGCTGGAAGAAGAAATGGGAAAAAAGGAGAGCACTATCATGCTCTCTGCAGCCTTTTTTGCCCTGGCCCACCTGGCGAACCTTATTTCAGTACCAGCCATGATCATATCTTCATTTGTGCAGGTTATCTATACATTCTCACTTGGCATGATGCTGACATATTCTTATTTCAAGACAAAAAACCTGCTTGTTCCGATAGCACTTCATTTCTTATTCAATACGCTTTCCTCGTTCTCCAAGGCAGTGAACACGGCAGGATCTGAAATTCAGGATATCGGAACAGCAGAGGTCATAATACTTCTTGCAATAATGGTTCCAGGAATATTTTGTACACATTTGATGATCAAGAGGGCGCAAAAAATATAATAAGCCCTCTTAACTATTTCCAAAGATAAATGTATGTATCCCTTACAAAGCTATCAATTCATTATATTTTAAAAAGTAAATACCGCATCACGTCTGGCTCTCCATACCTCTGAGAGCTTTTCTGAACTGAAAGAAGAAAAGAATTGCAGTAAAAGATACGGCAATCACATCCGCAACCGGCTCGGCAAGATATACAGCCATTGTCTTGTTGTCGGTGAAAATCATTGGCATGATGAAGATAAGCGGCATCAGAAGCACGAATTTCCTCATTACCGCAACTATTATTGACGAGGTTGCATTACCTATGCTGGTGAATGTCATCTGGCATGCCATCTGTATTCCGAAGAGAAGCGAGACAGCCATATAAATCCTCAATGCAGGAACCGTGAACGAAATAAGTGCTTCATCCGAGGTGAACATGGAGACGAACATGGATGGGAAAAGCTGCACCAAAAGCCACAAAAGAGTTGAAAATCCCATGGTCACGGCAAGCAGATGGAAGTAAGCGCTTTTGACCCTCTGTTTCATTCCCGCTCCGAAATTATAGCTTATGATGGGCTGGGCCCCTTGTCCAAGTCCCTGCAAAGGAAGCATCGCAAACTGCATCACCGAGGAGAGGATGGTCATCGCTCCGACAGCTATGTCCCCTCCATATTTCAAAAGCGAAGAATTGAAGCATACGGATATCACGCTCTCGCTTGCCTGCATGATGAACGTGGCTGTACCAAGGGCAAGGGATGGTAGGATTATGGATTTTTTTAGTTTGAGGTCCTTCCTTCTTATTGCAAGCAGAGTCTTTTTGCCAGTGAGGAACTTCAGCACCCAAATGCATGAAACCGCCTGGCTTATGATCGTGGCAAGTGCAGCCCCCCTTACGCCGAGGCCGAACGCGAAGATGAATACAGGATCGAGGATGATGTTGCATACAGCACCGATGAGGACCGACAGCATCCCAGTCTTTGCAAACCCCTGGGCGGTTATGAAAGCATTCATTCCAAGTGTCAGCTGAACAAAGATCGTACCTACGGCATAGATATCCATATATGATGTAGCATAACCTATGGTGTTTTCACTCGCCCCGAAAGCAAGAAGGAAAGTCTCGTTTCCTAAAAGGAGGACTACAGTAAGAACAACAGAGATCACTATCTGGGTTGTAAAACAGTTTCCAAGCGTTTTCTGTGCGCTTTCATAATCACCGCGCCCCATGTAGATAGAAGCCCTCGGTGCACCTCCGCTGCTTATCAAGGCGGCAAACGCGGATACGATCATGATGATCGGCAGACATACTCCAACTCCGGTCAGCGCCATTGCTCCGACTTCCGGTATATGGCCTATGTATATCCGGTCCACAATATTGTAAAGCATGTTTATGAGCTGGGCGGTGACAGTAGGAAGAGCCAGACGCAAAAGAAGCCTGCCCACAGGCTCCGTGCCTAAGAATTTCTTATCGTTTTCCATTCTTATCCTCCAAAAACCTTGCGATATTTTCACGTATTTTAGTATTCAAGCTTTTAAAGCATTCTTCCTCTTCTTTCGTAAACCCATCAAAAACAACGGATAAAAGCTGATCAGTGCAATAGGATATCTCTTTTTCTATGGGAAAAGCCTTTGCTGTGAGTATCAAATGGTCCTTCCTCCGGTCGCTTTCATACGTTCTTGAGATCAAAAGCCCCTTGGCACATAACGAGGAGACCGCTTTCGACACATTACTTTTCGAAAGCCTGCGAAGCTCCACGATATCCGCAGCCGTATCCAGACGCGGATTGTTGTGGAGAAAGGCTATTATGTTTATTTCCATATCGGAAAGACCGAATCTGTCGGATATTTCCTTAAGCATCAGGCTATGGAACTTTGAAACATATCTGAAGGAGACAAGCTGATCCGTTATTATTCCCATTTGACCCACCACACTAAAATAAAAGTTCTAAATAGAACTGTTCTAAAAAGAATAATTTATACGCAGATAGTCAATAAGCCGATGAAAAAAACATGAAATATACACACAAGAAGAAAAATATTGATTTGCTCGCATCACAGATCCAATAAAAGCTGGGAGGAACAATCATGAAAGACTATCCTGTCACCAGGCATCTGATAGCCGATAAGGAACGGGGAGATCGGATCATGTTCTTCATTATCCTGAGAACCAGAAAAACCGGAATCCGCATAACAATACAGACAGCCATGGCGGCATGTGCCATAAGCACCGATATCCCTGTTTTCCACACATAGGCATCCAGGACGGGATCTTTTCAGGATTCCGCAAGCCTGAAGACCGAGCACCTCACAAGAAATGCAGCCGGCCTGCCTGATCGAATATTTTGAATAATCATCTCCTATGGCGCAGCTTTGGAGATATATTCCATATCGTTTTGCTTCTTCCTGCATATGAGAAAGCATCTCCTGCTTATTCTCAAAGGAAACAGGCCTTATTCCGGGCATGCGGACGCTCATGCCCCTGTACAAGCTGATGAAGCTGAAAATACATAGCCCGGTATAGGATGACAAACAATTGCAAAGATAAGAAAACGCCCTTTTATGAAATGATACATCATAGTTCCCGTACACCATCACAGGATCATAACGCCAGCTTATGTTGTCCTTTCCGACAATCTTCGAGGCCTCACTAAAAGACGACACACGATCTTTTATCGACGGCACGTTCCTTTCAATGTCCCTTCCATACCCTGTAACCGTATAATACAAATGGATCTTGAAGCGTTTTGCGATATCCTCCAGATATGGAATCAATGGAGAAAAGTCCTTTGACACAAAACAGAGGATATCGTTTTCATGAAAATCGTATCTGATGACACACTTCATGTCATACGGGTTACGAACAAGAACATATCCTTCAGACAGCCGGTTCAAAAGCCATGGCGTATAAAAAGCAGGTATGTCCGTACGCGATGAGATATTGAAAATCATAGTATCGTTTCAAGACTGCCCGATATGGGAGCAAACGAGGCAAATCACTCCAGCGACAAGACCTCGTAACCGGCATCCTCCACGGCTTTTTTGAGCACATCCCCGTCAAGGGCTGAATCGGAAGTGACAACAGCTGTTTTCTTTTCAAGATCGACAGACGCATCCGAAACCCCCGCAACAGATTTAAGGGCATTTTCAACTCTTGCTCTGCAGTGCATGCAGCTCATGCCTTCAACAACCAATACTTTCTTCATAAGTCTTCTCCTTTCAAAATTCTTTATCCCAACCGGTTCATATCCGGCTTTTTCCACCACAGCAATAAGGACATCATCCTGAACAGCGTGTCCGCATGAGACATATGCACACCCTTCAGATAGATCCACTTCCACGCTTTCTACCCCAAAAACAGAAGAGAGAGCCTTTTCAACGGCCGCTTTACAGTGAGCGCAGCTCATACCGGAAATACGTAAGACCTTGTCATATTCTTTCTGCTCCTCAGGAGGCGTCTCCTTTAAAAGAGGCTCATTCTCCTTTTCAGCATCATCCTCTATTGGCTCTTGAATATTCTCAGGATTGAAAAATCTCAGACGTAGTGCGTTTGATACAACACACACGCTTGACAGGCTCATTGCCGCGCTTCCTATCATCGGACTCAATAAGATCCTGAAAAACGGATAAAACACCCCCGCAGCGAGAGGAATTCCGATGATATTATAAAAGAAAGCCCAAAACAGGTTCTGATGTATGTTTCTTATCACCTTGCGGCTCAAACGGATCGCATTCACAACATCCATAAGAGAGTCCTTCATCAGAACAATATCCGCGCTCTCAATGGCAATATCGGTTCCAGCACCTATCGCGATGCCCACATCGGCCCTTGTAAGCGCAGGCGCATCGTTTATTCCATCTCCGACCATGGCAACCCTTTTGCCATCTGCCTGGAGCTTTCTCACATAAGCTTCCTTATCCTGAGGAAGGACATCGGAGGCGGCTTCATCAAGAAGGAGATCTTTCGCTATTGCAGAGGCAGTGATCTTATTATCTCCTGTAAGCATCACGGTCTTAATCCCCATCTCATGTAGAAGCCTTATCGCCAGCCTGCTTTCGCTTCGGATCGGGTCAGCCACAGCAATAAGACCCAAAAGCGTTTTGTCACGGGAAAAAAGAAGGGGTGTTTTGCCTTTTTCGGCATAAGGCGGAATAAGAGAATCAACCTCGCTTTCAGCTATTCCGTTTTCTTTCATGAACCTGGCATTTCCGGCAAAGCACCATTGCCCCTCAAAACGGGCTTTTATCCCACGACCTGGGACAATCTCAAAATCATCAACCTCGGGATATCTTATCGACAAAGCATCGGCTTTCTCCAGTATTGCAGCTGAAATAGGATGTCCGCTGGGTTTCTCAAGCATCGCTGCAAACGCAAGAAGCTTTTCCTCGTCCATATCCTTGGATACCGCCACTATATCCGTAACAGCCGGCTTTCCTTCTGTTATGGTGCCTGTTTTATCAAGAACGACCGTATCGACTTCATGCAGTATTTCCAAGGCTTCGGCCGATTTTATCAAAATTCCATATTCAGCGGCCTTTCCCGTTGCTACCATGATTGCAACAGGAGTTGCGAGTCCAAGTGCGCATGGACAGGAAATCACCAGAACGGAAATCGCACAATTTAAAGCAAAGGTAAATCCATATCCTGCAAAAAGCCAGACCAAGGCAGTGATTATGGCAATGGATATCACCACAGGAACGAACACGCCGCTGACCTTGTCGGCCATACGGGCAATCGGCGCCTTGCTGTTTCCAGCATCGTCAACAAGACGGATGATCTTCGACAGCGTGGTGTCCTCCCCCACGGAGACTGCACGGAATGTGAAGCTTCCATTCTTATTTATCGTGGCGCCGACAACAGTATCTCCAACCTGTTTGCCGACAGGAATGCTTTCTCCTGTTATCGCACTCTGATCCACAGACCCTGCACCGGATAATACGATTCCGTCCACAGGGATGCTGTCACCCGGGCGTATGACCACAATATCGTCCTTGACAACCTGTTCAGATGGTATCTCGATTTCAATTCCGCCTCTTATGACCCTTGCCGTTTTCGGTGCAAGATCGACAAGCTTTCCCAACGCATCACCAGTCCGGCTCTTGCTTTTGGCCTCCAGATACTTACCGACAGTCACAAGAGTGACTATCATGGCACTGGATTCGAAATAAAGCTGATGCATATAACCGTGTACAAGGTCCATATCTGATATGGAAAGTCCGTACATCATCATATAAATTGAAAAGATGCCATATATGAAAGACGCAAAAGAACCGATTGCAACAAGGCTATCCATGTTAGGAGCCTTTTTTACGAGGGCCCTGAAACCATTTATGAAGAAATGCTTGTTTATCAGCAATATCGGACATGTCAGCAGAAGCTGTGTAAATGCGGATATAAGCGCGTTAGACTCCCCTTTTAATATAGGGATCTCCGGTAGGCCGAGCATGCCGGACATCGCAATATACATCAAAGGAATGAGAATCGATATGGATGAAAACAGCCTCCGCCTCATACTCTCCATACCTTTTTGGGCATTCTTTTTCCTCTCCTCCCATTCTCCTCTGAAACCTCCTTTTTGCAAAGAAGCCGAATCGTCGTTCATTGCTACGGCGCCATAGCCGGCATCATTCACAGCCTTGATTATATCCTCCCTTGTAAGTCTCTTCTCGTCATAAGAGCAGCTCATCTGGTTGGCAAGCAGACTCACATTGCAGCTTGAGACACCTTCAAGCTTCTTAACACCCTTCTCCACATGGGCTTGACAAGCGGCGCAGGTCATTCCCGTTATATTGAATTTTTCGGATTTCATGAATCCTCCTGAAAGTTTGGCTTATACAACAATAGAAGATATACCCCATCTGTTGTAATGTCAAGATTTACAACAGGATATAATGATGCTATACTTCGACGAAGGAGAAATAAAAAATGAGGCTCAACACAAAGTGTTCTGTGGCGATACACATGCTTTTATTCATAAACAGGTACGGTGAGACCAGGAAAGTCACAAGCGAGGTGCTTTCAAGCAGCACAGGATGCAATGCGGTCATAATCAGAAACCTGCTGTCAAGGCTGCAAAAAGCGGATATGATATCGGTGAAAAGAGGCTCTGGAGGAGCTGTCATGAAAATGAGCATGGATGATATAACCTTTTATGATGTACAGCAGGCCGTGGATCCTGATGCGCTTAAAAACTTCATCGCCGTCCATCCCGAACCCAATTCAGGCTGTCCCATAGGTAAGAACATCGTAAAAATCCTTTCTGCACCTTCAAAGCAGCTGGAAGATACGATAATAAGGGAAATGAGAGAAATCAAGCTTTCAGCTTTGGTTGAAAGCCTGCAAATTGCAGCAGATGAGGAATGTACATGCTTCGATAAGCTCAAGGGCAAAAAGATGAAAAACGAACATGCATAATAAACTAGAACCGCTGCTTAAAAAGCCAGCTTCTTCCGTAGTTTGTGGAATAGCAGATCCCCTTCTCCGTATCCGCTTCAAGCCTGCCGTTTTCAATCCCAATGCTGATGAACGCACCGATCTGGGTTGCATGATACCTTGTGGAAAAGGTTTTTCCACCGTCCAGTGACACTTCCAATTTTCTGCTGTCAAAGGGACAGATCCTGAAAATTTCACCATTTAATTCCAAAACATCATCCATGCCAAAATATTATCAAAATATGGAAAATATGTCCAAATATCATCGTAAACCATTATATTGAATATTACTTTACAATTAATTATACTCTATTTTCATGGACAAAACCTTGGCTGTGGAAAACCTATCATTCTCAATCGGGGGAAAAAAGATCCTCGATGACGTATCCTTTTCTTTGAAAAAAGGAACAATGACCCTTCTTGCAGGAAAAAATGGGAGTGGAAAATCCATTCTCCTCAAGCTTATCAAGGGACTTGAGAAGCCAAACAGCGGAAAAATTCTCATTGATGGAATAGAATGCACAGCAAAGGAGAGAATGAGAAAGATAGCTTTGGTTTTCCAGGAATCGATGCTGCAGATCGTAGGACAAAGCGTTGAAAAGGATATTTCCTTCGGTCTTGAGAATCAGAAAAGAAGCAGAGAGGAAACAGAAGAGATAACGGAAGAATATCTCAAGCTTTTTGATCTCGGGGATTTGAGGAGTGAAAATCCGAGGGTGCTTTCAGGTGGAGAAAGAAGAAAGGTGATAATCGCCGGGGTGTTGGCAATGGGGCCTGAAATACTTCTTTTGGACGAACCGCTTGCAAATCTGGACTATCCATCGATAAAGACCGTATTGAATCTGCTGGTAAGGCTTAAAGAGATGGGAAAAACCCTTTTGATCGTATCCCATGAAGCGGAGAAGATGCTCGCCCTTACAGAACAAGCTTTGGTGCTTTCAAAAGGAAGGCTTGTTTATGATGGAATAAGTGAAAAAAGCCTGATTCCGCTAGCGGAAAACGGGGTCCATATTCCGCCTCTTTCTTTCAAGGAGCTTTCATGGCTCTGATGATCTTCTCCCCTCGGAGCGATAAGAATATCCTTTCAAGGCTGAACCCGCTTGTCAAGCTCATATGCCTGATTCTCTTTTGTGCGGCATCCACAGCATCAAGCAGCCTGCAGCTTGCTGCGATGCTGGCATTCATACTTATCCTGGCATTGATCATACATATGCCTTTTTTCCAGTATCTCATAAAAACCCCATCCCTTCTTATTCTTACGGCATTCATATTCCTTACGGAGCTTGCAGTCTCGAAAAACATGCAAAACGCGCTGTTCGAAGCATCAAAATTCTTTTTTCTGATAATGCTGGGCATGGTCATGATGGATACGACATCTCCAGACGACCTTGCAGCATCAATCGGAACCATCCTCTCCAAAGCATTTGGGGAAAAAGCGTGGTCGTTCTCATCCGATGTGATGCTTACACTATCCATGATCCCAAGAATCTTCTCAACCAGCAGAGCCATGTTTCAGGCAAGAAGAGCCCGGGGCGGAAGCTTTCTCTCCCATCCAATAAAAAACCTTTCCTCCTACACGCTTTCGCTTTTTCTGATGCTGCTGGACGATCTGAAAAATTTCGATCTTGCATTGAAATGCAGGCTCTATGATCCCCTTGCCCCAAGGAGGGGGCCCGGCTATCGCATATCGGACATATTTGCTATCATTATTACCCTGGGATGCTTCTTATGGACAAAGCTGTTTTGAGAAAAGAAATAGAGCGAAGGCTTAAAGCTTTCAAAGAACAGGATCGGGAAAGTCATGAAATAACCTCCAAGCTGTTGGCAATGGAGGAATATAGGAATGCAGATGTGATCCTTGCATACGCGCCCATGAGAAACGAAGTTGACATAAGCATTCTGTTTGAGGACAAACGACTGCTTTTCCCATACATAGAAGGAAAGGAAATGTTCTTCGCTCCCCCTCCGTTGAAAAAGGGAGCGCATGGTTTTTTTGAACCAGAAAAAAGAATCCCCTCATATTTCAAAAACGCAGTAATCCTCGTTCCGGCAAGGGCCCTGACATTAGATGGCTTGAGACTCGGAAGAGGAGGAGGATATTACGACAGGTTCCTTGAAAAAAACAAGGCGGACCTTTTTTCCATAGGCCTCGCCTTTTCTGTACAGATAGTCGATGAGCTTCCTGTGGAAAACCATGACAGGAGGCTGGATGTGGTGATCACGGCCGGGCGATGAATTGCTGAGCTGAAAGATGCTCAAGAAACTCGGTCACAGGGGCCGAATAGTTTCCATCCATGAGGCTTTTTCTGAATTCCGAATCATATACCCAGCTCAGGATATTTGATACCGCATGCAGATATTCAGCCTGCTTAGTCCTGCTGCTGGCAATCACAAAAATAAGCTTGACCGGTTCGGGATATTTCTCGTCGAACACTATACCCTCCCTCGAACATCCGAGGGCTATATGGCATTTGTCTAGATGTGATATCTTGCCATGCGCAATAGCGACCCCATGTCCTATTCCCGTTGATTGCAGCTTTTCCCGTCTATGCACGGATTTTGCAAAACAATCTTTATCAGGAAGGTCGTCGAATATTGCGCACTTGGCGATAATCTCATCAAAAGCCTCAAACTTATCCCGGCTGGAAACATAAGTGAAAACCCTGTCCAGATTCTCTATTGCCACATCAACCCCTCAAATACTCGTTGATCGCTTTTGCTGCCTTCCTACCCTGTCCCATTGCAAGTATTACGGTAGCGGCACCTAAAACGATATCACCGCCAGCAAACACGCCTTTGATGCTGGTCTCCCCTGTCTGCTCATCAACAATGAAATTGCCACGCTTATTCACTTCTATTTCCGGAGTGGTGAGCTTGATAAGCGGATTCGAGGCGTTTCCGATGGCAACGATCACCGCATCATACGGTTTTTCAAAATCGCTGCCGGGAATCTCCACAGGACTCCTTCTGCCGCTGGAATCAGGTTCCCCCAATTCACATTTGCGTATTCTAAGTCCGCAAACCCTGCCATTCTCATCGCCGATGACCGCCACAGGCTGGCTGAGCATCATTATGTTACACCCTTCCTCTATGGCATGCTCCACCTCTTCCTTCCTGGCGGGCATTTCAGCCTGTGTACGCCTGTATACGATATCGACACTCTCGGCTCCGAGCCTGAGGGCTGTCCTTGCGGCATCCATTGCAACGTTTCCTCCTCCGAGGACTGCAACATGCTTAGCAAGATACTGCGGCGTATGTGAATGACCAGAATCATAGGCTTTCATCAAATTGCTCCTGGTAAGATACTCGTTCGCACTCAAAACACCGACATAGTTCTCACCCGGGATTCCCATGAACTTCGGCAATCCGGCTCCGGTACCGATGAATATGGCATCAAAACCATCTTCCTCCATGAGTTCCTTGATCGTCCTGGTCCTTCCAACAAGAACATTGGTCATGATCTTGACGCCCATCTTCTCAAGCTTGGAAATCTCCTTCTCCACCAGCTTCTTTGGAAGACGGAACTCAGGAATGCCATAGCTGAGAACACCGCCTGTCTTATGCAGCGCCTCGTACATCACAACCTCATGCCCGGCTCTGCGGACATCGGCGGCACAAGCAATGGAAGCAGGACCGCTTCCGACTATGCAGACCTTCTTTTTAGTATCGGGAGATACCTCAGGAACAGTCTCGTCGGCAAAATTATAATCTGCAACGAATCTTTCAAGGCGTCCGATCGCCACAGCCTGGTCAACAGATTTCATGGCCTTGCCAACAGTGCAGAATTTCTGGCACTGAGCCTCCTGGGGACATACACGTCCGCAGATGCTGGGCAATATGGAAGACTGCTGTATCACATCCAGCGCTCCCCTGAAATCCTTCTTCTGCACATGGGAAATGAAGCCGGGGATGTCGATTGACACCGGACAACCCTGTATGCATGGCTTATTTTTGCAATTGAGACATCTCTGGGCCTCGACAACCGCAATATTCTCGGTATAGCCCAGCGCAACCTCATCCATGTTATGTATGCGCTCTTTAGCATCCTGGCTTGGCATATCCTGATGAGGTATGGCCAAGCGGGCCTTCATATCCAGACTCTCCGGAAGAGATGCCAGAATTTCCGATGCTTTCTTGTCGAGTTCTTCCCTATTGGACATATCAGGCCTCCCCTTCTTTTATCTGATTTGTAAGATGGCACACATGGTGAGCGTTGGCTTCCGCATCCCTGTATGTCCTCTGGCGGATCATCATATTGTCCCAATCGACCTCATGCCCGTCAAACTCAGGACCATCGACACACACAAATTTGGTCTCTCCCCCTACGGACACACGGCAGCCTCCGCACATTCCGGTGCCGTCTATCATGATCGTATTCAGCGAGACAAGGGTCTTGATTCCATATGGCTTGGTGGTTGCGGCACAAAACTTCATCATCACCGTCGGACCGATCGCCACCACAAAATCCGGCTTATCATTCTCGCACAGCTCCTTGAGAGGCTCTGTGACAACCCCTTTCCTTCCATAAGAACCATCATCGGTGATTACGATAAGATCCTTATCAAGGGCTCTCATCTCAGCTTCTTCGATTATAAGTCCCTTGTTTCTCGCGCCAATGATTATCCTGACATCGTTTCCGGCATCCTTCAAAGCTTTTGCGATCGGATAAAGCGGAGCCACACCTATTCCTCCACCGACGCAGACCACCTTTCCAAACTTTTCTATATGGGTCGGCCGGCCAAGCGGTCCTAGAACGTTTTCAATATAATCCCCTTCGTTCATCAATGCCAAAAGATGCGTACCTTCCCCTACGGCCTGAAAAACGATTGTTATCGTCCCTTTATTTGGATCGGCATCAGCGATCGTAAGCGGGATCCTCTCATTGAAATCCCCTCCTTTCTGGACGACCACAAACTGTCCGGCCTTCCTTTCCCTGGCGATCATGGGGGCTTCGAGCGTGAACCTGAAAACCTCCGCCGATAGCTTTTCCTTCTTAACTATCTTGAACATTGCTGGTTAAACTCCCTAAGGTTCTCTTGATATACATGGTGAAATATAGCCGAATTGCCAAAAAGATGAAAGGACAGAGAGGATAAAAGCAAAAAAAATACGGCACATCCTCTTCTGGACATGCCGCAATATGTGTGTTGACCGTCTTCCAGTCTAGTTGATTTTTACCTCGATCCTCTTAGGCTCGGCCTTCTTCATCTTGTTGATCACAACAGTAAGGATACCGTTCTTGCTTGAGGCACTCATGCCATCTTCATCCGCATCATCAGGAAGCTGGAAGCTTCTCTGGAAAGCAGGAAGGCAGATTTCCTTGGCGATATACTCTTCCTTGGGGCTTTCCACTCCATCGCTGGAGATTGTGAGAACCTTGTGATTGCAGAGAACCTTTATCGATTCCTCATTATAGCCTGCGACTTCCGCCTCAAGCACGTACGAATCCTTTGTCTCATACACATCCACCGGTGGGAACTTGTCCTGAGTGGAAGACGCAAAGAAATCATTGAAAAAATTGTCAAAGACAAAAAGACTTGGATAAGTTCTGTTGATTATGTATCTCATTTCATTTTCTTCCTTAGTTTTCGCCGTTTGCACCGACTTTCACTTCAATCCTCTTCGGCTGGGCCTTCTCTGTTTTTGGAAGGGTTATATCGAGAACACCGTTCTTGAACGATGCACTGACCTTTTCCTCATCAAGATCGTCAGGAAGCGTGAAGCTTCTTGAGAAATTCCTTACAGCTCTTTCCTTGACAAGGTACTTCCTGTCATCCACCTTCTCCTCTTCCTTCTTGCCTTCGATAGTCAGAACATGCTTTTCCACGAATACCGAGATATCCTTCTCCTCAAAGCCGGGAATCTCTGCACTTATCTTATAATTCTCCTGGTCTTCCCTGATGTCCACAGCAGGAATCTTGACTCCGGAGAATACGGAATCCAGAAGACTGTCCAGATCGTTGTAGTGTTTGTGATATTTCATAATTGCCATTTTAGGGCCTCCTTAAATTACTTTTTTGTTTGCACTTACAATATAGCAAAAGACGTGCCAAGTTAATTAAATTATTATAATACAAAGAATTAATTTTTTCCAAAAAAGGAAGATACCCATATTCAAAGTGTCAAAATGACACAATTTTACAGAACCACCTTCATGATGTGTCATTTTTGAACGGGTGTGTTTTTACAAAGTTATCATTTTTGTATCATTTTGACACATGCATCAATATAATTATTTATAATACAATAAATTAATAAAATATAACAATATTGCTTAAATAGCATGCATCACCATTTCGAGTATATTATAATCAACAGGTATGAAAGGCATACGGGAATACAAGGACTTCATCATCTACTGCATCTTCGGTGCAATGGCCACCGGGGTAAACATGGTAAGTTACCATCTTTTATACAATATTGCAGGAATGGGAAATGTCATCTCCACCTTTCTTGCTTGGCTTTTTGCTGTGACTTTTGCATTCTTCACCAATAAGTTCTTCGTATTCGTTTCATTCGACAGGTCCTTGAAAACCGTAATGATGGAGCTTATTGGCTTTTTCAGCTGCAGGATTTCGACAGGGGTTTTGGACATCATCTTCATGTATATTACGGTTGACCTGCTCAGTCTGAGGCCTGTGCTGTTTAAATTCATATCAAACCTCATTGTCGGAATAATAAACTACCTGGTAGGAAAGCTTGTAATATTCAAAAAGAGGAAAAAAAGATAAATAAGGCTCAACATAACCTCTAGTACTCGGACTTTTCAATCGCAGCCTTGGCTTTCCATATAAAATAGCTTTGCCCCTTTTTGAGGCTCCATCAAAGCTAAAGATGATGAGCTTACGTGAAAACCTTGGGACTGTTTTTGAACCGATAGGTACTGAAAGACCTGTCGAGAAAATATCCTGTTTCACAGAAATTGGATGCTATCTCCATTTCCATAAAGCAGTCAAAAACCAGTATTATATTATATAGGACGGTAATTCCGTTTTCGATGTGGGCAGCCGGACGGAGCAGGCATTACCGATGGATGCGGAGCAAAAAGGGACCGTGATACTTTGACAAGGAGAAAAGGATGAGGATCATCAAAAACATCAGCAATGGATGGCTTTTTAAAAAAGGTGCATGGCAGAATGAGAAGGATTTCAAGGATTTCACAATGGTCGATCTTCCCCATACCTGGAACGCATATGACGGACAGGATGGAGGAGCCGACTACTACAGGGGAAAAGGGACCTATGTTTATAAGCTTTTCAGACCAGATACCCCAGAAGGCTATCTCCACTATCTTGAATTCAAAGGTGCAAATGCAATAGCCCAGGTATTCCTGGATGGAAAAGAAGTGTGTGAACACAAGGGTGGATACTCAACCTTCCGTGTAGAGATAACAAAGGAGATAAAAGACAAGCCTTTTGTTTTGGTTTCTGTCGTCGTAGATAATGCGGACCACTCTGACGTCTATCCGCAAATGGCCGATTTCACATTCTATGGTGGACTATACCGGGAAGTGGAGCTCATCAGTGTCCCCCCAACCCATCTTGATCTTGAATATTTTTCCGGTCCGGGATTCCAATACACCTCAAGAGTTGTGGGCGACGATGCATATGTCGATGTGGCGGCATGGATCAAAAATCCATATAAGCAGGACATGGTCCGTTTCTGCCTAAGCAACGACAGCGGAGAAACCGTATGTGAAAAATATGAAAGGGCTGAAGAGATGGTGAAAGCGAGCCTGTTTATCGAAAATGCCCATCTGTGGCAGGGAGTGAAGGACCCATACCTATATAATCTGGAAATCAGCATCGTAAGGAACAACGAGACATTGGACATGTCCGGATGCGATGTGGGAATAAGGTATTTCTCGGTCGATCCGGAAAAGGGATTCTTCTTGAACGGATGCCAGATGCCATTAAGAGGCGTTTCGCGCCATCAGGACAAGCTGATGCTGGGCAACGCACTCAATGAAGAGGATCATTACATCGACTGCGAGCTCATTTCTGAAATAGGTGCCAATACGATAAGGCTGGCACACTATCAGCACAGCCAGACATTTTATACAGCCTGCGACGAGTATGGATTTGTCGTATGGGCAGAAATCCCATTCATCAGCGTCATGAGCATGGACAAGGCGGCGCATGAGAATGCAATGCTCCAGATGAAAGAGCTGATCATACAAAATTTCAACCACCCTTCCATCTGTTTCTGGGGCATTTCCAATGAGATCACGATAGGTGGAGAGCGGGAAGGACTTGTTGAGAACCTTAAGGAGCTGAACAGTCTGGCAAAGAAACTGGATCCGACAAGGCTCACCACAATGGCCCAGGTATCGATGCTTCCCATAAACAGCGAGCAGAACGACATAACGGATGTGGTATCCTACAACCACTACTTCGGATGGTACGGAGGAAGTCTTGAGGATAATGAGAAATGGGTCGACAATTTCCATCAGAAGTATCCAAATAGATGCCTTGGCCTTTCCGAATACGGGGCGGAAGGGATTATCAGCTGGCATTCAGACGATCCCAAATGCAAGGATTACAGTGAGGAATACCAGGCAAAATACCATGAACATATGGCCGATGTGATATCAAGACGCCCCTATCTCTGGGCCACCCACGTATGGAACATGTTCGATTTCGGATGCGATGCAAGGGATGAAGGTGGAGTTAAGGGCCGCAACAACAAAGGGCTGATGACAATCGACAGGGAAATACGAAAAGATGCTTTCTATGTCTACAAGGCATATTGGTCCGACGATCAGTTCGTCCATATAGCAGGAAGGAGATACAGCCAAAGACCATATGACAAAATGGATGTGAAGGTATATTCGAACCAGAATGAGGTGACTCTGTTTTCAAACGGCAAGGAAATCGGAACTCAAAAAGGAAGCAGGATATTCATTTTCAAGGACGTGCCGCTTCTGGACGGAAACAATACGATAAAGGCCGTTGGAAGTTCAGGAGCATCGGATACCGTAATATTCACCAGGGTCAAGGAGCCTGTTCCCGGCTACATCATGCCTGAAGATCCCGAAGACAAAGAAGACGGAGTGAAGAACTGGTTTGACGATCTTGATGTTGATGCCCCAACTCCTGAGCTCACCTTCGACGAAAGCTGTTTCAGCATAAACGACAAGATAAAAGACATTTTTGAAAATGAGGATGCCGGATGCGTGGTTTCCTCAGCCATCAGCAAATTCACTGGTAAGAAAATAAAGAAGTCCATGCTGATGGTCATGGCAAACGCCAGTTTGAAGGATATCGCAGGAATTGCGGGCGGCAGCAGGAAGCAAGAGGTTGATAGGATGCTGGGGTTCATGAACAGCGAATTACAGAAAATCAAAAAGTAAAAGCCTGAGGGGTGTACCAGCACCCCTTTGCTTTGCAAAAAGATACCATTGCACTTATTTACATTGCTCTAAGGATAATATAGACTTACCAGGCTATGGAAATATTACCGGAATTTAAGATGCTCGGGCTCTCTGACGAGACTATAAGGGCCCTTCAGGAAAAAGGCTTCACATCCCCTACCGAAATACAAAAATTATGCATTCCCCTGCTGCTCAAGGAGGACACCGAAGTCATAGGACAAGCCCAGACAGGAACAGGAAAGACAGCGGCCTTCGGCCTGCCAATAATAGAAACGCTTGAAGGAGGAGGAAATCTGGAGGCCCTGATACTCTGTCCTACCAGGGAACTTGCAATCCAGGTATCCGAGGAAATCCGGTCCCTTGAGGGAAAGAAAAATCTGATCGTTGAGGCTGTTTACGGAGGAGCCTCGATAGAAATGCAGATAAAAAAGCTGAAAAAGGGTGTGGATGTCGTGGTCGGGACTCCAGGCAGGATCCTTGATCATATACGCAGAAACACAATAAGATTATCTGCTCTAAAGTTCTGTGTGCTGGATGAAGCGGATGAAATGCTGGATATGGGCTTCATTGAAGACATAGAAGCAATCCTTGCACAAACGCCGGAAAACAAAAGGATGCTGATGTTCAGTGCAACCATGCCGAAAATGGTACTTTCCATAGCGGAAAAGTTCATGCATGATTATCAGCTCATAAGAACTGAAAAAAAGGATACAAGCTGCAGGATGACCAGGCAGATAGCCTATATCGTCAAAGAAAGTGAAAAGCTTGAGGCACTTACCAGAATCATCGACAGCGAAGCCTATTTTTACGGCGTGATTTTCTGCCGTACAAAAATCCAATGCGAGGAGATTGCAGAACGCTTGATCCATAGAGGATATGGAGCCTCCGCCCTTCATGGGGATCTTTCCCAAAGGGAGAGGGAAACTATCTTGAAGGGAATAAAGGAACATCGTAGCGAGATTCTCGTTGCAACGGATGTAGCCTCCCGCGGCCTTGATATACAAGAGCTTTCCCATGTAGTAAACTTTTCCGTCCCCGACGATCCTGAAATCTACATTCATCGCGTCGGAAGGACCGGGCGGGCCGGGCATGAAGGCATTGCCATAACGCTCTGTGGGCCGAGGGAGACCAGGAAGCTTGCTTTTATCGAGCGCACCACATCATCGAAGATAGAGAGATTGGAGGTTCCTGCAATACGGCAGGTTCTTGCCGCAAAGAAAGAAAAGATTGTCATGGATCTCAAGAAAAAGCTTTCGGCAGATGCCCAAAAGGAATATTTGGTTATTGCCATGGAAGCATTGGAGACAACCAAGGATCCCCTGGCCGCTTTCGCTTGCCTGATCCAGGCATTATACGGAAACCAGCTCGATGAGAAGCTTTATGCAGAGATTTCAAGCGGAAAGGATAAAAAGAAGGAAAGCAAAAAGGAAAAGCCGGTTTTTGGAGAAAGAAAGGAGGATGAAGAGCTTACAAGGATATTCATCGCCCGAGGCAAAAGGGATGGTGTCACAAAGCGCTCTCTGGCCGGAATCCTTTGCGACCAGGTCGGATTAAGGGATGCGGAGCTGCATAACATCGAAGTTTTGGATGATTTTTCGTTTGTAAGCGCAGCAGAGCCGGTAGCAAAGAAAATACTGAAATATTTTTCCGTTCCAAAGGGAAAAGGAAAACCGATTGCAACAAGGGCAAAAGAGGAAAGGCATCAGGCAAACAGAAAAAGCAGACCTATCTCAAGAAGAGGCAACAAGCATTTTGAGGAATATCAACCATACGGCAGGGATACCAGGGATGGGGAATACGAAGACTTTTGCATGAGTGGAAAAAAACATAAGGAAAAAGGAAGGAAGAAAAGAAAATGAAAAACCACTACGATTTTCTGATAGTCGGCGCAGGACTCTTCGGAGCCGTATGCGCTCACGAACTTGCAAAAGAGGGAAAAAGTGTCCTTGTCCTGGAAAAAAGGAGCCATATCGGAGGCAATATATATACAGAAAAGGCCGATGGGATAGACATACATAGATACGGAGCGCATATCTTCCATACATCGAATAAAGCGATATGGGATTATGTCAATGACATTACCCCGCTGCTGCCCTTCATCAACAGCCCGGTAGCCAATTATAAAGGAGAAATCTACTCCATGCCTTTCAATATGCACACGTTCTCAAAAATGTGGGGCATAAGCATGCCGGATGAAGCTGAAAGAATAATAGAGGAACAAAGAAAGGAAATAAAGGGAGAGGCGGAGAATCTCGAACAGCAGGCCATCAGCCTTGTTGGAAGGGACATATACGAGCGTCTGGTAAAGGGATACACCGAAAAGCAGTGGGGACGCAGCTGCCAAGAACTTCCAGCAGATATCATCAAGCGCCTTCCTGTACGCCTGACATATGACAACAACTACTTCAACGACCGCTATCAGGGAATACCAGAAGAAGGATATACCGCACTGGCACAAAAGCTTTTAAAGGATGCGGATGTGATCTTGAACGAGGATTTCAACAAGGACAGAAAACGTTGGAGAGCAATGGCTGACAAGACGATATATACCGGATGTCTGGATGAGTTCTACGATCGCTGTTATGGTCCTTTGAGCTACAGATCGGAGAAATTTGAAACCGAAAAGCTTGAAAAGGAAAATTACCAGGGAGTTGCTGTAATGAATTTCACAGATCGTGAAATCCCCTACACAAGGATCATAGAGCATAAGCATTTTACAAAAGCAAAATCCCCCGTCACCTGGATCAGCCGGGAATACCCTGTGGATTATACAGAAACAGGAGAACCATACTACCCAATAAACGATGAGAAAAACAATGCACTCTATGAAAGGTATCGAAGCCTTGCAGAGAAAGATGAATGGCTATTTCTTGGTGGACGTCTTGCGATGTACAAATATCTCGACATGGACAAGACGATAGAAAAAGCTCTGGATCTTGTTCAGATGTGCAGATGATCGTCGTATCTGGAGGAAAGGAGGTTCCGCATGAAACCTTCTTTCTTCTTGAGCATCTTGCTGCCACGGGTGATCTTGCATAAGCTGATACTGCGTTTTTTGGCAATGTCCCTCTGGCTCTTTCCCCGATAAAGATCGTCCATCAACAACCACCGAAGAAGAAAATCATCAACCTCAGCGCTGGTGAACATGTCATCAAACAGCCTCTTCATATCCTCTTCGTCATCTATCTGCGTAAAAACCTTTATCATATCGGCAAAGGCATTACGCCCCTCTGCCGTATTCATCAGATTACGTTCCTTTCTCATATCTGGCATTCTAACACAAAACATCTATAGTGCGGGAGAGAAAAGCTTATAAAAATATCGGAAGCACTTTCTGATGGGATTTATCCGTGAGGCACCACCTACTATTTGCAATCTGGAAAGATCCTCTATTTTCAGATAATCCTGTTTGACATCCTCAATAAGGCTGGACCCGTAAAACACCACAGAAAGCTCAAAATGCAGAAAAAACGACCTGTAGTCAAGATTGGTTGTCCCAACGATCGCTATTCTGTCATCGCTGACAAACATCTTTGAATGGACAAAACCTGGGAGAAACTCATAGATCTTGACACCTGCACGCATAAGCTCATCATAATTGCTGCGCGTGACCTCGTGCACCTGCTTCTTATCAGGATGATATGGGGTGATTATCCTGATGTCTATGCCGCTTTGGGCTGCAAGCTTCAATGCGGCTTTCATGGCATCGTCTGGAATCAAATAAGGGGTTGTGATCCAAACATAACGTTTGGCATTGCTTATAAGCTGAAGATAAGCATTCTCACCAAGCGGCTCATCCAAAAGCGGGTTAGATCCAAACGGCTGGATCAAGCCGTCTCCGACAGGCAGCGGCCTAGGCTGCATCTTTTCAAGCTCATCCTTCTTCTGCGTGAGCGCATCCCAGATATAAACGAACATCCTTGTGAAATTGAAAACTGCGGTTCCTTCAAGCCTGATCGCATTATCCTTCCAGTAACCGAAGCGGATCTCATCGTTCATATACTCATCAGAAAGATTCAAGCCCCCTGTATAACAGACATCTCCATCGATGCATAGGATTTTCCTATGGTCGCGGAAGTTGAGCCTTGGATTGACATGCAGGCGCATGGGATTGAAGCAGATTGCATGTATCCCCCAGGATTCAAGAAGCCTGTAATAATTGATAGGAAGCACGTTCACACTTCCCATATCATCATAAATCACCCTCACCTCAACGCCATTCGAGGCCTTTTCCTTCAGTATCTCCAAAATGGTGTTCCAGCAGGAGCCCAGACCTATGACAAAGTATTCGATAAATATGAATTTCTCCGCTTTATTCAAATCGGGAATCAACGCCTTGAAGAACTCTTCTCCTGAAGAGAAATACTTTGCACCGGTGCCGCCGCATGCAGGCATATGCGACATGTTGTATATATAGGAGCAGAGACGGGCATCCCCACCGTCTTTTAAATTTTGCAAGGCTTTTGCCATCTCCTGCTCGTCCAAGCTTATCGTCTCAGTATCTATCTTATAGGACCTGACCTTCTTTTGCGCCAGACGTCCGATCTTCTTATTTCCAAAAAGAAGGTAGAGAACTCCGCCTACTGTTGGAAACAGGCTTGATAAAGCGATCCAGACCATCTTGTAGGATGGATTCTCATTGCGCGACATGACGAGCAGGACCACGAAGGCGGAAAGGAAATAGAAATAGAAATAATACCCCTTGGAATATGCCGCCCATACGACAAGATAAACCATCAGGGAAAATTCAAATATGAAAAGAATGGATGACCAGAACAGCCTCGATGTCACCAACTTGAAGAGCTTTCTCATCACTCCTTTTCCACCCTATATGAAAATTCGCAGCCACACCATTGCTGACGGTAAAGGCCTAGCATCTTCGAAAGCTCAACAGATCGGTTAAAGCCGTTTTTCTTTTTGAAATCGATAGCTTCAAATCCTTCAAGCTCCTCAGCCTGGCGGAAAATGACCGCACTATTTTTAAACCTTGAGATTGTGAGGGTCGTGGTGAAACGGTCAATACCGAGCTCTCTGGCCTTTTCACACGCCCTTTCAAGACTGAAACGGAAGCAAAGGCTGCACCTTGCACCATGCTCCGGATCACCTTCATGTCCTCTGATCCTTTCCAGCCATAAATCATGCCTATATTCATCCATATATATTTCAAGACTGTCATATCCTGCGACCTTCACGGCCTCTTTATATCTTTTGACAAATTCCTCATATGGATGTATGTTGCTGTTTGAAAAATAAAGAACCGGCTTCCAGCCAAGTTCTAAAAGACGCTCTATGGATGCAGTGGCACAAGGACCACAACAAACATGAAGTAAAATCCTATTATCATCGGCCATGCTTCCATGTTATATAATAAATTAAAAAAAAACCATACGGGGAAAAAAACATGTTCGGCAAATACAAGCAAGGAATTTCGGTCATCATCCTCATAACAGTATTCATACTGGTGGTGGCAATCCCATTGACAAACATAATCAAGCTGATTCTGATGGCTGCAGCATTGGTGGTAATCGCACTCAACAGCAGGGGAAATGCATATTATGCAAAAGCAAACAAAATAATAAATTCCAGAAACATGGCAAGAATGAATGAGGCGGTCGTGCTTTATATGAAAGCAGTAAAAGCTGGAATAAGTACGAATTACCAGCTTATGGCCGGTACAATCATATTGCAGTATGGGGATATAGAAGAAGGTAAAAAGATACTTTCAAGGCTTACAAATGACGGGAACAAGGATATAAGATGTGTCTCAAAGCTGAGCCTGTCCATGTACTACTGGATCAAAAAGGACTTGAATAAGGCAATCGATCTCTGCGTAGAAACCAAGGATGAGGGATACAGGAACCATAACCTTTATGTGAATCTTGCAACATACTATCTTTGTTCCGATAACCAAAAGCAATTTCAGAAGATTGTTAAAGAGGCATCTTCAAACAACATGCTTTCAGTTCCACTGATAGATCTTCAGGCAGCCTATTACATGCTTCAGGGAAACTGGAATACGGCAGGAGGGTTGTTGACAAAGCTTTTCAAGCAGGTCACACCATCCTTCCCCGACCCTTATGTCCATATGGCCCAGATCAAACTTCATTATGGGAACGTTAAGGATGCAATTGAGTATCTTAAAAGCGGCTTGGACAGCATCTTCTCCAACACCGTGCTTTTTCAGAAAAAGGAACTGGAGGACATGCTGAGAGGGCTTGAAAACGAGGACACAAGACTTGCATGGGCAGAGGGGATCAACAGCAGCACCAGAATCTTGATAAATGGAAAACTTCCTGAAATTGAACCTATATCAAAAAAATGCAGCACCCTTCTCCTTCCCGGATACCCCGCAGAACCGGACTTCAAGCTGCAAAAGGATACGCCCAGTATAATGGCAAGAAATGTGAATGAAGATGATGAAAGGGATGTGGATACGGATTTAAACGAACAGGATGAGATCTGGTTAAAGAAACATTCGTGAAAGAAGAGACGGCTCCTCCATTTTAAATTCATTGTTGACAAACCGATGCTTATGCCGGGATACTGATAATATCAATACGATATTACTGATAATATCAGATACGATTACCAAGGTGTTGTTATGGCTGATATCTCAGAGAAATTGAAAATGGATATTCTTGAAGGAAGATTTGGGGATGAAATAATTTCCGAATCGGAAATCGCTGCACAATACTCCGTTTCCCGCTCATCTTCCAAGGATGCCTTGGTCAAGCTTACCCATATAGGCATGCTCTCATCCGTCCCGCGATGCGGTTACAAGCCAGTCTCAAGAACCTACCGGGAATACCTTGACATGCTTAGGATACGCTTGAATATCGAATCCATGTGCGTAAGGGAGATCATCCGCAACAATTCCTTTGACTTCACTGAATTGGAAAAGATTTGGCAATCTGGCGCCCAAGCAAGAAGCCTCAGAGAGACATACTTATATAACCGTGCATTCCATAAAGAGTTATCCAAACAAAGCGGAATCACTTATGCCGATACTGTCCTTGATGATATAGACAATAAATGTGGCAGATTCTTCTTCCGATATTATTCAATTGATTATCCTACGGCGATAAAAAAGGTCGGGATAATCACAGATTGCTTATGGAAAGCATTAAAAAAGGAGACGAGAAAGAAGCCTGTGACATCCTTCAAAAAGATATTATGACCATTCGAGAAGAATTGGAAAGGCTTATCGAGCCGTCAAGGAAAAATAAGACCTATGCGGTTCCAAATAAATAAGAATCGGAACAAGATCAATTTATCGCATTCGAAACGAAATCTGATTTGAAATCCTCGATATCAGCAATGATGATATGTTTGGCTTCTTCGAAATCCCTTTTTTTAAGCGCAGCTAAAAGGCTTGCATGCATTTTTGAGTCTTCTCTCTTCAAATCATGAATGAAGGACTGCTCGAAATAATAGTTTACCCCGCGGAAACAGCTCCTCATCAAGGTTTTCAAAGTGTTCGTGAAAAAGATATTGTCGCTGTATGAGCATAAGAGCAAATGGAATTTCGTATTCATATCCCAATGGATGTAGGGATCTTTAGTCGATTCAATCGTCTTTTCTCCGACATAAATATCTTCCAGCTTTTTTATCTTCTCATCCGTCATGAGGGGTATGGATCTTTCAAGAGCCGCAACCTCAATTATAATCCTGAAATTGGTAGCATCTATCATTTCTTTGATCGATACAGGGCGCACCCTGTAGCCAAGTCTTGGAATACTTTCCAAAATGCCGTCGTTACAAAGCTCCTGGAGGGCCTCTCGAACCGGAGACTTGGATACCTGGTACTTATCTATGATCATTTTTTCTGTAATTATCGACGAAAGATCATATACGTTCCTTACAATATCTGCAAAGACCGCACCATACACAAGATTCTTTTTTTGTGCCCCTTCATTGACGATTATGCCCATTTTTATCCTTACCATTGGGGATTATACCATAAAAAATGCGTCACAAACAAATAAAGATGATAAAACGCAAAAAATATAGCATACCCCAGAGATATAGCACACCCAAAGCACAAACATCAGTACTTGGTACAGAAAATCATGGACACACACAAGCCCTCAGATAAGGAATCATAGCCTATCTTCATCCTCAGCGGGACCTCAACAAGCCCTATCAGGCTGAAGACGCACTGTATTTCCGCACCTGTGGAATATTTGAAATTCAAAGCGTTCAAAAGGATATCGACATACCCTCCGATTTCCACATCCTTGAAAATAAGGAATTCACCAAGCGTTGGACTGAACGGCAGCTTATATCCTGAAGCAAAAGATATTACAGTAAGCAGCTTCTTATCGGTCTCAAGTCCTTCATACCCTACTCCAGGCTTGATGAAATTGGTCTCAAACCCATCGGCATAATAAAGCGGCACTCCCTCTGTGTTGTCAATGGCTCCGCGCATTCTGAAGCCAATATCCACATAAAAGCTCAGTGGAAGCATGAATCTTGTGGATATCCCACCCTGAAGATAATGCCTAGGCGGATTGTCGAAAATCTTTGAAGTGAGCTGATAGCCAAAATCAGAGAAGATGGTTCCCCATGGCACCTGGAATTCAGCTGCCAATTGCACAGTCAAAAGATATCTCTCCTCATTATCGTTTGCAGAACTGTTGTAATACTCGAAGCTCTGATTAAGCTGGATATCCATCAGATCCCTTATGGTGGCGAATTTAAAATCCATTCCCTGCCTGCCATAAAATGAAGGCATCCACTTATACGCATCCCACAAAAATGCACCTTCCAAGGATATCCTGTAGCGCTGGATAGGATATATATTCATGGCAAGAGATATCACCGGGCTTGCTTTGGATTCCGCCAAAGTACGGGTCTCAAACGATCCTCCAGCCAGAAGTCTTATCTCCAGAGGCTTATATCTGAAATAATACTCCATTCCGATTTCCAGGCTGTCCCGCAGATAATATGGATAGCTGTAGGTCTGATAGCTCTTCAATCCTATATCTATGATGTTCGAAGGACTTGAGCTTTCGATGCGATCAAAATAATAAAGATTATTTTTTGTCTTATCTATCGTTGCAGAATAGACCTTCCTCTCTTCGTCAAACTCATGTGCACCCGCCTTATACAGCTTGGACAGCTCCTCCTGCTGATCCTTTGCCGCCTGATAGCCCAGTGCAGCCATTTCATCCGCTGATGCAAAATCCATAAAGGAATACTGTTCGACATTGCACCTTATCCATATGTATCCATCATAGGTCTTCATATCGGATGCCGCTCTTTGGCGCTTTCCGACATCAAATGCACCATTGACTATCGTGATCGGATTGATAAGGTTTATCGTATCAAGGTCGTAGAACGTAGTGCTGATTATGACGGTATCGGTATAATCATATGCAGCGTTTATCGGGGCAAGGGACTTTACCCCGCCGTCTATCAACAGATGACCTTTGTATTGCACAGGAGGAAAATACACAGGGAGAGCAAAAGAAGCAATGAGTATATCAGCGAAATTGCCTTCCGTTATCCTTATCTCCCTTTTCGTGACAAGATCGTCACAGATGACCATCACAGGTATCGGCAGATCCTCGAGTCTCAGATCCTCCCCAACAACAGATTTGACAAGGGTCTTAAATGACTCAGGAAGCAATAGGCCACCATTCAAAGGTATGGTCAAATTGAAATAATTGGACAGCTCCCCCACTGTCATTATCTCGGAAATCTGCTCAGGCTGCAGTCCTGCGGCATAAAGCATTCCGATTATCGATCCCATGGAATTCGAGACAATAAAATCAGGAACAATCCCATTTTCTTCCAAATATTGCAAAACTCCGAGGTGGGCAAGTGCTCTTGCCGAACCGCCGGTCAAAACCAACCCTATTGGATCGCGTTCGCCCCCTGTCCTTTCCAAAATACGTTCCCTGAACTCTTTTTCACCATAGGTGATTGGAATGTCCGAATCAAGAAAGTAATCGGAAAACTCTCCTTGTATCGCAGAGAACAGGCTGAAGGACACAAAAAGCGCACAGAAAAAAAAACAAATCCTTTTCATAATGTCTAGCATAAGCAAAAGCAGGATAAAAAACAATAAAGGAAAGCATCTGCCGCAAACCGGCCGGTAAAAGAATTTACACCGATTCATGTTTACAAAAGCATGGGTCTTTTGCTAAAATGCTATCAAACACACGCCGGTGTGGTGAAATTGGTAGACACAGTAGACTCAAAATCTGCCGGGAGCAATCCTGTATCGGTTCGAGCCCGATCACCGGTAAAAAATGCCATTCTACCTTAAGAATGAAGAAACGGAAGAGGAATACAAGAAAATGATGGATCATTTCAGATCCACCTCTTCCTATTCCTTCCCTGCAAGCACGCAGTTTTCAGTCTCAGATATTTTCAATGCAAAAAAAGGCATGATGCTTGCTATCCTCATTGCCCGCACAAAATCCAATCAGAAGGTTGTACTCAGGGGATTTTCAGGACAAGCTTTTGCTCATCACCGCATTCCTGGATATGTTCCTCCATGCTACAGCGAAAAGGCATGGCAGGAAATCAATGCACTCTATGACCCTATGATCAAGGAGCTTGACCAAAGGGTGGAAAAAGGCGACGAAGAAGCGGGAAAAGAAAGAAAACGGCTTTCACAGGAGGCCTCCGGGAAAATAAGGGATATCCATCTATTCCACGATGCGGACGGAAAGACATTCACTCTTGAGGAAATAGAAGAAAAAATGCCTACAGGCAGTGGGGATTGTGCGGGTACAAAGGTCATCAACTATGCCATGAAAAAGGGCTACAGGATTTCAGGGTTTACGGAGTTTTATCTCGGAAAAGATACAAATGAAAGGAAGAATGGACAATTCTATCCACCTTGCAGACAGCGATGCGAGAAGATAATCAGCCGTATGCTCAAGCTGGATTTCATATATCTGGATGAGGAAATTGCGGTTATCAACAAACCATCCGGCCTCCTTTCCGTTCCAGGCAAGGGGGATGATAAAAAAGACTGTGTAAGTGAACGCTTCAAGCAAATCCTAAGCGATCCGATCGACAATCCTTTTGTACATCGTCTTGATATGGACACTTCGGGGATAATCGTTCTAGCCAGAACAAAACAGGCGCAGCGCACGCTCGCAATGGCCTTCGAGAACCGAAGCGTCAAAAAGGAGTATGAGGCTCTTCTTGTCGGGCGGGTAGAAGAAGATGAAGGGATTATAGATCTTCCCATGCGGCTTGATGTTGAAAGACGGCCATATCAGATCGTGGACATGGATAATGGCAAAAGTGCAGTCACAGCTTTCAAAAAACTCGGATACACCACAGTGGACGGAACGCTTTGCAGCAGAATGCGATTTTTCCCGCACACCGGAAGGACCCATCAGATAAGGGTTCATGCGGCATACGGGCTGGGACATCCAATTTATTCCGACAGGCTTTATGGAAATCAGATCGAAGGCAGAAGATTGATGCTTCATGCCTCTAGACTAGAAATAAATCATCCAACAACAGGAGAAAAGATGATCTTTAATTGCCCTGCCCCATTTTAAGGGAAAAAGGAGCTACCGAGCCAATCTGCATGAAGCTTATGCCCAGCTCTGCAGAAAGATCATCGAGCATAGGGATACTTTTTGTAAGATTTGCAATGCAATGCGCATCTGTATTCCGTATAAATTTTTCAGCACCCATCTCTAAAGCAAGTTCCCAAAATTCCCTCATAGGATAGCTGGGCCTGTCATACCTGCTTGTCCTGATCAATCCATTGCCGTTCATCTCCATTGGCAGGTCATGGCTGATTGCACAGCTGATTATGTCCTTTGAAACGGCCTTGGCCTCATTGTCGAATTTTTCATATCCGATAAAAAACACGTCAGGATGGGCAGCAAAAGAAAAATGTGGATATTCCATTGCCTTGATCGTGCTTCTTGCATAGTTATATAGATCGTTCTTTTCAAGCGGTCTGGTGAAAAGAGATTTGTATTCCCCATCCTTGAAAGTATAATGGGTGCCGAAAATAAGATAATCGGCCTTTTCCAAAAGGCTGTCGTAATAATCGTTAAATTCAGGAAAATAATCGCACTCCCAGCCAAGGAGGATATCAATCCCCTTTTTTGCATAGACCTTTTTCAAACGGAGCACATCGTCCTCATACTCATCTTTTTCTGCAAAAGCCATGCGTGATGAATGAAGCCTGTCATCCGGAAATGGAAGATGCTCGGTAAAGCCCAGCACACCCAGTCCATCCTCTTCCGCTTTCTTGGCATATTCCTCTGGATAACCGGATCCATGTCCGCAATATATGCTATGTGTATGAAGATTATAATCAAACATCAGCCTCTCCTTTATCAAACATGCTCCTGAGCCTGGATATCTCATCTTCCAAGGCATTGATCCTATTGCTCAGAGCCTGTCTTTCCGCCTTGAGCCTTTCCAGATCCGCCTGTTTCTTAGAAAGCATCGCATAAACATGCTGCACATCCAAACGGGAAAGGAGCTCCGACTCTTTTTTGCTGTTCTCCCTTATTCCGCTTTCGATTTCAAGCATCCGGCCCAGATGATCCAGTATATCCGGCGGTGTATCCTGATCCACCCATTTCTCTCCATTTTCGAAAAGCATGAGCCCATAGTCAAGAAGCATTCTGGCATAATCGTCCTTTTTTGCAGAAAGCAGGCTCTCCATATCGTCTATCTCATTCCTTTCCAAGGAGTCTGGAGAGATCTTTGAGGAAAGTATGCCATAGGATCCGAGCTGCGCATCCCTTTTATCCATAAGCATCCTGATATCGAAAACAAGCTTGACACCTTCTTCCGTAACGAGATAATTCTCTAATTTCTGGTCAAATAAAAGCTTACCGTAATTCAAAAACCGTTCTTCCTGGTTCTTCTCAAAAGAAGAAAGATCCCATTTCCTGACAAAACGATTGAAAAAACCATTGTTCGATGAAGACATTATCTTGTCGTATTCGCTCCAATCGTCATTTATGAATGCTATCTCATCAGCAAGACGACCTTCAGCCTTAAGGGAGAAAAGCAATGATCCCAGCTTCTTGTATTTTTCTTCCAGCTGTCTGTCTATGGAAGATATCTTTTCCCTTGCGCTGCTCATGGCCTGCTCTATCCTGGAATTCTTGCGTCCTTCCTTGCTGGCCTTTTCAAAACTGGAGCTGTAGGAATTAAGCTTTATCTCCATGTTAATAAGCTCTTCCAGCTCACGGGAGCCGACGGAAGGCTGCCAAGAGCTCCTGTTGGAAACCACGGCAAGGGCAAGCGCTTCGGCCTCGCTGCGCAGTGCCTCCTCCAGCTCCTTTCCAACACGCTTGACTTCTTCGAGCTCCATATCCAAAACTTCCATATCAATATAGTTTAGCACATCTTGTTTTGTTGACAAAGGGTAATGGGAAATTATATCCTTTTCTGCGGGATGTTATCCATCATACATCCTATAAAACAAGCGAAGGAATTCTTACGCTCAGCTCATTAAGGAGAACCTTTTTAAAATGGAAAACGAAGCAGACAACCGTGCTCCAATGCTGGAAGAGAAAATCCGGCAGATCATCACAAAAATCAGTACAGATCCAAATCCTGCAGAACTTGAAGAAATAAAGAAAATCATCCGCAAGAACGTACCTTTCTTCTCCCGAGGGGCTTTTTCCGCCTATCTCCTAAGGGAACTGGTATCACAAAAACGTGCAAAAGAATGGAAAAAGCCGTTTGAAAAGGATAAGAATGAGATAAAACCTGCTTTTGCAAAGAAAAAAGAAGAGCAGAAGAAGCCGGAAGAGGAAAAAGAAAGCCTTATTGAATCAGCAAAAGAGGAAAAAAAGGAGGAGAAAATCCTTCCTGCTGATGCAAAAACGCTTTATCTGAACATCGGAAAAATGAAGAGGCTTTATGCAAAGCAGCTTTCAGCGCTTCTGCAGGAAGAGCTTGGGATACAGAGAGACGACATCTATATTCTCCGCATCCATGACAAATACTCCTTTATCACCATGAGCGAAGAAAACTGCATAAAAGCAATCGAAAAACTCAATGGAAAAGAAATAAATGGACGCACTGCCCAGATCAACTACTCCAACAGGTAGGCTATGAGGATCCAGCCATTTTCCTTAGGTACCGTCGGTACGAACTGCTATGTCTTATATGATCATGATAAGGACAGGGCACTTTTAATCGATGCTCCGGACGGGATACACAGAGCCGTTTCTTTTATAAAGACAAACAGCCTTTGCCTGGATGCGGTCCTTCTGACTCATGGACATTTTGACCATGTACTGGGATTAAAGGAAATAAGAGAAGCTTTTCCCACCTGCAAAATCTTCATAGACAAGGAAGATAAGGATTATATCCTTGAAAAAGGGATGTGGAACAAGCAACTGCTTTCTCTTTGTTTTCCGGATCTGCTGCATGACTTAGAATCCGATCTTTCGTCGCTTCCTGAAAATATATCGTTTTATGGGGATAGCTGCTTCGGATTTGAAATAATGAGGACTCCCGGTCATACTCCCGGGTCGGTATGTCTTTATAACAAAACGGAAGAACTGCTGTTTTCAGGGGATACGCTTTTCATGTGCGGTTATGGAAGAACAGATTTCCCATATGGAAACCAAAAGGATTTGATGCAATCCTTGGAGATGCTTCTTCATAAACTGGATGGAAAAACGAATGTGCTTCCGGGACATGGTCCCTATACGACAATAAAAGCTGAAATGTCCGCATTAGGATTATAAAGAAACAGGGGATGCGATGCATCCCCATATTATTCCTATCTTCCCAATCTTTCATTTTCTGTTTTGCAGTCTATACAAAGCACTGCGGAAGGAATGGCCCGTAGCCGGCCCTCCGGAATCTTTTTACCACATTGCAGACAGAATCCATATTTCCCGTCGGCAATCCTTTTCAAAGCATTCTCAATGGCTTTGAGCCTTTTTGCATCCATGGCATTGAGTGCTTCCATCTTTCTGTAAGCAGCATCATCGGAAGCGAGGTCGCTTGAATCCCTTCCGCTGGCGGAAAGTGCTTCCTGACGGAAATTATCCTCTTCCGAATTAAGCTTTTTCAGCAGTTCGTCTCTTTCAGCTAGAAGACGTTCCTGCATTTCCTGTGTGAATGCATCCATCTTTAGCCCCCTTCATATATTATGAATGTAAAATACAATACAGCCCGGACGTGGTCAAGGAAAAATTGTAAATAATGGATAAAAAAACATTACAGCTCAATATTCATCAGTCTCATCACGTTCATGCTTTAGAGCCTCCAAAAACCTTCTTGTGGTCTTGACCATGAACGTAAGGACAAATAAATAGGTGATGAATACAATAAAAGCAACCCAGCGGGGACCGGTATAGGCAAGAAGAAGAAAAATAAAACCCATTGTCATAAAAACCGATAAAAAGGCCACAGACAGGGCTATTCTTCTTCCCCTATGCAAATCTTTCAAGAGAAAGCCTCCCCTATTATGGAAATGAAGTCCTTGTACTCGGTACAATGTGGAAGATCGGGGTTTTGTGCCAATATGTTTTCCGGAGCACGGAAAAGACATCCATGGTCGGCCTTCCTTATCATGGCAAGATCGTTATAGCTGTCACCAGCGGAAAAAACATTCATGCCTATGTTCTGCAGGGCTTCGACAGCCTTCATCTTTCCGTTTTCCTGCCTCATCCTTATATCCGAGAGCATGCCATTTTTATCGATCACAAGGCTGTTGCAGAATATGGTCGGCCAGGCAAGCTGTCTCATGAGAGGAGATGCAAATTCAGAAAACGTATCGGAAAGTATTATCACCTGATAACGGCTTCTGAGATAGTCGAGGAAATCCTTGGCTCCTTCAAGGGGCCTTATGTTGGAAATCACATCCTGGATATCTGAAAGCTTCAGGCCGTGGCTGCGCAATATGTCCATGCGGAAATGCATCAGCTTATTATAATCAGGCTCATCACGGGTTGTACGTTTAAGCTCCGCGATGCCGGTTTCATTGGAAAAAGCAATCCATATTTCGGGGACAAGAACCCCCTCCAGATCCAAACAGATAACATTCATGCCAAGATTATAGCAAAACCGATTAAGCTATGGAACAAGAAGAAAAGGCGGCCTATAATAAAAATCCTATGAAAAAACCGCTTCCATACCTGATCGCATTCATCACCGGCGGCGTAATCTCCATCATGGTGATATTCAATACGGAATTCGGACGCCTCACTTCAAGCGAGGTGTCTCTCACAATCAACCAGATTACAGGAATTGTGACACTTTCCCTGATAATGCTGTGTTTTCCAAAAAACGAGCTTGTAAATCCAAAAACAGCGAAGGCTCCCTGGTATCTCTTTTTCGGAGGACTTTTCGGAGTATTGATCATCAGCGCGAACTATACAGGTGTTACGAAAACCGGAGCTACGATGGCCATGGCAGGTGCTGTGTTCGGGCAAAGCCTTACAGGGCTCATAATGGATCTGACAGGTCTGATGGGAGTGAAAAAGCAGCAGATAGGAATACGGAGATGGATCGGGCTTGCAATCTGTCTGATTGGAATAGCGATAATGTTTGTCAAAGGAGGGACGGTCAACCCTTTATACATCCTCCCAAGCATAGGAGCCGGAATTCTTACGATGGTCCAAATGGTCTACAACAGCAGGCTGTCCTCCTACAAGGGACCTTTCCGGGCAGCCAGGGTCAATGTGATCTCCGGGCTTTTTGGAGCCTTGGCATACTCCTTCATTTTTTATCCAGAAACGACCGTGGATGGATTCAGAAAACTTTCCAGCGTCCCCTTCTACCTGATTGTTGCGGGAGGCATCACAGCCTGCATAGTCGTAGTGAATACAAATATCGTGATTCCCAAGATCCCGGCCGTCTATTCAGCGCTGCTTCTTTCCTGCGGGCAGATAACAGCTGCAGTGCTTCTTGATCTTATGCTTTATTCGATATTCACTCCTACCCTGCTTTCAGGAGCTGTAGTCATAATCATAGGAATAGCAGCTGGGATGGAAAGGACTCAGTCTATCGGATCCTCGTCCTGATCATAAGATCCAGGATTGTGCCCGACAGGCATCTCGACATCGAAATTGGGCATCTCTGCATTCAGCTTCTCGATCTTCTTCTTTCTTCTGCCCGATTTCCGGTTTTCATTATTATAATCCTTTTTCAGGAACTTGCCGGTGGAAAGGAATATCGCCACACCCTTGAGGCTCGGGATATTCGCACACACAATCTGAAGCATCGAAGTGAGGGGGACCGCCAAGAACATCCCGACAAGGCCCCACACATATCCCCAAATCGCAAGGGAGAGAAGTATGACCAATGGGGAGATGTTGAGCTGCACGCCCTGAAGCCTAGGATCGATGATGTTTCCAACGACCATCTCGATGCTTATCATCAAGAAGGCTATGTAGATTATGGTACCCCAGCTTCCCATGAACTGTATTATCGCCATCAATATTGTCCCCGCGGTGACAATTATGCTGCCAATGGTAGGTATGAAATTGAGAACAAAGGCAAGAACACCCCAGACAAGCGCAAAATCAAGGCCCGTGAGCAATGCAACCAGGTAAAACAGCACGCCGGTCACAAGAGATATGACCGTCTTTAAAAGCACATATTTTGAAACCTGGCGGTTCATCTTCATTCCAAGCTTGCTGAACTTCTGCCCTCTTTCCCTCGGGAGGATCGCCATGACCTTCGGCATGAACGACTGCCTCTCAAAAAGCAGGAACAGCAGATAAACGAACACCATCATTGCATCGGAAAGGATTCCCAAAAACTTGCCGAAAAACGACGTGAGATACCCCTTTACGACCCCGCTCCAGTCTATGTTGAGTGAATTCAAAAGAGAAAAATCCCCCGGATCCTCATCAAACAACCCTGCTATATGCTGGCTTATCATAATGTCAAGCCTGCTGAGCCTGGCTACATAGAAATCGAACTTTGAAATCAGCATATTGACCATTTGGAAGACTATGTAGACGATCAGCAAAAAAAGTATCAAAACCAGCCCCATTGCGGCGATTATGGACAATGCATCCGGAACCTTGAGCTTGTCCAAACGGTTCAAAAGCGGGTTCATCATTATGAAAATGAAAATCGCAATTGCAAAAGGGAGGATGAAATCCTTTCCTGTTTTCAGTAAGAAAGCAGCGACGATAACGGCCATGAAAGCCAAAATCCCCCTTATCTGCTTTATGTAGCCGGTCTCCATTTTGTCCATAACTTGGATTTTACTGTCTATGGATAAAAAAAACAATATAATCTAATATGTATCACATGGATAAAAACTATTTGGACAGGATAAGAATAGTGCTTGTGGAAACGCAGGATGGGGCCAACATAGGCAGTGTCTGCAGGGCCATGAAAACCATGGGTCTGACACATCTTGTCCTTGTTACGGATAAGCAATATGACGAAAACAGGGTCAGGACACTGGCACTGCACGCTTCCGACCTCTGGGAGAACAGGGAGGAGTTCAAGACCATAGACGAGGCTGTTTCAAACAGCATCCTGGTCGTAGGTGCGACAAGAAGGCGCGGAAAGTTCCGCAAGATGAGCGCCTACAGTCCCGAGCAGCTGGCGCAAAAGCTTTCAAAGATGCCGGAGGGAACGGTCTCGATACTCTTCGGCAGGGAGGCCGACGGCCTGAGGGACGATGAGGTGGCAAAGTGTTCATCAATCGTAACAATCCCCACCAGCCCGCTGTTTCCATCATTGAATCTTTCTCAGGCTGTGCAGATAATAGCATATGAGCTTTTTTTAGCTTCAAGCCCATACAAATCAGGCATGACCGCAGTCAGCCATGAACGTATCGCCGGTGCGGTATCCGGGATGTCGGAGCACCTGGAGAACATAGGATACTTCAAATGGGATGAAGAGAAGAAATGGACAACACAATTCTTGTGCGACATATGCGAAAGGTCGGGCATGAGCGAAAGCGAGATGCAGAGATTCGAGAAGATATTCGCAAAAGTGGACAAAATAAAGATATATAAGGATAAAACGCAGGAAGGAGAAGACAATGGCTGATGAATCCTTTTTGAACCCGATGCCGAGGGTTATCGCCCACCGCGGGGACAGCAAGCACTATCCGGAGAACACCTTGGAGGCTTTTTGTTCGGCAGTGGCCATGGGGATAGATGTGGTGGAAACCGATGTACACCTTTCAAAGGACGGCGTTCTTGTGATCTGGCACGATCCGACGCTGGAAAGGAACACAAACGGAAAAGGTACCATCGAGAGCCACACTCTTGCGGAGCTGAAGGCTCTGGATGCCGGCTACACCTTTACAAAAGACGGAGGAAAGACCTACCCCTTCAGAGCCAAGGGAGTCAGGATGTGCACATTGGAGGAGGCACTGACGGAATGCCCGAACCAAAGGTTCAATGTGGACTTGAAAAGCAAAAACACAAAAATCGTTGATGAGTTCATACGGATTGTACGCAAGCATGGTGCCCAGAACCGGATTGTCGGAGCGTCCTTTCATCTTAAGAATCTGAAACTCTTGCGTAAAAAGGCCCCTGAAATACTCACCAGCATCACAACGGCCGAGGTTGTCGGGCTGCTTCTAAGACAGAAGCTGCACATTCTGCCAAAGACATTTTCAAGAAAGATAATCTTTCAAGTGCCGATCAGGCAGGCAGGAATCAATGTGATAACCCCAGCTTTCGTAAAAGATATGAAGGCACGCGGGGCGGTTGTGATGGTATGGACGATAAACGATGAGAAGACCATGCGTTATCTTTTTTCAATCGGTGTCGACTCGGTAATGACAGACGATCCTGCACTTGTGATAAAAGTGGCAGAGGATATGAATATACGCTAAGAGGGAGAAATATGGAAAGCAAAGTATATTATTCTGACTTGAGGACAGGTTTCAACAACAGTCTTTTGGACAAGCTCAAAAGGCTTATGAAGAGAGCCGGAATTGAGGATATCGATTTCAAAGATAAATTTGTTGCGGTCAAGATCCATTTCGGAGAACCGGGCAACCTTGCGTTCCTTCGTCCAAATTGGGCAAAGGTTGTATGTGATGAGATAAAGGAACTTGGAGGAAAGCCATTTTTGACAGATTGCAATACCCTTTATGTCGGAGGAAGGAAGAATGCGCTCGACCACATCGATGCGGCATATACAAATGGCTTCACTCCTCTTTCAACCGGAGTTCATGTGCTTATTGCGGACGGACTTAAGGGAACAGATGAGGAGGAAGTTCCTGTGGAGGGTGGCAGATATGTCAAGTGCGCCAAGATCGGCAGAGCTGTGATGGATGCCGATGTTTTCATTTCCTTGAACCATTTCAAGGGACATGAATCCACGGGATTCGGAGGTGCATTGAAAAATATCGGTATGGGCTGCGGAAGCCGGGCTGGAAAGATGGAGATGCATACGATGGGCAAACCTGTTGTCAGAGAGGATCTTTGCATAGGATGCCACAGATGTGAAAAGATATGCGCCCACGGCGCCCCGACGTTCGATGCTTCTGGCAAATGCCATATCGACGAAAGCAAATGCGTAGGATGCGGAAGATGCATCGGCGTCTGTCCAAAGGATGCGATAGAACCCACCAACTACAACAGTAACGAAGAACTCAATTACCGCATGATGGAATATGCAAAGGCTGTGATATGGAACCGCCCTACATTCCATATCTCAATTGCTGTGGATATTTCTCCGAACTGCGACTGCCATAATGAGAACGACATGCCAATTGTTCCTAATATCGGTATGTTCGCCTCATTCGATCCGGTTGCACTCGATCAGGCATGTGCGGATATGGTCAACAGCCAGCAGATGAACGAGGGATCTGCACTTTCAGAGGCCAAGGAGCATACCGGCGATCATTTCAGGGACGTACACCCTGATACCAATTGGAAGCAGGGCTTGGAATATGCAGAACAGATAGGACTGGGAAGCAGGAAATACAAACTGATCAAGGTCAACTGACAGTATATATGCACAGGCCGGAGCTCTGTCATCCGGCCTTTTTTTATTGTACACACGTTGCACATAAACCTCACAAGAAACCGATTAATCAACATCACAACTATTTGTTATATCCCTATCATCCACACCGAACGATATGAAATTCTAGGTATGGAGAAACAAAAATGAAAAGCAAAAAAATTGCAGCAGCAGCAATCGTAACACTTCTTACAGTGCCCAGCGTATTTGCTACTGTCTACGGAACGGAAAACGTATCGATCTGGAACAAGGCGGACGAGATCGCAGATGACAGCGTATCCTACGTGGCAACCTCGAGGGACATCACCTTAGAGAGCCTTGATGAGGAAGGAAATGTCATAAAGACGGATATGGCGGCTATAAGCGCAATTCCTGCAAACTATGGTTCCAGGATTTTAAGAACCATCGCAGGCGAAAGCGACGCGGTGGCCTTTACAGACAACTTCTATGACGGTAGCATCATCACCCCGTTCAACGACAACCTTTACGACCTGGATGCGAAATATCTCAGGGACGAAGTTGTAAACGGAGTAGCTACAAAAGTCTACGAAGCCTCAATCGCACTTGATAAGAATCTCTTCTTCTTCAGCGATCCGTACAAGGAAAGCGGAGATATCATCGGATACGACTTCGATGAAAAAGAGACAAACGACGACCTCGTCGTAACAATCTGGCTCGATGCTTCAACCGGAGCACTGGTAAAGCAGGAAAACAACTACACCTACAACGTCGGCCTCAGCAACAGCAAGGTGAGCTTCAAGCAGACCGTACTCTACGGCACTGCGGAGACAAGCGACGGACTGGTATCACTTCCCTCTTCAGTCACGACAAGCGGCATAGTCGACGAGAACACAAAGTCTCCGTCGATCTACAACAGAGTCAACTTCCTCATCACCGATCTGCTTGACGGTTATGTGGATACGGAGAACTACAAGCACGGATTCTAATATAATCTGACAAAAAAAGGCACCTCTTTTCCAGGCATGCAGAAAAACTGCATCAAAAGCGGAAAGGGGTGCTTTTTTTCGCCTCACGTCTTTTTCATATGGATTCTTCCAACAGAAAAAAAGAGGCGGAAAGAATCAGCAGATCGACATCGGATCGATATGTGACTGCTCGATATCCTTGAAATACTTATATGTATCGACCTTGAGCTCCCCGCAGGCGGGCTCGTCACATACTATGATTGCAGCCCTGTGCATCTGCAAGGCAGAACATGTCCACATCTGCGATACCCCGCCTTCCACAGTTGCGGCAAGCGCACGCGCCTTGTTATGTCCGTTGACAAGGACAAGAACTTCCTTGCTGTCTGTCACAGTCTGAACTCCTACTGTGAGCGCAGTGCTCGGAACCTTGGATACATCGTTGTCAAAGAATCTTGAATTCATGACCTTGGTATCATAAGTAAGGCTCTTTTCTCTTGTTCTTGAGCAAAGGGAAGAGAATGGCTCGTTGAAAGCGATATGGCCGTCGGCACCGATTCCACCCATGAACAGGTCTATTCCTCCATAGCTCTTGATCTTCTCCTCATAGCGGGCGCACTCTGCCTTCAGGTCGGGGGCATTCCCGTTGAGGATATTGATGTTCTCTGCAGGAATATCTATATGGTTGAAGAAATTCTCATGCATGAATGTCCAATAGCTCTGTGGATGGTCCTTTGGAAGGCCCACATATTCATCCATATTGAAAGTCACGACGTTCTTAAAAGAGATGAACCCGTTCTTGTTCATCCTTACCAGCTCCCGGTAGGTCCCGATCGGAGAGGATCCTGTAGGAAGTCCGAGAATGAAAGGACGCTCGCTGGTCCTGTTATGCTCCTTTATCCGGGAAGCGATATACCTTGCAGCCCAAAGCGAAAGCTGTTCGTAATCCGGTTCGATAATGACGCGCATAAACTCCTCCAAATGCTTTATTATTCAATTGTGTCCTTTTCCAGTTTACTTTCTTTTTCACATTATTGCAAACAAACTCTGAAAGACACCTCAAAGTGCTCCTCAGGACCAGCTTCCAACCTTTTCCATTATTGCCGAAGCCACAACAGCATCTCCACTGTAGACCACAGCGCTCTGCCCGGGAGTCAAGGCGCCGGCGCCATGGGTGAAATTTGCAATAAAACCGTCATCCAGTTTTTTCACCGAGGCTTCCAGACCAGGAGATGCAGACCGGATTTTCACAGAATATGCAGGTTCTGTGAAATCAAGAAAGGAAACGTAATTGACATTGCTGCAGAATACGCTTCCGGAAATAGTATCCTCCTTCAAGCCGACCACAACCCTGTTCCTTTCCGGATCCAAGGCTATGACGTAAAGCGGTTCGCTGTATGCGACCTTCAGTCCCTTGCGCTGGCCGATGGTGTAATTCCAGAACCCGTCATGCTCGCCAAGCTTCGTACCGTCCTTGAAAAGGATATCCCCTCTTTTTGGACCGACCTGCAGCAGGTCGGAATATGATCCCCCATAAAAATCCTGGCTCTCCCTTTCTCCCGGATCATGAAACCCCATCTGCTCATCTATTTTCCTCACTTCGCTTTTCAAAAGACTTCCCAAAGGAAAAAGCGTGAAAGAAAGCTGTTCCTGACTCAGACGGGAAAGGAAATAGGACTGGTCTTTCTTCAAATCCTTTGCCCTGAAAAGAGCATACCTGTTTCCCATCTTCCCCACCCTGGCATAATGCCCTGTGGCAAAATAATCAAAATCCACGGCTTTTCTGGCTTCTTTTACCATCGCACCAAATTTGATGAGCGCATTGCACCAGATGCATGGGTTCGGAGTACGCCCGTTCATATACTCGCTTTTGAAATTATCCAGCACGTTTGTCTCGTAGAGCGGCGAGCAGTCAACAACGCGATGCTTTATACCGATTTTCCTGCAAACAGAATCTATCTTCTCAAGATCTCCGCTCTTATCCGGATTATAACAGCTATTCGGACTTACCGGAGCTGGATAAGGGGAATCCTTGCGCCAGATGAGCATTGTGATTCCCTCCACCTCATATCCCTGCTCCTTCAACAGATATGCGCTGACGGAGGAATCTATACCGCCGCTCATGCCTACCAAAACTTTCTTCATACTGCGATGTTAACATAAAAGGCAGCCGCATATCCTCATAAATATCTAAAAAATATGGTTAATGGCGCACTACCATGATAAAATAAAATCCATGAGGAGACTTTCATGGCAGAAAAAGAAAATCAGATCGTAAAAAAAGAAAAAACCTTACCGGCAAAAAAGGATGCTTCAAAAAAGCTTCCTGTTGCAACAAAAAATGAAAAGGCACCTAAAGCCACGGAGGAAGAGATGGTGATCGATGTACCTGCCATCGAAGATTCTCCAGTAAAGGCCGAGGCAAAATCAAAGAACAAGAAAAAGCAGGTCAGATACATTTTCCGGGATGCAGAAAAAGGCTGGTACGAAAAGGAAAGGGACAATACCCGTATCACCAAGTTCTATGCAACCCAGAAAGAAGCAGTTGAAGCTGCTAAGGAACATATAAGGAACTCCGGATTGCCGGGATCGATCATAATCCAGAGTAAAGCCGGAAAAATCAGGGCAAACACAAAAATCACAACAAAAAAACTTTAATAGAACAAAAATAAATATCAATTGATATTGTTTTTTAATAATCTCCTTATTATTTTTTATATAAGGAGATTTTATATTATGAAAATCACTATGTTCGATACAAAACCATATGATAAGAAATACTTTGAAGAAATCAATCAAAACTATGGCTTCGATATCAAATACTTGGAATCCACACTGGGAGAAAACTCTGCAATCATGGCAAAGGGCTCAGATGTGGTCTGTCCGTTCGTAAACTGCAATGTTGATAAAAAGGTGATAGACATCCTTGCCGATGAGGGGATTCGCCTCATAGCCATGAGAAGTGCAGGTTTCAACAATGTCGATCTGAAAAGGGCTACAGAGAGAGGTCTCAAAGTGGTCAGGGTCCCCGCATATTCTCCACATGCTGTAGCAGAGCATTCTTTTGCAATGCTTCTTACGTTGGTAAGGAAGATGCAGCATGCATATGTCCGAACAAGGGAATTCAATTTTTCGCTCTCCGGTCTGGAAGGTTTCGATCTCTACAGAAAAACGATCGGAATAATCGGTACAGGGAAGATAGGCAGATGCGCGATCGATATCGCAAAGGGCTTCGGCATGCAAATTCTGGCCTATGATCCATATCCCCAGCCGCTGGAAGGGGTTGAGTACACAAATCTTGAAGAGCTTCTTAAAAAGAGCGACATAATCAGCCTTTACTGTCCTCTGACAAAAGACAACAGGCATCTGATAAATGCAGAAAGCCTGAAAATGATCAAAAAGAATGCCGTCATAATAAACACCAGCCGTGGAGCCCTCGTCAACAGCGAGGACCTGCTTGATGCGCTGAAGGAAAAACGGCTTGCCGGAGCCGCGCTCGACGTATATGAGGAAGAAGCGGGGATCTTCTTCACGGACCAGAGCAACGAAGGGATAGAAGACGACACGCTTGCCCGTCTGATAAGCATGCCGAACGTCATCGTCACCTCACATCAGGGCTACCTCACAGAGGAGGCCTTGAGAGCCATAAGTGAAACGACACTCAAAAACATAAGCGAGTTCGAACAGGGTCTTGCCCTTTCAAATGAGATAAAATGATCATTTTCCACCTGTAAGGAATGCATAGGCCTCATTGACCTTCTGCATCTCCTTATTGGCAAAATCCATAAATGCCGGATCCAGCCTATATGCCTGTATCCGGTCAGGATGGAAGCTCATCACCTTGTTGCGGTACGCGTTTCTGATTTCCTCATCCGTAGCCCCTGCAGACAAACCCAGGACCTTGAGATGGTGCAGTTTGTCATCCTCTCCTCTCCTGCCGCTATTGAGAAGAAGAGAGTCATAGTACTCAAAAAATACCTTGCGCTGATCTTCGGTATCGTCAAACCCGTTCGCATACCAGGCAAAATCAAGCGGTGTAAGGCTCATACCATATGAGGCATACCCCTCTCCACCAAAAGAGGGGTTTTCCTTTGCAAATCCGCTTTGCCCCTTTTCAATGACCATTTTGAACGGATCTGTCCCGGAATTCTGCTGCATCGCCTCGACAAGCGTGAAATAATCGATCAAATCCACCCTGTCGAGACCAGCATGCATGGAAAAGGAAGATAAGAGCTTTAAGTATTTTATCAAAGCCCGTTTCTTATCCTTTCCTATTTCCTTACCATAATCCCTGATTCCCAGATCAAGCCGCTTTAATGCTCCGACATCGACCTCCATATCGCTTTTGAGCATGAGAGTAATGGCTAACGAGCCCTCGTTCTCAGGCTCATACTCCAAAACAAGCCGCAGTCCGTTTATGGAAAAATTCTTCAGATTCCTGTAAAAGGCCTTCAAGCCTTCTTCGGTCCGGCTTACAGATATCCGCTCGATCGTGAAATTCTCATTCTTGCAGGCAAGAAGCGACGAAGGGACCGCATACCCCGCAATGGATAAGAGCTTTAGCACTTGCAAAAGGGAGAATTGGGAAACCTTCCTGCGGTTGAGTTCATATGTTCTATATATCTCCTCGTTTTTAAAAAAAGTCCTGTGTATGGTGATTTCACGCATGTAAAGACGGAATATCTGGCTTTGGATCACCGCTTCAAAAACATCGGCCTCCCTCTTTTTGCCTTCATGCTCCAAAGATACCTCCAGGCTTTCCTTTGCTTGGATAACAACAGGAGAAAGGCTGCATGTGAAAATCCTTTCAAGCTTGTTTTCAAGATTTTTTTCCATACAGAAATCTTACATCAGAGGCCTGAATATAGAAAGTTTTTTAATCCGATGACGATAAAGGAATAAAATTGCCTGCATTTTCAGTAAGCAATGTCGTTTTATAATATTTGCATAATGGGATATCCAATTACTTTAAAATTTAGATTTACAGCAATTAATTAAAAAAAATTTCGCATATAAAAACAACTAAAGCAATAAATCCATGATATAATCAAACTGTAACCGAACATCAGCAAAGGGGGCCATAAGGAGGTGGTCATGCTGGTCATATTGGCTCTTGCGGTTTCTTTCTCCCTTTTGCTTGCCCTGATCAACTATATTCGAATCAACAAGATGCCCGAGGGCACAAAGGAAATGTCAGAAATCTGCAGCATAATACGGCAAGGTGCGGACGAATTCTTAAAATGCGAGTTTAAGATACTTTATGCCGCAGCTGCAGGAATCTTCATCATCCTGGGTGTTTTTGTATCCCTTTCAGGTGCCGTTTGCTTTCTCATTGGTGCATCCATGAGCGCTCTGGCCGGCCTGGTGGGAATGAAAAGCGCAACTTTGTCGAATGTCAGAGTCACAGACGAGGCACGCAGATCTGGAGACATCGGAAAAACCGTTAAAGTGGCATTGACAGGAGGTTCGGTCATGGGGCTTTCCGTTGCAGGGTTCGCACTCTTGGGACTATTCATGGTCTATGTCGTATTCGGCATCATCATGGGACAGCTGAAGCAGGAGGCAGTACAATTTCACAGCAATTTCCTAATGATAGCAGACATACCATTTACGTTGAGCGTATCCTGCTATGCCCTCGGATGCTCAGTGATTGCGATGATCAACCGTGTAGGAGGTGGCATATACACCAAAGCGGCCGACATGGGGGCTGACCTGGTTGGGAAAAGCGAATACAACATACCGGAAGACGATTCCAGAAACCCCGCAACCATAGCGGATAATGTCGGAGATAATGTAGGAGATGTGGCAGGACTGGGAAGCGATCTGCTTGAAAGCTATGTAGGAGCAATCACCTCTGGCATGATTCTCGCAATCTACACCTATTACAGCAGGCTGAACACAGTCGATCCGATAGGATACGAAACGCTTCTTGCCCTGGTGGGTTATCCACTTCTTTTTACTTCGGCAGGGCTGTTGAGCTGCACTGCCGCACTCTTCATTTTCAATCTGCATAAAGCGGGCAAGGACGTAAAAAAGAATCTGGATGGCACAACATACATGGCGGCAGGGTTGACAGTGGCATCAACGTTGGTACTCACATTTGCATACTTTCCAAATGAAAGCTCCTATACAGGTCTTGATTTCAAAATAGCAGGCATGAGCCCATGGCTATGCGCAGTCATGGGAATACTTTCGGGAATATTGATAGGTCAGGTTGCAGACTATTATACATCATACAGCCACAAGCCGGCGCTGTCCGTTGCAAAAGCAAGCTGCGAAGGCCCTGCCCTGACAATAACAAAGGGCATGGCATTAGGAATGAGCAGCGTGCTGATTCCAGTCATGCTTCTAGGACTATGCATAATCGCTTCCTATTACACAGCAGGGCTGTACGGCGTGGGAATGGCAGCCATGGGCATGCTCAGCTTTGTAGCTGTCACCGTATCGGTCGACACCTACGGTCCAATTTCCGACAACGCAGGAGGGATTGCCGAGATGTGCAACATGAAAAAGGAAGTCAGAAAGATAACCGATAGCCTCGACGCCGTTGGAAACACCACTGCGGCAATCGGTAAGGGCTTTGCGATAGGCAGCGCCGCCTTTGCCGCCCTGTCATTGTTTGCAAGTTATCTATATGCCTTGAATGGACAGGAAAGCTCTTCTGGGATCACCCTGGTGCTCAACATACTTGCTCCACTCACATTATCCGGTGCTCTGGTCGGAGGGGCGGTGCCGTATCTGTTCAGCGGGATGCTGATAGAATCCGTTGCAAAGACGGCAGGAACAATGGTTGGGGAAATCAGGAGGCAGTTTGAACAGGATCCCCTTATTCTTCAAGGAAAAAAGAAACCGGATTACAACCGGTGCATAAGCATCAGCAGCAAGGGGGCGCTCAAGGAGATGAAGAAGCCTGCGTTCATAGCAGTTGTCTCTCCTCTTGCAGCGGGATTCATCTTTGGCCCCTCATTCGTCGGAGGACTTTTGATCGGAACCACAGTAAGTTCGATAATGCTTGCCATATTCACCGCAAACAGCGGAGGAGCTTGGGACAATGCTAAAAAACATATCGAAAATGGAAACTACGGAGGAAAGGGTTCATCGGCACACAATGCGTCGATAATTGGAGACACAATCGGAGATCCGCTGAAGGATACTGTGGGCCCCAGTCTCGACATACTTATAAAGATAATGAGCGTAGTGGCCCTGATAACTGTAAGCATTTTCAGCAAATATAATATTGCGGCACTGTTTTGAAGAAACGATAACCATAGGCCATGGTAAATCACATCTTTCATGGTTAGTATTCACCATAAAGGTTCAAATGATCATTTTTCGCTCTTTGACCTCTTTTGTTGTCTTGCTATGATTTTCGCATGAACTGGCTGGAAAAACATATCACACTTGTATCGTACAACGATCCGAAAGATGAGCGCCTCAATGCATGGACGCATTTTTTCGGAGCAGGACTCTCTTTTGCGGGACTATTTTATATACTCATTAACCTTTCTTCCTACAGTACTGTACAGGTAAAGGTGGGACTCGTCATATTCGCATTGTCGAATATCTTATTGTATATGGCCTCGGGATGCTATCATCAGCTCAAGCCGGGCAATCTGAAGCGCATAGCCAGGATTTTGGACCACAGCAACATTTACATACTGATTTCCGGAACATACACCCCTATCCTGCTGTTCATAAACAACAGGACATCCGATATGGTGGCCATCATCTTATGGACAATAACTGTAGCCGGAATAGTTTTCACGCTGATATTCTGGCAACGGCTGAGAGTGTTGCATGTCGCACTTTATGTGTTCATGGGATGGATATGCATTCTTTTTTGGAATGATATAATCCCCTATGTACCGCATGGCATGATAAAATTCTTGGCACTCGGAGGCATAACCTATACGCTCGGCATAATCTTCTACGGAATAAAAAGGATTCCGCATGGTCATGCCATCTGGCATGTCTTCGTTCTTGCCGGTTCGGTCTTCTTTTATATGGGCATACTGCTCTATCTGCATTAACCGATTCTTTCTAAAGTGTATATCCCATCGGATCCAGGCTCCGGATTCACAAAAGCGATTGACATGAACATCCTGTCGCCTCCGATGGAATAGTCGAGCTTGCACCTTTGCCCATCAAGGCGGAAAGAAAACGTGTTGATGCTCTCCACTTCGATTCCCGACGCCTTTGAAATCACAGTAAAAGAAAATCCATCATAATCAAGCTTTATGCGCTCCACTCTCCAAGCAGAGGGTTTGAGGATGCTTGAAGAGTTTATCATCTGCGAGCATTTCCTATATACTTCGGCCTCAGGGCTGTCAGCATCATATTTCGTCCATTGCGGAGCGGCATAGCCAAGCGGATAAAGCGGGAAAAACCTGTAGCTTTTGCCATCCCTTATGACAGGGACATTGTAGTATTGCCCATATTCTGGATCATGGACGGTTTTCACAACCATCCTCAGCTCCTTCATAAGGCCCCTGTTGTCATCCTTTGTGGAATTGACCCAGAGGTATTCACCATCCCAGCTGCCGGAAGCAGCCTCGGAAAACCAGGAGGCGATGTCATTATTCTCCTTATCACGCGCCGCAATTGCCACCTGATACTCATGATCGGCTAAAAGATCCTTTACCGTATATGACAGGCATCGGGAATCCAATCTGGCAATGAAAACCGAATCGATATAGATATCATAATAAACTGCGCCCTCCGCAGATTCCCAAGCAAGATTAATGCCATTTGGTGTAGGAGACACATCAAGAGCCGGAACAGAAACGGACAGCAGCAAGAAGGCGCCGAGCAGAACAAACAATCTTTTCATACAGAAAACAATATACCACGAAATAGAGGGAAAAAAGACGGCTATTGGACATTGCACACATTCGAATCGAAAAAAATAGTTGAAATAATGTACTGCAAAATAATATATCCCCAGCCTTCAAAAAGCTTACTCTTTATCTAAACTACCTATAAAATTGCATTGTTTTTGCTTCTTACAGAAATTATGAAATCTATATTTCACAAAGAATCAAACTACACCTAACTTCTGTATTGAATTGAAATTGCTTGTTGAGAAACCAGTGAATACATGTTAATATTCCAATTAGGATAACGCCGCGACGAGGTGTGTTCACAATACCTTTTCAGGAGGCCTTATATGGAAGAGAAGAAGAAAAACTGGGGAGGCGCGCGGCCGGGTTCCGGCAGGCCAAGAGGGATAAAAAAACCCTATAAGAACATCACGATTGCGCTTCCTGAGCAAGCTGTCCCACGTCTGAAGGCAATTGCGAAATACCGAAATCTTTCAGTTTCCAAGCTGATTCAGAATTTCATTAATGAGAATTATCTGCAGATGGCTGAGCAGATGTTGGAAGAGGTCAAGAAAGAGGAAAAAAGGAAAAAGAAGGAAGAAAGGGAATAAGGATGAAGACAGCCGTCTTTCCACCAGGGAGAGACCATTTTCCATATACGGCCGGGAAACCGGCCTTTTTTTAGGGTGAAAAAAATGTTTTTCAAAAAGGAAAAGGGAAAAATGGATTTTGACAGCAGCTTGATGGAGGCAGCGCTCCTGACAGGAATTTGTTCAGGAGAAAAGACCTTTGGCTTCATCGACAGGAAAACAGGGAAATTCAATTCAGTCTGTCTCATAAGGAGCCAAAAAGAGCTGAATGGGTTATTGGAAAGCTACGGATTATTGGAGAAGGACGTCAAGCACATATACTGATCAGATTTCAATGAGCTTCAAGGAAGACGAAAGCTGGAAAAACACATCATCGCCATGCTTTTCATCAAAAAGCCCCCACTCGCTTGAATATCCCAGGCACGGACAGATGAACCTTGTCCCATCATGGAAAGCCTCCTTGCGGAAATGGACATGCCCTGATATGGAATACTTGACACAATGGCGCATGAAAAGCTTTCCAAATTCCTTCGAACCTAAAAACGCATCAAAATAATCCCACATCCTTCCCCTGCCCCGCACGATGAAATCATCGTTTACAAGCATATGTGTAACCGCTATGACATTTTTCCCATCAGAAAGCGAAAGGACCCTATCAAGACTGTCCAGCATCATATCCGTCCGTCCTTTATTATCACCGCTCCAGCTGTTTCTCAACTTGTCCTGCCAGGTTCTTCCACCATATGTCATCGAATCGAAATCGACATTTTCAGACTCCAAAGGAGAAAGCGTATAATCATACCATCCAGCATCCCCTACAACAGTCCAGGACCGGCCCAATGGAATGCTTTTGCCACATAAACACCTAGGATCAGATGAATACATGGAATATATCTCATCATTTCCAAGGTCCCCACAACGCCATAGATCATGGTTGCCCGGAACATAATACACAGGGATTTTTGCAGCACTTTCGAAATCCTTTATCCAGGAAATCGTCGTATGGCAGCATTCGGAAATATCGCCCGCAACCAGCAGCATATCGGCCTTGAGGGAGGCAAGCAATCTTCCAAGCGTATCAAAAACGGCATAATCCCCATTCACATCCATGTGCAGATCGGAAACAGCGGCAATTTTCATACAAGTTCCTTTTTAAGATGGCAGGCACAGAATCTTCCATCATCCATCTTTTCAAGAGAAGGCCTATTGCTGCCGCATTGCGCACAAGCATATTTGCACCGGGTATGGAACGCACAGCCTTCAGGTGGGGACACGGGAGAAGGGACCTCCCCTTCCAAGATCATCCTTTTTGAACCGGAAGAGGCGGAAAACAAGGCTTTTGTATATGGGTGGACAGGCCTTGAGGCTATGAGTTCAGCATCCCCTATCTCCACGATCCGCCCAAGATACATCACGGCAATACGGTCAGACATGTAGGACACCACGCTCAAATCATGGGAAATGAAAAGATACGTCAGGCCCCTGTCCCTGCCGAGCTTCAGCAGCAAAGCAAGTATCTGAGCCTGTACCGAGACATCCAGTGCAGAAACAGGCTCATCCAGAACGACGAATTCCGGCTCTGCAATCAGGGCAAGGGCTATTGCAACCCTCTGCCGCTGTCCCCCTGAAAGAGAAGACGGAGAGCAAGAGCTGAAAGAAGCGTCCAGGCCGACATCCTCAAGCATCGCCAGCACCCTCTTTTTCCGCTCCTTTCCATCCATCGATGGGAAATGTATCTTAAGAGGCTCTTCCAAAAGCCAGCCTATTCTCTTTTTAGGACTGATGGAGCCATAAGGATCCTGGAACACCATCTGTATCTTCTTCCGATAGGGTTTGAAACAGGATCCGGAAAGAGAAGAGATATCAGCACCACGATACATCACTTTCCCTCCGTCAGGGGATAAAAGACGAACAAGAAGATTTCCTGTTGTCGATTTTCCGCATCCGGATTCACCTACAAGCCCCAGCGTCTCTCCCTTGCGGATATCGAAAGAAACATCATCGACGGCCGTAATGCGGTTCCGCCCGACCTTGAACGTTTTTTTCAATCCGCACACCTCCAAAAGCGCCTTGTGGGCTATGCCCTGCTTGATAAGGGGGGTAAACCCGTTATGGGAAATGGGAACCATCAGCTCTTCAGCTTTCCTAAGACAGGTTATCTTCCTGTTTCCCGTAACGTAGGTATTAGGTTTGAGCAGGAAACAGGCTTCATAGGCCCTTGGACATCTTGGAGCAAAAGGACAGCCCTTTGCAACCCTTTCCTCCAGGCTGGGAAGCGCACCGCTTATTGGCACAAGAGGCCGTCCACGCGAGGGAATCGCATCCAAAAGGGCCCGGGTATATGGATGGAGAGGGCACCCGAGCACCTGGTCCGCATCCCCGCTCTCCACGATAATGCCGGAATACATCACATGAACCATGCTGCAGATATCCCTTATCACGGAAAGATCATGGGAAATCAGGAGTATTGCGGTGTTGTTTTCCCTGCTCATTCTCCTCATGATATCCATGATCTGCGCCTCTACCGTAACATCGAGTGCGGTGGTGGGTTCATCAGCTATTATCAGCTCCGGATCGTTTATGAAAGCCATTGCGATCATGATACGTTGCCGCTGTCCGCCTGAAAGCTGATGGGGATAACACGAATAGATCCGCTCTGCATCCGCCAAGCCCACTTTAGCCATCATTTCCAAAACGCGGGAATATGCCTGCTTTTTTGAAACATCCTGATGAAGGCATAGAGCCTCGCTTATCTGCTTTCCCACCTTCATCAGCGGATTTAATGCGCTCATAGGCTCTTGGAAGATCATCGACACCCGCTTGCCGCGTATTTTCAAAAAAGCCTTGCTCTCCATGCCTACAAATTCCAGTCCATCAAAACGGAGGGACCCCGTTTCCTCGGCATTTGCATTCCCCAGCCCAATCAACGAAAGGGCGGAAATGGTTTTGCCACAGCCTGATTCGCCAACAAGTGCGGCAATCTCACCTCTTTTCATCGTGAAGCTTATATCGCTGACAGCAGGAAGGGATTTTCCATTCTCATGTATTGTGATCGAAAAGGATGAAAAATCAACAAGATCCGTCATGACGACACCTCCTGTATGCCATCGCCGACAAGATTGAACCCCATCACCATGAGTGTTATCACGATTGCAGGAATGAAGATGTACCAAGGTGCGATGAAGATATAATCCTGGGCCTCTGAAAGCATGGTGCCCAGACTTGGAGTCGGAGGCTGCACCCCCAATCCGAGATAAGACAGCCCGGACTCGGACATCACTGCAGATGCAAAAGAGAGGCTTGCAGTTGCAACAAGCTCAGCTCTTAAAAGCGGAAGGATGTGAAAAAACATTATCCTCAGATTGCCGTTTCCACGTACACGTTCAGCTTTGACGAACTCTGATTCCCGATATTTTATGAAACCGGATCTGGTTATTCTCGTAAACCTGGGAATCGACATCACAGCAAGTGCGATTACAGTATTGCCGACACCGTTGCCGAAAACGGCAATGAGCATCATCGCCACCAATATACCGGGAAACGCCATCTGCGCATCGATCACCTTCATCACAACTTCGTCCAACAATCCTTTGTAATAGCCGGAAAATGCGCCGAGAAGGATTCCAAAAGACAGCCCTATTACAACAACCAGCAATCCAATGGAAAACGAAGTCTGCAAACCCTTCATAATCCTGGAAAGGATATCGCGTCCGAACTGGTCCGTTCCCAAAAGATGGGAAGACGACGGGACTGCAAGCTTGTTGGATATCTCGATCGCACTGGTATCATAGGGTATGTAAAAAATGCTTGTCAAAAGAACAAGCAGCAAAACGGACAGAATGACGAGGCCGAAAAGGAAGCTTCCGTTTTTTAAATATCTTTTCATATCAGCTTCCTCTCCTTATCCTAGGATCTATAACTGAGTAAACCATGTCCACCAGAAAATTGATGACAACAACTATGGCAGCAAGATATACGACCAGGGCCTGTATGAGCGGAAGGTCGCGGGTGTTTATCGACACTGAAATCAAACGGCCGATACCGGGAAGAGAAAAGACATTCTCGACTATGATGGATCCACCAAGGATATCGGCGGCAATCATTCCAAGGATGGTGATTACCGGGATGAGGGAATTCCTGAGCACATGGGAATACATTATCCTAGCATCCCCCGCCCCCTTGCTTCTTGCCGTACGGACATAATCCTTCCCCATCTCCTTTGTGATGGACACCTTGACATATCTTATCAACACAGAAGAAGTGCCTATTGCGATCGAAAGCGATGGGAGTATCAGCGACCTGAGCCATGGGATGATCCCTTCTGAAATTGGGGTGTATCCTATGGAAGGAAGAAGATTCAAGCGTACTGAGAATATGTTTATAAGGAAAACACCCAAGCAGAACGAAGGAATTGAAAGCCCCAGCTGGGTTACCATGGAAAATGCAATGGTCTTTTTTTTCGTACTGAAACGGGCAAGCAGCACACCGATTGGAATTCCGATAAAAACAGTAAGAAGAAGAGCAAGGAAAGCAAGCGAAGCAGTTGTGCCGACACTTGCAGAAAGAAGTTCAGAGACGGGCATCTGGTACCTTAAGGATATGCCAAGATCTCCTGTCAAGGCACCCTTCAGCCAGTCGGCATACCGCTCGACAATCGGCTTGTCCAGATTGAGGCGCTCCCTCATGGCTTGTCTCTCAAACTCATCAGCCTCTATTCCCAAAATAACATCCACCGGATCTCCAGGCAGGATCTGGAAAACCAAAAAAGCCAGCAGGGAAACAAGGATGAGCGTGATCACCAGGCCCGATGCCTTGGTCAGATAATATCCCATCTTTCCTCCGTCATTATTCGAAATACAGCTTGGATATATCCGTAAACGGAACAGGATACGCAACATATCCCTTCAAATCCTTGCGGCAGACGATATTCTGGTTGGGATCGCAGATGAACACGGACCCGGCATCCTCCAAAATCACCTTCTGCGCCTCCTTGTACATCTCCGCTCTCCGAACATCGTCCGTCTCGAGGATTGCGGATGATATCAGCCTGTCATATTCATCATTATCATAACGCACAAAATTTCTTGAATAATATGAAGTGTAGCGGACAAGGATATCATTCGGATCCAGCATACCGGAAAGCCCAATGATAGTCGCCTCGTAATCAGCATTCTTATAAACCTTCTCAAGCCAGGTTGCCCATTCAACCAACTCAATCTCAACCTTTATCCCGATTTTCTTAAGCTGCTCGGAAATGATCTGGGCCGTATCGACATGAGGCTGGTAATTCGAGGGTACCGTTATCACAAGGTCAAAGCCATCCGGATATCCCGCCTGTGAAAGCAGGGCTTTGGCAGCCTCGGTGTCAAAGGAGTACATATCCTCCAATTCATCATTATAATAAACCGCCATCACAGGAGAAAACGCGGAGTAAAGCTTTGTGGCATATCCGTTGAAAACCCCTTTGATTATCTCATCCTTGTCCACAGCCATATTAAACGCCATCCTCACTCTTTCATCATCAAACGGGCTGATGGAATTATTGAGGGCGAAAATCTGCACCATATTCTGAGGATTGGAATAAATGTCGAATCGGGATGAAAGGACATCGGCATTATCGCCGTTTACTATTGCGAAATCCAGTTGCCCGGAAGAAAGGGCTGTGACCACAGCACTCTCATCGGTCATGACATAAAATTCAGCCCTGTCGATATTTCCCATACCCTCGGAGTCATAATAGGAATCGTTTTTTTCCAAAACGACCTTCTGCCCCGGTGTATACGAGACGAATTTATAAGGGCCGGTGCCTATCGGTTTTGTAGCGTTATTCTCATATCCTGAAGGGGTGATTGCCGCAGAAAGCAGCTGCAAAAAGGAGGCATTGACCTCCTTCAGCCTGATTTCCACGGTCCTGTCATCAAGAGCCTCCACGCTTTTGACACAAGAAAACTTGGAGCTTAATGGCCGCCCTGTATCTAGGCCGGCATATTTTGAAACAGACCATACCACGTCATCGGCATCGAATTCCGAACCATCGTGGAAAAGGACATCAGGACGCAGGAAGAAGGTATAGCAGAGACCATCCTCATCGATGCGCCACGCCTCGGCAAGGGCTGGGATGATAGCTCCGGTGGTATCATATCCCACCAGACCTTCAAACACATTATGCATTATAGCTTCCGTATCGCTTGCCGTGGATAAATAGGGGTCAAGAGAATCTATCTCGCTCATTGTCCGGGTGCGTACAACCGAAGATGTGTCCTTTTTACCTGCACACGATACAAGCAGGATGATAAGCAAAGCAATAAATAGGAGATGAAACCTTTTCATATATACCTCATAATGCCTCTGATGTCCTCAGCGACAAAGTCATACCCGGTCTCTTCTATTCCAAGCCGTCCCGGGCTGTTTATCAATATTGTCCGGATACCTACCCCAGATGCACCCAATACATCGTCATAATAGTTATCACCAACATAAATACACTCATCTGCATCCGCTCCAGATTGCTCCAAGGCCAATTCGAATATCCTTTTATCCGGCTTTTCCAGCCCAACTTCCGAAGATATGATCAAAGGGTCAAATTGCCCAGCCAGGCCGTTTCCTTCCAAAAGTCCCCGGCAGCCACTGTCCCAGTTGGAAATCAAACCGGTACGTATTCCCCTTCTTTTCAAGCTTGAGACAACCTCATCCGTGAAAGGATATTTCATCCAACGCACCTCTTTCCCAAAATCATGCAGGCTCGAGGAAACCGGATCAAGATAAGCCTTCTCATCAAGACCTGCAAAAGCAAGGAACAGAGAAACATAATCGCAAAAACAGCTTCTCTTTGATATCTCACCGGGCCTTGTCCTCATGAAAGTCTTATTTGCAAGATGGTATGCCTTATACACCTTAGAAAGCGGCAGAACCACCCCGCTGTCTTCCAGCGCTTTTTTAAAGAGCGGTACATGATTATTGTCCAGGAGCGTCAGCCCCAGGTCGAAGAAAACATATCCGACACCCATTGTCTTTCCTTATATCAAAGAAATATTAACAATAAATCAACATCAGGTAAAATACCCTTTAAAGATGTAAATGGATAAGAATAATAAAAAAGGCCCGTCAGGGCCCTTTTCAACAGTCTCATCAAAGAGGCATCGATGAAAAATCAGGAGCTTTGAAATACCTGTCCATCTCCTGGATCTGCTTCACCTGAGTTCTGGTCCTTACAAGATTGTGATCCGGATAATCTATCCTGTAATAGGTATCCCCATTGAGATAATCCGTCAAGAATCTAACTGCCATGATCTGTGTAAGGGTTCTTCCGCATTCTGGAATCAGCGCCCTCTCAAGCTCATCAAGTCCGCAGTTGTTTTCCAGATATCCCTTCATGAGAGCGTTGTAAAAATCCATCGAGAAGCTTACCTTGGCTAAATCCTTCTCATCCTCGTCAGCTGTAGAACAGCTGGTGCGGATCATATCCCCAACATCGAAAAGAACCGTTCCAGGCATTACAGTATCAAGGTCGATGAAAGTAAGATAATTGCCAGTATCACGATCAAAGAGCACATTATTGAGCTTGGTATCATTATGGGTAACCCACTTGCGCAGATGCCCTGCGTTGTAAAGCTTTGAAATCACCGCCCCGCGCTCCCTGTTCTCAAGAAGGAATTCGATCTCATTCCGGCAGGTCTCCTTCCTGTTCTGGTAATTGAATTCCAAAGCCTTGTAAAAATTCTCATAGCGCCATACCATGTTGTGGAAATCCGGCAGGGTCTCATACAGCTTTGAAGCATCAACCTTCTTGAGCGTGTTGTGGAATTCTTTCATGGAAGAGCCCATCTTATATGCCTGCTCTGGGGTGCTCATCTTCTGATAGCTCATGGAGTTCCCGACGAAATTCATGATGCGCCAGAACCCGCTGTCATTTTTCACCCAGGTCTTTCCATCCTTTGTCTTCTTCAAAAAGAGGACGGGAATCTCTTTCAATATCAGCTCTATGTTGTCCATCATCTCTTCCGGCCGGGTGAAAATGGACGTATTCACCCTCTGCAGGATGAATTCCCCTTCCTCAAACCACAGATGGTAAGTTGCATTGATATGTCCGACACTGATCCCTTCGATTTTCAGGGGATCCTTCTCAAAGCCAAAAGAACGGCAAATTCCCAAAACATCAATTTCCATATAACTAGTATATTTAAAAAGAGTCTGCTACGCCACAAAAATAATGCCTTACCAAAACCCGTCTTTAAGAGCAGAGCACAAATAAGTTTCTGATCATTTCACATTCAATATAGACAAAACATCCATTTTAGACTTCTAAATGGGTGTTTTTCTTTTTTCCGACATCGTAAAGAAATTTTTAATATTTATTTAAAGAAATTTTTAATATTTATTTTTTTTACTTTATTTATTTGTGCTTTTGTGCTACAATATTTCCAGGGGGTTCACATGTCTTACTTTCTCAAGAAAACCAAGAAAAAGAAGGGTACTTATTTACAGATTTATGAAGGTCACTTGTCTCAAGAAAGAGGTCATGTAGTACAGTCTTGTTATAGAAGCCTAGGGTATCTAGAAGAGTTAAAAGAATCAGGTATTGCTGATCCTATAAGGGATGCACAGCGGGAGGTTGATGAACTTAATAGTGCAGCAAAAGAAGAAAAGAGAAGGGGCAAGCAAATCGGAATCAAGACACCTCTTAAGTATGCTGGCTACTTTCCTATAAAGAATATTCTTGAAAAGCTTGGTGTCTCTGTTGTAATGGACATGTTGCAAGAGAGAAGAAGATTTGAGTTTAGAGTTTATGATGTTTTCTCTGCTTTGGTGTTTTCAAGAATAATCGATCCTTGTTCAAAACTATCTACAGTGAACTCAATCGTTCCGGATCTGTTTAATGACTATGACTTCACTTACTCACAAGTGCTCTCATGTATAGAGTACATGGGTAATGACTATGAGAAGCATGTGGAACTCCTAACAAGGAAGGTTCAAGCTTGTTATGGTCAGAATACTTCAAACGCTTATTTCGACTGTACTAACTTCTACTTCGAGATAGACAGAGAGGATGAGCTTAGAAGAAAAGGCCCCAGTAAAGAGAATAGACCTAACCCCCTAGTCAGCATGGGACTCTTATTAGATGCAGATATGATTCCAATAGGGATGAAGATCTTTCCTGGAAACAAATCTGAAAAGCCTTACCTGAGAGAGATTATTGGACAGATGAAAAACAAGGGGCATGTTAGTGGCAGAACTATACAGATTGCAGATAAGGGGCTTAACTGTGCTGCAAATATATATGATGCATTGAGTGACAAAGACGGATATATATTCTCAAAGTCTATAAAGACATTACCTGAGGTAGAGAAAGTTTGGGTGTTTAATGATGATGACACTTGGACTCCTGTTATGGATAATAGTGGCAAGGCCATTTATTACCACAAGGAGTGCACTGATACATTCTGTTACTCTTTCAAAGATGAAGATGGAAACCCGGTTGAGTTTCAGACACTGGAAAAGAGGATTGTTACTTACAATGTAGATCTGGCTGCAAAGCAGAAAGCTGAAATTAAGAAGCTTGCAGATAAGGCTGCCAACTACACCTACAGCGCAGCTAAAAGAGAAGAGTTTGGAGATGCTGGCAAGTATATTAAGTTTGTTGCACCAGGTAATTCAAAAAGCAAAGTTGTAGCTGTTTTTGATGAAGACACCTATCTAGAAGACCTTAAGTATGCAGGTCTTAACATGCTTGTTACCAGCGAAGTCAAGATGAATGCAAGGGATGTGTATAAGCGCTACCATGAGCTATGGAGGATTGAGGAGTCTTTCAGAATAATGAAAACAAACCTTGATGCTAGACCTGTATTCTTGCAGAAGAAGGAAAGCATACAAGGCCATTTCCTTATTTGTTATGCTGCCGTCCTTCTTACAAGATTGCTACAGATCAAGGAACTACAAGACCGTTATTCTGTTGGAAACATCCTAAGATTCATCAAGTGCTACCAGATACTAAAGGTCAAAGACAGTGAGTACATTAACGTAACTCAACACACAGATTTTATTAGTGAATTTGCAAAGGTTACAGGAGTACCTTTGGCTAATCTTTACCTTACTAAAAAGAACCTGATTAAGATGGGGTTGATTAAAGAGAAACATACCTAACTTTCAATGTCGGAGCACAAAGATTTGGTACTTTGCGTTGAAAGTCAGGTAATTTGGTACTTTGCGTTGAAAGTCAGGTAGTATATTTAAAAAGAGTCTGCTACGCCACAAAAATAATGCCTTACCAAAATTACAGTAATACAAACCAAGTGAAATTGAAAAGACACCAAAACCGTGAGGGATTTTCGAGATTCAAGATATTCTCAGTACTGTCCTGGCAACACTGAACAACTATTCGACATTGAAATACGTTGCAGATCTGAATAGATGAAATATGTTCATTGCTCAACCATCAAGTCAATTACCAGCAAATCGGAATCTGACCTGTCCTTTCCAAAAACTCGTTGCATTTTAAAAAATGGCCGTTTCCAAAAAATCCACGGTAAGCGCTCAGCGGGCTCGGATGCGCAGATTCCAATATCAGATGGCAATTTTTCTCGATAAGGACCCTCTTGCTGCGTGCATAGCTGCCCCAAAGCATGAAAACCTTCGGCCTTTCATCACGGCCAAGTTCAATTATGGCATTATCGGTGAATGTCTCCCACCCTTTTCCTGAATGCGATGCCGCACGATGGGCAACCACGGTCAACGTGCTGTTCAAAAGGAGCACACCCTGTTTCGCCCAGCGGGAAAGATCGCTTGACCATGGACCCTGCTTTACTCTTTCATCCATGATTTCCTGATGTATGTTCTTAAGCGACGGAGGCTCTTCAACCCCCTCTCTGACGGAAAAAGAAAGCCCCATGGCCTGTCCTTGCTCATGATATGGATCCTGACCGACTATGACCACCTTGGTTTCAGCGAATCCGGTTAGACGGAAGGCATTGAAAATCTCATTCATTGGGGGATACACGGTCTTTGTCGCATACTCCGTCTTCAAAAATCTTCTGAGCTCCAGATAATACGGCTTGACCTGTTCACAGTCGAAGATCGGCTGCCAATCGTTTCCTACATTTATCATGAAAAGCGTCCTCCACGAAAAATCAGTTATAGTCTAACACGTACGGAAGCACCTTGGAAGAAGCAAAAAAAGGAGGAGCCGCAGAATGCAGATCCTCCAGATATCAAAATGAAAACCTCAAAGTTGCATCAATGCCGACGCCGATGCCTTGTCGATGAATAGATTCCAATCCGGATGGGTCTTCATCAATGTCGCAGGCACCATCGGATCCACCTTCTTCGTGATGGTGTTACAGACGGCCTCGGCCTTTACGGCATGGGGGACGGAAGAAACGATATGCCGGCATGCCATAATCTGCTTCGGGCACATCGTGATCGCCTGCTTGGGCACATCGTCAAACGTCTTGAACCAACCCTCTCCCACCTGTTGCATCCTGCATCTCTCATCCAGGTTCACAACCTTGTACGCCAAATCGGTGTCGAAATCCGCAGGAGGATCGTTGAAGGCAATATGACCGTTTTCTCCGATACCGATTACCCCGACATCGATCTCATCGGACCTGAGCTCTTTCGTGAGTTCCACGATGTTCTTCTCCACATCGCCCTCTCCGTTGACGAAATGTGCCGCCTTGAGTCCGACCTTCGCCACAAAGCGTTCCTTCAGATATTTCCTGAAGCTGGCGCCATGGCTCTCCGGAAGACCAACGTACTCATCGAGGTGGAACATCTCCACCTTGGACCAGTCGATATCCTTCTTCACAAGCGCATCAAGGGTCTCAAATTGGCTTGCACCAGTGCTCAGTATGATCCTGGCATGGCCCTTCGCACTAATCGCGTCGTTGATCAACTGGGCAATCCTGCATGCAGCCTTCTCCCCCAATTCCTCCGGTGTCATTGAAACACTTATGTTGATACTCATCACACACTCTCCTTCAAACTATTTTTCCTGCTGCAACCACCTTATCCACGCTGCAGTCTTCATTCAAAATCACGAGATCAGCCCTTTTCCCAACCTCGATAGAACCGGTTTCACAACCAAGTCCGATGAGCTCGGCGGGATGGAGCGAGGTCATATACGCCGCTTCAGGCTCAGTCAGACCGACAAGCTTGACCAAGGTTCGGAAAAGCCTGTTGCCCGTGGCGACGGAACCGGCAAAGCAGGAACGGTCAGGCATCTTTGCAATACCATCCTCTATTATGACCTCCTGCCCGTTGCCTATGGGGCCAAGGATAGACGGACCATCCGACATTCCTGCACCTCTCATGCTGTCCGTGCATGCGGTTATCATCCGCCTGTCCTTGCACTTCATGATCATCTTCAGAAGATCCGGTGGCAGATGCAGCCCGTCGCATATGAGCTCGACATTCAATCCATCTATGAGATATCCGCTCTCCACCGTTCCAAGTATCCTGAAGCCTCCCTTCCTGACTATCGTGGACATTCCGGAATAAAAATGGGTCAGCAGGGACAGACCGTGGTCGAACGCCTCCGATATCACATCGTACGTGGCCGCGGTGTGCCCTGCGGAGAACAGTATCCCGCAGTCGCGCAGATCGTCCATCATTTCCATGGCACCATCGAGCTCGGGGGCAAGGGACCAGCGTCTTACGGCACCTTCGGCAACCTCCATTACCCTCATATAATGGTCTTTGGACGGAGTCCTGATGTACCTTGCATCCTGAGCACCCTTCTCAACCATGTCGAAATATGGACCTTCTAGATGTACACCAGGCATATCGGGTAGAAGCGCACCGGAAGATCTTGCCTTCTTGAAATTATCAAGGAAGAGGAACAGATCCCCATCACTCGATGTAAGCGTCGTCGGAAGCACCGTGGTGGTACCGTGGTCAAGTTCACATTTTGCGGCGATGATGATATCATCCACAGTACCGTCCATGTAGTCCCGGCCACCGGCACCATGCGTATGCAGATCGACGAACCCGGGGACAAGCAGTCTTCCACCTGCGTCCATTGTCTCGCACGGCGCAGCCAACGGCCTTCCCTCCCCGACAGAGACAATCCTGTCTCCGTCGGTCATCACGAATCCTTCTGCGACCTTGTCCTTCAACACGATCCTGGCATTATGTATCAATAACATTTGCAAGCTCCTAGATATAGCCCAGCGCGGACGGAAGAATCGTCGAGATCTGCGGTACGAGCATAATCAAAAGAGTAACACAAATATACGTCAGATAAAACGGTAGAAATCCCTTGAGTGCATCCTCCATCCTTATGCCGGCTATCGAGCATCCGGCCCACAGTGAAGTACCTACAGGAGGGGTGAGCACGCCCATGCCCAAGGCAAGAACCGTGATGATGCCGAAATGGTACGGATTGTACCCATACTGCATCGCGACCGGGAAGAATATCGGAGTAAGCATTATGATCAATATTCCCATGTCCATGAAGCAGCCCGCGATGAACATCAGCAGTATCATCAGCAGCATTCCGAGGATCGGATTGCTAGTTACGGACATGAGTGCGTTCGCAACCATCGTCGGTACCTTGAGATAGGAAAGACAATAGCTGAAGGCGCTCGATGTGGCAATGATAGCCAGAACCGTTCCCAATGTCTTGAGCGACTTGAGCATGCACCCAATGAAAACCTTGAACGTCATCGTCTTATATACGAATGCTGTTATCACAAGTGCATATACGGCGGCTATTGCTCCGGATTCGGTAGCGGTAAAAACACCACCAAGGATACCACCGGCAACGATGATGATTGTCACAAGCCCAAGAAGGGCCTCCTTGCAGATTGTTATGTTCTCCTTCCATGATTTCTTTTCGGAAACAGGATATTTCTTTTTGACGGAGATCTCGAAGGAGCAGATACAGAGAGCCAGGGTCAGCAACACCCCGGGGATGTATCCGGCCATGAACATCGTGCTGATGGAAAGACTGCTGCCCGCAGCCATAATGTAGAATATCATGTTCTGTGACGGAGGTATGATTATTCCCTCGACGCTGCTGGTACAGGTGACCGCAACGGAGAAATCGGCATCATATCCTTCCTTGACCATCGCAGGGATCAGGAACGAACCGATCGAGGAAACATCCGCGATCGACGATCCGGAGATACCGCCGAAAAACATGGACACGACGCAGTTCACGATGGCCGTACCACCCCTCATCCTGCCGACGAGGACGTTACAGAACTTCGTCAGCCTGTCGGAGATGCCGCCATCGGTCATGAACTGGGCCATTATGATGAAAAACGGCACGCACATGAAGGTGAAGCTGGTGATTCCGGTAGACATCTTCTGGAACAGGTTCAGATACGGTATTCCAAGATACCCCGCAGTAAACAATGCGGAAATACCAAGACAAAAAGATATGGGAACCCTGCAGATCATCAGAACGGCAAGGGATCCGAAAAGGATCATGCATCCTACGGCGACTTCACTCATATCACACCTCCTTTTTCCTGGACCTTCTGCTTGACCTGTTCTTCGAAAGATGCCGAGGCAAAGTCCTTCGCCTTGTACTCATCTATCGGTGTCATGCACACATTGAGGAAGTTGGAGAAGCAGTATATGCTCATAAGCACGCCGCCCACCACGAGCGGAAGATATCTCCAGATGTAGGAAAACCCTGTTGCGGGCTGGATCTTTCTAAGATTAAGCTGCGAAAGCAGTACTCCATAATAAGTCAATTCTATAAAAAACCAGAGAAGAATCAGATGCCGAAGGATGTCAAGAAACTTTCTTCCTCTTGCCGGAGTCTTATTGTAGAAAGCAAAAATGGCGGCATGGTCATCAAGATAGATGTCTATCGGCATGCACAGATAACCGAACCAAACGAGAAGCATCAGCGTCGCTTCCTCGGACCAGCTGAACGGGCTATGGAACACAAAGCGGCATATCACCTGCACAAAGGTTATCGCGGTCATTATTATAAGCATCACCGCACATACATACCTTTCAACATGTACTAGCCGGCCCAATCCGTTCCGCAAACTCTTGTTGAATGTTTTTAAAGCTCCCATGAACGTTTTCCTAAATGATCAAAATTAATATTGCAGGAGGCGAAGCCTCCTGCAGTCACTCTGTAAGTCAGTTGACTTTCTTGATTGCGTCAATAACCTCGGCATACTGAGGATACATATCATAGATATCGGCAACAGCATCCTGGAATTCCTTGACGTCGACATCAATGACCTGGCAACCGGCTGCCTCGACAGCGGCGCGGCTTTCATTCTGATAGTCGTCCATCGCCTTCCTCTGCCATATTGCGGCCTCATCGGCGGCTTCCTGCACAGCAGCCTGCTGCTCGGGAGAAAGCTTGTTCCATGTGGTGAGGCTGATGAGAAGTACGGCAGGAGGAGCCATGTGTCCGTCAAGCGAGTAATACTTGGCAACCTCGTAATGTCCGGAGGTGTAGTACGAAACGAAATCATTCTCGGCGGCATCGACGACACCGGTCTGCAATCCCTGGTACACCTCGCCATAGTCCATCGGAGTTGCGGCTCCGCCCAGAAGCTCTACCATCTTGATCGCAACATTGGAAGGCTGGACCCTGACCTTCATTCCGTTCATGTCGGCCACGCATGTGATGGGTTTCTTCGTGGTATAGAAGTTTCTCGAACCTGCTTCGAGGTACGCAAGATTCTTCATGTTGTACTTTTCCTCGAGAACCTTGTCCAAGGACTGTCCGATCTCGCCGTCAAGCACCTTGTATTTCTGCTCGGTGCTGGTGAAGATGTACGGAAGCGAATATACACCGACTTCATCCGCTGTCGCCTGCAGGGCGGAAGTATTGACGCGGGCGAGATCAAGCGTTCCGGCCTGAACCTGGTCGATGGTCTCGTTTTCAGAACCTAGCTGCGCATCGAGATAAACCTCGACCTTGACACTTCCATTGGTCTTCTGCTCGACGAGCTCCGCAAACTTCATCATTCCCTGTGATACAGGGTTGTTGGCGGGCTGGTTCTCAGCAAGCTTGAGAGTGATCACACCGCCGGAGCTTTCCTTGCCTCCCTGGGCGAAGACCACTGATGAAAGGCACATGATCAAAACCAAAGCCAAAACTAAAACTTTTTTCATCGAAAACCTCCTTAGTCGATGATTTTTACATTATCAAAAGCAACGAAGCATCCGGAGATGAAATTGAACAGATTGTTCACTCCGGTTCCTCCGAACTTCTTCAAGGATGCAATCTTCTGCTTCTCTCCGAGATCCTGCTGCAGGCCAAGCAGCCTGCAGGTCTCCTCCTCGTTTCCGTTCTCCAGATTATCCAAAATCTCAAGATACATCTCAGGGGTCTTGAAATTCAATGAAACGAGAGAAAGCAGGTTTATGAGCTTCATGCGCATGTACATGACCTTGTATGCCTTGACAAGAAGCTTGTTTCCAGAAGCCTCTATCAATCCATTGTGATAGTCGATATCGTTGTTGAGCGCCTCTATGTACCGCCCGGACTTGAGGCATTCATCCTCCTTGCGGCAAAGCTCACGCAACGGTGAGAGGTCGGTCTTCTTTGCGATCAGTATGGGCACCACCGCCACTTCAAGGCATTTCCTCGCCTCGTAAAGCTCATGTATGAACTCCTCGCTTATACCTATGACATGGAACCCATTTTCAGACTCCACAACAATCCCGTCCGCCACCAGCTTCAATATCGCCTGACGTATCGGGGTCCTTGAAATCCCTATCTTCTTGCTTAGAACGAAATCTGATACGGTAGCCCCAGGCGGGAGCTCGTAGGTGAAAATCATATCGCTGATTATTGAATATGACTTCGAAACGAGGTCTACACTGGAATGAGACAAATAAAAGCACCTCCCCAATTAGTGTATACACTTAATGTATTCAATCTTAAATAGAGAATATCATACATCAACCGCATGTCAATAAGAAAAATCGCAAAAAATCATGACTACCGGCTCAGCCGGTAGTTTGCTCTGACCCTATAAGGGTCTGGTACCAACCAGCGCAACAGCGCCCTGAATTGTAACGCCACGTGCA
>CASDPA010000006.1 GCA_949282255.1 uncultured Spirochaetales bacterium
GCTAGCGGGGATAGCTCGTTGATACTGGCACCATCAGGTGTCTTGAGCGAGAAGAAGCTCCACCTTAAAATTGAAAATTAAGGTGGAGAGTAAGTCACTCTCGGGGGATTATGATTAAGGGTGTGATAGGAGAAATATGATGATTAATAAAAAACTGGTTTTGATTGTGTCTGTTGCTTTGTTGTCTTTGTCTTTGTCGTTTGCTGCTTCGATAAACGCACCTGATGCTGAAAGGATCGCCCTTGATCATGCGGGCCTTTTGGTGGATGATGTCGGGAAAATCCAGATCAAATCGGATAAGAAAGCGGGATATGACGTGTATAAGGTGGAATTCCGGACGGCGGAAGGCAAATATGAATATGAGGTGCTTGCAGCAGATGGACGCATCGTCTCTTATGAATTTGATATGGATGATGATAAGATAGCACCGTCGCCTTCGTCTGTTGCAGTGGATAGGAATTCGGCATTCCGTGCCGCCTTGCAGGCTGCTGGGGTAGATGAAAAGGATGTGGTTTCAAAGAAAGTCGAGTATGAGAGGGAAGTCTTCGGCTCCCATTATGATGTGGAATTTTCAGATGGCACCTACAAGTGGGATTTCAAGATAGGAGAAGATGGTTCCGTGCTTGAAGGTGAATATGAATTGAAAAGGAAAGGTCTTCCTGCTCCCGGCACCTCATTGCTCGACCAAAGTATGGTGCAAAGCATGGTTGAAAGGCTTCTGGGCGGACCGTTGGGAGATATTTCCATCCGTACCGATTACGATGATGGACGCCGGATCTTCAAAGTGTATGCGGTCAAGGATGGGTTCATTTATCAAGCGGAGCTGAATGCTTATGATGGCACCGTGTATTCTTTGGAGTGGAAGAAACAGCTCGGACTAAGATGAGCATGGTTTGAAATTGGACGGGAAGGAGTATCTTTCCCGTCTTTTTTTTGTACCTTTCTATTTTTTTGCGTTTAGCCGTCTCTTGGATTATACTGGTCAAAAGGTGGTTTTTCCCATGATGAAATATATCGGCGCTATAGATCAAGGTACGACAAGTACCAGGTTCATCCTTTTCAATACCGAAGGGATGATAGTTTCCGTCAGCCAGAAGGAGCATAGACAGATTTATCCCCGTCCGGGCTGGGTGGAGCATGATCCTGAGGAAATCTGGCAGAATACCTGTTTCGTAATCAGCGACTGCATTGCAAAGAGCGGTATAAATGCCGAGGATATTCTCGCGATAGGCATTACCAACCAAAGAGAGACCATCATCCCGTTTTCAAGGAAAACCGGTAGAGTGCTTCATAACGCCATCGTCTGGCAGGATCTGAGAGGCTCCGAGTTCATCGATTCCCTCAGGTCAAGGGTGTCGGAGGAGGAAATAAGGCGCACTACGGGGCTGTTGTATTCCCCTTATTTTTCCGCTAGCAAAATAAGATGGCTTTTGGACAACGTACCCAAGGTCAGAGCTCTGAATGGGAATCCGGATCTCTGCTTTGGAACCATAGATACATTTCTTACATACAAGCTTACTGGAAGATGTGTCACCGATGTGACCAATGCTTCCAGGTACATGCTTATGAACATCACCAGCCTTGAGTGGGATGAAAAGATGCTCGCCCTGTTCTCTGTAAATAGGGATAATCTTCCCCAGATTGTTTCCTCCACAGGCCTCATTTACGGTTATACATCCGAAGATGGTCCGCTTGGAGCAAGCATCCCGGTCTGTGGAATTCTTGGCGATCAGCAGGCCGCACTTTTCGGACAGGCATGCTTCAAGGCAGGGGAGAGCAAGTGTACATATGGTACCGGATGCTTCATGTTGGCTAATACCGGACCACATCTCTGCTTTTCCAAGCATGGGCTTTTGAGCACCGTCGCATACAGAAAGGAAGGATGTGATCCTGTATATGCTCTTGAGGGATCTGTGGCGGTGGCGGGTTCCCTATGCCAATGGACAAGGGACAGTCTCAAAATGGTCAGCGATGTCAAGGAGCTGGATGAGCTGGCCTCGAGCGTTCCGGATTCCGGCGGGGTATATATCGTTCCTGCGTTCGCCGGACTGTTTGCCCCGTATTGGAGAAGTGATGCGCGGGGAGTTATAGCCGGTCTGACAGGTTTTGCAACAAGGGCGCATATATGCCGTGCGGTGCTGGAGGCCACAGCCTTCCAGGCTTATGACATATTCTCTGCGATGGAGCTCGATTCAGAGATAAAAATATCCTCTTTAAAAGTGGATGGTGGCATGACCAATTCCTGGCCTCTGATGGCTTTCCAGAGTGATGTGCTACAAGTGCCGGTCATAAGGCCGCAGATTGTCGAAACAACAGCTTTGGGCGCCGCATATGCCGCCGGCCTTACTGTCGGGGTATGGAAGGATAAGGACGATCTGATCAAATACTGGAGAGAACAGACAAGATGGACTCCAACCATGGATGACAAGGAGAGGCAAAAAAAGGTAGGATTCTGGAAGAAGGCTGTTTCAAGGACTCTTGGATGGATTCCTTCTAAGGAGGAACAGGAATAAATGCTGGAAGTACTGACCACCCTTACGGTTGTCGATTATCTGCGCCTGCTGGCGGAGGTATTCATCCTTGCTTTCATATTTTACAGGATTTATATCGCACTTGCTGAAAGCAAGGCCAAGCAGATGGTATTCATTTTATTTTACATCCTGCTAAGCTATGTGATTTTCAAAATGCTTGGGTTTGATGTGCTGACGTATATTATCGAGAAATGCTTCCTTCCATTCCTTCTCCTTCTCTTCGTGTTCTACCATCCTGAGCTGAGAAGGGCGTTCTCTTCCTCCTTCATCCGTAACGGGCGTTTTTTCAGGATAGGGTCCCAGACTACGGGTGAACAGATAGACAGCATATTGAACGCATGTAATATCCTTGTTGAGAAGAAGAGGGGTGCTTTGATAGTTTTTCCCCGCCATATCGATATAAAGAGTGTTCTTGATTCCGGAACCAAGCTCAATGCTGATCTTTCCTCCACCTTGATATTGACCATTTTCGATCATGACACACCCCTACATGACGGTGCTTGCGTGATCCAGGGTGGAAGGATCACATATGCGGCCTGTTATCTTCCGCTGAGCGAGCAGACAGGCATCAAGGCAAGCTTCGGTACACGGCATAGGGCGGCGCTGGGCTTGGCCGAGGAATCCGATGCGATAGTGTTGGTGGTTTCCGAGGAAACCGGGGCCATAAGTCTGGCATATAATGCGAACATTTATTACAACCTTTCGAATGAGACTATAAAGAAGGTCCTCTTGGCGCTGTTTACATATCGTGACGTGCTGCCTCAGGAAGTTAAGGAGCAGAGTGCAAATGAAGCAGAATCATAAGTTCCTGTCGAATTGGGGTGTTAAGGTATTATCTTTTCTTATTGCGCTGCTAGTGGTCCTTGTTGTGCAGTTTTACAATGTAACCAGCAGGGTGGTGACAATCCCTTTAAAGGTTATTCTTCCTTTGGAATATGAGGCTGAAAGCCTTGTTCCTGAGACCGTGGATATAGTGATTTCCGGTGACGAGAGCATAATATATTTAGTGGAACCGGCGCAGATCATGGCTTATGCCGATTTTTCTCAGGTCTCCTCGGTTGGCATATCACGGGCTCCTGTTGTGCTTGAGTACAAGGAAGACATTTACAAGAAGAACAGTATCTCAGTAAAGGCCCAGCCCTCCAGCGTAAGGATACTGTTTGCCCAAGAGGAAGTGCAATGATAGCCGGCATCGGTGTCGATATAATCGAAAACAGCCGTTTTTGTGATAAACCCCTGGGCTTTTTGCAAAAGATTTTTACAGAAAATGAAATCAAGGAAGGCTTTTCCAGGGGGGCTAAAGAGGAATATTTTGCTTCCCGTTTTGCCTGTAAGGAGGCTTTTGCCAAAGCTTTGGGCACGGGGTTCGGATCTGTTCAGCCGAAGGATATCGAGGTGGTTGAAAATGATGACGGATTGCCTGCCATTGTCCTTAAGAAGGAGCCTGTAGTGAAAAAAAGGATTCATTTGTCCCTTTCCCATGAGAAGGGGTATTCCGTTGCCATGGTGGTGCTTGAAGATGCCTAGAGCCGATTGGAACAGACCTGAAAGCTTTTTTCCACCGAATGAGGGGGAAAGAAGGATCAAGCTGGTATTGAGCTACGATGGATCCTTCTATCATGGATGGCAAAGCCAGGAGGACGGCCTTTCTGTACAGGAACGTCTTGAGAGTGAGCTTGAAGCCGTGGTAAACCATAGGGTGCATATCTTCGGTTCCGGGCGTACCGATGCCGGGGTGCATGCCCTGATGCAGGTTGCCCATTTCGACACCTCAAGCAGGATCGATCCGGAAAAATACAGGGTCATACTCAACACCAGGCTCGAAAAGCATATCCGCATCCTTTCTTCATCAGATGCAGGCCCCTTGTTTCATGCAAGGTTTTCAACACAGTCGCGTGAATACTGGTATCTGGTGAAGGACGAACTGCATTTCCTGCCGTTTGATTCCGGCCATGTCACGCAGGTCAGGGCCCTTCCTGATTTGACACTGCTTAATGAATATGCCGCCCATATTTTTGGAACACATGATTTCACCACATTCTGCTCTGCCCGTGACAAGAGCCTGTCCAGGTTCCGCGATATCTACCTTTCTGTCTGGGACAGCATTGAGGATTCATATGGGAATACCTTGTTCCGCTATCGTGTTGCAGGCAACGCATTTTTATACCATCAGGTAAGAAGCATGGTGGGCGCCATGCTTGAATTTTCCATGAAGCTGGTGCCGCCTGAAACCTTTGGCGAGGTCTTATCCTCCAAGGACAGGCATCTTGCAGGCAAGACCGCTCCTCCAGATGGGCTCTATCTTGCCGATGTAAGCTATGATAGAATGAAGTACGATTGGTTTGAGAAGCATAATGGATAAGAGTAGAGAGGATATATCATATTTTCTAAGCATCCTAGATGAGGCGGAGGCCGCTCTTAGCGGGGATAATCTTTTTGAGAAAAAGGACAGGGTGGGGTATTTTGTAACTGAAAAGAATGATGTAAAGGGTTTTGCAGAAGAAGAGTGCCGCAGGTGCCCGCTATGGAAGAACAGGGCAGGTCATGGATTCTATTTCAATCCCGGATCGGCGGAGGTCCTTTTCATCATAGCCAAGCCGGAAAATCCGGATTCCCCGCTGAATGGAGATGCGATGGATATGTATGAGCGCCAGATGTCTGCTTTAGGCATCGAAAGGTCCCGCCGTGCCCTTTTATCCATCTTGAAATGCCCTTCTGATTCCTTTGTCACAGAATATGCGGATGCCTGCAAGGAGCATCTGAAAGCGGAGATATCTTCCTATCATCCCAGATTGTTGGTTCTGTTTGGTGTGGATTGTGCCAGATATATGCTCCGTAAAAAAGATGCATTCGATTCACTTAGGGCGAGTGTGCGCTGCTTTTCAATAAATGGCATCAAGACTTTCGCCACCTATTCCCAGAGGGAGTGCATTGAAAACGGCATGCTGAAAAAAAAGGTTTGGGAAGATCTGAAAGTGATAGGGTCGGCATTGGAATGAGGTATGCGCTCGTTTCTTTGAATGTCCCGATAAGGACCAGCACATTCACCTACAGTTATGACGAGTCTATAGATCCGGATATACTTTTCCGACGTGTGGTTGTGCCTTTCGGATCAAGGACCATGACAGGTTTCGTCCTTGAGACTTCCGATGTGCGGCCCGAGGGTGATTTTGAGATCAAGGCCATAAAAAATGTTGTGGATAAGGAGATGGTGATAACCGGTGATCTGGTTGAGCTTGGCAAGAGCATGTCCCATCTTTATAAGGCTTCTTTGGGACAGTGTCTGTCTTTGATGGTGCCGAATGCCCGGAGGGAAGTTGAAAACAGCCCATTTTATGAACAAAGCCCCTTTTCCCCAATAGAAACGCTTACAGAGGATCAGGATCGTGTGATAAGGGATTTCTGGTCTTCCTATAAAAAGGGAAAAAGGATTTTCTATCTTCATGGAGTGACTGGAAGTGGGAAAAGCGAGGTTTATCTCAGGATTGCCGAAAAGGTGATTTCTTCCGGTGGGCAGGTGTTGTACCTCGTGCCGGAGATAACTCTTACAGAACAGATGTCCGCGGAGGTTTATCTAAGATTTTCCAAAAGGGTTTCCATCCTGCATTCCTCTTTGACTCCTTCGCAACGTCTTAAATCTGCTGCCATGATAAGAAAGGGAGAGGTCGATCTCGTTATAGGGGCGCGCAGCGCTTGCTTTGCACCCTTTAAGAATCTTGGACTCATAATATTGGATGAGGAGCATGAGAATTCCTATAAGTCCGGATCCACGCCGCGTTATCATGCCAGGCAGGTGGCGCAGATGAGAAGCAGGATTTCCTCATGCCCGCTGATAATGGGCTCTGCCACCCCTTCGTTCGAGGCATTCGAGATGATGAGGGAAGGAAGGATAGAGACGCTCAGGATGGGCAGCCGGATCGGAGAGGGGGCATTCCCTTCAGTAAGGATTGTCAGCCTTCTTGGCCAAAGTGGAAACATTTCTCCGATTCTTGCCGGGCAAATGGATGAGGAATTGGCAAAAGGAAACGGTGTCATCCTCTTTCTGAACAGAAGAGGGTATGCCCATGGGATCATGTGCAACAGTTGCGGAGAGGCTGTCAAGTGTCCTAACTGCTCGATTTCCCTCACTTACCATAAATCAAGACGCCGGCTTGTATGCCATACCTGTGGGTATTCGGAAAAGCTGCCTGATACTTGTCCTTCCTGCCACAGCCATGATCTGATCGTCTGCGGCGGAGGAACGGAGATGATAGAGGAGGAGCTCAATGCACTCTTCCCCTTTAAGAAAATAGTCCGCCTTGATAGTGACAGCGCGGAAGGTGATAAGAATTTCATCCGCAAAACACTCAATGATTTCAAAAACGGTGAGATAGACATTCTTATCGGAACCCAGATGATTGCAAAGGGGCTGAATTTTCCAAAAGCGACGCTTGTGGGAGTGGTGAATGCGGATGCAACCATCTTTCTGCCGGATTTCCGTGCCGACGAGAGGACTTTTCAGCTTCTTGAGCAGGTAGCGGGCCGTGTCGGACGGTACAGGGCGGATGGGAAGGTGGTGATCCAGACCACTCAGGTCGCTAATCCCGCCATAAGGGCTGTGGAGAACGGAAGGATCGATGATTTCTATTTCTTTGAGTTGTCGGAAAGAAGGAAGGTCGGTTTTCCTCCGTATTCCAGGCTTGTTAATTTCACAATACGCTCGAAAAACAAGGAGAAGGCCTCGTTTGCGATCGATGGGCTTTATTCCAGCATATCGGCTGTGCTGGGAAAAAGGGATGGCATAGAGGTTTTCCCTCCTTCTTCGTGTCTGATTGAAAGAAAAAACACCTACTACCGTTATCATGTGCTTGTAAGAAGCAGTGAGAAGGCTTTTTCACTGCTTTTGAATCTTTTGGATACCTTTTTATCTTCCTACAAAGCCCCGTCATCCACTTACTTGGAAATCGATACAGATCCCATAGATATGATGTGAATGGTTTATAAATATCCGCTTGTTGTGCTATATTTTAAGCATGTTGGATATTTTTACGTTAGGTGAGGAGGTCCTAAGGACCGAAAATAAAAAAGTGACCGTTTTCGACGATGCGCTCAAAATGCTTGTCGATGCGATGTTTGATACCTTGGTGGAAGCCGATGGAGTCGGGCTTGCAGCACCTCAGGTGGGGGTAAGCGAAAGGTTTTTCATCGTCGATCTCCGCAGGGGTGAAAACAGCAGATATGTTTTCATCAATCCGGAAATATTGGAAACGAGCATAGAGGAATGCCCTTATGAGGAGGGGTGCCTTTCCATCCCCGGACTATATCACGATGTTATACGTCCCCAAAAGGTAAAAGTGCAGGCTCAGGATCTTTCGGGCAAGTATTTCACAATCGAGGCCGATGGCATGCTTGCCAGGGTTATCCAGCATGAGAACGACCATCTGAACGGCATCCTCTTCATAGACCATCTTGATGAGAAAGAAAGGGAGAGGATGGAGAAGCTTTTTTATAAGAAGCAGAAAAAGGGTAGGAAATCGAAATGAGGATTCTTTTTGCCGCAACAGGGGAGATCGCTGTCCCGACACTCGAGGCGCTTCATAGGAAAAATCTCATTTACGCTGTCCTATGTTCTCCTGATGAGCCTGGCAAAAGGGGTAGTGCGCTTATCGCTCCGCCGACCAAGGTAAAAGCATTGGAACTGGGACTTCCAGTGCTGCAGCCTGAACATCTCGGCTCGGAGGCGAGAAGGCTCCTGGCAGAATATGATTTGGACACCCTGGTGTCTTTCTGTTATGGAAAGATTTTCGGACCAAAATTCCTTGCCCTTTTTAAGGATGCGTTCAACATCCATCCCTCTCTTCTTCCCAAATACCGTGGATGCGCACCTATTTATGAGACCATACGTAATATGGACCGTGTGTGTGGAATAAGCATACAGAAGATTGCTCTCGAGGTTGATTCCGGGGACATCATAAATTCTTTTGGGTTCCCTCTTGATGGGATGGAGAGCCAAAATACGCTTTCAGAAAAGGTTGCATTGCTTGCCGCCGATCTCGCAGTCTCCACGTTCTGTGATATTTCGAGCTATCCACCAAGACCGCAGACAGGGGAAGCAAGTTTTTCCTCTTTCATAAAAAAAGAAGATGGGATATTGGATTTCCATAAGCCCGCACGCATTCTCCATGCCCAGATCCGTGCCTGCTATCCTTGGCCGAAAGCCCGCACAGTATTCCATGGTAAGAATCTCTTCATAACAGGTGTTTACGGTTCGGTTTTTGATAGTTTTGAACCTTCTTTTGAAGAGCCTGGAACGGTTGTCGGATATGAGAAGGGAAAAGGGCTGAAGATTGCGACTTCCGATGGTTATCTTTATGCATCAAGGCTGCAGGCGGAAGCTAAGAAGGAAATGGATGCGGGTGCGTTCGTAAACGGAAACAAAGCTGTATTATCTGCAAAGCTTGGAGAATGATCCGATGAAAAAAATACTGTCCTTGTTGCTCATTTCCGTCTTTTTTGTATTTTCTGTTTTTGCAAAAAAGCCTACGTTCGCTTTGGTTCTCTCCGGAGGAGGGGCCCGAGGTGTAGCTCATATTGCAGTTCTTGAGGAGCTTGAGAAGAGAGGAATATATCCGGATTATATAGTCGGTACCAGCATGGGGGCTCTGATCGGAGCTTTTTACAGTGCGGGATATGATACGGCACAATTGAAGGATTTGATCACCAACGGATCGATGATGGATCTCTTTCTCAATGTATATACCAAGTCCGATGATGACGAGATCCGTGGCGGGGAGGGGGATTATGTCTCCAATATGCTGTCCATTGATTTCTCCTCTTATGGAATCGGTGCATCGAACGGAATAATAGACGATGAGTATATTGCAGATTTTCTCAGATCCAATTTGAGCAGAGTGCTTTCCATAAGAGATTTTGATCAGTTGTCCATACCCTATAGGTGCATAGGGACCAATCTGCTCACAGGGGAAGAGATCGTCTTCTCGCAAGGCTCCTTTTATGAGGCGATAAGGGCATCGATGGCCATGCCGATAATATTCACTCCCGTAGTGCTCGATGATGGCAGGTATGTGATCGACGGGGGAGTGGTGAACAATCTTCCTGTTGATGCGGCCAGAGACTTGGGCGCAGATATAGTGCTTGCCGTAGATGTGAACAACTCTCTGGATAATGCTTCGCATTTGGATGTGGATGTTTTGGATACGCTTACAGGGGTGGCAAACCAATATCTCAATCTGACTACGAATATCAATTCGGCAAGACAATATGCCGATGCCGATTATGTTATTCCGATGGATACCTATGATTTCAATACGATGGATTTCTCCAATCTTGAGGCAATCATAGAGCTGGGACGTACATATGTCGATGAGAATCTGGATGTCTTCGACAGCCTGGAAAAGGATTTGGAGGAAAGGGATTTTGAAAAGCCCCTGAATTATTTTGACAGGCCGGAATACATGATCATAAAAATCCTTTATCCAGGGCTGGAAAAATACAACGTATATTTCGAATACTTTGAAGGAAAGGCTGCAACGTTGGATTTGATGAAGGAGTTTGAAAGGACTCTCAGGTATCTTAAATTCCATGAACGGCTCAAATCCATAACTTATCAGATGCTTCCCTCTGGGATAGTTTATGTGGAATCGGAGAACTATAAGCAGCTTTCCTCTTCTCTTTCCTTAGGTATGGAGCTGATGATTGGAGGAAGATACCACAATAGCGGAGATAAACGGTTCAGCTTCTATTTTCTGCCTCATCTGGATATTTTTGCGGATATAAATTTCCCCGGCAGGGAAGGAATATTCAGAATCGGGTTGGATGTCGATGAGATGATGGCGCTGATTGCCGGATATTACTATCCCTTTGAGAATTTCTACAGCCTGTATGCGGAAACAGAGATAGGGATAGGCTCACTTTCGATGTTGAGCATAAGGGAGAGGAATGACAGGTTTGAGACAAAGGATTTCGGACTGCGTCTGCGTGGAGGAATGGCTTACTCCTGGAAGAATCTCCTGCGCCTGGATTTTCTTTTAGCCTTTGATCTGACATCCCTGGGCTCTATAAGGTCTTATGACGGGGCCGAGGTGGTTGGAATAACTCCTGTTATTGCCCCAAAGGCTGTATTCACTTTGAATTATGAAGGCCTTTCCGATTCCTTCCCCTTTGATCCGGGCATCGGTCTTTCCTCCAACATGACAGTTTATCTTATGGCCCCGTTCATGTACGGTCTTTCGCTCAAGGGCGAATCGGTTATTTATTCTCCGATCCGCAGCTCAAGATTCTTCATCAATTTCGAAGCTTCTTCCTTACGTGCTCCAGGAAGGCTTGCTTCGAGTTATAAGACCACATTCTCCGGATTGCTTACCCGGGATTACTTGATGGCGGAGGCCGGAGGCAGGGTAATCTTCACGGATGACATATACATGGATGTGGGATTGTACTGCGAAGGGTTTGATAACGGTGATGTTCATCTTGGAGACAATGATATTCTTTGGAACAACAGGGATATCACGGGCTCGCGTCTTGCTCCGTTTGCGACAATAAATGATTTTACTGCAGGATTCTGTATCGGCTTTGGATATAGGACTGGACTCGGCACTGTTGGATTCAAGCTGTATGCTGATTATGAGGGTACGGCTTCGTTGGGTTTTTATTTCAAATGAGATGGACTTCCTATTCTTCATACCTTAAGAACCGTTTTGGTATGAATGTCTTCAGAATCGGTGTGGATGCAGGGTTTTCATGCCCGAACAGGGATGCTTCCAGGTATGGAGGATGCACGTTCTGCGACGGTACCGGCGCTGTGGCCGTCTATCAGAGGAAAGGAGAAGGGGTTTTCCATCATGACAGCCCATATGACAATATCGTGGCTTCCTCGGTGCCTTCGTATGGCGTGGACATGAAAGGCCAGATAGAACGCGGGCGGGAATTTCTTAGCCGGCGTTATGGTGCCGAGGGTTTTTCACTTTATTTGCAGTCGTTTACGAATACGTATGCTCCTAGGGATGTTCTGAGAAGGATTTACGATGAAGCTCTTGGATACGGGGATTTCAAGGAATTCATCATCTCAACACGTCCTGATTGCCTCGATGATGATGTTGTCGACTTGATCGCAGAATATAAGGATAGGAATTATGATGTTTGGGTGGAGCTCGGATTGCAGAGCGCTTCCGACAGGACATTGAAGCATATCAACCGCGGTCATGATGTTGCATGCTATGTTGATGCTTTCAAACGGTTAAAAGAAAGGGGGATCCTTGTATCCACCCATGTCATAATTGGGCTTCCGGGAGAAGATATCGATGATTTTTGTTCGACCGCAGATCTTCTTGCCCGTCTCAAGACAGATGCTGTGAAGATTCATAACCTGCATATTGCAGGGGGGACTGCAATGGCGGATGAATATGAAAGAGGCGAAATAAGATTGCTTTCTGCAGAAGAATATATTCAGGCAGTTGCGCTCTTTTTGTCGCGTTTGAGTCCAGGTACGATAATCCAGCGCCTTATATCGGAAACGCCTGCCCACAGGCTTATCGCCCCGAGGGATTTTCCCGATAAATCCAGGCTGATAAACATGCTTGATAAGAAGATGGAGGAGGAAGGGCTTTATGAAGGATGCCTTTATCAAGGAGATTGAGAACAAGGTTTTTGAAAGGGCTTTGCTTGCTTTACGATTTCTTCCTGAGGATGTGGAGAACCGGATATTGGAGGCTTGTGATAAGGAGGATTCTCCCTATGCTTCAATCGTACTTGAGGCAATAAGAAAGAACATAGGACTTTCCAAAGAATCTCCGATACCTCTTTGTCAGGATACCGGCATGTTCTGGGTTCTGATAAGCATAGGCAGATCGTTCGGGCCGGTTGACCTTTTTCTTCTTGAGCATGCCGTGGAATCTGCTTTGAGGACTGCCGCAGATAAGGCCTGCTATCGCAAAAGTGTCGTTATTGAGCCTGTATTCGATCGAGAAAATACCTCGACAAACCTGCCTGCGGTAATAAATTATGAGTTGGTTGACGGCGCGGATCTTTCCATAAAGGTGCTTTTAAAGGGATTCGGCAGTGAAAACTGCACATCTTTGGCTATGCTGCGACCTACCGATGGCAAGGATGGAGTGGTCTCTGCTGTATGCGATATCGTTTCAAAGGCGGGAGGAAAGCCATGTCCTCCGATGTTTTTGGGCATAGGAATTGGAGGAACAGCCGATCGTGCCGCACTTTTGAGCAAGAAGGCTTTTTTCTCTTCAAGCGAAGGCAAGGACCATTGTTATGCCGAGCTTGAAAAAGAGATATTGGAAAGAACGAACCGCCTTGGTATTGGAGCTGGAGGTCTTGGGGGGAAGTTTTCTGTTTTGGATGTGAAGATTCTCTCGGAAGCCACCCATATAGCAGGAATGCCGCTATGCGTATCCATCTCATGCTGGGCAGACCGTCAGTTTGAGGTGGTCATCGAAGGAGGAAGCAGATGAAAAGGATTCTTTCTTTGCCTTATTGTGAAAGTGATCTGGAAGGTTTCAATGCGGGGGATGAAGTGATTCTTTTTGGAACTCTTTATGTCGGCAGGGATCAGGTTCATAAAAGGCTTAAGGCCTTGATCGACAGCAATTGTGAGCTTCCTTTCCAATTTGAGGGAAACGGGATATATTATATGGGGCCGTCTCCTGCGCCTGATGGGTATTTAATCGGAGCGGCAGGACCGACCACAAGCCAGAGGATGGATCCCTTTTCTCCGCTTTTGATTGCCAATGGATTGAAGCTCATGGTGGGCAAGGGGCCCCGCAGCAAGGAAGTCAAAGCATCGGTAAAGGAATATAAGGGAGCTTATCTGCAGGCTTTTGGAGGTTGCGGCGCACTTTATTCGAATGCTATAAAGAAAGTTGAACTGGTTGCTTTTCCTGAGCTTGGGCCGGAAGCGCTTTTGCGCTTGGAAATAGAGGATTTCCCTACGATCTGTGCAATAGACAGCAGAGGGAATGCGATAATTTAATTCAGCGGGGAGCGGATTTGAAAAATCCTGATTTGGAAGAGAAAATCAAAAAGCTTATTTCTTCTGGTGATTGGCAAGGGGTGCTGAGGATCCTCGGCAGTCTCGATTTGGAAAAGGCTGGCGGAATTCTTGAGAATATGGATGTCTTTTTTCCTTTTTCCGGTTTCAAAAACATTCATGTGCCGGACTCCTCCATTCTTTTGTCTTCTTTCAAATATGCTGACGAAGAGGAAAGCATAGTATCAGGGCATCTTGAAAAAGTGTTCGGACATTTCGAAACCGTATCCCTTGATGGCCTGAAATGCGCATTCATACGGCCATGCAATCTTTCTTATTCCATACTTGTCAGCATGGGTATCGGGTCAAAGCCCTCATTGTCCAACAGAAAGGAGGAAAAGGGCTATGAGAGAACGGAAATAATGCTTTATCTCCCACCTGAGTCTGATGTGGAGCACTGTTTTTGGATCCGAGGCCTTTTCTCTTCCCTGTGCCGTCTTTCCCATGATGGAAAAGGTTTTCTTGCTCCATTTTTCATGTATGACAACGGCTCTCAATATGGTCTTGATTCCTTATTCTCCGGCTGCCTGCTGATTCCGCCTCTCCTAGGTCCTTCTTACCTGATGCTTCCAAATGGAGAGACTGTATCATTTCTTGTCGCGATACCGCTGTATGACGAAGAGATGGACTATAAGGATTCATTCGGACTTGGCCGCCTTATGGAAAGGATGCTCCCTGATGCCATGATTGCTGATATCCACAGGCAGAGCTATGCGGAGCCTTTTGAAGCGCTGGGTCCCATGTATGGCTGTATTGCCGATTTTGGGTGGATGGCGGAGAAATTCCGAAAGTCGGGAATCCAGACGGATGACAAGTATGCCTATGCGACCGAGCTTGTTTATTTCATGATATGGGCTATCAGGAGACATCTGATTTCTTCAGAGTTTTTGAATGATAACGGCGATCTTGTACATCTTGTGGCCTTCCCAAATTTTGCCGATATCCGCAGAACGTTTTGGAAAGCTTACGACGGCATACTGTTTTCTGGTTTCTTTTCGCGTGAAGGACAGCTCTTTGCGCGGTATTGCTTTTCTCCAGACAGTTATGGCCAAGGCTGCCACTATCCCAGCATTTTTTTGCATATGGCCCGTCTTAATATGGAGCATACATGCCCTGAAATGGCAGGCAGGATGGATCCCCGGTTTGTGTTTCCATACTCGGAGGATGCTTTCAAACTGGTTTCAAATGCTCTTGATGCGATCTATGACATATGGAAAAAGGAACAACGGAATGGAATTATGCTGGGCGATGGAATCATGTCCTCTTCCGCTGTCGGCCTTAAAGGCCCCACTGGTTGTCTTGTTTCCCCATCCGTCTTCAACAGCCCTGAAAAAGGGGGGATATTTGTCCGACTTGAGAGCCTTGATCCGTCATGGGATTCTGGATGGAGGGTATATTCTTCGGATTCGGAGAAGGATACCGGGTTAGATGATATGCTTCTTATGGATTTGAGGGTCTTCGAGAACCTTTCTCCAAGTATGCGCCCGATATTGTCAGAGGCGGGAAAGGGTGCCACATATGTTCTGTACAACAAATGATTTTTCTTTTTTAAGGTGGACGCCATTTTAACCCTGTGATAGATTTTTCTTTAGGATGAGAGAAATGAAACATGTTGTCTTGATGATGCTTGCGCTCCTTTTGCTGTTTTCGTGCTCGAAGCCCGAAGAGGGAGATGTTTCTGTCCGCAACAGCTCGAATCCAACTGCTGTGGATACTTCAAAAAAGGATTCTTCGGATAGGCTGATGGATCTGGGAGAGCCCCAAGGTTTGGTTGACCGTTTTTCTTATGCATATGGGAACCTTTTTGCTTCATCCCTTGAATCTTTGGATAAGGAGATCTCTGTAGATTATTTCGTACGTGGTGTGCTTGATTATTATGGTACGTCATATTTCACCGATGAGCAGATGCAGGAGATATTTGCTGAGTACCAGAACATGATGATCCAGGAAAACCAGGAACGTTATGAAGAGCAGAAGAAAAAGAATCTTGAGGATGCTCTTGCATTCTTGGCCGTTAATGGAAAGAGAAGCAATGTGATTACGACCCCATCTGGCTTGCAGTATGAAAGGATCAGGAAGGTTTCCGATAAGAGTGTGGTTCCCCAGGAGGATGATACCGTTGAGATTGATTACACCATAACACTCTTGAATGGAACGGTGGCCGATTCGTCCTATAACAGAGGACAAAGGGCAGTGGTGAAGGTGTCGCAGATGATCGAGGGTGTGAAGGAGGGGCTTATGCTCATGAGCCCTGGAGAAAAGTACAGATTTTGGATACATCCTGAAAAGGGGTATGGCGAAAATGGGGTTTCCGTCATAGGCCCCAATGAGCTTTTGATTTTCGAGGTGGAGTTATACGATATCGTTGAGCCGTGAATAAAGCTGGCTGTATGATGAGACACTATAGTCTGCAAGCTGTGATTTTTCGCCGTCGAAGTTTAGATAAATGTTTCTGATGCCTGAATTCACGGCTCCCTGGATGTCGCTTTTCTCGCTGTCCCCGATGACAATGCTGTCCTTGGCTTCTATTCCTGCTTCTGCCAAAACCTTGTCGAAAAATGCTTTCTGAGGTTTCTGCACGCCCATTTCTCCGGAAATGAAAATCTTTTTGAAAAAACCTACAGTGCCTGTGCCTCTGAATCTGGCCCATTGTATGTCGGAAATCCCGTTTGTTATTATGTAGTTTTGGAATATCCCGGCACTTTTTATCTTTTCAAGGAATTCCACAGCCCCGTCGATCATGATTCCATGGCTTCCAAGCTGCGATGAATAGTAATCGCCGGCTTCGTCCATATCCGCATCTATTCCCAGCTTGCTGAAAAGGAGCCCGAAGCGTCCTCCGGGAATTTCCTCCTGTTTTATGAGGCCCTTCTCATAATCGTCCCAAAGCCTGCGGTTGCCAATATGGTAGATTCCGATGTTTTCCTCGGTGTAGGGGATGCCGTACCTGGCGAACACCATGGCCAGGGCGATTTTTTCCGTCGCTTTGAAATCATACAGCGTGCCGTCCGCATCGAATAACAGGTTTAACATACCCCAATGCTACAAAATATGTTATTTTTAAGAAAGAGGTATATATGAAAAGATTAATTTCAAACCTGATGCTGTCCTTGCTTGTGCTCTTGTTGGGAAGCTTGATGATAATAAGGCCTGACAGGGTCATGACAGTGGTTTTTGCAATATTGGGTATTTTCATGCTCGCATCCGGTTTGAAAAACCTGTATCTGAGCATTGTTTACGCTTCTGCAATCTCGCGAAGATTGGGAATTGCCGCCGTGATAAAGAACGCATTCAATACTATTTTTTCCGTATTGATTGTGTATTTCGCTTTCTCAAACCCTGAGGCATTGATGAGCATCACAGTCTATCTGATAGCCATCGATCTCCTGGTCACCGCATTGCTTGATCTGCTTGACCATATGATTTTACGCAGGCAAGGGTATGTCACTGTCGGAATAATGGAAATCGTTGTGCGTATTGCATTTTCCATATTCATGTTCTTCTTCCCTTATCTGATAGGTTCCACTGTTTTCAGAATTGTAGCCATAATTCTTGTGATTTACGGCGTATTTTCCCTAATCATGTCCGTACTTGGGTTCTTTGCTGGGAAAAAACATTCTGCAAAAGAGGAAATTGAGGTGGAATGGGAGGTGAAACATTGACCACGATGGATGTTTTGTTATAGAGTTTCCACATGGAAAATAAAAATAACAGGATCCATCATCACTCACTTTTTTTCTGATATGTAGCCAGAACAGGTGGGTTTTGTCATAACAAGAGGTCTTCCTTTCTGGGAAGGCCTTTTTTGTTATCATGGGAGGTGTTTATGTCTGACAGCGTGCTTCGTATCGCCGTTCAAAAGAGCGGAAGGCTCAGCGAAAAGAGTTTGGAACTCATAAAAAGCTGCGGTATCGACTTTTATGCAGATGGAAGGGTTTTGAGGCAGAAGGCCTCGAATTTCCCTCTTGAATTCCTTTTTGTCCGCGATGATGATATACCGACTTATGTCTATGACGGTGTGGCCGACATCGGTATAGTGGGTAAGAATGAATTTGATGAGAAAGGGCTGGATCTGGATATTGTCAAGGATCTCGGTTTTTCCAAATGCAGGCTCTCCATTGCGGTTCCACATGGCTTTTGCTATGAAGGGCTCAAGAGCCTTGAAGGAAAAAGGATTGCTACAAGCTATCCCAACATCCTCACCTCCATCTTAAAGCAGAATGGTGTATGCGCAGAGCCTGTATTTGTTTCCGGGTCTGTTGAAATAACTCCCCAGGTCGGGATTGCCGATGTGATCTGTGATATAGTTTCCACTGGAACCACGCTCAAGATGAACGGTCTTGAGGAGGTGGAGCAGATATATTTTTCTTCAGCTGTGATGATTTCCCGCAAGGGCTTTTCCACTTCGAAAGATGAGAAGGCGGCAATTCTTTTCCGCCTTATGGAAAGGATAGATGCCGTCAATTTGGCCAAAAACAAGAAGTATATCCTTTTCAACCTTCCCTCTGACAAGCTTGATGAGAGTGCGGCTATAATCGGAGGACTGAAAAGCCCGACGGTCACGCCTCTTATGGATAAGAACTGGTTGAGCGTACAGGCTGTGGTTTCCGAGGACAGGTTCTGGTCTGTTTTCGAGGAGCTGAAGGGTATCGGGGCTGAAGGTATCCTTGTGCTCGACATAGAAAAGATGACGGAGTGAGAAAGATGCTCGAATATTATTCCAATCCTGATAAGATTTTTCTGCCAAAGCTTCTTTGCCGTCCGACAAAGGGAAACGATGATGTGATGAAAAGCGTTGATGAGATACTTCTTGATGTGAAGGAGCATGGAGACGAGGCGCTTTTCCGTCTTGCTGAAAAATTTGATGGATCCCGTCCGAATTCGCTTTTTGCAAGTCCTGAGGAATTTGATGAGGCGGAGAAGCTTGTTTGCCCAGAGCTCAAGAAAGCTTTGGAAGAGGCCTCATGCAACATAAGGAAGTTTCATGAGGCCCAGATACCGCATTCTGAACGGATGGAGACGCAAAAAGGTGTTCTATGCTACCGCCGTATCGTTCCGATAAGCAGGGTGGGGCTGTATGTCCCCTCTGGAACAGCTCCTCTTTTTTCGACTGTGCTTATGCTCGCAATTCCCGCCTCTGTTGCCGGATGCAGGGATATTGTGCTTGCCACTCCTGCCAAGGAGGGAAAGGTGAATCCCTGCATACTTTATGCGGCCAAGCTTTCAGGTGTGCACCGTGTCATGAAAGTCGGAGGGGCGCAGGCTGTAGCCGCATTCGCATACGGTACTGAAAGCATCAGCCCCCGGGATAAGATATTTGGTCCTGGAAACAGGTTTGTCTCCTTTGCAAAGCTGAGGGTCTCATCCTTTGTCGCAATCGATATGCTGGCCGGCCCCAGCGAGGTGATGGTGGTTGCCGATAAGAGTTCGGATCCGGTATTCGTGGCCTCGGATCTTTTAAGCCAGGCCGAGCACGGCAACGACAGCCAGGTTGTTCTGCTTATAAGAGAGGATGAGCAGGAGGCGAAGAGGGTGTATGAAAATGTGAAGAATGCGATCTGTGCACTTTTAAAAGAGTTGCCGCGCGCTTCTTTCATGCAAAAGACGTTGGAAAACTCGGTTGCCATTTCCTATGCTTCATCAAAAGACATCTTGGATGCGGTCAATCTTTATGCTCCGGAGCATCTGATAATAAACACTTTGGATTGCGATGAGCTGGTAGAGGGGGTTGAGAATGCAGGTTCCGTATTCCTTGGTCCGTATTCCCCTGAAAGTGCCGGCGATTACGCCAGCGGCACCAACCATACTCTTCCCACTTCAGGATGGGCCAGGAGCTCTTCCGGAGTGTCGACCGACTCGTTCATCAAGAAGATAACCGTTCAGAAGCTTACAAAGGAAGGGGCGATGGGGCTTTCTGAAACTGTTATGGAAATGGCTGAATCTGAAAGCCTTTATGCCCACAGAAAGGCCATGGAGGTGAGGACATGCAGATAAAAGAGCTTTTGAGACCGCATATAAACAGCCTTGTTCCATATTCATCGGCAAGGGATGACTGTTCTTTGGAAGATGGCATCCACCTTGATGCGAACGAGAGCTGGTACGATTATTCATCCCAAGGGAAGAACAGATATCCGGATCCGCATCACAGAAAGGCCCGATCTGCCATCTCATCCTGCCTTTTTCTTCCTTTTGAGCGAACATTGCTCACCAATGGTTCGGACGAGGCGATAGATCTTCTGATAAGGGTGTTTTGTACGCCCGGCTCTGATTCGGTTCTTATAGAATCGCCGACTTATGGCGAGTATGGCATATTTGCCAAGATAAACGATGTGGCGGTATTCGATGTGCTTCTTGATGAAGAGCTTGATCTCGATGTTGAAGGCATAAAGGAGATGATCAGGCGGAAAAAGCCCAAAATCGTCTTCATCTGTTCACCAAACAATCCCACAGGAAAGAGTTATGATATTGCAAAAATCAAGGAGATTGCGGATGCAAACGAAGCCATCACCGTCGTTGACGAGGCGTATAGCGATTTCGATCCTTGTTTTTCTTCCGCCGCAACCCTTATCGATGGCAATCCACGGGTGGTGGTGCTCAGAACCTTTTCCAAATACTGGGGACTTGCTGCAAGCCGGATAGGGCTTGTGGTGGCCGATGTCGAGGTGATAGCGGCGCTTAATAAGATCAAGGCCCCTTATAATGTCAGTCTGTCCGCACAGGAGGATGTCCTTGATGCCCTTCAGAAAAAAGATGAGAGGAAACGTGTGCTGGAAAGTATCCTTTCTGAACGCATAAGGCTTTCCGAACAGCTGGAAAAACTTCCTTTTGTCAAGAAAGTTTATAAAAGCGATGCGAATTTCATCTTAATCAAGGTGGATGATGCAAATGGAATTCAGAAGCTGCTTCTGGATAATGGAATAATAATCCGTAACCGTAGCCTTGAACCGCTTCTTTCAGGATGCCTTAGGATAACAATCGGCAGCAGGGCTGAGAACGACAAACTTTTGGAGGTGCTTTGCAATGCATAAGAAGAAGGTTTTGTTTTTGGACAGGGATGGAATAATTGTCAATGAGGACCAGGTGGACAGCTATGAGAAGATAATATGGATACCTCATGTATTCCAATCCTTGGCCCGCATAAGAAGGGAAAGTGATTTTGAGTTCGTGATGGTTTCCAACCAGGATGGTGTCGGCACCCCGTCCTTCCCGTATGAGGATTATGTGAAATGTCAGAACAGGATCATTTCGACATTGGAAGGCGAGGATGTGTATTTCGATGACATAAACATCGATTTTTCGCTGCCCGAGGATAATTGTCCGACCAGAAAACCCGGAATAAAGATGATCGAAGCCTATGCTGACGGATCTTATGACCTTGATGCTTCTTTCATGATCGGGGACCGTCTTACAGATATGCTCCTTGCAAAAAATATCGGATGCAGGGGGATCTGGTTTGCCCCTGAGGATGCTTCTCTCCCAGAGGAATATGAGAAAACGGTTGCTCTCGTTTCTGATAACTGGATCCGCATTGCAGACTTTCTTCTCAACAGCGGCATCAAGACTCATCGCACCGCTTCATTGAGCCGCGATACTGCTGAAACGGGCATAAGTCTTTCTTTGGACCTCGATGGGACAGGAAAGGGCGAGATGGAGACCGGCATACCGTTTTTCGATCATATGTTGGCCCAGATAATAAAGCATTCCAGAATCGATGTGACAGCATTTTCCTTTTCGGGAGACCTTGAGGTGGACGAGCATCACAGCGTCGAGGATCTTGCAATTGTTTTCGGCTCTCTGATAAAGCAGGCGCTGGGAGATAAGCGTGGAATAGAGCGCTATGGGTATGAGGTATTGACGATGGATGACGTGGTTGCCACTGTGGCCATAGATTTCTCTTCCCGTCCTGAGCTCATTTACCAGGTTCAATTCCAAAGGGAGTACATAGGAAGCTTCCCCACAGAGATGGTGGAGCATTTTTTCAGAAGCTTTTCCACAGCTTCGGGATCGAACGTATATGTCAGCTGTACCATAGGAAACGCCCACCATATGGCCGAGGCTGTGTTTAAGGCTTTTGCCCGCGCTTTGAGAAATGCGGTCAAACGCATTCCAGGAGCCACAGAGCTGCCAAGCACAAAGGGGGCTCTCTGATGGTGGCAGTGATAAAATATAATGCTGGAAACGTCAAAAGTGTTATGGCCTGCCTTTCCAGGCTTGGCGCCGATGCCGTTCTCACCGACGACAGAAAAACCATCCTTGGGGCAGACCATGTGGTTTTCCCCGGGGTTGGAGAGGCCTCATCCGCCATGGCTTATCTTAAAACGAATAGGCTGCTTGATACGATAAAGAGTATAAGGAAACCATTTTTGGGGATTTGTTTAGGAATGCAGCTGATGGCCCGTTTCAGCGAGGAGGGTGCTTCGGAATGCCTTTCGATAGTTGAGGGGAATGTGAAAAGATTTCCTTCTGGCCTTGGATATAAGATCCCTCATATGGGCTGGAATACGATATCCTTTTCTCCCTCATGCCCTCTTTTTAAAGGCATTGAGCAGAATGCATACGTGTATTTTGTCCACTCTTATTATCTTGAAAAAGGTCCATGGAGCGCTGCTGATGCTGAATATGATGGTGTGCTTTTTTCTGCAGCCATCGAAAACGGCAATTTCCTCGGCACCCAGTTCCATCCTGAAAAGAGCGGGGATACAGGGGAAAGGATACTTGAGAATTTTCTGGAGTGGAACCTATGATTGTTGTGCCTGCGATGGATATCATAGACGGAAAGTGTGTGCGGCTTGAAAAAGGCGATTATGGGAGGAAGAAGACATATTCTTCCGATCCTTTGTCCGTGGCAAAGGATTTTGAGTCTGCAGGACTTAAAAGGCTGCATCTCGTGGACCTTGATGGGGCTAAGGCAGGAAGTCCGAAGAATCTGCCGGTATTGGAGAAAATTGCATCCCACACATCGTTGGAAATCGATTTCGGAGGAGGAGTCAAGAGCCTCGAAGTGCTTGAGAGCGTACTTTCAGCAGGTGCTGTTTATGCAAACATCGGTTCGGTTGCGGTAAAAAACGAGAAGGAAGCGGAGAGGATGGCTGCAAAGCATCCGTCGTCCTTGATACTTTCTGCGGATTCCAAAGATGGGATCATAAAGGTCTCAGGATGGCTTGAAGATGGTGGGGTGGAAGTGATCTCCTTTATCAACAAATGGTATCTGAGAGGCATAAAAAAGGCTGTCTGCACGGATATTGCAACCGACGGGATGCTTTCAGGACCCTCGCTTGGCCTGTATGAAAAGATATTGAAAGAGACTGATGTTTATCTCATATCTTCCGGAGGGGTATCCTCTATGAAGGACCTTCAAGACCTTTTTAGGCTGGGCGTTCCTTCTGCGATCGTTGGAAAGGCTTATTATGAAGGTCGCATAACTCTTGAGGAGATGAGGGAGGTGGAGATTGCTTGCTAAAAGGATAATCCCCTGTCTGGATGTCAAGGACGGCAGGGTTGTGAAGGGCATAAACTTTGTCAGGCTGCGTGATGCCGGAGATCCTGTCGAGATGGGTATGAGCTACAGCCGGCTGGGTGCGGACGAGCTGGTTTTTTTGGATATTACTGCAACAGTTGAGAAAAGGAAAACTTTATGCGCACTGGTTGAAAGGATTGCAGAAAAGATAGACATCCCGTTTACAGTAGGTGGAGGAGTTCGGAATCTGGAGGATGCGAAAGCCCTGCTGGAAGCGGGAGCTGACAAGGTCGGGGTAAACAGCGCCGCAGTACGGCGTCCGGAATTGGTTGCTGAGATTGCCTCTTCATTCGGCTCCCAGGCTGTAGTGGTCGCGATCGATGCCCGCTCGGACATCAGTTCTCCAAGCGGCTTTTCTGTTTACGTCGATGGAGGGCGTACTCCTACAGGAGTGGATGCTCTCTGGTGGGCTAAGAAAACGGAAGAGCTAGGTGCAGGTGAAATTCTTTTGACAAGTATGGATAAGGATGGCACCAAAAGCGGTTTTGCTGTTGACTTAAATGCGATTATAAGTAGTAATATTGATATTCCGGTTATCGCTTCCGGCGGTGCAGGAAGTATGTCCGATTTTTACGATGCATTCACATTGGGAAAGGCAGATGCGGCCTTGGCGGCATCCGTTTTTCATTTTCATCAGATAGACATACTTGAGCTTAAGCGGTATCTTGGTAGAAAGGGGATTGCTGTCAGGATCTAGGGAGTGACATATGACGATTGATTTTTCCAAAGGTGATGGTCTTGTTCCTGCCGTGGTGCAGGATGCTGTGACAAGAAAAGTTCTCATGCTTGGTTATATGAATGAGGAGGCCTATAGGCTTACCCTCGACAGGAGGCTTGTGACCTTCTGGTCCCGTAGCCGTCAGAGGATATGGACCAAGGGGGAAACCAGCGGAAACTTTTTACAGTTGAGGGAGATTCTTGCTGACTGCGATGGAGACACTCTCCTTGTCAAGGCGATTCCTTCCGGTCCGGTCTGCCATACAGGTAGTGATACCTGCTTCGGCGAGGAGAATCAGCCTTCTGAGATCTCTTCCTCGGAATTCCTCTTTTATCTGGAGAATGTCATAAAAGACAGGCGTGATAATCCTGTTGAAGGAAGCTATACCAACCATCTTTTCTCAAGGGGGCTTAATAAGATTGCCCAGAAAGTGGGAGAGGAGGCGGTAGAGCTCGTCATCGAAAGCAAGGATAATGATAAGGATCTTTTCCTTGGTGAGGCTGCGGATCTGATGTACCACCTTTTGGTGCTCCTTGTTAAGAAGGAAGCTTCCCTTGAAGAGGTTGTGGATGTCCTCAAGGCAAGACATTCCAGATGACGGGGATATAGGTTTTCTTTCTTTTGAAGGGGAAAACCTTTCTTTTTCGGATTTTTCCTCCCGTACGCTTGAAAACTGTACTTTTTATTCCGTTGATTTTTCTTCCTCCATGTTTTCCGGAGCGATAATAAGGGATACGGTTTTCGACGGATGCGACCTTTCTTCTGCTGATTTTGCAGAAGCCAATATAAGATGTGCCGAGTTCAAGAACTGCCGCCTCAAGGGCTCTTCCTTCATCTCTTCAAAGATAAGGGATTGCATATTTTCAGAATGCATATGCTTATATGCCATTTTTTCATCATGCACATTTGTACACTCTGTTTTTACGGAGTGTAAAGCCGAGGATGCTGATTTTTCCATGGTAAAATCCGATGGCCTTTTGTTCTCATCCTCATCCCTTTGCTCCTCCTCTTTTTTCAAAACTCCCATCAAAAGTATCCGCCTGAAGGATAGCAACATATCGGGAATCAGAATTTCAGAGGATATGAAGGAAGCCGAGGGCGCATCGTTGAGCCTGGATAATGCGCTCAGCCTGCTTGCCATAAAGGGGGTGAAGGTGGATTACAAGCTTTAAACCGATCAGATATCACATCAGTCCCTTTTCCTTGAAGCTCATGTAGCCGTTCTCGCTATGATTATAGAAATTTGGATTTTTGGGGAAATACAATTAAACAAAAAAATATATGTTGTTCTGTCTTTTGAGGACATCTAAAAAATGTACTATGGGAGGAATTGAGCTATTATATTTATAGGAGTGAGATACAGAATGGATTTAAGAGAGAAATACAAGGGAACAGAATGTGATTTTGAATCCATAAGGAAAGAGAAAATCAAGATATTCAAAGGTGATATAGAGTGTTTGGATTTACCTGGATGTATTATCTGCAGGCTTAATTTTGAAGGAATTATTTTTAGAACAATGATTACAGCAGATACAATATATGTTAAGGCAAAAAACGAAATAATTACAAATAAATTAGTAGAAAGTTGCAATAATGTTGAATGGATTGAGTTCGATAAGATATCTAGAGTGAATAAAGATTCTCCTATTTTTGGTAAGACTTTGAGGCTTTATACTGGTGATTTTGCAGCTGAAAAGAAAAAGCATCCAAGGTTATCAAAGAACTTTAAGCAGAAAACTATCAGTTTTGAAGGTCACTATTTTTTTGTATATATACATTCTGTTTCAAATGGTTTTGTATACATTTCAAAATCGTTGATAAAGGAGCCATGGTTTTCAATTACTATATTTATGAAAGAGAATGGTATTCAAAAGAAATTGAAGAAATCTGTAGACTGTGCAAATCTTTTTACTTCATGTACCAAAAAAAGAAAAGGAAAAGCAATGGAAAAAACTGAAATGTGGGGGCCTAAATCAAATGCACGAGGTTATAAAATCCCTGGTGCTAGAGGAGGCGTTAAATTGTGGAGCTAGAATTTTGGTACAGGTAGAGTGATTCTTTTTTCCAATTCCACTCACCGTTTAAAAAACTTCTGATACGGTATTCCTATTTTCAAAAAGTGTACTTTATGTCGTATACAGACTGGTTGTTTATTTCAAGAGGTTTTATAATTTTGACATTTTTTTATTTCTTTTCTGTATAGTTGCGATCAGCTATGAGAATAGCATTGGCTTTGCGTATTTCAGTTAACAGTGGCTACCCTTTTCTTTGTAGTAGCAGCGTGTGTTTCAGGTTTGTATGCGTCAATAGTGAAATACTCATGGATCAGGAACACGCCCGAATGGTGATATTCCGCTGGATAGAAAGGTATAACATATTTCTCATTCCTGTACTGCATTAAAGTGTTTGAATAATTATCAAAAGCATCAGCTTGAATGATACCGACATATCGGGAATCAGGATTTCCGATGATACGAGGGAAGCCGAGCGTGCCTCATTGAGTCTCGATGATGTACTTAGTCTGCTTGCTCTAAAGGGCGTGAAGGGGATTACAAGCTTTAACACTATTAATTATAAAGTTTTGATTGCTAATAATAGGGTTTTATCTTAAAAAAGTTTTCAATAATTCCTCTATGAAAAGGGGTTAATACCCTGTTTGAAATCGCATTTTTCTGTGTAAAACCCTGGGTGAGTTATTTAAATTATTGTGCTGTAAGATTTTATACCCAACCCCCACCTACACCCTGTAGGTGATTGTACCTGGATATGCCCCGCATACAGGGTAGCATGAATGAGCCACAACGCCGCCTGTGGTGTACAAATGAGCGTAAGCGGCTGGCATCAGATCAGTATGTATACTCCTTCCGCTTCCGCCCCCAGTCGTCACGTTTCGAGTGAATTGATGAGTGGCATGAATGGCAGAGAGCCATGAGTGTGTTTTATCAATAGGTTTTCCCCAAATTATCGTGAGAAATTCCCCACTTTTATCATCCCAACAAGAATCAAGGAAATAATCACATCCTTATTTCCGTCATCTGAGTGTTCATCGGAGACTGCTTAAGCCTCCAATCCACCTTTCCCGTATCGACAAGATGCCCGTAATGGACAATCCTATCGATTATTGCCGCAGCAAGCTGCTCGTCACTTACAATCTTGCCCCATTCGCTGAATGGAAGATTGGTAGTTACTATCAGGCTTTTTCTCTCATAGCTGTCAGCTACCACCTGGAAGACAAGGCCTGCAGTCTCCTTGTCCAGCTGGCAATACCCCCATTCGTCTATTATCAGCAGGTCTAAATTCCTAAGGTCGTTCAGGCAGCTCTCCAGCTTTCCGTCAGCCCGGGCCTTCGACAGCCGCATCGCAAGCTGTCCCAGAGTATGGAATTTTACCTTGTAGCCCTGACTGCAGGCCTTCATGCCGCGGCAGATCGAGAGCATCGTCTTGCCGCTTCCGCAGATCCCGTACATTATGAGCGAATGCCTGTCCTTTATGAACGACAGGTCGGTCATCGACTCGAGGGAGAGCGTCGGAGGCATCTTGACCTCCTTGAAACAGTAGTCGTCCAGGCTCTTTATCGTGGGGAAGCCGGCGGATCTTATGATCCGGCTCTTCCTTGTCTCGTCGCGTCTCTCCAGTTCACGCATCAGGAACCCGTCAAGGTATTGCAGCGTGCTGTTCGAGGCCGTGCCGAACAGATCTGCAATTCCGCCATTCGAGAAGTAGAACTTCTTCAGGTTCTCCTTCATCCTGTCCATCATGATCATCTTCTCATCGGCTTTCAGGTAGCTCATCATGCACCTTCCTTTGCCCCGGCGAGCAGCTTGTCATACACGGAGAGATTTACATCGGTCACATTCTCCGACATTCCGGCAGGGAAGGATAGAAGCCTGCGGCAATAGGCCGACATGTCCTCCGCCGACGGGACATGCCCGTCAATGCACAGGCCGTTCAGCGCCAGGCTTGCGACAGGGAATCCGTATTCTGCCGCCCCATTACCGAACATGTACAGCAGCCGCCTCCTTTCGTTACCCTGTGCCGAGTCCAGTAGCTGCTTGAATCCGCCATCCGCCATCCTCCATCCTCTCCCTGACCGGACTGTTCATCCAGCTGTTCGGCTTGAAGTAGAGGCCCCGCAGAAGGGCTTCCATGTCATACGTCTCTGTTTTCTCCCGGCCGTATTGCCTCTCGAATATGCGTAAGCTGCTTCCGTCCCTCGAGAGGAACTCGACGCTGAAGGCCCTACGGGCGACGATCACATCCTCTTTCGCATGGTTCGGTCCAACCGCGTACGTGTGCCTGCTGTCTAGCGTGACGGATCCGGTGCCGTTGAGGCGGCAGGCGTCGTAGCGCACGACGTCGAATGCCCTGGCATCGCTGAACGGCCTCATCGCTCCGAGTTCCTCGGCATGCAGGCTGCCGATGCTCCTGTCCTTCCTGTAATGGAACTCGTCCATCCTCAGCCCGGACGACAGCGGGAGCATCGTCCTACGGTTGAACTCCTCGAACGTGCCTCTGAATTCCATCGGAGGAACCATCAGGTTGTTCCGGGCGTAGCCTATGGAGTTCTCCACGTTGCCTTTTTCCCAGCCCGACCCGATGTTCGCGAACCTGGCCCGGAATCCGTAATGAAGCCTGAACCTGACGAAAAGCTCCGTCTCCTTCATCGCAGAGAACGTCCTTCTGCCGATCCCCGTCGCATTGTCGAATACTATGACATTGGGGATGTACCCGCAGTAGCCGAATATCATCTTCAGCCCTTCGCACACGCATTCGCACGTCTCTCCCGGCATCACTACCGTGAACAGCTTGTTGCTGTACGGGAAGGAAAGGTTAAGGTACTTCAGGCGTTTCAGGCTGCCGTCCTCGAGTCGGAAATCAGCCTCGCCGAAATCCGCCTGGCTCTCTCCCTCATGCCATACGAGAGGCATCGTCCCTGGCTCCGAATAGCTCTTTCTCCTTGCTTCCTGTTTCTCCGCCCTGACGAAGCGCTGGACCATCTGGTACGAGATCCGGGCGTCTTCGTGCCTTGCCATCAGAAGTGCGTGTATGCGCTTGGCCGTGTATCTCTGCTTCCTGTACCATCCATCCTGCTCCGTAAGCATCGCCCTTATCTCGCTTTTGTACGGAGCCAGCCTGCTTTCTCTTGTCTCCGTCCTTGGCACCTCCGGGCTGAAATCCTCTTGATTCAGATACTTGCGCACCGTCTTCCTGTCGATTTTAAGAGCTTCCGCTATCTCGCTTATGCTCTTCCCCGAATCCCATGCATCCCTTATACTTTCTATCTGGGACATCTTCAACATCTCCTAGGGTTCTCCTTGCTTTTTCTTTTTTTCTATTCAGCAAAGAGTATACTTCGCGGACATCGTTTGAGGATGTCCTTTTCTTTGATGACTAATGTGGGGATTTCCTAATGATAATGTTATCCGTTTTTAGAGTATAATAAACACCATGAGGTTCGCCTCATCGTTCGTTCCGCCTTCAGCGAGTGGCTTGATATGATGGGCCGTGTCAGCCTCGACGTATCTTTCGTTCCTCCTGCACATCTCACAGAAGGGATGCTCGTTGAGGAACGCTCTCCTAATCCTCGACAGTCTCCGGTGTCCTCACGGGATCCCTGAGCCTTTCGATGAGAGCCTCGAAGCTGATGGTGTCATTGATTTACATCTTCGCATAGCACGATCTGCCATACGAGATTCCGAGTTCACGCATATCGCTTCACCTCCTCGTGGGGATGGCCTAGGAGTATCTGCCACACATATGTATGGAGGCCGGATTCGAATCCTCGTGATCAGAAGAGAGGAATCATGGGCTCCTGATTACTGCCGGAAAAGCAGACCTTTGAGGAAAAAATGTATCAGAAAGTGGTATAATGCAGATTTGCTATGGAGTATATGGATAGGATACTTCTGGGAAATCTATTGCGGTTGTCAGAAGAAGATCGACAGAATACGAAAGTGAAGTTTAATGTTTGGAATGGGCATGAGCATCCATTGGATGTATTCAAGAGAGATCCAGAATTGGTTAATCGTGACTGGCTTTTGTGGAAACCTGATTCTGGAAGGCGATATTTTGCTGTCGGAAATATCGCAGTCAACCTGATTCCTATAGGATATGATGAATGGCTTGTAACCACCATCCAGAAGATTACGAAGGATATAGATATATCAGATGGGATAGGGTATGAATCAGAACCTGTTCTTGAATACGAATGCTATTTTGGGCGCGTGGTTTTGAAATGCCACAAGTCACACAGAGGAACTGTTGTATATTTTGATACCGTTGCAGATAGCCTTGAGGTCTTGAAGATACTGCCAACGTTTTATGATGACGATGAATTCCCCGGATATGAGAACGTATGTCTGTCCTATGAGCAGTTGTCTATAATTCTTTCTCGAAGAAAATCAAGTTGGATTGCTGCTTTTGAGAATCAAAAGGCCATTTATCTCATAACTGATTGCATGACAGGTAAGTTATATGTCGGCTCTGCAACTAGTGACAATGGGATGCTTTTAGCTAGATGGACTTCTTATGTCGAGAACGGAACAGGAGGTAATGCTAGACTGATAGAGCTTAAAAAAGAGAAAGGCTTTGATTATATCAAGAAGAACTTCCAGTATTCCATACTTGAGAATTATAATGCCAAAGTCCCGGATGATTATATTCTCGGTCGTGAATCGTGGTGGAAGAGAGCTCTTTGTTCGCGTGAATTCGGATACAATGCAAATTGAATAATGTTTTCATAGCGTATTCATGAAAGGTGCATTGTATCGGATCTCCTTTTCAGCTTTTTATCCCCCACAGCTCTTCTTTCAGTTCACGTTCGTCTCTGAAGACAGTAACTCCATGTTTATCAACAGACACAATTTTACCGGTCTTCGGGTTACGGGCTTTTTCCTTTCTCTTACGAATACGGACCTCGAACGTTCCAAAGCTGCGGAGCTCCGTGGTCATGCCTTTTGCAAGGCTGTTTAACCTCATTGAAGAATCCGTCGATTATTGCGTGGATGTCTTTTCTATAGGTTCCTAGCTTGTCGTGAATGTTCTCAATAATCTCAGCTTTCGTCAGTTTTCCATTCATGTGATAAGAATTCCTAAAATTTTTATATCATTATACATGAAAGAGATAAACTGCCCAATAGCCTGTTTTGTATCATAGTATCATGGTATTATCTCGTTGTGGAGGCAGGGTATGGATTTGGACTATTGTATGCCCTTCGATACCACATTCAGCTGAAGAAGCCTGATACTGGCAGATATCTGGCATGCATCCCTGTGCTTAAAGGATGCATGACATGCGTAAGAAACAAGTAATCTGCTTTTGGCGATCTATCTCTTCGATGTGATTCGTTATTCAGAAAATGAACTCTTTTGGCATTCTCTTAGATTTTGTATTGGTGGTGATTTGCCTTTTTGGTAAACTCTAAATGGGAGGATTATAAAGAAATGGAACGAATTGAAATAATCGACGCTGTGGGGCGCGAATATCATACTTCCAATATCGAGAACGGCGAATATAGCTATCCAAAGGCTTTCAAAGAAAAAGGGCTTGCTTTTGAACAGATTCAGAAAAAAAGCGGAAAAGGTTCTTGGCAGTTCCTTGATATTCGCTTTGAGCTTAATGGAGTATCACTTCTTATTGAAACAAAGAACAACTTAGACAAATGGCCGACTGTGGAAGAGCAGATTGCGGCCTATGTCGAATATGAGAAGCGGCTTACCAGCAACAAAATCATCGCAATGATTGCAAATACGGATGATGACCGTATCACCGTATGGAAGTCTGAGATAGAGGACGGCAGAAGGCTCAGAAATGAGGAGGTCATCCGCACTATGCCCGAATACGTTGAGATGTTTGATGCCAAGCATACGAACAACAAGGAAGAGGTAATGAGGAATACATATCAGTTGAACGAGCTTCTCCATCGGCACGGTATTGGGGAGAAGCTCCGTTCGCAGTTCGTCGGAACATGCCTCCTTGCAATCAAGAACGGACTCGTATACGACAGAAAGATGAAGACTGCGCAGATTATCGAAGGTATCCGCACTATCTTGGAAGATTTGCTTGAAGGCTCTCTCAAAAAGGCGGAGAAATTGACGCTGATAAACAAACGGGTCCTTGACAACCAGGCTGTCCGCGATATGGACAGCGAGAACCTTTGTATCATTCTCGACTTCATAAAGAACAGGATTTATCCGTTCATAAATGATAAGAGCACCGCAGGACAGGACCTTCTGAACCTATTCTTCATAACATTTAACAAGTATGTCGGCAAATCTGACAAAAACCAGGCGTTCACACCGGACCACATCACCGACTTTATGGCGAAGATCTGCAGTGTAAACAGGAACTCTGTCGTCCTCGATATGTCATGCGGAAGCGGGTCATTCCTCGTCCGTGCGATGACACAGGCCCTTGCCGATTGTCGCACGAAGGCCGAAGAGGACGAGGTGAAGAAGAACCACATCTACGGTGTGGAATACGATGAGCTCGTCTACGGCCTTGCGACTACCAACATGCTGATTCACGGCGACGGAAACTCCAATATCGTTCAGGGAAGCTGCTTTGAGAAGGTGCCGCGGTTCATCGCAGACGGTGTCCGGTTCAATGTCGTGCTCATGAATCCACCTTACAACGCGATGGCGAAACAGGTTCCTAAGGAGTATTCCAAGACATGGGGCAAGAACAAGCAGGATCCATCTAAGGGGCTCTATTTCGTGAAGTTCATCCTCGATCAGATGAACAGGAATGGAATGCAGGGCAGACTGGCTGTCCTTCTTCCAATGGCCTGTGCTATCGGAAACAGTTCGCTCATTAGTCAGATGAAAGTGGAGATACTTAAAAACAACACTTTGGACGCTGTTTTCTCGCTGCCGGATGACATATTCTATCCCGGAGCGAGCGCATGTGCCTGCTGTATGGTCTTCGACGTAGGAACGCCACATAAGACATCAAATCGCGAGACGTTTTTTGCCTATTGCAAGGATGACGGATTCAAGAAGCGAAAGAATCTTGGCCGTGTTGAGCAGCAGGATGAAAATGGCCACAGCCTATGGACCTTGATTGAGAAGAAGTGGATTGATACCTACAGGAATCGTGACGTGATATTGGGGTTCAGTGTTCGTCATATGGTCACAGGAGATGACGAGTGGCTGTGTGAGGCATATATGGAGACCGACTATTCAACGCTTATGGAGAATGATTTCCAGCAGACGGTCAACGACTATCTGGCCTATCTTGTGAAGACAGGAGCGGTATATGAAAATTAATACGTCCTGCTGGAAGGAATTTCGTTTTGGAAGCCTGATTGATTCGATCTACAAAGTAGTTCCTTATGATTCTGAGATGCTTGAGCCGCTGACCTACTGGAGCGAGAATGCTGTTCCTTATGTGACAAGAACGGAATCAGATAATAGTGTCAAAGACATGGTTTTGGCGGATGATGCTGTAAACATTGAAGATGGAAACGCAATCACGATAGGCGATACAACATCAACAATCGCATATCAGCCTCACCCTTTCATAACGGGAGAACATATCATAGTCATACGGGCAAAATGGCTAGATAACTCCACAGGTTTGTTCATTACGACGCTCCTTCGACGTGAACGTTATCGCTATTCTTACGGCAGAGCCTATAAGATGAATCTGATCAAAGACACAAAGCTCCTGCTTCCGGTGACCACCGATGGCTCTCCAGACTGGCAATGGATGGAGGATTATATAGCCTCTCTGCATAGCAAGCCTCTGACAACAAAGAACATTTCCCAACCACTGCCGTTCAATATAAATGAATGGAAATGGTTTAAGTTAGGCGGAACAGGAGGATTATTTACCATCCGTAAAGGCAAACGCCTCACATCGGATGATCAGGCTGAAGGGGACATCCCTTATATCGGAGCAATCGACTCGGATAATGGAGTTGCAAACCATATAGGGCAACAGCCGATTCATGAAGGGAATACGATATCACTGAGCTACAACGGTTCGGTTGGTGAGGCTTTCTATCAGCCTATCCCTTATTGGGCGACGGATGACGTGAATGCTCTTTATCTGCGGCCGGAACAGGGAAGACTCACACCCGCAATAGGGCTTTTCGTGTGCACCGTGCTGAAGCATGAGAAATACAGGTATTCTTACGGTCGGAAATGGACACTTGAAAACATGGAGGACACTGAGATTAAGCTCCCTGCGACCTCTGAGGGCAATCCCGACTGGCAATGGATGGAGAACTACATAAAATCATTGCCATATGGAGACAGATTGGGAAACTAGATTTTCAGCTTCATGATATCCCCGACGTCGCAACCCAGAACACGACAGATCCTCTCAAGGACGTCCGTCGTCATGGTCTTGTAAAAACCTTGAATGATATCGATGAAGGGAAGTGATACTTTTTGACTGTAATCACTGGCGGATATGGGGAATTTCATTTTCTGGCTATCTGAAATAATTGGTTGAAAGATAAGCTATATGCAGAACCTTCAACGTTGATTCTTTTGTTGATAGCTGTGTTATCGGGAGGCTGTTCAGCGTGTTTGCTGGAGCTTCCCTTTTTTCATTTCTGGTTGAATGAAACGTTAATTCTTCTTTGTCTTGTTCCGCAAAATCTGGTTGGATATTTATGCCATATTCTGAAAAAAGTGGTTGAAATATCGCGTGTTATCAAGCTATCATTATATAGCGAAACTGAAAATTGATTTTTAGGTAGGTAATCATGGCTTCCAAGATGGATGCATCAAATTATGCTAATACGATATGGGACATCGCTGATTTCGTCAGAGATGCCATTCTTCCGAAAGATTATAACAAGCTCATACTCCCGTTCACACTGCTGAGAAGGATCGAGTGTGTCCTCGAACCTACGAGGGATGCCGTAATCGAATCCTATGATAAGAACAAGGCGATATGGGGCCGGGACAGCGATAACTACTGCATGGCTTCCGGAAGGGCTTTCTACAACCTTTCCACATACAGGCTTGCCGACCTTGGCAGCAGCAATACCCAGTCGAATCTCAAGGAGTATATAAACGCATTCAGCCCGAATGTCAGAGAGATATTCGCCCAGTTCGAATTCGACTCCATCTGTGCGAAGCTCCAGAATTACGAGCCTCCTCTTCTTTACGATGTCTGCAAAAAGTTCGGAAGCAAGGATATGGACCTCAGCCCTGAGGCCGTTGATGACCGCACCATGTCGAACATTTACGAACATCTTATCCGCAAGTTCGGAGAATCGATTGCAGAGGATGCCGAAGACTTCATGACGCCAAAGGATGTCGTAAGGCTCGCGGTCGCCCTTGTCATGGCAACGGGAGAAGATGAGCTTCTGTCTTCCGATGATGGCGTAGTCAGAACCATATACGACCCCACAATGGGAACAGGTGGATTCATCACCGATGCGATGGACTATATTGCTGATGTGCAGAGTCACAAGAACCTGAAAGTCCCCGCTATGGTCATTCCGTATGGACAGGAGGTTCTAGGTGAATCCTGGGCTATGGGAAAGACAAACCTTCTCATCAGGAATGTTGCCAATGAGAATCTCGACCGGTATGAAAAGATGAAGGACCTTTCAGCCAACATATATCGGGGCAACACGCTTACGAACGATATGACCGATGGCACACGGTTCGACCTGATATTCTCTAATCCTCCTTTCGGCAAGGACTGGAAGAAGGAACAGAAGGATGTCGAAGATGAAATCAGGCTTGGCTACGCAGGCCGATTCGGGGCCGGCAAGCCAAAGGTCGATGACAGCGCGATGCTGTTCCTCCAGCACGTCATCAGCAAGATGAAGCGGGCGGAAGAAGGAGGGGCCAAAGCGGCAATCGTTCTGTCTGCGTCTCCTCTTTTTGTCAGCACGTCCCTCGGTAGCGGCCCGTCGAACATTCGCCGCTGGATACTTCAGAATGATTTTGTAGACTGCATTGTGAAGCTGCCGACAGAAATCTTCTACCGTACGGGTATTGCTACCTATCTGTGGATTCTATCGACACGCAAGGACGAAGAACGGCGTGGCAAGGTTCAGCTTATCGATGCTTCGACTTATAAGACTCCCCTGAGAAGGAATCAGGGAAACAAGAGATATGAGATATCTCAGGAACTGATTGATGAGATTGTCCGCATGTATATTGAGGGTAGCGATCATGGCAAGACCGTTGTCGTCCCATATACGGACTTCTTCTATCGCGAAGTGACAGTCAAGAGGCCGTTACAGCGTGTTATCCGCATAACTGAGGAAGGGCTCGCAGGGCTGAGAGAAAAAACGCAGTTCAGAAAACTTTCAGAAGATAAGCGTTCCGTGATTATCGGACGCCTAGCAACTTATATCGGGAAGGACGAACCTTGGGATATGCCTGAAACGCTCCTGAAAGAACTCTTCGGAGAGAAGGTCAAGAAGAAAGACCTCGATATCGCAGCCATAGCTGACGACATCAGATCTGACATGTCTTCTTATGATGAATCCGCTCCGATTGTCAGGGACAAGCACGGTAATCCTGTCGAGGATCCTTATTTCTCCGATACCGAGGATATCCCTTGGGGTATGGATTTCGAAGCCTATATGGATAAGAACGTCCGCCCGTATGTTCCAGGAGCATGGATTGATGAATCGGTTGTCGATAAAGGAAACCTCCGGGACGGGCATGTCGGCGTTGTCGGCACCGAGATATCGTTCAACAGGTATTTCTACAGGTATGAACCGCCTCGCGCAGCTGAAGATATCGCAAAGGAAATCCTTGCTGATGAGGACGGCCTTGAGGATATGCTCAAGGAGGTGCTCAGATGAGAGAGATGAAGGATAGCGGAATAGAATGCATTGGAGCTATTCCTGTGTCTTGGAAAATAATTCCAATAAAGTTTGTCGCCTCCTGTAATGATGATTCCTTGCCAGAACATACGAATCCAGATACAAAAATATCCTATGTTGATATCTCATCTGTTTCATTAAAAGACGGGATTTCACATATAGAATCATATTTATTCAAAAATGCCCCATCTAGAGCGAGAAGATTGGCTCATGAGAATGACGTAATTGTTTCTACTGTACGAACATACCTAAAGGCAATAGCATACGTGGATAAAAAGCATGCCGATTGCGTTTTTTCTACAGGGTTTGCCGTTATTCGGCCTCGTAATATATTCCCTAGATTTCTTGACTGGGCACTCATATCGGATTCTTTTGTAGATGATGTTATACGAAAATCAAATGGGGTAAGCTATCCGTCAATTAAGGCAACAAATCTAATTAATATCTTTATACCATTGCCTTCTATTAATGAACAAATAAGTATTTCTGCCTACCTTGACTCCAAGTGCTCGCAGATAGACGAAGCCATTCGCCGTCAGGAGTCAATCATCGGGAAGCTCAAGGAGTATCGCCAGAGCGTCATAACGGAGGTTGTAACGAAAGGACTGGATCCGAATGCGAATATGAAAAATAGCGAAGTTCCTTGGCTTGATTCAATACCTTCAAATTGGAAAATCGGTCCGTTGAAATACCTATTGATAAACAGTGATATGCGAGTTGGACCATTTGGAAGCGCATTAAAGACATCTGATTATAAAGAGGTCGGTATTCCTGTTTATGTTCAGAAAACAGTCCTTGATAACGCACCTTTTGATACCTTTGTATCAACAGAAAAAGCAAAGAAATTGTCGAGTTTTACAGTAACTCCCGGTGATTATTTGATTACAACAAGGGGAACAATAGGAAGGGTTTGTAGAGTATCGAACGATGCTCCAGAAGGTATTCTTCATCCTTGTCTGATTCGTTTTAGGCTTGATGAAAAAAAGATTCTGCCCTCTTTCTTTTTAATGGTAATTAATGATTCTTTGTTATTGAAAAGGCAGTTTGAGTATAGTAGCAATGGCACAACAATTGATGTGATTTATTCTAATACGTTAAAAATGGTTATGATTCCTCTCCCGCCTATTAGTCAGCAAAAAATGATTGTTGAAAAGATTTCAACTATAACTGGGAATATAGATGAGTCTATCCGCCGCCAGGAATCCATCATCGAGAAGCTCAAGGCATATCGCCAATCGCTGATATATGAGGTCGTAACGGGCAAAAAGGAGGTCGTATGATTCCGGATCAAATCTCCTTTGAAGTAAAGCTCACACCTGATGCGAAGGGATATATAGACAGGCAATGCCCCTCTTGCGGTTTCGTTTACAAGGTCAATGTCGAGGACTGGGAGAACATAACGGATCAGGGACACGTCTTCTGCCCGCGATGTGGATACAGTGCCAGTATAGACGATTGCCTTACCAACTATCAATATGATGAGGCGCTCAAGAGGGCGCATGATTATGTGGCTGGTCTGGTCCAAGGGGAACTTGATTCGATGTTCTCAAGACTTGCCAGGAACGTCAACTCAAGGAGAGGCCCGATACGAATTGAATACAAGCCCTCCAAGCCCGCCATATTCAAGAACTATCCTATTCCACAGAGGCCAGAATGGGAGCTTGAAATCAAATGCGAGAAATGCGGAACAAGGTATTCTGTAATAGGCTCGGCCTTCTTTTGCCCCAGCTGTGGTGCGAATGCGGTTTCACGGGTCTTTTTGGAATCGATGGAGACAATCGGGCTCATGGTGTCAGAAGCTGATGCGATGGAATTCCCCGGAAGTGTTGGAAGAGATCAGAAGGTCAGAATACAACAGCATATAATCGAAACCAGTATTGGAGAGGCGGTATCCGCATTCCAAAGCTTTGCTTATGCGGTATACACAGGGCATACAGGCAAGGCCGCACGTCCGAATGACTTCCAGATAGTCGAGAAAGGGAATTCGATGCTTTCCGAAATATCCTGGCCTTACAGCAACTGGCTATCAGATGCTGAGTTGAGGTTCATGAACATCATGTTCCAGAGAAGGCATTTGATTGAGCATAACGGAGGGATCGTGGATAAGAAATATCTTGAGAAGACAGCGGACCGAGCTTATGGACCAGGCCAGAGGATCATAATCTCGAAATCAGACGCTCTCAGGTTTATTGATATCCTCAAAAAACTTGGAACTGGCATTATCGAAAAGATGAGGGAAACAGACGGAAGGCAATTCAAAAGGGAGGACGGCAATGGCTGAAGATATCAGATTAGAGAAGAACTTCGAAAACTATATATCGAGGAAGCTCAACACCCTTCAGGGATGGGAATACAGCCCGAATGATGAAGGCTTCGACCCACAGACGGCTCTGTACTGGCCTGATTTCGTTTCCTGGCTGGAGGCGATATCCCCAGAGAAGGTCGAGAAGGCAAGGAAATCATACCAAGAGAACTGGGAGAACGTCATAAGACTATCCCTTGTGAAGAATCTTGAGGACAACGGTACCGTTTACGTGCTCCGTCACGGATTCGGATTCGCAGGGCTTGGCACAATCGAGTGCTCGGGAGCGAAACCCGAGGATGGCAGGAATCCCCGGACAAACCTCCTCTATGAGAAGAACATCCTCCGTGTTATGAGGCAGGTCCATTACCAGACAGCCGGAGACAAGTCCCTTGACCTCGTTTTCTTCATCAACGGCATCCCTGTGGCGACAGCGGAGCTCAAGAGCGAGTTCACGCAGAGCTATACGGATGCCATCAGACAGTACCAGAACGACCGCCAGCCCATCGAACCGGGCACGAACAGGAAGAACTACCTGCTGATGTACAAGCGCGGCGCCGTGGTCCATTTTGCCATGTCAGAGGAACAGGTGTGGATGTGCACGAACCTCTGCGGGAAGAACTCGAAATTCCTCCCCTTCAACAGGGGTAACGCCGGACATGCAGGAAACCCGCCCATGCAGCCGGGGGATACGGAGTATCCGACAGGGTATTTCTGGAACGAGGTCTGCCAGCGTGATGCATGGCTCGACATCTTCTACGGTTTCATATTTGAGGAGAAGAAGACTGTCGAAGATGCGACGGGACGGAAGAAAGAGGTCCGGACCCAGATTTTTCCACGTTACCACCAGTGGGACTGCGTTACAAAGCTTGTCGAAGACATTACGGCAAAGAAGACGGGAGCCAGATATCTCATCGAGCATTCGGCCGGATCCGGAAAGACGGCGACCATCTCATGGCTGGCATATAAGCTTTCCGAACTCCGTACGCCTGAAGGACAGAGATATTATTCCTCCGTGTTCGTCATCACCGACAGCCTAGTGCTTGATACGAACCTCAAGGATGCCCTGAAACAGCTCTCACTGCCGGTCGGTGTCATCGCCACTATCGGAGGCGACGGCCATAAGAAGGAGCCGGGATCGAAGAGCTCGAAGCTTGAGAAGGCGATTGAAGACAAACGTCAGATCATCATCGTTACTCTTCAGACATTCCCTTATGCGGTCGATGTCATCAATTCCAGCGAGGACCTCAGAGGCAGCAATTTCGCGGTTCTTATCGATGAGGCTCACCGTTCTCAGACGGGCAAGGCATCAGGAAAGATGAAATCAATCCTGAAGCTGGCATCCCAGGGACATGACAAAGGCGATGATATCGACGACGAGGACGTGATAAACGCCTATCTGAGAGAGCTTCAGAACTCAAGGGCAATGCCGTCCAACATATCGTTCCTGGCCTTCACGGCAACACCGAAACAGAGCACTTTCGAGCTGTTCGGAACACCATCCGACAGAATTGATGAGAAGAACGGACGTCCTATCAATGAGGCATTCCATCTGTACCCGATGAGACAGGCGATCGAGGAAGGATATATCCTCGACGTTCTCAAGGGATACATGCCGTACAAGACCGCATATCATCTCGATGAAAGCAAGGTTGATGATGATTCCCTCGTAAGCGTCAGGCAGGCTAAGAAGACGATAGCTCATTGGATGACGATACATCCCACCAATGTCACGCAGAAGGTCGAGTTTATCGTCCAGCATTTCATGAACGTAGTCGCCAAGCTGCTGAACGGAGAAGCAAAGGCTATGGTCGTCACGTCATCGCGTGCGATGGTCCTCCGCTACAAGGCGGGATTCGACCATTACCTGAAGAAGCATCCTGAATATGCCGGAATGGACATAGAGGGCAAGCTCGGGTACATGGTTCTTGGCGAGCCCCTCGTCGCCTTCTCCGGAAAGGTTAAGGGACGGGATGCAATGGTGAAGGAAGACGCCGAACTGGAAGATAATCCATTCGCCATCTATGATCCGGACGAGGATTATGACGAGACAAGTCTTAATCCGCCTGACGTGATGGATATCGAGAAATCGTTCGATTCCAGAGCCTACAGGATGCTCATCGTCGCCAACAAGTTCCAGACAGGCTTCAATCAGAAGCGTCTTGTTGCCATGTATGTCGACAAGAAGATCGCCAACGAGATTGAGATAGTACAGACGTATTCAAGGCTTAACCGCACGATGGCTGGCAAGGACCGCGTCTTCATCATCGATTTCGTAAACGATCCGGATCAGGTCCGCAGGGCCTTCAGGATGTATGACAGCGGGGCGGAACTTGAAAGCGCTCAGGATTTCAATGTCGTCTATGAGATAAAGCGGAAGCTGGATGACATGGGCATCTACAACTCAGACGATCTCGAAGCGTTCAAGAAAGTCCGCTACAAGTCGATTGCAGACATGCAGGACGGCAGTTCTTCCGACGAAGACAGAAAAGCCCTCTTTGCCGCTGTCGCGCGTCCGGCTGATAACTGGAACGACCTTGTGGAAGCCGAAAGGCACGCGGTAAGGATGTGGAAGGAGACGGTCGAAAGCTACCGCAGGGATGGCAACAAGGACAAGGAAGCCATTGCCACCAAGGAACTTGAAGAGGCTCAGGAGCGCGTTGTCAGGCTTGAGGACTTCCGGAAGCTTCTTTCACGTTTCTGTTCCGCATATGCTTACATTTCCCAGATCATCAGCTTTGATGACCCTGAACTCGAATCGTTCTCTGCATTTGCTGAAATCCTCAGGCACAGGCTTCTTGGTTCTGCAGTGGATGACATAGATATCAGCGGAATAGTCCTTACAGGTTACAGCCTTGTGAAGCTTGACAGTCCTGAAGACGAATCGGATGGGAATGACAAGCCAGTGCTGAAACCGATAAAGGCAGGAGGAAACCCGCACGCAGGAAAGCTTGGATACATGAAGGACATCGTAAGCCTTCTGAACGAGGCGTTCGGCATGGATACGCCGACTCTTCTCAAGGCGAGGATTGTCAATGCGCTTGCAGATACCGTTGCAGGGGATGACGCGGCACGCCTTCAGGTACGTAATTCCTCCAACTCCAAGAATGCAATCGTTAATGAAGGCCGTTTCAGGAACATCATCAAGGAAGCTGCCGTAGGACTCAGAAACAACGAATTCTCGGAGCTTGCTTCCAAGGTCATTAACGACCCGCAGGCAATATCTCCGATAGCCTCGCTCATCTATGACCTTGTCAAAGGCCAGAAGCGAATCGATATCGAGAACCTGAAGAATTATCTGGACTCACAGGAACAGTGAAGTTGCAGATCGAATATGCGATCGTCCGTTCGTACAGGACGGACCTTTATGTCTTCGGAGGAATAAATGAGCCAGATGATGAGCCTGTTCGGCATAGATGATGTCAGATTCCTTGGTACGGAAGAGCTGGTCGAAGACGACAAGGAATACAGATTATACAGATTTGAGTACGATGGAGAACTTCCTGACAGCTGCCCAAAATGCGGAGGAAAGGCATACCGGCATGGAACACGCAAAATAAACCTTATTGCGACACCGATACAGGGAATCCCTGCGCAGTATGAAATCGTATTCCCGCGTCTGAGGTGCAGAACATGCGGGTGCACCTTCTCGCCAGAAATAAAAGGGACGGCAGATGGAAGAAGATGCACGGATAATGCCTTCAATGCCATTGCCCAAAGCTCTCTGACACGGCAGTTTGAAGATGTTGCGAGAGATTATCCTGCAACTCCCAATACGATAAAGAACATTTTTCTCGACTTCTTCAACGAATACGAGGAACTGCTTCGCTTCCGTACGCCGGCATTCCTCGGCTTGGATGAAATCAATCTTGGAAAAAAGGGAATGGTGACCGTTGTTACGGATATCGAGCATGGCACACTGTTCGACATTCTTCCCCAGAGGAATCAGATTGCCCTGACGGAATACTTTTCGCAGCTGGATGAACCTGAAAGGGTTCTATGGGTATGCACGGACATGTACAGGCCTTTCAAGAAGAGCCTTGCAAGCTGTTTTCCCAATGCCCAATGGGTTATCGACCACTTCCATGTCGTAGCTTATGCGAATAGGGCCTTGGATGACCTCCGGAAGAAGTATCAGGCAACACTGACGGATAAGCAGCGGATACATGTGAAGAAGGGGCTTGCCTATGTGTTGAAGACCAGAGAAAAGGACCTTAAATCCGAGGATGCAGATATTCTTCGGATGATACGAAGAGCGAATCCTCAGCATCCACTGATTGTTGCATTTGACCTTAAAGAGGACTTCTTCAACATCTGGGATGACAACCCGACTTCAAAAGAGAATGCGATTAAAGCTTTCGACGAATGGGAGGCCTCGATTCCGAATGACCCGTGGTTTGACACGTTCAGAGTGCTTGCCAAGACTGTACACAACTTCCATACGGAGATATTCCGGGCTTGGGATTGTCCTACTGTCATCACCAATGCATTCACGGATGCTACAAACGGATTGATAAGACATCAGGATAGCGGGGGCCGTGGTTATTCTTTTGATATTCTTAGGCTGAAGATGCTGTATCGTAGAACGAATCTGAAAAGGATAATAGAATCTGGTGCAATTAAGACAGGATTCTACGGTACGCCTGTCGATAAGGTTTCCACGAGTTCCATCGATCCGGATGAAATAACATCCGACGATTACTTCTGAGTCTTTCAACCAACAGGCCAGAACAGAAAACATGAAGAAAGGCTGCTTTTTTTCAACCAGAAATTGCGAAACGAAGATTATAAGCAAAAAGGTTCCTTCAACCAGTGATAGGAACCTTTCAACCAGAAATTGCGGAATAACACTTAGATATCATCATTCTGATTCGGTGCTATTCCACTAATATTTGCGGATAGCCCATTTTCTCTTCATAAATATGCCGGAACACCTTTTCGAAAGCATTTAATCGGAGGAGGCAGGTGCTCCGCTTCTTCTCCGTCCAGTATAACCAATGTGCTTTCTACCGCAATAGTGTTTTATCCGTAACAGTGAAAAATCCACAACGGATAAATTCACGCAATGGATAAAAGCCTATCATGGATGGAATTCGATGCCACAATGAAAGGCCCGCTCCATCAGGGAACGGACCTTTTGTACATCAGAGGCCGAATATGTGCTTCAGGAGAGCCATGCTTTCTTCAGCTTCTTCTTGCTCCAGCCTGCATTCCTCGAGATCCATCTCCATCTCTGTGATGATTTCATCTACTTCTCTCGAAACGTCTTCAAATTCGTGACTCATAATCACCTCCTATATTAAATACACGTTGAATCGTGTTTTCGGTCAATTTTTAGGAATAATTTTCTGAAACTGGTCGGAAAAATCCAAAAAGACGAAATGTCAGCTTGCATTCTCTGTTGGATGACAACTCGACAAAGTCTGAGAAACAAACTAAAGCTGTCGGATGCCGGCATATGCTCCATGTATGGAGAAGAATATCCATCATGGTAAAAACGTCTGTATGGAAGAGCTTCAAAAAACGGCTTACTGACAAACCACTGTGTGCAAGGGAAAAGACATGTTCTAAAGGTATAGATACACATATATGTAAAGTATTGATAACATGTGTTCCTGCTGCCTGTCCGCATAATGCCTGATCTCGTTGTAGACATCCTCAGGTGTTTTTATCGAGCGGCTCTTCTTGCCTGCTTTTCTTCTGCCAAGTTCCAAGGCGCTTAAAATTGCTTCGGCAGCATCGTCATCAAGACCTTGGATTGCCTTCAGCCTTTCAAAGGTTGTTTCCATTCCTCCGTCCAACACATCAAGAACTTCTTTTACAGCTTTATTCCTTGTTGCAAGATTGCATAGATACGGGAACAGCAATCTGTCCACAAGGTCTTTATCCCTCATGCTTTTTGCTCCATAATGGTTTCTTTTCACCGTTTCGATTGCAAAGGTCTCCTGATTCTTTTTTATGCTGTTTGATTCCACCATATATCACCTCGATGGTATAATCGGATACTCGGATGATTTGTCCACCTATTTATTTTTGCTCCATTACCCCATCTGGTATTGAAAGAGGTAAAAAAGTGAAATAACCTCATATAAGGTATTTGTTCATGAGTCTCACATTAGAATCTATGCTGGAGCTTCCAAGCCTTAGGGATGCCCGTCTTGTTGCCGGCAGCGCCTCCCTGTCCCGGACCGTAACCTCCATATCCGTATTGGAATATGCGGAACCTACCAGCGTGCAGAATGATTTTTTCGAAGCGTTGGAATTCGGAGGAAGTGAAATAGTCATCTCTGCGCTGTCTTCCATCTTTGATGATGTTGAGGCGCAGAAGACGGTGATCAGGCGTCTTGCTGAAGCAGGAGAGGTCGGACTTATCCTTTTTTATCTCGGAATATTCGTCAAAAAGCTGGATCCGGAGCTGATAAAGCTTGCCGATGAGTTGTCGTTCGCACTCATCGTCATGCCACCCTTTAGGAAGGATCTGCGTTACAGCGATGTCATCACCGAGGTTATGGAGGCCATAGTAAAAAGCGAGAGCATGAATTATGTTCCGGAGTTTCTTGAACAGATTTCCCTGCTGCCTCCGGAATTAAGGACAATGAAGACTGCTCTGAGGATGCTCAGGGATAAAACGAGATCAAGCTTCATACTTTCGGATTCCTCATCGAACATCCTTGAAGTATGTGCATGGCCGAGGGACAGGGAGAATCTTCATAGGCAGCTTCTCGAGGAAAACAGGATACCTTCTTCCTGGTGGTTCAAAAAGCTTTCAATTCCTGTCAGCCATGGAAGGGGAATGAGTCTTTATGCTTTCCGGGAAAACGGGGAGGCGATGGATGACGGGCAGCTTAAAGAGATTGTGGACATGGTTCATCTGTTCTTATCCATTTGGGCCAAGGATTACGGGGAGGCCGTGATTTCCGAACTGGTGTCCTCGATCCTTAAGGACGAACCGATAAAGATGAGACGGCTGGCGGCAATGTTCTCCATCAATATAAAGGAACTTAATACGATGTGGATTGTTGATTCAGGACAAGAGGATGCAATAAGGCTTGAAGCTAAGCTGCGCCATCTTGTCGAGCCCTATGTCCACCGCCCGATAATGGATCTTTATGAGGGGATGATAGTCCTTTTCCTCAAGGATGGGATGAAGCTTTCGATTTTGAAGGCTGAGATTGATGAGCTTTTGAAAAATATTCATGGGGCAAGCCTGATACTCTGCGAGCATCTTGAGACGACCACGGATGTGAGAAGGGCCTATCTGCAGGTTATCAAGGGGCTGTCTATTGTCCCAAAACTGTTTTTAAACAGCAAGGTCGTGCAGCTTGCCGACATCAAATTCATCAATCATATGCAGTCCGTGATAGAGGATGGGGAGGAAAGCATTGCCAAAACACTCTATCCTCTAAGGCTGCTTTCAGGATATGAGATGGGGGATGAACTGATCAGAACACTGTCTGCATATCTTTTGGACGGGAATATGAGCACCCAGCAGACCGCTTCGATCATCTCACTGCATAATAATACTGTGAAATATAGGATATCGCGCATCGAAGAGCTCCTCGGCTATCCTGTGGATAAGTTTCCAGCATGCATCGCATTATATGAAGCTTGCGCCTTGAAGCGTATGATAGATATAGGTCCTTTGTCCAAATAGACAAGGCAAATGGCATAATATTTTTCTTTTAGGACAAAGACAAGATTGTATGACGGGGTATATCTTTTTCCCATATTACATTTCCACTTCGGGAGGTGAGGTATGGAAAATGATAAAAGCTTTGAGGTCAAAGCTGAAGAAAGGCAGAGCTGGCTCAGCCTTGCGATGATTTGGACAGGCAGCATGATTTGCATACCCTGTTTGATGATAGGCGGGGTTTTGGGTATGGCATTCACACTTCAACAGGTTGTTCTGTGTACTTTTATAGGTTATGGCATAGTTTGCATATACATGTGCTTTATGGGAATGCAAGGGTGTGATACCGGCATGCCGACAGTGTCGATGGCGGCATCGGTTTTGGGTGCAAAAGGAGGACAGTTCGTTGTTTCTCTGCTGCTTGCAATATCCTGTGTAGGATGGTTCGGGATCCAAAGTGCAGTCTGCGGTGCATCCTTTTCCTCCATGTTAAGCAGCATGGCAGGGATAAACATTCCGGTTCCTGTAAGCTCGATCTTTTGGGGAATAATCATGCTCCTTACCGCAGTATATGGTTACAAGGGGTTGAAAATCCTTAATTACATTGCGGTTCCAGCTCTTATAATTGTGCTTGCTTATGGTATTTTCGTCGCATTTGCAAGATATGACGGTATGAGTCTTATCGCTTCCTGGATACCTTCTTCTCAGATGAGCCTTGTTTCTGGAATAAGCATGGTTGTCGGATCTTTTGCCCTAGGAGGAGTCATAAGCGGGGATTACAGCAGGTATGCAAAGAGCAGGGCGGATGTCATAAAGTCCAATGTGATCGGCGTATTCCCTTCAGGCATCATCGTCATACTGATCGGAGCGTCATTGACAATGGTGACAAAGCAGTATGATATTTCTGCAGTGCTTACGGCTCTCGGTGTTCCCGCTCTCGGACTACTTGCCTTGGTCTTGGCCACTTGGACAACGAATGTGACCAATGCCTATTCCGGCGGTATTGCCGTTTCCAGCCTTATAGGCAAGGGGGAAAAGAGCTTCAAGCTTTCAACTGTGATTTCCGGCGGTCTTGGGACCTTGCTTGCAGCTGTTGGGCTTTTGAATCATTTTCAGGGCTTTTTAAGTGTGTTGACAGCCCTTATCCCACCTGTTGCAGGAGTGATCATTGCAGAATACTGGATCATCGGAAAAGGTGAAAAGGATTATTTGAAGATTGAGGATGGATGGAACGTCGGTGGCATGATATCCTTTGCCGCTGGGGCAATCGTGGCCTACATCACGGGCAACGTATATCCGGTTTTCATTGGTCCTATAAATGGTATAGTGGTGTCCATGGTGCTCCATATCATATTTGAAAAGCTCCGGCTTTTTCAGCCGACAGTTGTATCGGGAGAAGGAAAGAGATGAGGAAGATAGGAATCAAGGAAATCGAGGATATCGCACTTGGTGCGGCATTGCTAGGCGCAGGCGGAGGAGGAGATCCGTATGTCGGTAAGCTCATGGCGATCGGAGCTGTCAGGGAATGCGGGGAGGTGAGCCTGCTTGATCCTGAAGAGGTTCCCGATGATGCGCTTGTTGTTCCCATTGCCATGATGGGTGCCCCGACCGTATTGGCGGAAAAAGCGGTGAATGGAAGTGAATATAAGACACTTTATGATACTATAAAAGCATATTACGGCAAGGAGATTTATGCTTTCATGCCGATAGAGGCAGGCGGGGTCAATTCCATGCTTCCTATAGTGGCTGCGGCCCGGCTCGGGCTTCCTTTGGTAGATGTCGATGGCATGGGTAGAGCATTCCCTGAACTGCAGATGGTTACATTCACCATAGGAGGAGTCAATGCCACTCCGATGGGGCTTGCGGATGAAAAGGGCAATTCGGTCATTTTCAAAACCATAACGAACAAATGGACGGAGGAGCTTGCACGTTCTGTCACCATGAGCTGTGGCGGGTCTGTAACAGTTTCCCTTTATGCAATGGAGGGAGCTGTCATGAAGAAATACGGTGTCAAGAATATTGTGACGAGATCCGAAAGGCTGGGGGCTGCTTTGAAGAGCCTTAAGAACAGCAGCACGGGAGACGTCGAAGACAGGTTTTTGGAAATCACTGAAGGTTATAAGCTTTTTAAGGGAAAGATTGTGGATGTTCTCAGAGAAACCCGCGGTGCATTCAATTTCGGACGTGTGGTCCTGGAGGGAATTTCCGAGTATAAGGGCAGGAAGGCCGATGTGGAATTCCAGAATGAGAACCTTGTTGCGAGGGTGGATGGCGAGATTGCCGCTACAGTGCCCGATCTCATCTGCCTTGTTGATACAGGAACCTTCACCCCTGTTCCCACCGATGCTCTCAAATATGGCAAGAGGGTGATGGTGGTGGGCCTGAAGTGTTTTGATCTCTGGAGGACGAAGGAAGGTTTGGATCTCGTCGGTCCGAGATACTTCGGATGCGATACCGATTACATCCCCATTGAAGAAAGGGTGAAAGGAGGAAATGTATGAAGTACAGGCTAGGAGTCGATGTCGGCGGAACCAACACCGATGCGATAATCATAGATGAGAATCTTGATGTGGTTTCTTCTGTGAAAAGTCCCACCACTGAGGATATCTATCAGGGGATAATCAATGCAATCAGAGCCGTATTGAAGGAGTCTGCTGTCGACAAGTCCTCCATTTCCATGGCGATGCTTGGAACTACGCAGTGCACTAATGCCATAGTTGAAAGAAAAAGGCTTTCGTCGTTTGCAGTGCTCAGGATAGGTGCTCCGGCAAGCGTTGGAATACCCTCCATGGTGGACTGGGATGACGAGCTCAAATCCTTCTGTGTTGCAAGTGCTATTATAAGCGGTGGCTTTGAGTATGATGGCAAGCAGCTTGCCGCTTTTGATGAGGAGGCAGCAAGGGTGTTCTTTGAATCCGTGAAGGGAAAAACCGATTCCATTGCCATTTCATCCGTATTTGCAAGCGTGAGAAACGATCATGAAAAAAAGGCTGCGGAAATTGCGCGTTCAGTGCTTGGCGAGGATGTCCATCTTTCCATTTCCAGCGAAATAGGCAGCATGGGCCTGATAGAGAGGGAGAATGCAACAATATTGAATGCCGCGCTCTGCAAGGTTGCCCAGAGCTTTACCGATGGATTTGAGATGAGTCTCAGGAAAGAAGGGATTTGCAATGCCACGATCTATCTTTCACAGAACGATGGGACCCTCATGACAATGGATTATGCAAGACGTTACCCGATTCTTACGATTGCCTGTGGTCCGACAAACTCGATCCGGGGTGCAAGCTATCTTTCAAAGTGCAATGATGCGATTGTTGTCGATGTGGGTGGAACCACAACAGATATCGGTTCCCTGCAAAACGGGTTTCCGCGTGAAAGCGGTGTTGCCGTGACAATCGGAGGTGTCAGGACAAATTTCCGTATGCCGGATGTGATCTCGATCGGAATCGGGGGAGGATCGATCGTAAGAAAGAAGGAAGATGGGACAGTAACGGTAGGTCCGGACAGTGTAGGATACAACATCACAAGGGATGCCCTTGTTTTTGGTGGCAGCACACTGACTGCAACAGACATCGCCGTCCGGCTCGGACTATGCAATATCGGAGATTGCTCGAAGGTGTCTTCAATACCTTTGGATTTTGCAAAAAAAGCTCAAGATGCAATGATTTTGCTTGTGGAGGATGCGATAGACAGCATGAAGCTCTCCTCTGATGATGTAGATGTTGTGCTTGTAGGTGGCGGTGCTGTGATACTTCCTGAACATCTCAAAGGGGCTGCAAGAGTGCTCAAGCCTTCCCATTCTCCGGTTGCGAATGCGATCGGGTGTGCGATCAGTAAGGTCAGCGGAACCTATGAAAAGCTTATAAATTACGATGAGATTCCCCGTGACAAGGCCTTGGATATGGCCAAGAAAGAAGCGGTGAGGATGGCTGTCTCATCGGGCGCGGCCGAGGGTACCGTGGAAATAATCGATGTGGAAGATGTGCCTTTGCAGTATTATCCAGGCAATACGGTCAGGATAAAGATAAAGGCTGCAGGCGAGCTCAATTAAACGGACAGAGGTGCTGTATCATGGATGCGGCACCTCTTTTGGTTAGGAAACGGGTATTTATAAAAGCGCTCTTTTTTGTGATAATAACCTTATGAAGCGCTATAGGATAGGCGAGATCGCCTCAATGACAGGCCTTACGGTCAGGACCATCAGATATTACGAAGAGCTTGGACTTCTGAAGGCTGGGCGTACTGGACGCGGCCAGAGATGGTATAACGAAAGCGATGTCATATATCTCAGGCGCATAATCGAGCTCAAGGAATTGGGATTTTCTCTTGATGAGATTTCAAAGATAATCAAATTGAAGAGTGAGGATGATAGCGGTGATAAGCGCCGTATCGAGCTTTTAGCGGCATATCGTGCAAAATGGTCCGAAGCCGCGGAGAGAAAGAAAAGGCTAGAGGCGCATATGGATGAGCTCTCCTGGCATATAAAACAGCTTGAAGGGGCAAAAGATTTTTTCCAGCAGTGTCCAGGAGTCCTTTGCGCAGGCTGTCGCTATAAAAAGAGATGCAGCTTTTTCAAAGACTCTGAAGCCTGATTCCCGTTTCAAAAGCCTTTTGCATGACCATGTCCGTATCCTTTATGCTCAGTGCCCTTGAGTAGTACATGGCTTCGTATGTCATAAATCCATCATATCCCGTATCTCTTAGTGCATGTACAACTTTTTCCCAAGCTATATCACCCATGAAGGGTAGCAGATGTTGATCGCTTCTTCCGTCGTTATCGTTTATATGTGTTCCTACAAGTATCCCTTCCGCATCCATTATCTCTTTTGCAATATCCAAGCCCATGATGTTTGCATGTCCCGTATCGAGCAGGGCCTTGAGACGGGATGGACATATCGAGCAGATTGCACGGATATCTCTCATTGAATGGATTTCTTCATGGCTTTCCATGTTCTCAATTGCAAGGATGATCTCTTGGCTTTTCTCGAGAAGATTGGAGTAGTACCTTTTGTTTTCCTCTATTCCGCCTTTTATTGGATGAACCACGATATGGGGCACCCCGGCTTCTTTTGCATAGGAAATGGCTTTCAAGATCTTTTCTTCCATCTCCTTTGGTTCCTGGCCTGCACGGGGGTAGGGGGCATGGGCCTGCATGTAGGTAAGCCCGTATTCCTTTTTCAGCTGTATGAGCTTAGCCACATATTCTTCCGCCAGATCTGTGTTGAGTATGCTTTGAGGGTTCATCATCTCGCAGAAATTCAGATCCAGATCCTTGAAACCCGCTTTGGCATAGAGGGGGATGAGCTCGGTCATCCTCCTCTTGATGCCCTCACGGTTGAAAACCACGAGGTTTGTGTTAGTTGCCGTTCTGTCTTGCATATTCCGTAAGATATCCGTTTATGAGATCCGCCATATAAGATACGGCATCATCGATTGTACGTTTGCCTTCAAGCATCTCCGCAATCGTGCTTTGGAAGGAATAGTATACCTGGTATGCCGAGGGAATCCAAAGGCCGAGCATCATCGGGCTGGAGCCTACCGCCTGGTCGAAAGCCACTCCGAACAAGGGGTTTTCCTTTATGAAGGCCTGCCATTCCGCGCTGTTTTCCACCTCTGCATTCACAGGAATATATCCGGTTTCTTTTGCCCAGTACATCTGAGCCTCCGGGCTTATGAAATATTCAAGCACACGCCTGATATCCTCTGCATTGTCTTTTCCCGTGTCAAAAGCCGCAAGAAAGCCACCTCCGATATTCACTCCTCCTGTGGCGTTTCCATCCACCATCGGGACGAATGCGACGCCAAGCTCGAAATTGCTTCCGATGTTGTTCTGTGCAGTCGTCAGATTTGAAGAGGATGCAAGCATGCTCGCAGTCTGCTGTGAGTAAAAGGCATCTGAGACTCCGCTTGTAAGGTTGTCAATTGCTCCGGTTGCATAAAGGTTTTCCCATTTTTCAAGGAAGGTCTTGAATGTGCCGTTTTCATCGAAAAGCACCTTTGAGGAAACTCCGTCATGGCCGTTTCTGTTATCGCTTATGTATTCCCCTCCGTTTTGGGATGCAAGGAAGGTGCATAGCTCATAGGTCGTCGGAACACCTGAAAAGGCGCTCATGCCGGTTTTTTCTTTGATCGTTTTGGCAGATGCGGCAAACTCATCCAGTGTTTTTGGTACGTCAACCCCGGCTTTGTCGAATGCTGTCTTATTGTAATAAAAGAGCAGGCTTGATGCGTTGAACGGCACTCCTATGTGTCCTATAATGCTATCATAAGCTGCAATGGCCGAAGGGAGAAGAGATGAAGTATCTATTCCGAGCTCCTCGCTTGGGATGAGGTAATCCGAATATATCATGTCGAGCCCTGCTGTGGCATCGAGCTGTGCTATATCGGGTAATCCTGTGCCGGTCATCGAAGCCGCTTTAACCTTTGACAGCACATCGTTTGCCTTGCCTTGATAGACAGCAGTTATTTTTATGTCGCTGTTATTTGCATTGAAATCATCCACCAGATGTTCAAACGCCTGTTGCAGCACTCCGCTGTTGGAGTGCCAGAGAATGACCTCCCTGGCTCCTGTCTCTTCCTTTTTACCGCCTGCAAACACCATCAGCGGGCATAAGAGTGCGATAAGAAGGAGCATGATTCTTTTTTTCATATTCCGACCCCCTAATTATCAAGCCCATCGGAAAGGGCCTTAAGTATTATCTTCCTTGATGCCAGAGTTAGCGCCATCAAGGGAATGAGTACGATCATAAGGGCGGAAAACAGGCCGCCCTTGTCTCCGCTTTCGGCAAAGCCCAAAAGGCTTATGCCTATCTGTATTGTCCTCATCTCCATCCTGCTGGTTATCAAAAGAGGCCAGAGGTAGGCATTGAATACGGATACGAAGGATTGCAGGAAGATTGCCAGCAGAACGCTTTTTATCAATGGGCAAAGAATGTGTACCATGTATATATAATCGTTGGCCCCATCGATCCTTGCCGCATCGTATGGTTCCCTTGAGAGACTTTTTGATGCAGTCATGGCAATTAAGAGCTGGGTTGCGGAAAACAGGCTGGTTGCTATTATTCCAAAATATGTATCTGCCATACCGAGCCTGGTTATGGTCACATAATTTTCAAAAAGCAGGGCATCCTGGGGGATGAAAATTGTCAGTATCAAGAGGTACAGGAGTATTTTCTTTCCTCTGAATTCCAGATAGGTGAAAGTGAAGGCTGAAAGCACTGTTATCACACACCTTATGATTGATGCCAGCAGTGCAGTAATCAGGCTGTTTGTGCTGTATATGAAAAAATACCTGTTTTCCAATGCCGATGCATATCCGCTGAAATTTATCCTTGATGGAAAAAATCTTGCAGGGTTCGTATTGAAATCCGGCATGCTGAAAAACGATAGGCTGATAGTATATAAGAGAGGGAAAAGCACTATCAAAGCCAGGATTGCCGCCGTCAGTTTCTTAACCATTTCTCCTCCTTGCGCTTCTTTGTGCCAGATAATATAGAAGGAGGACCAGCGCAGATAAGAAAACCATCAACGTCGCAATGGTGGACTCGGCTGCTCTGTTGGAGCTTTTGAAGGCTTCCAGATAATAATAGTACATCACCGTCTCTGTGCCCCTTCTGGGCCCGCCTTCGGTCATTGTCATGATCGGTGCTGAAATCAGCAGCGCATCCTTGAATGCTATGAACATTGTCATCAGAAGGGTGGGGCTTATCAAGGGAAGCTCTATTTTGAAATACATCTGAAAAGCCGAGGCTCCATCCATCATAGATGCTTCCTTGATTGATTTGTCGATTTTCCTGAAGGAGGACAAAAGAAGGATGTGATCAAGAGCGAAATCTAGAAACACAGATAACAGTACTATGGCAATAAAGGCGCTCATCCTGTCATTGAGCCATGCGATATCAAGGCCGAAAATCCTGTTGATTATGCTGTTTGTCCCTTTGAACATCTCCTTGAAGATAAGGGATGACAGGGAGAGGGAGAATGCAAGCGGAAGAAAATACGCCAGGCTGATCCACTCGTTGAATTTCGTCTTTTCTTTCACCAACGAAGCAGAAAGCAATGTGAGGAATGTGTTTAATGGAAGGAAAAGTGCAACAAACATGGCTGTGTTTGCGATGCTTTTCATGAAATATGAATCATTAAACAGTGCACGGTAATTATCCAAGCCTGCAAATGCCGTGACAACTCCCTTCTGGTTTATGAGAAAAAATGATGAGATGAATGTTTTTATGAATGGAGCGAATGAAAAAACAGATACTACGGCAAATGCCGGAATCAAATATAGATATGCCCGTTTGTCAATTCTTCGCTTCATGGGATGAAATATAATGATAATGGAGATTAATTTCAATATTATTTGCATTATAATTTCTTATAAAACAATAATATAATTAACGTTTATAAATATAACGTTAGATATTTTTACGTTAGCTTTTTATCATAATCTCCATTACAATATCGTTTTGTTTCCAAAATGTTAAATAAGAAGCGATATTTTTTTGTGAAGTTGCACTCCGCTATTATCTGTGATAAATTTTATTTGATGCTTGAAAATGGTTTTGGGCATGATAGAGGAGGAGAAGTAATGAAACCTACGCTTTTGGTTCTTGCGGCAGGAATGGGATCACGCTACGGCGGAGTCAAGCAGATCGATGCGGTTGGCATCCATGGTGAGACGCTTTTGGATTTCGGTGTTTATGATGCTTTGAATGCAGGTTATGGCAAGGTTGTTTTTATCATAAGAAAGGATATCGAGAAGGATTTCAGGGAGCGCCTGTTCGACCGCATTGCAAGAAACATGGACGCCGAGTATGTATTCCAGACTGGAACAAGCCTTCTTACCGAGGAACAGATCAAGCTTTCCGTGAACAGGAAAAAGCCTTGGGGCACCATCCATGCTCTCTTATGCGCCAAGGATGTGGTGAAAACTCCGTTTACAGTCGTAAATGCCGATGATTATTATGGACGCTCTGCTTATCAGACCCTTGGAAAATATCTCTCCGGCCTGAATAATGATGATACAACCCATGCGATGGTCGGCTTTGTGTTGGAGAACACGATGAGCAGAAGCGGCTCGGTTTCCCGCGGAATCTGCGAGGTGAAGGACGGCGAACTCGTATCGATGGTTGAAAACACGAAGATCGAATACACAGCAGATGGAGGCATCGTTTCCCATTTTGAAGGCCAGGACATCCCACTTACCGGAAAAGAGCCTGTCAGCATGAACTTCTTCGGCTTTACTCCGAAAGCGTTTGAGAGCTTTGAGAAGTATTGGGAAAATTTCATTGTAAAGAATGTCACAGAAGAGAAGAAGGAATGTCTGCTTCCCAACGGTGCAAGCGAGATCGTAACATCAGGCAAGGGTACCATAAAGGTATTCACAAGTCAGGACCGCTGGTTCGGAATGACATATCCTGAAGACAAGGCGCTCGTGATGTCCGAAATCAAGAGCAAGCTTGATACAGGCTATTATCCTGAGAAGCTTTGGCAGAAATGAGTTGGATAAAATAGAAAAGAGGACATCTTCGGATGTCCTTTTTTCATGTCAGACCATATTTATTGGCATTTCCTTATTCCTGCTGCGATACATCCTTGTTCAGGGCTACATATTCCTCGAAGGAGGTATTGCCCTCGCCGAAGACATGGTAGGTGTTTTGAATAAGCATGAACGCTTTAGGGTCGATCATATGGACGATCCTCGTCAGCTTGCTGACCATGTTGTTCGGCACGACGGTCATCAGCATGGGCTTTGATTTCATTGAGTAAAGTCCCTTTGCCTCTATGATCGTGCCGCTCTTGTCGAGGTCGTAAAGGATACTGCTTCTTATCTCGTTCAATTTGTCGCTTATTATAAACACGGTCTTTGCATAGTTTGTTCCCATGCTCACGATGACCTTGTTGACCATCAGCTGTGTTATGTATGCAACGATTATCGCATAAAGCGCCTTTTCGATGCCGAATATGAATGCTGAGGCTCCGATTATTATGGCATCCACCATGAACAGGGAGGTACCCAATGGAATCTTGCCGTAACGTGCCACGATTTGGGCAAGTATGTCGGTTCCTCCTGTGTTCGCACCACTCTTCATCACAATTCCAAGCCCGAGTCCGCAGAGCATACCTCCGAAAAGACATGCCATCCATACATTCATATCCTTTGAAAGGTCGAGTATGCCTTCACTTCCGAAAATGGCGGTGAATATGTATGTGGACAGGGAGAGTAGGAGGGCTCCTGCCAGGCTCTTAAAGCCGAACTGTTTTCCAAAGAGAGCTGTGCCTATGAAAAAAAGCGGAATGTTTTGCAGCAGCATCGTGAGGCTTAGATCCCAGCCGAATACATGGTAGAGGATTGTAGATATTCCCGATACCCCGCCCGGTGCGATCTGAGCAGGGTTTGTGAATACCACGATACTGAAGCCTGTTATGAAGGAGCCAAGGACTATATAGAAATATTCGAGAATGGTGTATTTCCTCATAGTTTGTCCGGCAGCTCCTCCTGCATTGAAGAAAGCCTTTCCAGCACATCCTCTGTCTTGTCGATAACGCTCAAGCTTTCCTTTATTTTCTCGTCTAAAAACCCTTCTATGACCATTTTATCCAAGAAGGACAACAAGGTATCGTAATAACCGTTTATATTTAATAGTCCCACCGGCTTGTCATGATATTTGAGCTGCTTCCATGTAAAGATCTCCATCAGCTCCTCCAGTGTGCCGATTCCGCCGGGCAGGGCCAGAAAAGCATCTGCAAGGCCGTACATGGTCTTCTTACGCTCATGCATGTCCTTTACGATTATGAGTTTGCTCTCAACAGCTTTGGTCCGCACAGAAGGAATGTCCATCTTCTCTGGAAGGACTCCTGTTACATGCCCTCCGTTTGATGAGACTGTGTCGGCGATGGTTCCCATCAACCCCCTGTTGCCTCCACCGTACACAAGCGATATTCCATTTTGTACCATCAGCATTGCAAGGTTTTTTGCTTCAAGTCCGTAAATGCCATCATTTCCTAAAGTAGATCCTGTAAATATGCATAAAGATTTTATTTTATCCACATATACATTATATAGGTTAAAATGGAGGAGGGGAAACCCCCGGATTTTTGGCTGGATAATTTTACAGAATATTTGACTTGATAGTGTAACATCTTTTAGCTAAAATCATTATAAAGACATAGGATGAAAAGGAGAATTTCCTTATGAAGAAATTATTGATGGTATTATCCGTTATGTTGCTTGCTGTTGCAGCGGTTTTTGCTGCACAGGAAATGAGCGTGACATGGGAATGGCTGTTGGATGACCCTGAAGTTAATTATTACCGCTACCAGCTTGACGGCATGGATGAAAATAATTGGACCGTTGTTTCAGGAGATGTGTCGGTTTATGTAGCAGAGGGTCTGGATCCTTATAAGAGTTATACTCTTTATCTCCAGAGGTCTTATGATGGAATCAACTGGTCCGAAACCGCAGAATCTACTGCGGAAGCTCTTTTGGAGACAGCTGAAATCACACCGGTTGTTGAAGAGCCAGTTGTGGAAGATGTCGTTGTTGTCGAAGAGCCTGTAGTTGTTGAAGAACCTGCAGTTGTTGAAGAGGTTCCTGTTGCCGTACCTGCTGCAAAGAAGGATTCAAGATTCACATTCTCCTTGCTCTTGAGCGGCGGCTTCCTCACACCGGTTACATATGACAACGAGTTCAAAGGGGATTGGAATGTATCTGCCGGACTTGCTTTCGATTTTGCAAACATCATCACCGCAAATGACAATATCGGTTTCGGTCTCCGCCTGAATCTTGACGGCGACCTTTATGCTGAATACATGAAGTTCTTCCAGAATGGTTTCAATGGTTTCTTTAAGAACCTTATCGATTTGGATAACTATGCATATGGCGCCGCAGCTTCGTTGCTCCTTACTACCGATGCCCGTGTCGGAATTGTGGACTTCACCCTTGGCCTTGGCGGTGGATATGGTGTTGTCACCGGCGGAGCTTCTGTGAAGGATATGTATCCGAACAGCTTGAAGGTCGGCAGCCTGAATCTCTTCGGCGGAGCTTTCGGCGAAGCTCTTCTTGGAATGAGATTCTATTGTGGAAACGTATTCTCCATTGGTCTTGAGGGAACCTATAGGGTGATGATTCCTGAATACAAGAATAACAGGGTTGATGGCAGAATCGTACTCGGCTTCTCTTTCTAAGTGGATACTCTTTTCGAATATTTGAAATGGAGAGGGGATTTGGATATGTCCAATATCCCCTTTTCTATTGAGGACCAGCTGATTCTCTCAACCCTGGTCTATATCAATTATGCTTCCTATGTTTCTGAAGATGAGGTCCTGACTGTGAAAGAAGCCTCTTTGCGGATTCTCAGTCACGGGTATAAGGAAAGCGATTACAGGGTCAAAAACGATTACAGGCTTTTAGAGGAGATTGTGGATGCGAAGCGTTTTGCTTCTTTGACCCTTTCTGACTGCGTAGAGCATTTCGATGAACAGTCGGACCATCAATTTTTTGCATTCACTATCCATCTTCCATCTTCTGTCATAATATGCTACCGTGGCACCGACCTGTCTCTTGCCGGCTGGAAAGAAGATTTCAATATGGCGTTCTCCGATACTGTTCCTGCCCAGCGTGATGCGCTTGACTATCTTCTGCTTGTAGCAGGAAAGTATAAAGGCCCGATTCTTATCTGCGGTCATAGCAAGGGTGGCAATCTTGCTGTTTTTGCGGCAGCCAACGCTCCTGAGAAAATAAAGAAACGTATTGTCAGAGTGTACAACAACGATGGCCCTGGATTTAATGAGAACAGCAGTACGCATGCACTTCTGTCCTCTTTGGATGGTAGGGTTGATACCCTGGTGCCGTCCTCTTCCGTCATAGGCATGCTGATGGAGCATTCGATGGATTATTGCGTTGTAGAATCCTCCTCGTTTTTAATTTTCCAGCATGATCCTTATTCCTGGGTCTTTGACGGGCCTCATTTCAAGTATGTCGATTCCCGCAGCAGGGACAGCATTGTTTTGGATAAGGCGGCTTCCGATTGGCTCAGCTCCATCACTCCGGAGGAGCGGGAGAAGTTTGTAGATGTACTTTTCACGCTTTTCGGAAAGGCTGGAATAAAATCGTTCAGGGGATATTCAAAGCAGATGTTCCTGAAGGCTCCGGAATTCATCAAGGCGTTCCTGATGCTCCCAAAAGACCAGAAAAACATGTTTATACATGTCGTAAATAACTTGTTCAAGGCTTTTGCCGGGTCGATCTTCTATAGGGAGGATCCACAGGAGACCATTGAATTCTCCGATAATGACTTTTTACCTCAAGTATGATATGTTATCGTTATGACTGAGGATACTTTGGCCAGGATTATCGCTTTCCGGGATAAGCGTGGATGGAAGAGATTTCATAATCCGAAGGATCTTGCATTGTGCATATCCGTGGAGGCGGGTGAACTCCTGGAATTGTATCAGTGGGTCAATGGCAAGGAGATTGAAACCGTCCCATTGGAGCGCGTTTGCGAGGAACTTGCCGACGTACTGATTTATTCGGCCTTCCTCGCCGATGCTCTTGGCTTGGATATGGACGATATCGTTCTCGACAAGCTTGAGAAGAACGGCAGGAGGTATCCTGAGAGCATTGCTTATGAGAGCAAGGAAGAATATCTCGTTCTTAAGGAACGGGCGCGCAGCGGGGAAAAGAAGGTATGAAAGACACCCTTATAGAGGGATGTATAGGTTATTTGAAATTCGGTTATGATTTTGACGGGATGGATTTTCCCGAAAATTCTGAAGCAGGCTTCAGGGAGGTCCTTTCGGGAGAAACAGATCCTGCATCCCTGATTAACCGTTACATAGAAGAGAATAGTCTGGCCACCGAATATGATGCAGGCCATGACGAGCTTGGCCGTTATCCGGGAACACGCTGTATTGTCAATTATTTCAACATAAAGGACAGGCAGAAATTGAAGAGGGTGGAGATGTATTTTTCCTCCGTCCGCATCTGCGAGTTGTTCCTCAACCCGATGGACAATGTTTTTTCCTTCGATTATCTCAAGATGCTGCACCAGAAGATGTTTGGAGACATCTATCCGTCTGCAGGTATGACCCGTACGGCAAAGGTGAGCAAGAAAACAGAGTTCTGCCAGCCTGAATACATAAACCGTCAGGCTTCTGACATATTTGGAAAGCTGGCAGGGGCAAAATACCTCAAAGGGCTCGAGGATATCGATGATTTCATAAACGAACTGGCTTACTTCATGGGAGAGATGGAGGCCCTGCATCCTTTTCTGGATGGGAACGGCAGGACCAGCAGGTTCTTCTTTGACAGATTGAGTCGTAATGCCGGTTATGAGATAATATGGCCTGCAGTGGAGGCCGACCGTTTTTTGGAGGCGAACATCGCCGCCATAGATGGGGATTACCAGCCGCTTGTGGATGTGCTTGAGGAGATTGTCATACCTTCCAACGTAGAGGCATGATGGAGAAGGGCAATTTTTGCATTTCCCTTTTTTTGACACATTTTCCCCTTGCATTTGTTATAATAGCAGTAACCCTATGAAGGAGTTTTTAGATGATGATAGCAGCTCTGCTGATTCTCGCCGTAGTTATAGCGGTTCATCTTGTTGCGATATACAAGGGGAAGAATACTCTTAAAAGCGGTACTAAGAGCCTGCTTATACCTTTGATGTTCGTGGCTTTCAACAGCGTGGCCGCGAATTGTGGCATACATGTGGAGCATGTCGGGCTCTTGATGGCTGCGCTCATATTCTATACAGCTGGCGACATCCTATTGGAAATCAACAGCGACAAGAATTTCTTTTTTGCCGGTGCTGTCTCATTCGTAATGGGGCATATGCTTTATGCGCTCCTTTTTGCTTTATTCGGCATAAGGCTGGAAATGGTTATCATGTATATTGGCCTATGGTTCCTCGGCTTCATATTCCTTTTCAGGATTGTATTGGACAAGAATGAGGAAGAGACCAGGTATTATCTGGTTTATGCCGCCTGCATAGCAGTAATGGGAATTGCGATAGGGGGAGCTGCATTTAAAAGCATGGTGGCGCAGATAACCGCACTTTCCGGTGCTGTCTCATTCGCTTTCTCCGACAGCCTCATAATTTTGAGAAGAAGGAAGAAGGACGACCGTCAGGACGATATGCTCATAATGCTTACATACATAGGGGCGAATTTTCTTCTTCTCTCGTCTCTGCTGCTGGAATACTCCGTCCGTTAAAATCCCAGATAGAACATATACAGCCCCAATGCAAGAATGAGCAGACCGAGTATGAACTTTGCAATAGAGGAGGCTTTGCTTTTCCTCATTCTCCTGATGAATCCGGTACCTGTTCCTGCAAGGACTGTAAGCACCCCGTGCCCGATCGAATAAGAAAGCAGCAGAAGAATTGAATATGCGATATTGTCGCTTGATGCGGCGACTAAAAGGAGCGCGACGAGAGCCGGAGTTGCACAGGGAGAGGAGAAAAGTCCTCCGAGCATTCCAGATAGAAGCGCTCCAAGATATCCTCGTTTCTTATTTTTTGCTATCAGGTGTGTGGATGGGATGAAATCATAGATTTCCCATGTCTGGAGCGCCATCAGCACCATCAGTATCCCAAGCACGATATACCACCATGAAGAGCCCTGTCCGATAAGGGTTCCAGCAAGAGCTGCCGCAGTTCCCATTGCGGTGAATACAATTGCACTGCCCAAGGCGAACACGATTGAATATGAGAGTGCTTTTTTTGTATTCTCAGCCGCATTGCCAACATAGCCTATGACAAGCGGTATGCTTGATAGTGAGCATGGTGTCATGCTTGTAAGAGCGCCTGCAAAAAAGGCTATGAGCGGGGCAAGGTATGTATTTTCCCGGATAAGTTCAGATAATGTGTTGAGCAGTCCGTTTATCATTTGAAAGCTCCCATATCCTCGAAAATCATATACATTTCATCTTTGCTTAAAATTCCTTGATGGCTTGTGAGCGCAAGCTCTCCGCTGTCCTTATAGACATATTGGTAAAAATAAATCTTTTCGGCAACCTCTTCTGAAGGTTTATATGGACTTCCATCGGAATAAAAGAAATATTGTGTAGGCACCACCATCGCAGGAAGTCCTCCTGTTCTTGATGCATCTTCCCACACATCGGCATAGCGTACTGTGACTTTTCCATAAGCCTCTTCATAGAATGCCGTCAAGTCGGGTTTCATCATCTGGCACGGCCCGCAGGATGCGGCACCGAAATCAAGAAGCAGAGGAAGTCCGTGGCTGAAGAATTCCTCATAATCGAAAGCCGTATATTCCATGGGTATCCGTTCTTGGATGGTTGCTTGCTCCGCTTCCGTATCTTCTTGCGCTTGCCTACCCAGATTCTCCTCTTGAACATCCTGCTGCGTTTTTGCAGCAGTCTGGACCACATTGTCCGGGCCTTTGTTTTTCAACAGCCAAACGGATCCTGTCAATAGGATTATCAATATTGGCACTATTATCTTAAGTATTTTTTTCTTAACCATTTTTCCTTCCGTACTATCTATCTTATATTCTTGAAGACATCTTGTCTGTTACAAAGTCACGCTTTTCTAAGCTTCAGCAGACAGCTGATACCGATGATCCATTGTCAAAGTTATGGAGGGGTTAAGACAGGTACTGCCTAATTATCCAGTAGCGCGTGAATTTGGGATGAGATCCCACGATGGCCATATGTTCCGACATGATGTAATATCAAAATCCAGGCTGATCAACCGGTACTTTTTAAGGAGTTGGTTCATAAGAAAAGTTCAGCCTGTTTCCTTTCCTTGGCTTTGGCATAAAGCATTTCTTTTATTCTTTCTTTTCTTTCTTTTGAAATGTCTCTTGCCTTGTTCGGACAAAGGTGCACACATCTCATGCAGCCTATGCAGGATGCGGCATTCGTCTGACTTGGGTCTTTCAGGCTTATCGCACCAGCAGGGCAGGATATCTGGCAAAGTCCGCACCTGGTGCAGATGCTTTTGTCCGCCTTGATATCCATAATGGATGGTTTTACAGCTTTATAGGGCCTGCTTCCGGGGATGCTTACAGATCCTGGATTATCAGATTTTAATTTTTCCATTATCTTCAAGTGAAAGGAAGAAAGGAGTTTTTCATCTTCACCGTCGGGCCTGTTTTGGGCTATGGTCCGGATTATTGAATGTTCTGCAATCGCAGAAACTGCGGCCTGGACATTGAATCCTCTTTCAGTTAGCTTGTCTGACAGTTCAAGCAAGGCATCCTCATAAGCCCTGTTTCCATATACGGTCACCGCCACAGCCTTTGTCCCTTCTGCATATACCGATTCAAGACGCCTTATTGCAAGCTCAGGACATCTTCCTGCATAACAGGGAAGGGCGATGAACGCAAGGTCATCCTTTTTTAGAAAAATATCGGTATTTTTCGAGAGGTCCACTTCCTTTCCAAAGGGGTTCAACATTTTCAGAACCTTCCTTGTCCCGCCTGTGGGACTGAAGAAAATATTGTAAGCTTCCAATTCAATCCTCCTTGAAATTCAGCAATTTGAAATTATTGCGGCTGTATTCTATCAAGCCTTCCCGTTGCATTTTCATAAGCACGAGAGAAAGCGCACTTCTGTCGGTTGCAAGGAAATCGGCCATTTCCTGCCTGTCCAGATTTATTTTGATGGACGCCGATCCCTGTTTTTTACATTCATCCTTCAGATAGGACAACACCTTTTCCTTTATCGTCCTTTGGCTGAGGTGCTCTATCCTCTTTGTAAGATAGAGGTTCCTGTTTGCCAATATGGTGAGGATGTTTATAAGAAGCCGGTTTTCCTTTTTGACATTCTCAATCGGAAACCAGATTATACTGCAGTCTGTCTTTGCGCTTATTGTGACAGGGGAGGCCGTGGATGTGAAAGAGAATGATTCTGCAAACAGTTCTGTCTCATATGCATTCGAGACCAATGTCCCATGTCCTTCGTAATCATATCGTATGATACTGACTGCTCCTTCCATCACTTCTCCAAAGCTTCTAACGCTTTCACCCTTTTCTATGATGATCCCGCCCTTCTTATAAGATTCCTTATAGCAACCGAGCCTTTCCATCAAGGCATCCTTGTTTTCGATTCCAGAAAACAAGGTGTCAGTATTCGATAACATCATGTTGTAATTACAACGGATAATAAGCTGTTTGTCAAATATAAAGGGGGCCGCAGCCCCCTATGAGATCATTTTCTCCTGATGATTTTCTTAATCGGCATCCTTACCTTGACCTTGTTTCTGATGAGATAGCATTTATGGCATTTGGGATCTGATAAGAAATCATCACCGATAGTGTCTTCAGTTATTTCCTTGACTGAATAATCCTCAAAGACCTCCTCATCGAGCTTGAACTTCCTGTAGTTGTTGCTGAAGATGAGAAGACCGCCCGGAGAAAGATGCATTGCTGCGGCCTTGATAAGCTTCCTATGGTCCCTCTGCACATCGAAATTATCTCTTCCCTTGCTGTTGGAGAAGGTGGGTGGATCGCAGAAAATCAGGTCGAACTTGTCATATGTACCATAAAGAAAATCCATCACATCGCTTTTATAAAAGTAATTGTCAATGGTCGATGGATATCCGTTCACCTTCAAATTCTGCATGGCCCAGTCGAGATATGTGGACGAGGTGTCCACGGATACGGTCGATACCGCTCCGCCCTTGATCGCATTGAGGGTGGCTGTACCGGTGTAGCAGAAAAGGTTCAAAAATCTCTTTCCATCGCTGATCGACTGGATATAGCTTCTTATCGGCCTGTGGTCAAGAAAGATTCCCGTATCCAGATAATCGGTGAAGTTTACAAGTATGTTCAGCCCGTTCTCATGCACGATATTGAAATGGTTGGAGGAAGCAAGCCGTCCGTACTGGTTTTTCCCTTTCTGCTCCTTTCTCTGCTTTACATGTATATCCTCGAGGTCTATTCCAGTAGCCCTTTCGGTTGCAAGTATCAGTTCCTGCAGCCTTCTTGCGGCATCATCAGGATCTATTGTCGCAGGTGGGGCATATTCAGCCAGGTTTATCCATTTGCCTTCGTAAACGTCGATTGCGGCAGAATATTCCGGCATGTCGGCATCATATATCCTGTAACAGGTGACACCCTGGGCTTCCATTTTTGGCTTGATTGAGGCAAGGTTTTTCATAAGCCTGTTATAAGCCATTTCAGCCCCTTTGCTCAGGCTTTGGCTGAGCCTCTCCTTTTTCTTCTCAAGGCTCTTCTGTCTAAGCGCTTCCTTTTCCTCTTCTGTGAAGATCGTATAGTGGGCAGCCTGGCAGGCAATCGGACCGTTGTAGAGGGTGTTGACCCTTTCCGGTTTCATCGAGATGTTGGATAACAGCTCGCTTTCTGAACATAGCACGGTCGCTTTCCAGCCTTGGAAGGCCGAAGAGAAGGTATCGCCGATTTGCATATACAGCTTGTCCATATCCTCCGTTTTCATCCTCACCCCATACGGAGGATCTGTGACGATGAACCCTCTTTCTGCAGGCCTTTCCTCCACAGTATATGAAGCGAAATCCTTTATTGAGAATTCTATCAGGTCCCCAACGCCGGCATTCCTTGCGGCTTCACGGCTTATTCTGATTGCAACGGGGGAGATATCGGAAGCATAGATTCTTATATCACGCTGTGACAGTGCGGAATTTCTTTTTTCCTCCGCTTCCAGAACGACAGCATTCCAAAGTTCCTCGTCATACGAAGGCAGGCGTTTGAAGGCAAAATCATTTCTCCTGATCAGCCCCGGGGCTGTAGAGGACGCCATGAGAGCAGCCTCTATGGCAATGGTGCCGGAACCGCAGAAGGGGTCCAGCAGCACGCCAGGAGCTCCGTCCTGCACGCTCTTTTTCCATTCACTGCGTGATAGCAGAGCAGCTGCAAGGTGCTCCTTTAAAAGAGCCTCGGTCTGATCTCCTCTGTAGCCTCTTTTCTGGAGCGATTCCCCTGAGAAATCGAGATACCATACAGCCTTTGTCTGGTGTATGTGTATGTGTACCGTAACATCGGGGTTATCGACATCGACATCCGGCCTCATGTCGCCGAATTTTTCCTTGATTCTGTCCACAATGCCGTCCTTTACCTTGAGCGCGGCATAATGTGTGCTGTTGAGATACGAACAGCTTTGTACTGTTTTTGTCACCTTCAGGGTCTTTTCCGGAGTTAGAAACTCTTCCCATGGGATTTCTTTTGTGGATTCGTACAATTCGTCTGCGCTGCGTACATCCTCATCATAGTATATTGCCTGCAGAAGACGGGAGGAAATGCGGGAATTCATGCAGAATTCATATCCGGTTTTCAGATCACCGACAAACTCGACACCTGCTTTTGTCTGCCTGAGTTCTGTGGCCCCTGCATTTTCAGCCTCGATAGCCACAAGATCCGATTGGTTTGCTGCGCAGCTTGCAAAATATATCATTTCTTTTCCCCCATAATTTCTTCGATTTCCTCTTTGGTGAAGCTGTAGACGCTTGAACAGTTGAAGCATTCGATGTTGAGAGGAAAACTTCCGTTTCTGATATCTTCCTTCTCCTTTTCTGGAAGAGAGGCGATATAGTTTTTGAAACCTTCCTTTGAACATGGGCAGGAGAATCCCAAAGGTTGTCTTTCCAAGTGCATGGGATTATAATCGGCAAATTCCTTTTCCACATATTCTTTTGCCGAGGCTCCCTCTGAAAGCACCTTTGCAAGGTTCCTCATATGTCCTGATTTTTCCTGGAGGCTGTCAAGGATATCGTCGCTGCAGCCGGGTAGAGCCTGCAAAAACAGACCACCTGCACCCCATACGCGTGCTTTGTCATCAAACTGGATCGATAAATAAAAAAGGGTGGGTGTCTGCTCGCTTGTTTTGTAATAAAGGGCCAGGTCGTTTGCAAGATTGCCGTATTCCATCATCACTTGTCCCGTAAACGGGCTTTTTGCTCCCTCAAGCAGCTTTGTTACGGAAAGGAATCCCGGACCGTAGAGAGGAGAAGTGTCGAGGCTTTCCAGGGGCTTGGAAAGTGGAATCGGGTTATTAGCAAGGTATCCCCTTACAGCACCGCAGGCCCAGGCTTCGATGTTAAGACCCTTTATTGGACCACCGCATTCTATCTGCAGCAATATCCTGTCGTTGCCCTTTACTGTCGCGCTCAAAAGGGCTCCTGCGATATACCCCTGTCCCAATACAAGGGTTTCCAACGGGCCGGTTTCATGATTTGCTTTCATTTGGTTTACCATGCCGGTCGCAGCGGCGGCATAAACGCGCACCTTTTCATCCGCCATTAGGAATATCTCTCTTCCGTCCTCTGGAAGAGAGGCGATGTGCTCAAGCAGCTCATCGTCTTTGATCAATTTTTTTACCATGTGGAAAAGCTTATATTCTTTACGATTTTTTTTCAATTGTCAGAGCTTCTTCCACTGCCTTCCCACGCTATTGACAAATTAACTGGTGTAAGGCATCATAATGATATCAAAAAGATATCAAATAATCATGGAGGTCCATATGGATTTTAATGAGATCAAAGAAAAAGAGATACAGGGGGCCAGCGGTTATGCCGCGCTTTTCATACTTATTGCTGTCATGGTGCTGTCGGTAGTCTTCATAATTTATGCATCCGTGGTTTTTGAAGAGGAAGAGAACATCGCTTTATATGTTTTCGAGATGGTTCTGTTTATTTTGGTTTTGACTATGGATTGCATAGGTTTTGCCGGTCTTAAGACGGTCAAGCCGAATGAGGCTTATGTGTTTTCTCTTTTTGGTAAGTATCATGGTACGCTCAAAACGGAAGGATTTCGGTTTGTCAATCCTTTTGTCAGTGCTAATTCCGGTACGAAAAACGATGGTAACGGTATGGAAGAGCTGATTGGAGGATTAAAAAAAGGGAGACCCGGCAGCCAATTGCCCAGAAAGAGCGTGTCAATGAGGATGCAAACCTTTGTAAACGGTGTTCAGAAGGTCAATGACAGGCTTGGAAATCCGGTCATGGTAGGGGCTGTTGTCGTCTGGAGGATAACCGATCCGACCAAAGCGGTTTTCATGGTGGATGATTATAAAGAGTTTCTTTCTAATCAGGCGGACAGCATAATCCGCAATGTCGCGCGCCTTTATCCATATGACAACATGTCGGAGGATGATACTGACATCTCTGCCGACGAGCTTACGCTCCGCGGTTCCAGCCAGGAGATAGCTGACAGGATGAGGAATGAGCTGCAGGACAGGGTGGCCTCGGCAGGGCTTGAGATAATAGAGGTCAGGATCAATCAGCTTTCATATGCGGAGGAGATAGCAGCGGCAATGCTTCAGCGTCAGCAGGCGGTAGCCATAATTGCAGCCAGGAAAAAGATTGTCGAGGGTGCTGTATCGATGGTGGAGATGGCTCTTGAACAGTTGAAAAACGACGGTGTTGTCGATTTCGATGAGGATAAGAAAGCGCAGATGGTTTCCAATCTGCTTGTGGTGCTTTGCGGCAACAAGGATGCCCAGCCCGTTGTGAACAGCGGTTCGATATACTGAGGTGCCTGTTTTGGATAAGGAAAAGAAACAGGTTCCACTGCGCATTTCCGCAAAGCTTTATGAGGAGCTTCAGCGTTGGGCCGATGATGAATTCAGGAGTATCAACGGCCAAATTGAATACCTTCTCACCGAATGCGTGAGGAAGAACAGGAATAAACGGTATAAGGATGAATAGGTTTTTCATCTTCAACAAAACTACACATAAAAACACCTTTTATGGTCTGTTTGGGCGGTTGATGATGGAGATTGCTTTTGATTATAGTGAATTAACAGTGGAAAGCGATTATGTTTAAAAGAATAACAGCGGTGGGACTCTGCCTGCTGCTTTCTTCTTCTCTTGTTTTTGCCATAGGATATGACGAAATATTGGCTGCGGCAGTAGACAGGAGCTACACGATGAAGAATGCGGAGCTAACCCATCAGAATAATTTGTTGCAGCAGCAATCCGACGATTTGGAGGATGCTCCGGTATGGGCGGTTTCTGTGGAGACCACTCCATTTTCATCGAATGATATTTCCAAGGACGGATTCAAGGTTACAGGGCTTACCACCTCCGTAACGCTTCCAAATGACGGAAAAACCAAAATATCCTTCTCTTCTCCTTTCAGCATAGGTTATGGGCAAGGGGCATTTACGATAAACCCGACAGCTTCCGTTTCGCATAAGTTTGATTTCAATTACTTTGATGACGATGTGCTCGATGATCTGACGTACAGCTACAATCATCTGAGCACGGAGAGGGCTTATCTCGAGGCTCAATATGGTTTTGCAAAAAGTGTTGTGCAGATGTTGAGTCAGATTGTGACGCTGGAAAAGAACATAAGGAATCTGGAGTATCAGATAGGAGTCACAGAAAAGGATCTGGACAATCAGCTTGCTTTGAAAAAAACGAGCGAGACGAGCATAACATACCTAAGGGCAAAGCTCGATCTTGAGAGAAACAAATCCAATCTGGATACCTACATGGATCAATTGGAAAGCGCCAAGGCCCAGTTCGAGACCAGTACGGGGCTGGTTTGGGATGGTGTGGAGAACATACCTGAGCCTGAATTGTTATTGCAAAAGGTTGAGCAGGGCAATACAAGTGTGATGATAACAGGTCTTGATGCTTCAATAGCCGCCCAGAAGGTTGAGCAGCAGGAAAAGCTGATGAATCCAAGCGCACTCACGCTTTCCGGTTCAGCAGGATTTGAATACTACAATGATGAGGCTCAGAAAGTCGGTAATACCGGTGTTCTCGACCGTAAGACCGAAAATCGTATCATAGCCGACATCGATGCTACGTATTCAGGTAAGAACTGGAGTGTGGGAGCGACCCTGGGAGCCTCAACCCATCCGATAAATATAAACATCACACCGTCCTTGACCATAACAGGAAGCTGGACCAGCAACAATTCCTCGGAAAAGGACAGGCTTGCTTTGGAGCAGCTGAGAAATGAGGCCATAAAAGCCAACAACAGCTATCTCGACAGCTTGACCAATTACAATATAAACGCCATGAGTCTTTCAAACAGCATCATGAGCTATCAGTTCGAATATAAGCAGATGCAGGATAACGAAAAATATTATCAGGCAGCGCTTGATTTTGAGAAAGCGATGTTTGAAAAGGGTCTCAATACACAGGACGATGTGGATGCTGCGGCCTTCAATCTCGAGCTTGCAGGCTATGACAGGACTTTGGTCCTGCTCAAGGGCATGGAACTTGAATATGAGCTTTACATATTTTCTTTATGATCAGGTAGGTGGTTTCGATGGACGAAAAGAATAAGAACAATGTCAACAGTGATATAGAAGAAAAGGCAAAGAGCCTTTCGGAACTCCAGGAGGAGAAGTTAAGGGCGGCTTATGCAAGAAAAAAGAGGCGCAAAAGGATCAAGAGCCTTATAGGGTGGCTTGTTGTAATAATCATTTTTGCTGTTCTCTTCATAATGTATACACAGTATCAGGCAGACAGGGCCGCTAAGCTTGCCGAGGCGAATAAGACGATCACAAAGGAAACGACTGTGTATGAGACGGAGTATTCTGTTACGATCGATATATCCGGCTATGTCGAGGCCTACGATATACAAGAGGCGAAATTCAGGTCCACGGGTTCTGTTACCGGTGTATATGTCGAAGAAGGGGATGAGGTTAAAAAAGGTCAGCTGCTTGCTTCGATAGACAACACAAGCCAGGAAGCTGCGCTTCAGAACATCCGCAATCAGATAGAAGAGGCTGAGCTGAACGGCTCACAGAAGCAGCTGGAGTTGCTGCGGCTTCAGGAAAAGAACGCCCTCAACAACCTCGATTATACGAATATCTATGCGAATTTTGACGGTATCATCACCAGTGTGGATGTTTCTGCAGGCGACTATTTCGAAGCGGGTTCTTCCACAGTGCTGACCCTTGTGGATATTTCGAAGCTCAAGGCCAAGGTGGAGGTCGATGAGATAGATATGCAGTACGTCAAAGAGGGCATGGAGGCGGATCTCACTTTTGACAGCATGCCAGGTCATCCTCTCAAGGCAAGGATTTCCTATGTGCCGATGCTTGGACGTTATTCCTCTTCCGGAATCGGCGTGGTGGATGTCGAGTTGACGATAGACAATCCGCCAGAAAGCCTTATCCCGGGTTTTTCTTTCGAAGGGAATATAAATGTTGATGGACAGGTCAAGATGCTGATCGTACCTCAGGCTGCGGTCAAGACCGAACGCGGTGGGGTCACATCTGTAAGAAGAAAAACCTCGGATGGGGAGGAAAAGGTCAACGTGAGTGTGAAGTATCTCGGAGAAAACCTTGTTCAGATCGTATCAGACAATATCAAGGCCGGCGATATCCTCATATATGATGCAAAGAGCAACAGCAATAGCATGATGCCGTTCATGAGGTAGCACATGACCGATAACGTTATTGAGATCTTGGATGTCAGAAGATACTATCTTGTCGGCGACTTCGTGGTCCGTGCGCTCGACGGTGTAAATCTGAACATACCTCGTGGTGCGTTTACAGCCATCATGGGGCCTTCAGGGTCGGGAAAGTCGACGCTTATGAACATGATCGGCTGTCTGGACAGCCCCACAAGCGGACTTGTTTCCATCGATGGAGAGGTCACCAATGCGATGGATGAGGCCGAACTTGCCGTGGTCCGGAACCATAAGGTGGGGTTCGTGTTCCAGCAGTTCAATCTACTTTCCAAGCTTAATGCTCTTGAGAATGTTATGACCCCCTTGCTTTATTCCGGCGGGATAACAGGCAAGGAGAGGAAGGAAAGGGCAGAATACCTTTTGGAACGCGTTGGCTTGAAGGACAGGATGAAACATGTTCCTTCTGAGCTTTCAGGGGGACAGAAGCAGAGGGTTGCGATCGCCAGGGCTTTGGTCAACAATCCTTCTATACTTTTAGCTGATGAGCCGACTGGAGCTTTGGATACTAAGACGGGTGACCAGATAATGAGTCTTTTCATGGATTTGAATGAGGAAGGACGCACAATCGTCTTTGTCACGCATGACCGCGGACTTGGTCTCAGATGCAGGAACCAGGTATACATCCGCGATGGAAAGATAGTGGATTACGATGTTTTTAGAGAATATTAAGCTTGCACTCTCATCGATGTACCATAATAAGATGAGGACATTGTTGTCGCTTCTGGGAATCGTGATCGGAGTAGGAAGCGTGGTGGCAATCATGAATCTCGGTGAGAGTGCGACCAAGAGCATGAACGAATCGATGGCGATAAGCGGCATTGACATGGTTACCATAATGCCGATGGGCAGCGCCAGGGAGTTGCAGATCTTCGATGAGTCCTTCGGTTCTGTGCTCATGCAGAATGTTGCAGGAATCGATCAGGTGATACCTGTTGTGAACATGCCTGCGAACATCCGCAACGGGCAGGAGATAAAACAGGGGACCGTGACCGGCGTATACTCCTCTTATTTCGATGTGAACAACCTGGAGTTGATGGATGGGGAATTTTTCACTGCTCAGGACAACATAAACAGGCGCCAGGTTGTGGTGCTGGGCAGTACCTTGGCCTCGGAGTTGTTCCCGGTCGGATCTCCGGTCGGACAATACGTCTCGATTTTCCGCCAGCAGGCGAAAAGTTATCTTGTTGTGGGTGTGCTCGATGAGAGAAACGATACGCTTGGAAACAGCTATGACAGGGCATGTTTCATTCCTTACAACACATACGACCAGCGCCTGAGACGGGTTACAATGCCTAATACATATTCAGTCAAGGTAAGCGAAGGGGTCAATGCCATAACCGTTGCCGACGATATCGAGGACTATCTCATGCAGATGCTTGGGGATGATGAGTATTTCATGGTCTATTCCCCCGCCTCGATAGTTGAGATGAGCAATGAGATCATGGCGACATTTACAATATTCCTTTCCTGCATAGCTGGAATTTCCCTTGTTGTTGGTGGAATAGGAATCATGAACATCATGCTCGTTTCCGTTGTGGAAAGGACCCGCGAAATCGGTATAAGAAAGGCTTTAGGGGCCACACCCAGGACCATCCAGGGACAATTTCTTGTCGAATCGATAACTTTGACGCTTTTGGGCGGCTTCATTGGAATTTTGTTGGGAGCTTTTTTGAGTTATGTGGTATCATCATTCGCAGGATGGTCAATGTATCTGAGTTGGAAAGCGGTTTTGCTTGCCTTGGGCTTCTCGACTTTTGTCGGTGTGTTCTTCGGCTGGTATCCTGCGCTCAAGGCTGCCGCCTTGGATCCGATCGAATCGTTGAGCCATGAATGATTTATGTCTGCCAAGAAGAAGGAAAGGATAAGAAAGAGAGTGAAGGTCCGGGATCTGTTCGGACATGAGAAAAGGGAGCGTCTGCTCTTATCGGCCGGTTTGGGCATTGTTTTCATAGCCCTGATCGGCCTCACTGTCTTTCTTTCCGCCTCATTGCTATCCTTGGCCAGGCTTGAGATGGAAAATACTGTGGAGAGGGCATTCAACGATGTCATTCTCGCGTTGCAGGATGATGCTGTCCAAATCGGCTCGGTGATGAGCGAGAACGATATACTCGGGGTGGGCATATATTCCGGATACGGCAATCTCCTTTATTCGGTGGGATCTGTTTACAGCAGGCTTCCTCTCACGGAATTCCAACATCTCGAGAGGGATCCTGTTACCAACTCCGTTACGAATTACAACAGCAGCACCGATACCATGGAGTATATAAGATTCTCGAATCAGGCGGTGATCCCTTCCGGACAGAGCCTGCTGATGCCTGCCGGTGATTCGTTTGTCAATTTCCCGAACATAATTTATCTTTCCTTTGATGGCAGTGAATACAACAGAAAGGTCATAAGGCTCCGCCTCATGTTTTTCTCCGCAATCGCATTGATATTCGCATTCTTGTACATAGTGCTGCGCATTTCAAGCCAAAACAGGAAATACAAGCAGCAGCTGATCAGGCAGGAAAGCCTTGTGAGCCTTGGACAGGCTGCACGTACGCTGACACATGAGATAAAGAATCCTCTTTCTGCCATCACGTTGCAGCTTGCTCTTCTGAAAAGGAGTTTGGGAAAAGAGAATCTGGAAGACCTGAAGGTGATTGAGAATGAGACCCAGCGGCTGATACAGCTTACAAACAAGGTGTCGGATTTCCTGCGTAATCCTTTGGGACAGCCTGAACATGTCGATTTGGCCGAGAGCATACAGAGGCTTTTCCCGTTGTTTGGAAATGATATCAGATGGGTGGGCTCCTCTGTTGACAAGGCCATGATTTATTTCGATAAGGAAAGGCTGAGGAGTGTTTTTGAGAACATATTGAAAAATGCCATTGAAGCCTGTGAAGGAGGTAAGGTCGATGTGGAGGTGGAGATAACCCGTTCCAAACGTGGCCGGTTCCACGTTTTTGTACGCGACAGGGGCTGTGGGATCAAAGCAGAGGATGAAAAGAAGATATTCGATCCGTTTTTTACTACGAAGATACATGGATCGGGTATAGGATTGTCCATCACCCGGCAGTTTTTGGCCGCAGGAGGAGGGGAACTCTATTTTAAAAAACGCGACGGCGGAGGTACGATTGTGGAGGTCATAATACCTGAGGCCGTGCCTGGAGAGGATTATGAAGATACTGGTTTGTGATGATGAAGAGAATATCCGCAATCTTTTGAAAAGATTTTTCTCCCTTGACGGGATAGAGTGTGATACGGCTGAAAACGGGCTGAGTGCGCAGAGGATTCTTAGGGAAAGCCATTTTGATGCGATGGTGGTGGATCTGCGTATGCCAGGGCTGGACGGGCTTGAGCTTATCAGATGGCTCAGAAGGGAAGGCTTCAGAATGCCTGTTGTCATGATAAGTGCCCATGGGGATATCGCCGATGCCGTGACCGCACTTAAGGAAGGTGCGCAGGATTATATCGTCAAACCGTTTGATCCTGAGGAGCTTACAATCAGGATCAAACAGCTGGTTGAGGTGAGAAATCTCAAGGATCTGGTTGAATCGGAAAGTTCCAGAAGCAGCGAGCTGATAGGAGAGAGTGCCGGAATGCTCAAGATCAAGGAGATAATCACAAAGATTTCCCCGTCTCAAGCGACGGTGCTGATAACAGGTGAAAGTGGTACAGGTAAGGAGGTCGTTGCAAGGGAAATCCATAAGTCCAGCCCCCAGAAGGATGGTCCTTTTGTGCCTATAAATATAGGCGGAGTTCCGGAAAATCTCCTTGAGAGCGAACTTTTCGGGTATGAGAAGGGAGCATTCACAGGAGCAGGGAGCAGAAAGACCGGTCTGTTTGAGCTCGCCTCGGGCGGAACGCTGTTTTTGGATGAGATAGGCGATATGCCATTGTCCCTCCAGGTTAAAATACTGCGGGTGCTCCAGGAAAAGAAAATAACCCGTCTCGGAGGTACTGAGCAGATGCCGATCAACGCAAGGATCATTGCAGCAACCAACAAGGACCTTGAGGAGATGGTGAGAAACGGAAAATTCCGGGAAGACCTGTTTTATCGCCTTAATGTGGTCAGGATACGTATTCCTGCTCTGCGTGAAAGAAGTGAGGATATACCGTTGCTTGCCGCATACATAATAAAGAACCTGAATAGGGAGATGGGCGGGAAGATAACCGGATTTACCACTGAGGCCATAGAGGCTTTGAAGAAACATGATTTTTATGGTAATGTCCGGGAACTCGAAAATATCCTTGAGCGTGCCTGTATCTTCTCCGACAGCGATGTGATCGATGCCGGAGATCTGGATCTCAGGAGTTCCGTGTATAAAGCCGGTATGAAACAGACTGCAGAAATGCAGGAACCGGCGTCTGAGGCGAGATCGCTCAGGGATATGGAAAAGGAAGCCATCATCTGTGCATTGCACCGATGGGAAGGAAACCGTACAAAGGCCGCAGAGGAGCTTGGAATTTCCAGACGCACCCTTATTTCGAAGATAAGCGAATATTCGATAGGTCTTTGAAAAGGATATATAAAACCGATTAATAGATTGTATTTTGATTTTCTGCCTTAACCTTTCATGTTCTAATTTCTTTATATAACAGTTAGGGAAAGGAAAGTTTTTGTTGATATATATCAAACGTTTGATATAATATCCATATTATACGGGGTCTTTTATGAAAATATTGCTCATCTCCGACATCCACAGCAACAAGGAAGCCCTGGATGCCGTTCTTGCAACCGAGGCGGGGTTCGACCTGTTGGTCTGCGCGGGGGATCTTGTCGACTACGGCACGAATCCTTCGTATGTTGTGGATTATTTCAAAAACAGCACAAAGCCCACTGTACTTGTGCATGGAAACCATGATACCCATCTTGTGGAATGCTACAATACAAACGAGTACCTTAAAGTATCCGGAAAAAGCTATAAGTGGATACATCATAATTGCGAGCGGCTAGACAGGCCTCGTGTAGACTATATCGCGTCGCTTCCAACCCATCTTGTATTTTCTGCTGATGGCTGGGATTACCTGATTCAACACCAGTATGATCAAGCATACGGGGTGATAGAAAGCCGATATCAGTTTGACCTTTATTGGAATGAGCATGCGCATACCCAGGGAAATAAGCGCAGGATGATCTTCGGACATTCCCACCGCCAATGCCGTCATATACTCTGGCAGGGGATGGAATGGCTGAACCCCGGAAGCATTTCCTACAGACGTCCGGACGATCCTGATAAGAGTGCGAACTATATGGTGATAAGCGATGGGGACGTGGAGTTCAAAAGTCTTTATTATGACAGAAGCGTGCAGCTGGCAGAAGCTGAAGCGTTTAAAAAATCCGGACAGATGATGGATACCGAGATTCAGGATTTCATGTTCTTCTTTGGAAATGCCAGAACCTCCAGAGATCCGCTATGATATGAAACAAAAATGTAACAAACGTTTGATATATTTTTCTTGACAATCAGCAGACGTGGTTTATACTTGAATATGAAGTAGCTGAAAGGGTGTTTTTTTCGAACATTATGTTAAGCGCTTAATATACAGAAGGAGAGATATATGAAAAAGATTTGTGTATTGCTACTCGTTACACTGATTGCACTCGTTCCTGTCCTTGCAAACGGATCAAAGGAAGAGGCTGAGGCCGCGCCTTCCAGTATCAAGGTCTGGGTGAGCAGCGGATCCGAAGATGGCGTTTATAAGCAGGTTTTCGATAATCTTGAGAAATCTGTCGGCATAACCATCGTGGATGAGTATTATCCGAAAGACGAGCTTGATTCCAAGCTTCAGGTTGCACCACTGGTGGGAGATACTCCTGATTTGGTTGTTGCCGATTACCTGATGATCCCCGCTTATTATGAAGCAGGGCTTATCAATCCTGTGGAATCTTATATGTCCGACGAACTTAAGGCAGACCTCATCCCGTCGGTTGAGGTTGAGACCACATATGCTGGACACACTGTATCAATGGCTCAGTTCGACGCTGGAATGGGACTCTGGGCAAATAAGTCGATGCTCGAAGATGCCGGTATAAGGATCCCGACAACATATTCCGATGCATGGACGAAGGCCGAGTTCGAGGATGCTCTCAAGAAGCTTAAGGCAAATGGTGTTGAGTATCCGCTTTATATCAGGCAGAACAAGCCTGCTTCCCTTTATTTCCAGTACATGCCTTTCCTCGCATCTTTCGGAGGCGAATATCTTGATGAGGATACGATGCTCACTGACGGGGCCCTTAACAGCGAGGGAACCATCAAAGCTTTCGATTATCTTTCCTGGATGGTCAACGAAGGTTATATCAATGGCAAATGCGATTACGAAAACGGTTTCTATGAGAGAAAGGAGAGCGCATTGGCCCTTCTGGGACACTGGAAGTATACGGACCATGTCAATTTCCTTGGCGATGATGCAATAATCATCCCGTGCCCGGATTTTGGAAACGGTATCTTCACATGTTCCGGTTCCACAGTATGGGCCATGACGACTGCTGCAGTTGAAAACGGTGTGGATGATATCGTTTACCAGATCATGGAAGGAGCCCTTTCTCCTGAGAATATCCTGATTGTCACCAATTTCAACGGAGCAATTCCATCGAGGAAGTCTGTAATGGATCAGGTACCCGAACTTCAGGAGGGTGGGAGGCTCTATCTGTATAGGGAGCAGCTCGAAGCCGGTATCTCGGTTCTCAGACCGCTTACACCTGCGCATATGACAATCTACAACACAATGCAGTCCGTATATGCGGATATCATCGGAGGGGCCGATCCTGCATCCACGCTTGAGAAGGCATCCAAGAGCATTGATGAGGTCATAGTTGAAAACGGTTGGAATAATATCTGATTGCAGATAGCCATGGCAGCAGATGCCGCCATGGCTTTTCCTTCCTTATAGATACCGCACTGTCCGGGGATTTCCTGTTTTTGACAGCGGCGGTTGCTGAAAAACCGGCTTTAACGCCGAAATGGGGATACGGTATGAAGCTTCCTTTGAATAACAAAGGTGGATTGCTCCGGGACCAGGCCAGGACTGCAAGGCTGTTCTGTTTTCCGGCTATGCTCTTCATCACTCTTTTTATAATCATTCCATTTTTGCTGTCGATTTATTATTCCTTCACGAACAAGATGCTCGTACCTAGGGTCGGCAGAGATACATCGTTTGTCGGGCTCCAGAACTATTTGAAGGTGTTCACAAACGAGACCACCCGGAGAGCGTTCATCAATACCGGAGTATATGCATTGATGGTTGTGCCCGCCATAGTGGTTCTCGGGACGATCCTTGCGGTTCTCGTAAACAGGCCGATCAAGAGTGTCAAATATTTCCGTGCGATATATTTCAGCCCCCAGGTTGTTACGATGACGGTCGTTGCAGTTGTATGGTCATTCATCTTCTCGCCTGGTGACTCGGGGCTGATGAACTCCATACTCAGGACTTTCGGCATCGCTCCACAGACTTGGCTGCAGGATTCGAAATGGGCTTTGTTCTGTATTGCGGTGATGTACATTTGGCAGAGTCTGGGACTTGAGATGGTCATCATACTCGGTGGTCTGCAATATATCTCGGGAGAGCTTTATGAGGCTTGCGACCTGGACGGCTGCGGGCCGATACAGAGATTCTTCTACATCACAGTTCCTCTTTTGAAGAACACGATGGTGTATGTCTTGCTCTCGGTCACGATCAATACGCTCAAGCTGTTTACTCAGGTATATGTGCTCACAAACGGAGGTCCTCAGGATTCGACCGTATCAGTCGTATACCAGCTTTATAAAGTTGGCTTCATGAACAACCAGCAGGGATATTCATCAGCTATAGCCGTGGTATTCTTCATAATTGTATTGGGGATTTCGCTTTTGCAGAATTATTTGCTGAGGGATAAGTGATATGCAGGTAGTAAGAAATCGCAGGGTTGTATATTCGTTATATATTCTTCTATATGTGCTCATCGCATGTCTTTTCATTTTGCCCATGGTCTATATGTTCGTGTCTTCATTCAAGACCGACAGCCAGATTGTGAGCGATACGTCTACGATAAGGGCCTTTCTCCCTACTGGGGATCTGAGTCTGGATAACTATGTCAGCGTCATAAAAGAGGTCAAGTTCTTCAGATTTTTCAAGAATTCGGCCTTGACTGCGATGATAAACGTATCTTTGGCGACGATCATAAATGGTATGATAGGCTACGCGCTTGGCCAGCTGGAATTCAAGGGCAAGAGGATGCTGATCTCCTTGATGATCGCACTTGCCATCGTTCCGACAGAGGCGGTGATACTCAACAGGTTCATAGTTGCCAACAAGCTTGGAATGATCAATACGATATGGGGGCTTGCGTTGCCAAACGTCGGCTATCCGATGTTCATCTTCCTTTATTACAACCATTTTAAAGGCATGCCGAAGGAATTGGTGGAAGCGGCGGTTGTCGATGGGCAGAGGTACAGCGGCGTGTTCTGGAAGATCATGCTTCCACTGTCAAAACCGATCATATCGACAGTGGCCATCATGGAATTCATAAGGATATGGGGTGATCTTCTCTGGCCTACGCTCGTCACAAGGGACGAGACCTACCGGACTCTTCCTCTCGCGCTCAGGGCGCTTTCTACGGACGTATACATATTCTGGGGGCAGATATTCGCGTTCTCGACACTGATGACGCTTCCGATACTCATTGTTTTCATATTGTTCCAGAAGCAGTTTATTGAATCGATAGCGATGACTGGCATAAAAGGCTGATCATCGGATCGTCCTTTTTAGGTATGGAGGCAAGTGGAACCATATATTTCAAACGGTTCTGTCCTGCCTCCGTTTTTTTTATAATAAAATGGTCGGAAAAAGCCTGCCATCGGGGCAGGCATCCGTGAATTATATTTTCAAGTGCAACAGTAAAAGGGTGTGAGTTATTCCCAATAGCCTTCTAGGACCATGCAACCGTAACCTTCTATTATGAATGGTCTTCCCGGTTCGAACTTCCTCTTTGAAAGCATATCCGTATAATACCCGGTGAAGTAGTTGAAGGCCACACTTTCCGGATCAGGGGAGTAGTTGAACAGGCATAAGAGCACTTTTGATCCTTTTTTCCTTCTTAGTGCGAATACGTGCCTGTTGCCGCTGTCCCAGGTACTGACCTCGGCATCGGCGCAAAACAGCTCATTGCCGGCCCTTATTTTGTAAAGCTGTTCGAGTATTCCGTACAGCCTGTTTTCAAGTGTTCCTTCCTTTTTTATCCTTTGAGCCTTTTTCCAGTCGAACTTCGATCTGTGCAGGTATCTTGAATCGTCTTTTTTGAGCTCGTCTTCTTTATATGAATAATCATTGAGCTGTCCGATCTCGTCGCCGCTGTTGAGCAGCGGAAAGCCGCGCAGGAAGAATGCAGTTGCATAGATGAGCCTATAGCGCGCGACTGCAGCTTCAAGCTCATCCTCATCTTTATCCTTAAGCGCTTTTTCGATGCCGCACAGCGAAGCGGTCGTGCCGCAGCTTCTTGCGTCGAGCGTCTTCGGATCGTAGTTGTACAGCTCTCCCCGTGAGAACGAACCTGGGAACCGACCCTGGTAGAATTCGTATTGGAATATCTTGTGTTTAAGAGGATCGGCACCGATCAAGGGCTCCTTCTGCTCATCAAAGCCCCAGCCGATATCATCATGACATCTGAGATAGTTTACAAAATTAGCGTTTTGCCCGAGGCTCAGCAGATCCACTGTCTGATACTCCAGCAGCCGCACATCCCTGCTTGAAAGGGCACCCCAGATGTTGACCATGGAAGCCACCCCATATAGAAGGTGGCACTCCGGCTTGTCTTTTGTTCCAAAATATGCAGCGAGCTCCTTCGGGGCCATTACAACCTCGCCTTTGAGGATGACAGCCGGACATACTATCTCAAGAATCATTCTGATCATTCTCACGATCGTGTGCACCTGCTTGAGGTTGCGGCAATTCGTGCCGATTTCCTTCCAAATGTAAGGAACCGCATCAAGACGGAATATTTCGATGCCCTGATTTGCCCAAAGCAGCATCGAAAACACCATGTCGTTGAATACTGCTGGGTTCTTGTAGTTAAGATCCCACTGTGTGGGATAAAAAGAGGTGAAAACCCATTTCCCCATCTTCGGAGAATACGTGAAGTTGCCAGGAGCTGATTCCGGAAATACCTCCGGACAGGTCTTTTCGTATTCGTCCGGTATTGTCCGGTCTGGAAAGCATAGGTATCGGTTTTGGTAGGAAGGATCCCCGTTTATAGCCTTCTGGGCCCATTCGTGCTCGCTGGATGTATGGTTCATGACCATGTCCATACAAAGGCTGATTCCGTTTTTTCTGAGCTCGTCTGCAAGATCTTCAAGATCCTTGTTGCTTCCGAACTTCGGGTCGACCGTATTGAAATCGCTTACCGCAAATCCTCCGTCATTGTTTTCCTTCGGAGTTTTTAAAAACGGCATCAGATGCAGGTAGGTGATGTGCAGGTCTTTGAGGTAGGCGACCTTGTCCTTCAGTTTTTTGAAGGTCCCCGCAAAGAGCTCGGTGTACATGGTCATCCCAAGCATATTTCCCTCTAAATACCAGCTGCTGTCCGAAAGCCTCTTTTCATCAAGAGCCTTCAGCTCTTCCTTTCTTTTGTTAAAGTGATCCTCCATCCCTTTTTCCAGGGCATCAAGCATATCCCTGTCATCGTATAATTCCATATATAGCCATTCGAGTTCGTCCCTGTGACGCAAAAATCTCGAGTTAAACGTGTCCATCAGACCCTCCGAAAGGTAATACTTTATATCAACCGCTTAACATAAGAATATACCCGCCTCCTACTTCTTGCAAGTAAAATCTTGCCGTATACAGGTCTTTTAGGGCCGCAATGAGATGCTGATGGAAGATGCTGTATGCTATGCGGTTTCAGATTCTTTTATTTAATATTTCTTTTTCTGTATGAAATTGACTTTGCAAAGCAAATCGGGTTTGCGTTGTAATTGCAACATATTTTTGGTCTTTAATCTGATATAGTCATCCAAGTGGAGGATGATGAAAATGAAAAAGAAAATATATTTGGCACTGATCCTTCTCTTTTCCGCTGCAGCGCTTTTTGCTGCCGGAACAAAGAATGATCCTTCCGTAGTGCTTTCATCGGTGCAAGATCCGGTGAAAGTCGATATTGCCGCGCTCAAAGGGCCGACTGCCATGGGCATGGTCAAGCTCATGTCCGATTCCGAAAACGGATTGAACAGCGACGGTAACGAATACTCCTTTATTTTGGAGGGGGCTGTGGATGCCGTTACACCCAAGCTTGTGAAGGGGGAGGTGGATATCTCTGCAATCCCTGCCAACCTCGCCTCGGTCCTGTACAACAATACCGGCAGTCAGATCCAGGTCCTTGCCATAAACACTCTTGGTGTTCTTTATATCGCAGAAAAGGGTGATACGATCAAAAGCGTCGAGGACCTGAGAGGCAGGACAATCTATGCTTCCGGAAAGGGGGCGACTCCGGAATATGCGCTCATGTACATACTCGAGCAGAATGGTCTCAAGGTAGGAAAAGATGTATTCATTGAATGGCGGAGCGAGCACGCTGAATGCGTGGCAGCCCTTCTTGCGTCCGAAAATGCGGTTGCGATGCTTCCTCAGCCTTTCCTTACAACCGCGCTGATGAACAATCCCGATGTGCGCGTAGCTCTTGATCTAAACACACTGTGGTACGAGAAGATGGGCTCGGAGCTCATTACAGGTGTTGTTGCAGCCAGAAAGGATTTTGTGGAGAATAATGAGGCTGCAGTAAGGGCGTTTCTTGACAGCTATGAGCAGTCAGTTGAATTTGTCAATTCGAACAATGCCGAGGCTGCCAAGCTGATCGGAGATTATGGTATAATCGCAGAAAAGGTGGCCTTGAAGGCGCTTCCCGGCTGCAACATAACCTTTATTTCAGGAGAAAGGATGCAGCAGGCGCTTTCAAACTATCTTGAAGTGCTGTATGAGCAGAACCCTGCAAGCGTTGGAGGTAAGGTCCCTGAAGAAGGATTCTATTTCAAATAAGGTCACGAAAGTCCTGCCGGTTGCACTCTGGCTGCTTGTCTGGCAGGCTGCAGCCGTCTGGATAGCTCAGGATGTGCTGCTTGTCGGCCCTCTGAAGGTCCTCGGAAGATTATTGGAGCTTGCGGGGACGTTTTCTTTTTGGTCAAGCATAGTTTTCAGCCTGAAAAGGATTCTTGCCGGGCTTTTTCTCGCACTTTTAATAAGTGTGCCCACGGCCTGCTTTTCTTATAGGAACAGGATTTTCTCAGCGATGTTGGAACCTGTGATCCAGTTCATGAAGGCCACCCCTGTTGCAAGCATAGTCATACTTGTCCTGATATGGGTGAACAGCCGGAATCTTTCTGTGGTCATTTCTTTTCTGATGGTGTTTCCTGTAATGTATTCTTCAATCCTGGAGGGGCTTGAAAATGTGGATGGAGACCTTCTGGAGATGGCTGAGGTGTATGCTGTGGGCAGAAGCAAGAAGATAAGGTATGTATACATCCCTGAGCTCATACCATTTTTCCAGAATGGTATGACAATTGCTTTGGGCCTTTGCTTCAAAAGCGGCATTGCGGCTGAAGTGATCGCAATCCCTTCCGGCTCCATGGGAGAGAAGCTGTATGAAGCCAAGATATATCTTTCAACACCCGATTTGTTCGCATGGACTGTGACGATCATAGCACTGGCCAAGGTTTTTGAGATGTTTTTTCTTTTCCTTTTGCGTGTTGCAGCAAGGAGGATAGAGATATGAGGATAACAGATCTTGGAAAGAGCTTTGGGGATAAGAAGGTCTTTTCTTCTCTGACTCTTGAAATTCCAGAGCATGAGCTTACCGTTTTCATGGGCCCTTCCGGATCTGGCAAGACAACCCTTTTCAGGATAATACTCGGTCTTGAAATGCCCGATTCCGGGACGGTGTGTTTGTCTGGCAGGGTGGGTGCGCTGTTCCAGGAGGACCGTCTTATAAAAAATCTCAGTGTGATCAAAAACCTAATGCTGGTTACTAACGACAGGGCCCAGGCAATTGAAGCCTTGGCTGAGGTGGGGCTTGAGGGAGAAGCCAAAACAAGGGCTGATGACCTTTCCGGAGGCATGGCAAGACGGGTTGCGTTGGTTCGTGCACTGCTTGCACCATTTGATACGCTGGTTGTGGACGAGCCTTTTTCTGGTCTCGATCCGGAATCGAAGAGGCTTGCTGCAAATTTACTGCTGGAAAAGACAGCAGGGCGCACGGTGCTGCTGATAACCCATGATGAGGATGACCTGGTTCTTCTTAAAAAACCTCGTGTGGTAGAATTTCCATCTCTGCGCGTATCCTATGGCCAAGGGTTATAAAAAATATTTTGTTGTGCTATCATATCCGTGGAGTTTGAGATGGTTTTGAAAGATGAAGATGTTTTGAAAATCAAGAACATGCTCGGGGATAAGCCCGAAAGATGCATAATAGCCGATTGTGCTTACAAGTATGGCTCTTTTTGCGGATTTTCATTTTCCATATCGGATACAAAGGGTGGTTACATCTCAATCTCTTATTCGAATCTTGACGCTAATGGCTATGAGGGACTGGCAGAACGCCTTTCTGCAAGGAAGAGCGAGCCGTTGAAGACCGAAGCCGCTGGAGTGCTTTCAGACATAGTCTCAATTGTCAGGGAGCTTGGGCTCGTTTTGAAGGATGAAGAGGTATCCGGGCTTGTGGATCTTACGCATCCTGTGCTTCTTGCCAATGCATCCAAACGCTGAAACTACACACTTTCCTTTCTTTGTATTATAATTTTCCGCATGAATGGACAAAAACTCCCACATTGGGATCTCAGCCCCATATATCGTGGTGTTGAATGCGATGATTTTTTAAACGATCTTGAAAAAATCTCTTATCTCAGCAAGGCTCTTGAGGAGAAGGCTTCATCATCCAGCCTCTACGAGCTTCTGGTCTTGGCCGATGAAATAGCGGCTCTGGTGTCGAATACCTCGTCTTATGCCTCTGCATGCCTTTCGACAGATACCTCCAATCCTGCATATCTGCTTGCGAACAGCCGAGCAGAAGAAGCTTCCATGGCTTTTTCTTCTGCAATGCAGCTTCTGATTTCTGGAATTGATGGCAGAAAAGATGAGTTTTCCGACCCCCGTCTTGAACAGTATTCCCTTCTGCTTTCGGAATTCTTGGTGCAGAGCTCACATCAGATGAGCCGCAAGGAGGAAGATCTTGCTCTTGAACTTCTCAGAACAAGTGCAAACCAGTGGGAGAGGCTGCAGGAAGCGGTGACTTCGTCAGTAAGCGATGGAAAAGAGACCTTGATCGAGCTTCGTGGTCTTGCTTCGTCTCCGGATCGCAATGTGCGCAAAAATGCGTTTGAAAGGGAGCTCCGCCTTTTGAAGGAGCATGAGACAGCTCTTTCATATAGCCTCAACGGGGTAAAGGGTACAACCTTGGCATTGGAAAGGAGAAGGGGTTGGAAGAGCCCCCTGGAAAGAAGCCTGTTTTCTTCCAGGATGACGGTAGGGACGCTTGATGCACTTATTGCGGCATTGGAGTCTTCTCTTCCCATGTTCCGCCGATATTTCAATGTAAAGGCCAAGCTTCTCGGTATTCATAGGCTTGAATGGTACGATATTACAGCACCTGTCGGCAAAAGTGGAAAAAAGTATTCGTTCAAGGAAGCAGAGGATATCATAGTCTCATCATATTCGAAATTTTCTGCGGAAATGGGAAGCTTTGCCAAAAATGCGTTTGAAAACGGTTGGATTGATGCGGAACCGAGGAAAGGCAAGGTCGGTGGAGCCTATGATACCGCATTCAGAAAAAGTAAGGTTTCCAGGGTGCTGTGCAATTATGATTATTCTTATGACAGCGTCGCCACTCTTGCCCATGAGCTTGGGCATGCCTATCACGATCATGTCGTCAGTGATCTTCCCGTCCTGCTTTCAGATTATCCCATGACGCTTGCCGAGACAGCTTCAATTTTTGGTGAAACGGTGGTTTTCACCGAGGTTTTGAAAACGCTTGAGGAAGAAGAGAAGCTGCCGGTGATCGAGCAGTTCGTCTCTTCGGCGGCTCAGGTATGTGTGGACATCCTTTCGCGGTTTTATTTTGAAAAGGATCTGTTTGAAAAGAGGATGGATGGGGAACTTTCCGCAGCTCAGCTCTGTTCCATGATGCTTGATGCCCAGAGTAGGACGTACGGGGATGCCGTAGGCGAAAAGCATCCTTATATGTGGGCTGTGAAGGGCCATTACTACAGCGAGGCTTTCAGTTTCTACAACTATCCGTATGCATTTGGACAGCTTTTCGCGCTCGGATTGTTCAAACGGGCCGGAGGCTCCTCAGCTTTCGCATCTTCATATAGGAACCTGCTTCTCAAGACAGGAATGCAGGATGCGGTATCTGTCGGCCTGTTGGCTGGAATGGATATCGAGGATCCGATGTTTTGGAAGGAGGGTATTTCCATCATCGCCTCCTATGCGGAGGAGCTTGAGAATTGGCTTTAAGGATAGAGAAATATGTCAATGGGGCATATGGCCTTGCTCATGACGGAGATGGCAGGGTCCATCTCGTTTCAAATGCCCTTCCTGGAGAGCTTGTTCTGGAGGATGAGGTGCAAGAAAAGGGTTCCATGGTCATCTCTTCCTGTGGCTCTGTGCTTGAGAAAAGCCCTCTGCGCATCGATCCTGTATGCCCACTTTACGGAATCTGCGGTGGCTGCGACTTTCTGATCGTTGATGAGAAGACCTCCGCAGAGCTGAAGCAGCAGGCGGTGGAAGACAACCTGAAAAGGATTGCAGCATTGGAGCATATGCCGGTTTTCGAGCCACCTGTGTACGGATCCTTTGAAAGATACCGCGGACGGGGCCGGATACATGTGGATCCGAGGCTTAAAAGGGCCGGCTTCCTTGCAAGAGGCAGCAGAACGCTGGTTGACGTCGACTTTTGTCCTGCACTTTCGGCCAGGCTGGGGAGCTTTCTTTCTTCCGAAAAAGACCTTTTGATCAAACGGGCAAGGACACTGATGATAGAAAAAGGGCTCAATAGGGATAGTGGATGCGTCGAGATTCCGATGCAGGAAGGTTCTGGGTGTGTTTCATTGGGCCGGGAAAGGGTTTTTGCTTGCGGCTATGCAGTGAGCGCGGAAGTCTTCTTTCAGAGCAACTTGAGGCTTTTACCCGACCTGCTTTCTTTTGTTCATGACAATACTGTCGGGAATGTTGTGGTCGATCTTTACAGTGGGGTGGGAACCTTTTCCAGGCTGTTTGAAGGTGAAGATAGAAAGGTTTATGCGGTGGAAAGGCAGAAGGAGTGTCTCGCCCTTTCCAAAATCAATGCTCCTTCGGCACATTCCTTTACGGAGGATGCGGCCTTGTTTGCAAAAAAAATCTCAATCAATGTCGATACGGTGATTGTCGACCCACCGAGGGTCGGGCTTGCAAAAGGTGTTCCTTCCATTATTTCAAGCCTTGGTGCCTCAAGGATAATCTACGTCTCTTGCGACAGCATAACCGCATCACGCGATCTGGCCATTTTTGCAAAAGCTTATTCAGTTGTTTCTGCAAGGCTTTTCGATTTTTATCCTGGCTCAAGTCACGAGGAGACGGTGTTCATCCTCGATCGGCGCTGAAGATGAGAAATTGTTTTGCTATTGCCGTTTTGCAGGTTATAATAACAAAAAGGAAAAGGGATTTTCCCTCGAAAATGAGACTTGTGTTCAGTTTTTCATTTTTGCATAACTTAACTCCTATCAGGTGGTGCCGGTTTCGTTGATCCCGGCATCATTTTTTTCTTTGCATGAGTTTTTGCACGCTAACCGTTGAATATAGCATCTTCATTCGGATAACCCGGATTATTTCAACCATTGTTTCTTTTCCTAAAAGTTACAAGGGGATTGAGGTTATGGATGTCTTCTCAATAATACTATATTATATAACAAAATATTGTTTTATTTGTCTTGTATTGCAAGGCTTTATAAATATTTGCTGAAATGTGATATTATGCATATATCAAACGCTTAACATTCAATCACTTTTTTCCTTGCGAAAAGAAATGAAGTATGGGAAAATTGTCAGTGTATAAAACTTTTAAAAATCAGGTTGGAAAGATATGGCTACCATAAAGGATGTCGCAGAGCTTACCGGGTTGAGCATCGGAACGGTGAGCAGGGTTTTGAACAACAGAGGATATATTTCTCAGAAGACACGTAAAAAGGTTGATGATGCCATGAAGAAGCTGAATTACCAGCCTAACGCCATAGCAAGATCTTTGAGCAAATCGTCTTCAAACATAATAGGAGTCATACTCCCGCTTCTGGACAACCCGTTCTTCGCTTCTCTTCTTTCTGCGATAGAAAATGAGCTTGAGAGCCGGGGGTACCAGCTTCTTTTGTTCATTTCCGACGGCGATGGAAAGAAGGAAAGCGAGCTGTTGAGGGAATGCAAGCGCAACAGGGTTGCCGGCATTGTCCTATGTTCTGGAAATTTCGAGGCCATGCGGATTTCGGATCTCGATGTTCCTGTCGTATCCATAGAGCGCAGCAGGAAGAATTCGTCGGTTTCCATAGAATGTGACAACTATAAGGGTGGAGGGCTGGCATGCCGTCATCTTTATCAGATGGGGGCGCGCAACATAGTTTATGTCTATGGTGCGCAGGATTATCCGATGCCGGCAGATGCCCGTCAAAGTGGATTTGAAGACGCTTGCCGCGAGCTTGGTCTTGAAACCAGGATATACAAGGCGGACAGCGAGGATTTCCATCAGCAGGATTATTTTGAGCTTTTAGCCAGGGTTTTTGATGAGAATCCAGGCATGGACGGTCTGTTCTGCTCTTCAGACATGATAGCGGCTCAGGCCCTAAAGATGGCGTCAAAAAGGGGGATTGCGGTTCCAGAAGAACTCAAGATTGTCGGATTCGATGATTCCATCATCGCTGTTTTGACCACTCCCGAACTGACGACGATACATCAGCCTGTGGATGAGATGGCATCACTTGCCGTAGGCTCGCTCTTGTCGTCCATCAAGACCCGCAGCTTCTCTTCGACGAGCGTGGTGGTGGATGTTCACCTGGTGGAGAGGGGAAGCACTGTGCTGGCCAGGTAGGCCTCAGACCGTTTTTTTGGAGGTTGTTATGGATTGTCTATGTTTTGGAGAAGTTCTCTGGGATGTTTTTGGTGAAAAGAGGACGCTGGGTGGTGCACCTTTGAACGTTGCTGGGCATTTTGCCCGTCTTGGAGGACATGCCGCGGTAATCAGCTGTATTGGCAATGACGAGCTTGGAAAGCTTACCGTTGAAGCTATGGACAAGCTTTCCATCGACAGACGGTTTGTCCATGTCGATGAGGATGGGATCACCGGCCGTGCCCTTGTCAGCCTCAAGGATGGCATCCCTTCCTACAGGTTCGATGATCCGAGCGCATGGGATAAGATTGTCCTTTCTGAAGCAGAAAAGGGTGAAATAAGCTCAATGCGGTGGGATGTGTTTGTTTTCGGTTCCCTAGCGCAAAGGAACAAAGTCTCGCGCAGCACCCTCGAGTATCTATTGGACAATATCAAAGCGGAAGTGGTTTTCTTCGATGTGAACCTCAGACTTGATTTTTACAATGCCGAAATAATAAGGCATGGGATTGAAAAGGCCGATATCCTCAAGATGAACGATGAGGAGGTCCCGATAGTATGCGAGCTTCTTGGGATTGAAAGCGATAACCCTGTTTCTTCCCTGATGGATCTTTATAGCTTGAAAGCCGTCCTTATTACCAGGGGAAAGGCGGGATCCGACATATATTATGAGAAGGGTGTATACCACCAGGGCAGCAAGAAGGTATCCGTTGTCGATACGGTGGGGGCGGGGGACAGCCTATCGGCAGGATTCTTGTTCTTCCTTACAAAAGGCGACAGCGTTCCCGATGCTTTGGCGAAAGCATCGATGCTTGCCGATTATGTCGTTCAGCATGCGGGTGCCATTCCCGAGTATGACGGAAACCTTAAAAAACAGCTTGGCCTGGATTGATTCCAGGCTTCACCTTATATGAGATTTTGTTCCTTAAGTGCCGAGTAGATATCGTATATCCTCAGATTCCTGTTTATGTCCTCTTCGCTTATTTCCGAATAGGAATTGAATACAACGCTCTTTTCTCCGGATGGGCGCACCTCGAAGAAGCTATCTGAAAACAGGCCTGGGATGTTTTCCATCTCCAAGTGGACCGCGAATGCAGGCTTCTGGCATTTTATCCTGATTGAAAACGATTTCCCGTTTATCTTTCTGACCGAATATTCCAAGCCTGGTTCCTGATAGGCGCAATCCACGATCTCATCAAGAAGGAGGGTCAGTTCCCTGTGAAGGTCGAAGGTCCTCAATTTGACGTACACGAATTCTTTTTTCCTGTCGTGCCCCCTCAAATCGATATCCTTGATTTTGACCGCGCTGTGCATTGGAACTTTGGTGTTGTATATCTGCTTCTGCCTTTTTTGTCCCGAATACTCCATGAACTTGATTGAAATCTCGACATCCTCATCCTTGTCCCCGTCGTTGGAGATGAATACCGAGAGCATGCCGTTCTCGATGAACATGATCGGAACGAGATCAGCAAAGAATCTGCGGGCCGCATAGTGGCTGGGCTTCCAGGACCCATTCATGGCCACTGTTGAAAGCAGGTTGTCGTACACCACTCCGTGGTTGGTGTTGCAGCTTCTTGTCTTCAAGACCCAGCGTTCCAGATCTATCGCATCCAAAAACAAGCCCAGATACCCTTTGTCCTTCCTTGCTGTGGCATCGAATATGTCGCAGTTTATGCTGCCATGCATGAAGGAGGGATGATATGGATATCCTTCGACCGATTCGGGGTGCAGGACAATTATTCCAAGCCTGTCGGTTATGTTATAGAACATATGGCTTTCATGGCCGCTGGTGATGAACAGCACGTTTATGTTCGCTTTTGCCGCCGAAAGCAGCAGGTCCTCATATCTCCTTTGGTCATGATGCGCCATGACAGGCCAGACTGCGCCTTTTGCAAAGGTTTCTTTTCCGTTCACATACAGTACGCCGTCGATGATTTCGATGGTGCGGAAGGCAACCCTTCTGTCGAGCTTTTCCTCTCCCAATTCCAGTTCTGCGGTGTAAAGTATCTGCTTACCATGTCCTGCAATGTTCCAGCATTCCACCAAACTGTCTTCGATCTCCAGCTCTGTCTCTATGAGCTTGCGCTCTTCATTGAGCTCTATATCGATGGTTTTGGATCTTCCCAGCAATGACAGTCCAAGCACAGTCTTCCTCTTGGAGAAGGACCCGTAATCGATTTCCGCCTTTATGATCCATTTCCCATTTTCATGACGCGGCTTGAGATGTGCGGAATATATTACGCCAGTGTCAGTAAGCACAAGGGATGCTTCCCCACAGAAAGATGTGTTCACAACTGCTTTTATGGTATTGTCCCCGTTTTTTAGCAATGACGTGATATCTTCCGATTTCGGTCTCTCCCCATTTATCTCGAGCTGCAGGGCCTCCGGCATTTTCAATACACAGTATCCTGTTTTGTCTGGTATGGTGAATTTCCTCTCTATGGTCCACTTCATATCGCTGAGGTATCTGATCTTCTCGCTTACCGCCTTTGCAGCGATGAGTTCTGTATATATGCTGTTTGCGGTGTTTATCTCAAGATATTTGTGTTTCTCGAAGAATGTCGTATATTTTTTGACTGCATCATCCTGGCATGGGCTCAGTTTCCATAGCCCGGACAATGATATTGTCTGTGTCACTTTTTCCTCCCTTTGCTCAAGCCCTTGTTATGGCCGGGCAACCTCTTTTTCAACATCAAAACGATGTTTCATCTTTTCTCTATTAAATATAGCATGGGTGTTGTTCTAAGGCAAAATGTTTGTTTGATGAAGTCTGTTCCGTGTTTTTGACGGTGGTGCCATAAGAGTGTATTTTTATGTGGAAATACAATATAATTGCCGATATGAAGGACGGATTTATCAAAGTGGCTGCGGCCAGCCCGGAGCTTAAGGTCGCCGATCCCATGTTCAACGTGGGCAAGATGATGGAGCTTTTTGATCTCGCAAAAGGCTTTGGAGTGAAGATTCTTGTGTTCCCTGAGCTTTCGATCACAGGATATACCTGCCAGGATCTTTTTCTCTCTTCAATATTGCAGAAGGAGGCTGAGAAAGCTCTGAAAATATATTCAGAGCATACAAAAGGCAGCGATATGCTTTCTTTTGTCGGATATCCCCTTTCTTACAAAGGCAAGCTTTATAATACTGCGGTGGCAGTACAGGATGGCAGAATCCTCTCTTATACTGCAAAGACCTATCTGCCTTCCTATGCGGAATTCCAGGAAAACAGATGGTTTTTCCCTTCTCCGGAAAAAAATGTGCGTCTTGATGACGGATGCCTGATGGGCAACAAGATAATCCATAGGGCTGGAAAATTTCTGATAGCCGCAGAAATCTGCGAGGATCTGTGGGTTCCCGTATCCCCCTCTTCATCCCATACTGCAAACGGAGCACAGATCATAGCCAATCTTTCAGCATCCGATGAAGTGGTGGGAAAGGATGAGTATCGGAGGAATCTGGTTGCGATGCATTCTGCAAAAACTGTTTCGGCATATATCTATGCCGATGCCTCCGAATGTGAGAGCACCAGCGACATGGTTTTTGCAGGAAGCAATATCATTGCTGAAAACGGGGCCATTTTGGAAGAGGGGGCATTCGCTTTGGAATCCTTGACAGTTTCCGAAGTCGATGTCGACAAGCTTGATTATGAACGCAGGAGGCTGACAACGTTCAAGCCTGACTGCGACCCGTCGTATTCGTTCATCGATTTTGATTTTGTTTTCTCCGATACCGTGCTCACCCGAAAGATCGGAATGTTTCCATTCGTGCCATCGGCCATGGATGAGAAGAAAAGCCGATGCGAGAAGATTCTTTCCCTTCAGGCTGTCGGACTGAAGAGAAGGATTATCCATACAGGCACTAAATCGCTTGTTGTGGGGCTCTCCGGAGGATTGGACAGCACACTCGCCCTTCTTGTATCTGTCCGTGCTATCGATATGCTTGGACGGGATAGAATGGATATCATTGCCATCACCATGCCCTGTTTTGGAACGACAAAAAGAACGAAAGGCAATGCGGAGAAGCTTGCTTCCGCTCTTGGGGTTTCTTTCAGGACCATAGATATCAAAAGGAGTGTATTATCCCATTTCAGGGATATTGGACAGGATCCAGAGGACCTTTCGGTGACGTATGAAAATGCGCAGGCCAGGGAAAGGACGCAGGTTTTGATGGATGTCGCCAATTCAACCGGCGGGCTTGTTGTCGGTACCGGGGACTTGAGCGAGCTCGCACTTGGCTGGGCCACATACAACGGGGATCACATGAGCATGTATGCCGTGAATGCATCCATTCCGAAAACCCTTGTCAGGCATATCGTTTCCTATGTTGCTTCCCAGAATGGGCCTGAGGCGAATGTCCTTGAGGATATTCTCGCAACTCCTGTCTCACCCGAATTGCTCCCTGCAAAGGATGGCCGGATAAGCCAGGTGACCGAGGACATAGTGGGACCTTATGAGCTGCACGACTTCTTCATGTATTATATGGTGCGTTTCGGCTTTGCCCCGGCAAAGATCTGCAGGCTTGCCGAATATGCTTTTTGTGATGTGTATTCCAAGGATATGATAATGAAATGGCTCAGGGTTTTTGTGAAAAGGTTCTTTGCCCAGCAGTTCAAGCGTAATTGCCTGCCTGACGGGCCTAAGGTTGGTAGTGTGACTTTCAGCCCCCGGTCGGATTGGAGGATGCCGAGCGACGCATCCGCATCTGCCTGGCTGAATGAGCTCGATCTTATAGGTGAAACCTTTTGAGTATACAGTTGTTTTTGTTTCAGGATTAATAGGAGTAGTGATATGAAAAAGAAACTTATTGTTTTTTGTATTTTACTGGTTATTGTGCCTGCGGTGATGTTCGCGGACATTCTTCAGATGGGAGTAAATGTCGGATATAAGAACAATTACGCAACAATCGAGGATGAGGGGATACAGTTTAAATGGGATAATTTTGTTTTTGGTCCCGATATCAGGATGAACCTCTTATTCCTTGGTCTCGATGTCTCAATGGATCTGGGATTCCCTGCAGATGCCGTGGTGCTTAACACCAAGGCTGTTGGAACTTTGTATATGAAGCTTTTCAATTTTGCCAGGATCAGCCTCGGAGCCGGAATCGGAATGCCGTTCATGGTGCAAGGCGGGCAATGGTCGGTCAACGGTCAGCCCATGGAAAAGTTCGGCGATGTGCTCCAGGATTCCAATCTGATCTACAGGGTGGGCCTTGGTTTTATCATCGATCCGGTGGAAATAGTTGCAAACTGGGACATACCTAGTGAAGGTTCGATCAGGGATAAGGAATTCATCCCATCGGTGAAGTCAAGCACCTTCAGTGTAGGCGTGCTCTTCAGCCTGGTTTGAGTCTGTTTCCTCTTTTTATGTTGCCTGAGGTTTTTTCTCAGGCAATTTTGTTTTATCATGGTCATATATGGGTGATACGCTTAAGATATTTTTTTCCACCATCATATTGGTGCTTGTCACAAGCATAGTTTTTTTTGCTTTATATTTCCTCTTCCCGGATATTTCCGAGCAGACCTTCGGAATTTCCTACAGGTCTTCCAAGGAGGAGCCTCTTGAGACTTTGAACATGATTCTTGAAAAGACCGCGCCTGAGTCCTCTGCTCCTGCATTGGCTGAAGAGGTACAGGAAAATGATGTGCTGGTGCAGGAAGAGAGCAATGAGGCTGAGACCGTGGATGAGAGTGTCCTGGTTCAAGATGAGGTCCAGCAGGAGGAGCTTCCTGCTTTGACTGAGGAGGGGCAGGAGGTCCTTTCCTTTTTCAATACAGCAAAAGGCAGGACCCTTATTGGTTCGGTTGGCATGATAGGTGGTTTCAATCTCGATCTAAAAGCGATTTCCGACACCGCAGATGGCAGAAATCTGATCAATGCTGTGGGCGGATATCTTTCCGAAACAGGGCAGAGCATGGAAGAAATCTTTTCGAACAAGGCCATCATGTCGGCCTTGACCGGAAAGGTGGATGACAAGATTGCGGGATTGCTCTCGTATCTGGAAGAAGAAGGTGCGATTTGAAGATAACGTTTCTGGGTACCGGCACGAGCCATGGTATTCCTGTTTTGGGCTGCTCCTGTCCTGTATGCACCTCCTCGGACATGCATGATAAGAGATACCGCTCTTCGATATTGGTGGAGGCAAATGGTTCATGCATAGTTGTTGACACGGGGTATGAGTTCCGTCTTGCTGGAATAAGGGCGGGGCTCAAGAGGGTTGATGCGGTGCTTTATACCCATTCCCATTCCGATCATCTGATGGGGCTTGATGATCTGAGGGTGTTCACCCGGGATCGAAGGATACCCATTTATGCCAATGCCGATACGATAAAAGATATCAAGGAAAAGTTTCCGTATGCCTTCAGGTACTATGACGACAACTATGGTCTTCCGCTGCTTGATGCGAATGAGGTGGAAAATTACCGTCCTGTGGAAATAGGTGGACTACGCGTAATGCCGATTCCTGTCATGCATGGCTGTCATCAGATATTAGGATACAGGTTTTCCAATTTCGCGTATGTTACGGATGTGTCCAAAATCAGCGAAAAATCATTCTCTGCCTTGAAAGGGGTTGAGGTGCTTGTTCTTGGTGCGCTCAGAGCGAGACCTCACGCGACACATTTTTCTTTCGATCAGGCTTTGGAGGCATTTTTGAAAATAGGCGCGAAAAAATGTTACTTCACACATATAAATCATGAGACCTCGTATGAGGATATAAACAGGTTGTACGGATCTTATGGAATAGAAAGCGCATATGATAATCTGGTGTTGGAGGTTTGAATGGGTTTGGAACTTTTCAGCGACGAGGAGCTGGATCAGAAGAGACTGGAGGAAGAAAGATCAAAGCAAAAAGAGGATATAGAAAAGAGGATCATCAGAGAAAAGAATGAAAAGGTTGAAGATGAGACCACTTTCGTTTCCGATAAGAAATTGTATGTGATAGATGGCTATTCGCTCATATACAGGTCATATTTTGCATTCCTCAGCCATCCCCTGACCGATGGGCAGGGGCATAATATGAGCGCCTATTTCGGATTCTTCAATACACTTTTAGCTCTTATCAGCCAGTATGGGATGGATTATCTGGCAGTGACCATGGATGAGAAGGAACCAACATTCCGCCATAATCTCTATCCGGAATACAAGGCCAACAGGGACAGGGCCCCGGAGGATCTCCATGCCCAGGTCCCGCTTATCAAGGGAACACTTGAGAAAATGGGCGTCAAGGTTTTGTCCAAGCCGGGATATGAGGCTGACGATGTCATTGCCAGCCTGACGCGCATCGCTTCAAAAAATGGCGTTGATACTGTGATGTTCACCGGCGACAAGGATTTGCTGCAGCTTGTGGGAGAGCATGTCTCTGCCCTTCGTCCTCCTAAGAAAGGAGAGCGGAGCTACAGCCTTTTTAAAAGGGATGAGGTATATCAGGAATTCGGTGTTTATCCCGAGCAGATCATAGATTATCTGTCCCTCATCGGAGACAGTGCAGACAATATCCCGGGAGTCAAGGGAATCGGGGAAAAGGGTGCTGTGAAGCTTCTTGCTGAATTCGTGAGCATCGACGGCATATACCGCAAGCTTGACAGGATAAGTGCGAGTGTCAGGAAAAGGCTTGAAGATGGAAAGGAGTCGGCCGAATTGTCGAAGGTGCTCATAACCCTTTCGTTTGATGCGCTTGACGAGGATTTCAATCTTGAGGACCTGTCTCTTGCAAGGATTAGGAAGGAAAACGCCAAAGACGATTTCATCAAATACGGCCAGAGCCAGCTTGTCAAGAAGATAGGTGTGCGGACGGCTGAAAAGGAAATAGCTGCAGAGGTAAAGCCGACAGCCACCGAGGATAAGAGGTTTCTTGGCAAAGGTTCATACTGTCTTTTGACCGATATCAGGGAGATAGAAAAACATTTTGAGCAATGTATCGAATCCCATGGTGCCATTATGGCTTTCGATACTGAGACAACAGGGCTTGAGATCGATTCGTCCCTTGTTGGGTTTTCTTTTTCATATGAATTGAAGAAAGCTTATTACTGTCCTCTTTTAAGCCAGGGCAAGGAATACCTTTCTCTTGAAGATGTGGTTGCGCTTTTCAAAAAATACTTTTCTTCAGGGAAAATACGTTTGGTCGGACAGAATCTGAAATACGATCTTGAGATTCTTCAGAGCCTGGGAATCGGGATAGCCGCAGTCCATTTTGATACCATGCTCGCATCGTGGCTGCTTGAATCGGATAGGGCGCAGTTCAACCTTGATGATCTTGCTTCCAGATATCTGGATTATGCTACGATCCGCTATGAGGATGTGGTTTCTCAAGGCTGTGATTTCTCCGACGTCCCCCTTGATAAGGCTTTGGACTATGGCGCTGAGGACAGCGATCTGGCATACCGCTTGTATGTGCTTCTTGAAGGCAGGCTTGCCCATGAGGGACTTTTGAAGGTGATGGATGAGATCGAGCTTCCTCTGATCAAGGTCTTGGTGAAAATGGAGATGAACGGCATTTCCCTTTCGGATGAAAGGATGGAGGCCTTGAAGAAGGATACGGACGAGAAGGTCGCAAAGCTTGAGAAAGACATATATGCCGATGCCGGCCATGTCTTTAATATAAATTCCACGCAGCAGCTTGCTAAAGTGCTTTTTGAGGAAAAGGGGCTCAAGGCCGGGAAAAAGACCAAAAGCGGGTATTCCACAGATGTTGATACCTTGGAGTCCTTGAGGTCAACAGGCGAGAAGATCATAACCGATATCCTAGATTTCCGTCTGCTTTCCAAGCTTAAAAGCACCTACATAGATGTTTTACCCACGTTGAAGGGTAGTGATGGAAGGATCCATACGAGCTTCCTGCAGACGGGTACTGCAACAGGAAGACTTTCCAGCCGTAATCCGAATTTACAGAACATCCCGGTACGCACCGCCGAAGGCCGCATGATCAGGAGCGCTTTTTTGGCAAGGCCCGGACATACTTATATTTCAGCCGATTATTCGCAGATCGAGTTGGTTGTGCTTGCGCATATGTCGTCCGATCCTGAGCTCTGCAAGGCTTTCAGGAGCGGCGAGGATGTACATAGATATACAGCAGGACTGGTATTCAACAAGGATGTTTCCGAGGTTAGCGCCGATGAAAGAAGGATTGCCAAGACAATCAATTTCGGCATCATGTACGGTATGTCGGCTTTCCGGCTGTCCAATGAGCTTGGAATTTCCAGATCCGATGCCGCTGCATTCATCGACCGGTATTTCGAGCGTTATGGTGCGATACGGAAATTTGTCGAAAAATGTGTGAAAAAGGCGGAGGAGGACGGGGCGGTGACCACGCTCTTTGGTCACAGGCGTCGTATTCCTGGGATCCGTAGCGTCAACAAGACGGAAAAGAAGGCAGCTGAAAGGGTTGCAGTAAACACAGTGATCCAAGGAACTGCCAGCGAGGTTATGAAGCGCGCAATGCTTTCCCTGGACAGTGACCTTTTGGATTGTCTTGTGCTGCAGGTGCATGACGAGCTGATTTTCGAGGTTCCTGTAGATGCGGCAGATGAGATGGCTTTTAGGATCAAGAAGATAATGGAAAGCTCGACAAGCCTTTCCGTTCCGATAAAAGCAAGCGTTGAGATTGCTGAATGCTGGGGGGATATGCACTGATGGTTATCGGGCTTACAGGAAGATCCTGCGCAGGAAAGGATGAGGTAGCATCAATTTTCCGGCAGAAAGGCTTTTTCGTCATCGATGAGGATCATCTGGGGCATGTGGCCCTTGATGCCAATGTCAGCAGGATATGCAGCAGTTTTCCATCGGCGGTTGTCAATGGAAAGGTTGACAGGAAGGTCCTGGGCAGGCTGGTTTTTTCCGACCCTTCAAATCTTGCACGACTTGAACAGATAAGCCACCCGTGGATGAGAGCTGAAACTGCGAGGCTGGTGAAAGAGGGGCTGGAAAAGGGAGATGTGGTGGTTATAAATGCGGCCATCCTGGTTCGTCTGGATCTTGTCGACCTTTGCGATGAGATCGTTTTTGTGGATGCCCCTTTTGAGATAAGAGCACACCGTGCGGCCCTTCGGGATGGTATCGACGAAGCTTCGTTTGCCAAGAGGGAGGCGAATCAGAAAGATATTTATCCGGATTTTGAAACCTTTGGCAAAAAGATTGTTAAAATTATAAACGACCACGAAAAAAAACAACTTTATCGACAAGTGGAAGATTATTGTGGTAGTATCATAAACAGAGGTTGATTATGGGTAAAGAGATAAGATATATCCTTTTGTCATTTTCAGTAGTTCTTGCGATCTTTCTTTTCGCCTTCATCTGGCAGGTCCGTCCGGGGTATGAGGATGAGATTCTTGCCCAGGCAAGAGAACGTCAGAACGAGCAGCTCGTGAATGTTCCCGAGCCGCTTGAAACCAATAGCCAGGCAGCAGAAAGCGGTTTGGATGCGGATGAGGTGGCAGATGCCCTTCTTGCAGACCAGTCGTTCCTAGACAGCGTTGCGGAGCGTGTCTCATCTTCGGTTCCGGCTTATGTGGAGCAGTATGCAGAGGCTTATATCGCCAATCTCCCCGAGGAATTCATCGACAGCATTTCCGAGAGAGTGGTCGATTCCATCCTTGCGGATCAGGAAGCTATCCTCAGAGCTATCGATTCCAGGACTGAAGAAGTGGTGAATGGAATTTTGGCAGAAAAAGAAGCTGAGTATGCTTCTTATATCACTGATGCTGTGTATTCGCAGGTGGATTCGTTAAGAGCAGGCTTGGAAGCCGATATACTTTCTGCTGTGGAAAAGCAGATTGAAAACAGCATTAATCAGGCTGTTGCCGATGCTGAAGCTGTTGTCGACCAGAAGATAGCTGATGCCGTATCCGATGCCGAAGTGGAAGTGAAAGCCATGATTTCTTCCGCAATAGATGATGCGGTTGCCGTGTATGAGCCGCAGGTCCAGGCAATGATCGATGCTTCCATTGCTTCTGTGAAGCAGGAGTTTGAAGCCTATTTCGACCAGAACAAGGATGCGCTTCTTTCGCTTGTTGCAAGCAATGTTGCTGAAAACCTCGTGCAGGCAAGCGGACGCAAGACAGGTGATACCGATTATGACCGCATCGTATATCAGGTTTCCTCCGATATTGTTGGTGCGCTCGGAGCTGAAGGTGGAAAGACCTTTGACGGACTTGATTCTTATAAAGAAAATACATATGCGGCTATTGAGAACATTGTTCTTGAAGTCATGGCAAGGCTGGAAGAGAAGTATGCCGAATCGCCTGTGACTGTTGTTGAGGAGGCTCCGGCCGCTTATTCCGTGCAGACTGTCGATGCCCAGCCGCAGGAGCAGCAGGTCTTGATCAGCAAGCCAGCATTCTCGTTTGCAAATCCTTCTTCCGAAGTGTCCTCGGACGATTATGCTGCAGACAGGGATGATATCAGAAGAGCTGAGATCAGGCGTGTTTTGGATGGATTGATGAACTGATTGGCAGCCAATTTATCTTCAGCCCTTTCTTCTTTTGGGGAAAGGGTTTTTTTTATTCTTTCTCAGGGTATTCCCTGCTTCCTCCATACGGGGAGGTGAATATCCATTTCCCGTTTTCATGTCTTTTTGTGTAATCATGGGTGAGAATAACCTTGCCACCGCCTTCTGGAAGATCGATCGTGTATTGGGGCATTGCAAGTCCAGAGAGCCTTTTTCTCAGTTCTTTTTCCATTTCAAGGCCGTGTTCTATTTTTACCCTGAGGTGTTCTGTTCCGTTCACAAGGTCTCCTTGGAAGAGATAGTAGGGCTTTATTCTTGTCGCAAGCAGCTTGTTGGAAAGCTCTTCAAGCACATCGACGCTGTCGTTGACACCCTTTAAAAGCACCGCCTGGTTCATAGGAATGATTCCAAGCTTTAAAAACGATGCTATGATCCCTTCTGTTTCACTTGTGATTTCTCTAGGATGGTTGAATTGCGTCATAAGATAATAAGGCGCCCCCCAGTTATAGCCTTCCAGGGTTTCAAACAGCTCTTTTGTGAATCTTTCCGGATATGTGGCGATGGCTCTTGTACATAACCTGTATATTATGTCCGCACGTGCCTCTTTCAAGGTCTTGAGCATCATTGCAATATGCTCATCGGATAGGGTGAACATGTCCCCGCCTGTGAGAAGGACCTCTTTTATCTCCTTATGTTCCGCCAGATATTCGGCAGCATCTTCAAGTTCTTTTTCGGATATGGGCCCTGATGAATTTGATGTGAACCTTCTTCTGAAGCAATGCCTGCAGTATGAGAAGCATCTGTCGGTGGTCAGCAGGGCCGCCCTGTTTGCATAACGGTGTATGAGACGCTTTGTCTCCGAATGCTTTTCTTCTTCCAACGGATCGAGATTACCTAAATCGTCCATATTCTCAAAACAGGTGGGGATGAACTGTTTTCTTATCGGATCTTCTGGATCGTCCTTGTTTATCAGGGACATTACGTGCTCTGACACCAATAGTGGAAGAGTGGAAGGAAAAGAGAACCAATTTCTCTCTTCCTGAGTTAAAGTGAGGTGCTTTTCAAGCTGATTTAACGAACTTATGCCCATATCGGTAAAATATCTATCATCAAAGCCTACGATTATCAAGAAGGGTATGTTAGAATCGGTTTTGTTGGAGGTGCTATGCCTGAGAAAAAAGAGAAGAAGAGCCTTAAGGGATATTGGCTGACGACATTCTTGATCGGATTGGGTTTTTTCACAATGGGACTTATGGATCCGCTTTATGACAATTACGTACCGATATTCCTCGGATATTATATAGAACAGAACAGCCTGATAGGCGCGATAATGACATTGGACAATATCCTAGCGATATTCCTGATTCCAATTTTCTCCGCTTTCAGTGATCGCACCCGCACAAGGATCGGACGCAGGATGCCTTATATTGTGACATTGCTTCCCATTACGGCGGTTTTCTTCGGGCTTGTCCCAATAACCGCTTACCAGGGGCTTGCAATCCTTGTCGTGACGATCTTCCTGCTCAATATCTCAAAGCAGGCCGTCCGAGGACCTGTCGTGGCCCTCATGCCCGATATGGTCCCCGGTGATCTGAGAAGCGAGGCGAACGGTGTCATAAACACCATGGGCGGGATTGCGACGATTCTCGGCACCATACTTTTGGCAAGGCTGATGGATGTGGTTGTTACCGTCCCCGGCCTTGGTGCAAAGGATAAGATACTGGCATTCCCTGTGGCATCATTGTTTGTCATCCTTGCTGTGGTTCTTCTGTTTATATTTGTCAAGGAAAGGAACAGCAAGGTTTCAGAATCCGATAAGGAAAAGGCAAAGGAGAACAAGGAACCAATATTCAAGAGCCTGAAGGCTGTTGTCGCAGAAGAGGAAAAGAGCGCTCTTTATATCCTTTTATCGCTTTTGTGCTGGTTCATCGCATATCAGGGAATCCTCCCGTTTGTCGGCAAGTACACCACCGAGGTTCTTGGAACGAGCGCCGGAACGGCAGCCCTCTCTTCCGGAATGGTCGGGGTGGCGTATGCGATTTTTGCGGTTCCTTCAGGACGGTTTGCCCATAAGCATGGAAGAAAGAAGACTATACGTATGGCGCTTTTTGCCCTGGTGATCATTCTTGCGCTTGTGTTCGTGCATTCTGCGTTCCTGACTGGGCTGAACCCTACATTCCGCCTTTATTCGTTCTGGGCGCTTTTGTTCCTGTTCGGCATTTTCTGGGTTACAGTGGTGACAAATTCCTTCCCGATGCTCTGGCAGATGGCCGATTACACGACCATGGGCATATACACGGGGCTGTATTATTTCTTCAGCCAGCTTGCTTCGATCATCTCTCCTCCACTGGCTGGAGGAGCGACGGATATTTTCGGATATCCGGCCCTGTTCCTGTATGGCATGGTATTCATGCTCATTGCATTCATTTTGATGAAGAAGGTAAACAGGGGAGAACCCGAAGATCTTGAAAACGAGTGAAGATATGGGGAGGGCGGAAGCCTTCCCCATATTTTTTTGTGCAACGAAAACCTCCGTTTCGAACGGAGGTTCCGGAAAGCTTTAGCTATACATAAAAATGAAAACCTGTCCGATAATCGTAGGTGTAAC
>CASDPA010000007.1 GCA_949282255.1 uncultured Spirochaetales bacterium
TGCGAATGCTCCCGATTAAGCGAAAAGGATACTCCGTGGCTTCCGAAAGCGACACTCCGCCGCTAGCGAAAAGTTCACTCCATTAAGCCGTACATTGCATAGCTTAGAAAGGCGAATCCGGCCAGCACATAGATCAAGGCCTGTTTGCTATCGTATAGATAGCTTAGAAAGGATGTTATGAATTCATATTGCATGAGAACAGGTTTGCTATCGTATAGATAGCTTAGAAAATCCTGAAGCGTGTTGAGGAAATGATGAGATAGTTTGCTATCGTATAGATAGCTTAGAAATTCGACAAAGTAAGCTGTCGGAAGGGATGAGAGTTTGCTATCGTATAGATAGCTTAGAAATTGAGAAGAAGCTCTCCAACATAGCTACGATTGTTTGCTATCGTATAGATAGCTTAGAAAATCGAAAAAAGATTGACTACGAATTTGGAGCTGTTTGCTATCGTATAGATAGCTTAGAAAACACGAACGGTATACCCTTGTCGCCTGATAGAGTTTGCTATCGTATAGATAGCTTAGAAAAGACCCGAACGATATCGTCCCTTTTTGACTTCGTTTGCTATCGTATAGATAGCTTAGAAAATTGAAGATGCCTTGCTTATAGCGTCGTCAAGGTTTGCTATCGTATAGATAGCTTAGAAAGCAATCAAGGTTGTTGCATAGTACTTCCGTATGTTTGCTATCGTATAGATAGCTTAGAGAGTAACGGAGCACGTTAGCTTACATCCTTATCCTCTAGATAGTAAAGAAACTAATTAGAGATTTTCTTAATTTTTAATGGAATATTGGTAATTTCAAAAAATAAAAAATAGCCAGACATTCGCCTGGCTATCATTGTCTTATTATGTTGTATGATGTCCCCGGAACGGGACTCGGACCCGTACGACCAAAAGGTCAAAGGATTTTAAGTCCTTTGTGTCTACCATTCCACCACCCGGGGAAACTATGTCAATATTAAATTGATTTAAAAAAAATGTGAAGTGCATATTTTGAATTGGATTGTCATGCCATGTATTTTCTTTTTGCTTCGATTGTCTTAAACTTGATATATGAACGATTTTCTTACCGGATTGATAGTGGGACTTGCTGTAGCTGCGGTCCTTGCAATAATACTGGCAACAAAGAATGCCAGTGCAAAAAAAGCATCAAAGGATGAGATTGCCCGTCTCAAGCAGATGCTTACAGACAGGATGGAGCTTGAAAGTGAAGGGCTGACAAAGCTTAAAAGCGAGAATGAAGCGCTCAAGAAGCAGAACGAGAACCTGCGCGTATCGCTTCAGACCATGAGTCAGAAGCCCGGCAGGAAGGAACTGCAGAGGCTGGAGGTGTATCAGACTGCCGCCGAACGCCTTACGATGAACAGCCCAGGATTCGGTCCTATATGGCAGGCGGCGCTCAAGGACAGCGAGGAGGAGTTTAAAAAGACATTCCTCGGATTGACTCCGTTCTTGAGAAAGCATGTGTCGATCAAATCAAACGATGTCGAGCTGATTTCAGACGATACGGACAAGATTTAAGAATCCAATTCCTCCAGATAGAGCCATCTGGAGGTTTTTTCATCTATGAGCTTGCCGATTTCCTGATAACGGCATGTATTTTCATTGAGTTTTTTATAATCGTCGGGGGAGATGGTGGAAAATGATGTCTCAAGCTGGGCTTTTTCCTCCTCCAGCTGAGCTATTTCCAATTCAAGAGATTCCTTCTCCTTCTTTTCCTTGTAGCTTAGCCCCTTTTTTTCTCTAACAGGCCTTGTATCCTTTTTTTCTTTTCCTGCAGATGAGGCCTTTTTTGTTTCGTCTTCCTTTTCCTTTTTCCAGTCCTTCCATTCGCTGTAGTGGCCGGGGTAGAGGGAGATTGTTCCATTTTCGATCACAAGGAGCATGTCGGTTGTAATATCCAAAAAGGTTCTGTCATGTGAGCATATGACAAGGCAGCCTGAAAATGAGGTGCAGTATTCCTCGAGATTTTCCATCGTTGCTAGATCCAGATCGTTTGTCGGCTCGTCAAGTACCAAGAAATTGGGGTTTTTTACGAGCATGGAAATGAGATACAGTCTTCTTCTTTCCCCGCCTGATAAAAGATTTATTGGAGATCTGTGCATGCTTTGCGGAAATCCGAACAGCTCTAGAAAACGAGCGGCAGAAACGATTTCCCCATCGGAAAGGCATATTTTTTCCGCGATGTCGAGTATGTATTCCATCACAGTCTTTTCTCCGAAAAGGTCACGTCCCGCCTGATCATAGTAGCCGAATACAGTATTGACTCCTATGTCTACAGATCCTTCGTCTGGAGCAAGCTTTCCTGTTATGATGTCAAGCAGTGTGGACTTGCCGCTTCCGTTGTCGCCGATAAGCCCGATCTTCATTCCTTTGACAAAGGAAAAGGAGAAATCCGAGAAAAGTTTTTTCCCGTCGTATCCTTTGCCGATTGAGTTTATTTCGAGGATTTTCTTGCCAAGCCTTCTTTCCCTGCTTGAAAAATCCTTCTGCTTCTCATCCTGCACATCCTCCTGCTGCCCAAGCATCCTGTCGATGCGGTCCTTGCGGTTCTTGTCCTTGCCCGTGCGGGCCTTTGGACCTCGTGAAAGCCATTTAAGCTCCCTTTCCAGTATATTTTTTATCCGGTCCTGCTCCTTTTGAAGCATCATGACTCTTTCCGAACGCCTCTCAAGATAAGACTGGAAAGAGCCCGGATGGAGGAAGAAAGATGACCTGTCCAATTCGAAGATGACCGAACAGACCGTGTTTAGTATGTGCCTGTCATGAGTGACTATGATCACCGTCTTGTCGGTCTTTTGAAGCATGTCCTCGAGTTTTTCGATGGTTTTTATATCGAGATGGTTTGTCGGCTCATCCAAAAGAAGAAGGTCCGCTTTCAAAGACAAGGCCCTTGATAGAGCCATCTTTTTCTGCTGTCCTCCTGAGAGGTTTTTCACCAGATCATCCATTGAGCAGCCTGTGGAGAACTCATCGAGCAAAGCCTGATATGACCTTTCAAGGTCCCAGAGATTTTCTTTTTCTATCTCGTCGAAAAGTCTTGTGTATGTTTTTTCATCCCCGGATGCGGCCGCCTCATAATATTTTTCCAATTTGTCAAGGTAGGGGCTTCTTGCTTTGAAAAAATAAGAGCGTACGGTTTCATCCGGGCCGTATGCCACATTTTGTTCAAGAAGGGAAATTACGGTACCGCTTTTCATGCTGATGTTCCCTTCGTCAGCAGGCAGTACTCCTGCGAGAATTTTCAGCAATGTGGATTTCCCGGCTCCATTTTTTCCTACGATCCCGACCTTGTCCTTAACATCCACCCCGAATGTGAGGTGGGAAAAAAGCGGTTCGTCCTTAACCGTTTTCTCAAGATTTTCTACGCTTAAAAGATTCATCAGCAGAAATGATAATCGAGAATCGTCATTAAGAAAAGCCGGCCGTTCTTGAAAGTATCATCCCTTGTGGCTAAGATAGTTCGCATGGATTCTTCTTTGACGGTTAAAGAGGGGATCAAGGACGGCTTGCCGATCTTCCTCGGATATTTCACCACTGCGATAGCTTTCGGCCTGCTTACAAGAACCAGCGGACTGAATTTCGTTCAGTCCGTGCTCATAAGCCTTACTAATTATTCTGGAAGCGGGCAGTTTTTGATGATGAACCTTTATAATGCGGGATCGTTGCTGATGGAAATCCTGATTTCTGTCTTTTTCATAAATACCCGGTACATCTTCATGTCCACAAGCCTCTATTCCCATCTTGAGGACAAGAAAAGCGTGTTCAAGCGTCTTGTCACAGGTTTTGGCGTAACTGACGAGAATTTTGCCGTAGCTTCCTTCAAAGGGAAAAAGCTTCCATTCAGATATATCTGCGGATTAATTTTCACCTCGTATTCCGGATGGGTGTCTGGGGCTGCGGTAGGGTTTCTTGCAGGGAATTTCCTTCCCGATGTGGTGCAGAAAGCAGCTGTCATAACAGTGTATGCGATGTTCGCCTCCCTTTTGGGAGGGGAGGCGAGGAACAACTGGAAGGTTTTTGCCGTTCTTTTTGTTTCTGCAGCCCTCAATTCCCTTTTCATTCTTGTATTTGGTATGGCGACAGGCCTTTCCTTCATAATATCGATGATTGCAGCCATGCTGTTTGCGGCATTCATCTATACCGACGAGGAGGTTTTGGGCGATGAATAAGTATCTTATGATTTTTCTCTGCTCTGTCGTTACCATGCTTCCACGTATGGTTCCGCTTTTTGTGCACGGTCTTGATAACATGCCTAGATTTCTGAAAAAGTGCATGCTTCTTCTTCCGATCGCATCCCTTGGGGCATTGATATTCCCCCTTGCTCTGACAGACTTCGGAATCCAGTGGTATGCAGGGCTGGGGGGAATAGTTGCGGCCTTCGTTTCGAGTTTCTTCAGAAAGCCGATGATAGTCTCAATAATTTTCGCGCTTTGTGCTACGTCTCTTCTGCTATTGGTTTAGATCTTCTTCTGGAGGAAAGCAAAAAGCCATTTCTCGTTTTTCTTGTCCTTTCTCGTGTCGATCCTCTCTTCCAGCTTGAGTATGTCGAACAATCCGATAGTGGACAAAAAATCGGTGAATGTGACCTTGTCGAAGCTTGTAAGGGCTCTGCCTTCGCTGTCCACAAAATCATCCGGGCGGTCACGGAAGGATGCAAACAGTATGCCTTTGCTCTTGAGCGCATCGGAAATCTTTTTGAATGTCGGTGCCATGTCCGCTCTGGATACATGGTAAAGCGAGGCGCTTGCCCAGATTCCGTCATAGGCCTCCTTTGCATCCAAATCTTCCCATTTACCTTCGTTTATCTTTATACCGGTGAACTCGGAAGCATACTTGATCATCTCCTTGGAGGGGTCGAAAGCCTTCACGTCATAGCCTTTTTGCAGAAAATAAAGGGTATCTCTTCCGCTGCCACAGCCTCCATCCAAGAGTTTTGCCCCGGGCTTGAGATGGCTTTCGAATTCCTTGTATTGTTCCTGCATGTCTGCAGTCAGCCACGAGTCTATGAACAGGCTTGCATTGGTATCATAAATTGCTTCAATCATTATTTGATTCCTCCTTTGTTATGGCTAAGGATAACATGAAAAATACTTAAAAGCAAAATAATTTATTGTAATATAGATATTTATAAAAAAATATCGATATGATTTTATCTATTTGTCCTTTTCTTGTAAAAATTTTTTTTGTTGCCATCTTGTCGTATATGGGTTGTATTTTATGATATTTTTGTTGCAATTTATCACTAATGCAAATATATGGTGTGCATATTTCGGAAAAACGGAATTTTTTGTCGTATTCATGCCAAAAGTGCTGTCAAATTTATTCCATATGACTTTCGTTTGATGATATAATCAATAAAGTAGAAACATGAAATAGTCAGGGCTTAAGGCTGACGGGGTGCAAATCCCTGCCTGACGGATAAGAAGCCTGTGCTTCTAAATCTTTGAAAGGAGAAGCCTCGTTTACGGGTTTGCTCTTATTTCCGTAAACAAGGCGGTTTGCTATGAGAAAAGTATTAGTTCTAGCTCTTGTCCTGTTGCTTGCCATGAGCGTATTTGCCGGCGGCGCCCAGGAAACGAAGGAATCGTCCGACGACACGATCAAGATCGCTCTTATCATTGAGAACACCATCGACGACAAGGGCTGGTGTCAGGCCATGCATGACGGAATCACAGCCGCGATGGAACAGCTGCCCGGCAAAATCGAATACAGCTACTCGGAAAAGATGGCTGTTGTTGATGCAGGCTCGATTGCAAGACAGTATGTTGCAGATGGGTATGATCTCATCATCGGACATGGCGCTCAGTACAAGAACATCATTCTTGAGCTTGCCGAGGAATATCCTGATGTATCATTCGCATTTGGAACCAGCAGTGAAATCGGACCTGCAAACGTATTTACATACATGCCGGAAAGTGAAGAAACCGGATACCTCTCCGGTCTTATTGCCGGTCTTACCACAAAAGCCAATATTGTCGGTCTTGTAGGCCCTGTTGACGGAGGTGATGCTGCAAGATACAACAGAGGCTTCGTGCTTGGAGTGCAGAAGGTCAATCCGAATGCAAAGATTCTCGTGACCCACTCGGGATCCTTCTCCGATTATGTCAAGGCGGGAGAAATCGCGACCAGCCAGATCCAGAACGGTGCGGATGTGCTTACCGGGTCATCACAGCAGGCAATCGGTGCTCTCAGGGCAACAGCTGAAAGTCCGACAGCACTTTGGCTTGGACAGGATCTTGCCCAGCTCACAACAGAAGAGGGGAAGGCAAAGTGTCTTGCCGCTTCTTCCTACAATTATGCAGCTGTCATCATCGGCCTTGTCGAGAAGCTTGAAGCAGGCGTAAAGGGTGGTGAATGCATTCCTATGAATTTCAACAACGGAGGATTCGTATTCGAGTACAACCCGGCTCTTGAGGATAAGGTTCCTGCGGAAGCCAAGGCTGCTGTCGACGAGGCTCTTGAGACATTTGAAGCCAATGCAGGAGTTCTCTCGAATTGGTCAAGCGTTGATTATTCAACCCTTTAATCTGTATAACCGGGGGCAGGTCCCCCGGGATTTCTTTTGCTAATTATCTCAGTATTTTTATTTGGATATGGAAAATAGAATAACAAGCCTAAAAATGGAGCATATTACAAAGCGCTTTCCCGGTGTGCTTGCTTCCGACGATATCACGATCAGTGTCGGAGAAGGGGAGGTCCTGGCCCTTGTAGGGGAGAACGGAGCGGGAAAGACCACGCTGATGAACATACTGATGGGAATCTACCAGCAGGATGAGGGCAGGATACTCATCAATGGAAGGGAAGTCAGGTTCCGCGGACCGGAGGATGCGTTCAATGCGGGTCTCGGCATGGTTCACCAGCAGTATATGCTTGTACAGAACATGACAGTTACAGAGAATGTCGCACTGGGCTATAAGAAGGCCTGGAAACATGGCATCCTCGATTTGAAAATGGTGCGTGACAGGGTTGTTGAGGTCAGTACGAAATACGGCCTTGCCGTAAACCCTGATGCATATATATGGCAGCTGAGCGTCGGCGAGCAGCAGAGGGTGGAACTTGTTAAGACTCTCAGCCTCGGTGCGAAGTTTTTGATTTTGGATGAGCCGACGAGTGCTTTGACCCCGCAGGAGACGGATGAGCTTATAGTCCTTCTGAAAAACATGTCGAAAGAACTATCCATCATTTTCATTTCCCATAAGCTGCAGGAGGTCAAAGCCCTTTCGAACAAGGTCACCATATTGCGGCATGGCAAGGTCGTATTCAGCGGCAACACCGATGATTACTCGTCCAGCGAGATTGCCGCGAAGATGACAGGGCATGAGGTTGAGCTGCCGAAGAACGAAGAGCCGGATATGGGAGGAGAGGTTGTACTGGATATAAAGGACCTCTGCGTGAAAGGCGACAGGGGAAACCTTGCTCTCGACCACCTCTGTCTCCAGGTCAGAAGCGGGGAGATAATAGGCCTTGCCGGAGTCAGCGGAAACGGACAGCGTGAGCTTGCCGAGGCGATAAACGGCATCCGGGCAACAGAATCGGGATCCATAAGTTTTTATGGAAAGGAGATCTCCAACCTGAATCCGAACCAGGTCATAGATAACGGGATGGGATATATCCCGGAAGAAAGGAATATTGAAGGAATTGTTCCCTCTTTCTCCATAAGGGAGAATCTGGTGCTGAAGGATGTTGAGAAAAAGCCGTTCTCCATCAAAAGATTGCTCAAGAGGAGATCTATCGATAAGAACGCCTCCGACCTCAGGAAGGATTTCGATATAAGGAGCCCTGGAATAAATACCGCAGGAGGGTCCCTTTCCGGAGGCAACATACAAAAGGTTATTCTTGCCCGTGAGCTTACCAGAGGGGCAAAGTTCCTTATCGCCGTATACCCGACCAGGGGGCTTGATATGGGTGCTGTTGAATTCATACACCAGCAGCTTTTGCAAAAGAGAAGGGAAGGTGTGGGCATCCTTTTGATCAGCGAGGAATTGGACGAAATCATCAACCTCTCAGACCGCGTCGCGGTCATATACAAGGGCCGCATCCAAAAGGTATTACCACGGGAGGATGCAAACAGAAGAACCCTGGGTATTCTCATGGCAGGAGTCTCTCAAGATGACTAAAGGTTTCAAGATAGGCTATAAGATAGCAATAATAATATTGTCGGTTTTGGCCGCGATGGCCTTAAGCTGCGTTATCCTCCTTGTGATCGGGGCGGATATAGGAAAAACCTTCTATACGATATGCATCCTTCCGCTTACGAGGAGCCTGCATATCACCGAGGTTCTGATCAGGGCGATTCCGCTGTGCATAATCGCAATAGGCATCTCCGTTGCCTATAGGAGCGGAATAATCAACATCGGAGCCGAAGGCCAGATGGCGATGGGCATACTGGCTTTTACCGCAGTCGCCCTTGCCGCGCCAGATCTTCCACGAGCTCTGCTTTTACCTTTGGCTCTCTTTGCTGCCGTCTTAGGAGGAGCCGCATGGGGCTTTATACCAGGCATTCTAAAGGCCAAGCTCAAGGTTTCGGAGCTGCTTTCAACTGTTATGCTTAATTATATTGCGGCCCAGTTCTATACCTTCTGTCTTCGCGTCGTCATGATGGATCCGGCGGAGAAGATGAGCGGCGGCGGAACGCCGCAATCGATGAGGCTTAGCGAAAGTGCGTGGCTTGGAAGGATTTCCGGACGTCTGCATTATGGCCTCATAATAGCCATATTGCTCGCCGTCATGATCTTCATCCTGATGTGGAAGACTACGATAGGATTCAAGATGAGGGCCGCCGGAGCCCAGGACCGGGCGGCAAGATATGGAGGGATCTCAGTTCCTTTCTATCTTGTTGCGGCAATGTGCATCTCCGGCGCGTTTGCCGGCTTTGCTGGTGGAATAGAGGTAGCAGGCGTGCATCGTCGGGCGATCGAGGGGGTGACAAACAATTATGGCTTTTCCGGGGTCGTTGTTGCGCTGTTCGGCGGCCTCCATCCTCTTGGAATAATCCCTGCATCGTTTTTCTTTGGTCTGTTGATCTATGGTTCGACATTGTGCCCGGGAAGGGTCGGGGTTCCCGCGAATATAGTCGATGTCATGCAGGGTATAATCATCCTCGTCATAGTCACTGCTCAGATGGTTCTGTCAAACACATATTTTGAAGACCGTGTATGGCGCAGATACCAGGCTCTGTTTATGAAAAAAGCAAAGGAGGTTGAAGCATGAGCATAGTTGTCAATATCCTTTCCATGTGTATACCGTTTTCGGTTGCGCTTCTTTTGGCATCCCTGGGAGAGATGTTCAACCAGAGAGCAGGCATTTTCAATCTCGGATGCGAGGGTGTGATGGCCATGGGAGCTTTCATCGGCATGCTCATACCATTTCTTGTCGGACATGGCGGACCTGTCAGCCAGATGTATAATTTCATTGGATTTGTGGCCGCAGCCGCCGTCGGGGCGCTTTTAGGGCTCTTTTTTGGAGTGGTGGTGATCACTTTCCGTGCCCCTCAGGGCATTGCCGGCATAGGATTGCAGATGTTCGGAGTGGGTACCGCGGGCACATTGTTCAGATACTTTGTCGGTGGTACGCAGTCCATTCCTGGAATTCCCAATCTTCCAATACCGGTTTTGTCGAAGATCCCGGTTCTGGGACCTATCTTCTTCAGCCATAATCTTGTGGTATATCTTGCCTTCCTGTTTGTACCCGTAAGTTATTTCATACTGTTCAAAACACCGTGGGGACTGAAGGTCAGGGCGGTGGGAACCTACCCCCGGGCTGCAGACAGCATGGGCATCAACGTCAACCGCACCCGTTATGAATCCCTGATGCTGGGAGGTATGCTTGCAGGTCTTGCGGGGGCCTATCTGTCGGTTGCCCAGGCGAAGATGTTTTCTGACGAGCTTATCAGTGGACGTGGATTCATAGCCGTGGCTCTGGTATATTTCGGTCATTGGCATCCGTATCAGATAATGGGTGGAGCTCTTTTGTTCTCCCTTGCCCAGACGTTCCAGACGGTTGTCCAATCTCTTGGAATTTCGTTCCCGTACGAGTTTGCGGTCATGCTTCCGTATGTGCTTGTGATCGTGGTCTTGTCATTTACAAGCAAGAACCAGAAGGGCAGTCCTGCGAGTCTTGGAAAGCCGTTTAACAGGGAAATACGTACATGATTTTGCTTGATGTATGATTGCAGGGTCCCTTGAAAAATCAGGGACCCTTTCATTTTCAGTTTGCTAAGGCTGAATTTTTGGTTTCAAAGAAAAAGTTTTCATCCGATTGTTTTTTTATTCCATGAAAGAAGTTGCTTGAAATCTTTGTATAGATATGCATATTTTTTGCAAAAAAACTGTATCTGGAAACATAAAAAAAACACGTATTGAATTGACAAAAACTTCAAAGTTGCGGTAAAAGAGAGTATCAAAAAAAATATTCAGGGAGGAAAGACATCATGAAAAAGGATTTTTTAACCGATATCGTTGTTTTTTCTTCTCTGGTAGTCCTATCTGTCCTAGTCATTACATGCTGAGCCACGGTTTTCAGTATTTGTTGTCATGGGCCCGTGGTATATGTATATGCCGGGGCTATTTTTTTTATCCAAGGAGGTAAGGGATGCAGGGAGATAAGAAGAAGAGATATACGATAGCGATTCTGGTCAATAACCGGTCGGGAGTCCTCATGCGCGTCGTGGGCCTTTTTTCCAGACGTGGATACAATATTGATTCTTTGAGCGTTGGAGAGACTGAAGACAACAGGATCAGCCGCATTACCATAGTCCTTACCGCCTCAAGGGATATTGTCGAACAGATAAAAAGACAGGTGGAGAAGCTTGTGGATGTGAAAAGGGTGTTCGAAATGACTTCGATGGGATCTGTCCAAAGGGAGCTTGTGATGGTCAAGCTCCGTGCTGACGAGGCCACCAGGCCGAATATCGTCGAGGTGGGGGAGATCTTCAAGGCCAAGATACTTGATGTGACGCCCAGCACCATAACACTTATGCTTACCGGTTCCCTGGAAAAGCTCGATTCCTTTTTGGAGCTGACCAGGCATTATGGGATCGTTGAACTGGCGAGAACGGGAATCACAGCCCTTGAACGTGGATCCAGGGGACTTACGGAAGTGAATCCGGATGAGAATCTTGAAAACAATAATAAGGAAATATAAAGGAGATTTGTCATGAGCAGGATGTTTTATGACTCGGATGCGGATCTTTCCTATTTGAAGAATAAGAAAGTTGCAATCATCGGATATGGCTCACAAGGCCATGCACATGCACTCAATCTGCATGATTCTGGAATCGACGTGGTGGTAGGCCTCTACAACGGATCCAAGAGCTGGGCCAAGGCCGAGGAGGCAGGATTGAAGGTCATGACCACGGAAGATGCCGTCAAGGCCAGTGATGTGATCATGATCCTTGTCAACGACGAGAAGCAGGCAAAGCTTTATCAGAATTCGATCGAGCCTTATCTCACAAAGGGCAAGTATCTTGCGTTTGCGCATGGTTTCAATATCCATTTCGGACAGATCAAGCCGAATGCAGATATCAACGTGATCATGATTGCTCCAAAGGGCCCGGGCCATACTGTCAGAAGCCAGTATCTCGAGGGAAAGGGTGTTCCTTCACTCATTGCTGTTGCACAGGATCCGAGCGGGGATAGTGAAAAGGTCGCACTCGCATATGCCGCAGGTATCGGTGCCGGAAGGGCGGGTATTTTTGAGACCACCTTCAAAGAAGAGACAGAGACCGACCTCTTTGGCGAGCAGGCTGTTCTCTGCGGAGGTGTTACAGCTCTTATCAAGGCGGGCTTCGATACTCTTGTTGAAGCCGGTTATCAGCCGGAGATGGCATATTTTGAATGCTGCCACGAGATGAAGCTCATCGTCGACCTCATCAACCAGGGCGGACTGAGCTACATGAGGTACTCCATCAGCGACACAGCCGAGTATGGTGATTACATAACAGGCGACAAGATCATCACAGATGATACCAAGAAGGCTATGAAAGGTGTGCTCAAGGACATACAGAATGGAACATTTGCACGCAACTGGCTGCTTGAGAACCAGGTCAACAGGCCTTACTTCAATGCAAAAAGAAAGATGGAGTCTGAAAGCTTGCTCGAGACGACAGGCAAGAAGCTCCGCTCTCTGATGAGCTGGCTCAAGAAATAAGTATGGGAGGAATCGGATATGGCGGAAAGGATTTACATTTTCGATACGACGCTGCGTGACGGCGAACAGGCTCCGGGCTACAGCATGAACCTGGAGGAAAAGATCAGGATGGCCAAGCAGCTTGAAAGCCTAGGCGTGGATATCATCGAAGCAGGATTCGCCATATCCAGTCCCGGTGATTTCGAATCGGTGGAGGCCATTGCAAAGGCGGTTGAAAAACCTGTTGTGGCCTCCCTTGCAAGGGCCCTGAAAAAGGATATCGATGCCGCATGGAATGCGGTCAAGTGTGCAAAGCATCCAAGGATCCACCTTTTTCTCGCAACCAGCGACATCCATCTTGAGTACAAGCTCAAGATAAGCCGCGATGAGGCCCTTTCCAGGATCAGGGAGAATGTGAGGTATGCAAAGAGCCTCTGTGACGATATAGAATTCTCCCTCGAGGATGCTACAAGAACAGATCTTGATTACATGTGCACAGTCGTTCAGGCTGCGATAGAGGAGGGTGCCACAACTGTCAACCTCCCCGATACCGTTGGATATTCGACTCCAGCAGAGATTGCAAACATGGTTTGCTATGTGAAAAAGAATGTTCCCGATATCGCCAAGGCCAGGATAAGCATGCACTGCCATAACGATCTGGGGCTTGCTGTTGCAAACAGCCTTGCCGGCATAGAGGCCGGTGCCCGCCAGATTGAATGCACTGTCTGCGGTATCGGCGAGAGGGCCGGCAATGCTGCTTTGGAGGAGCTTGTCATGGCTATGAAGACAAGGCATGACAGATTCGATTTCACAACAGGCATCATAACGGAGGAGATAACCCGTACAGCCCGTCTTTTAAGCAAGACCACTGGTGTCAAGATCAATCCCAGCAAGGCGATTGTCGGTGATAACGCCTTTGCCCATGAATCGGGCATCCATCAGCATGGGATGATGGCGAACAGCAAGACCTATGAGATCATGACTCCGGAATCGGTGGGTGTCGTAAAGACCAATCTTGTCCTTGGAAAGCATTCCGGACAGCATGCGTTCACAAAGAAGATGGAAGAGCTCGGATACACCCTCTCGAAAGAGCAGGCTGACAGCCTCTTCAAGGAATTCAAAAAGACCTGTGACAGGAAGAAGAACATCACGGAGCGTGATCTTGTGGCGCTTGTGGAGGCTCAGGAAAACCCGGAGATGCAGACCTGGACGCTTGATTCGTTTGTCGTCAACAGCGGCAACAGGATGACAAGCACCGCATGCATCTCATTGAAGAAAAATGGGGAAAAGATATATCAGGAGGTCGCATCCGGCACCGGACCGGTATATGCTTCGCTCAGATGTGTGGAGAAAATAATCAAGCATCCTTTCTCATTGGAGGAATATCAGCTCCAGGCTGTCACCGAACATAGGGACGCCCTTGGTGAGGTGCTTGTCAAGATAAGCGATGAAAGCGGGGTATACCGTGGCAGAGGGGTTTCGACCGATGTCATTGAAGCATCGATCCTTTCCTGTTTGAATGCGGTAAACAAGATGATTTCTTCTTCCAGTCCTCTTTCAAGTGCGGAGAACAGTGCTCAGAAGATGAGTTTCGAAAACGATATGCTCGTGGGGCATACCGATAAAAGGAGTGAATGAGTATGAACATGGCTGAAAAGATCCTTGCCCATGCCGCGAAGCTTGATGTTGTCCATCCCGGGCAGCTTATCATGGCTGATTTGGACATGGTGCTCGGAAACGATATAACCAGCCCGGTTGCAATCAGGGAATTTCCCAAGTTCGGGAAGGACAAGGTTTTCGACAAGACAAAGATCGCTCTTGTTCCCGACCATTTTGCACCCAATAAGGACATCAAGGCCGCACAGCAGTGCGCTTGTGTCAGGGCTTTTGCCAAGAAAGAGGATATAAAGAATTATTTTGAGGTTGGGCAGATGGGCATAGAGCATGCACTTTTGCCTGAAAAGGGACTTGTGACTGCAGGTGATGTGGTTATCGGTGCCGACAGCCATACCTGCACATATGGTGCTCTTGGCGCATTTTCCACCGGTGTCGGTTCCACCGACATGGCCTGTGGCATGGCAACAGGCAAGGCGTGGTTCAAGGTCCCTGAGTCGATCAAGGTGAATCTCAGCGGAAAATTGAAGAGATATGTTACTGGAAAGGATCTTATTCTCCACTTGATCGGCCTTATCGGAGTCGATGGTGCGCTTTATAAGGCAATCGAGTTCTCAGGCGAAGGCGTTAAGGAGCTTTCGATGGATGACAGGTTCACCATCAGCAACATGGCCATCGAGGCGGGCGGCAAGGCCGGTCTGTTCCCTGTTGATGATAAGACACTCGAATACCTGAAAGCTTCCGGTGCCAAGGAGCCTAAGATTTTCAACAGCGATCCGGATGCCTCGTATTCAAAAGTGATCGATATCGATCTTTCCAAGCTTGAATGTACGGTAAGCTATCCACATCTTCCTGAGAACACGCATCTGGCAAAGGATTCATCCTCGATTGCTATAGACCAGGTTGTGATCGGAAGCTGCACAAACGGACGCATTTCCGATATGAGGGCCGCTGCGGAGATCCTCAAGGGGCGCAAGGTGGCCCCGTATGTCAGGTGCATAGTCATACCTGCGACCCAGAATATCTGGAAAGAATGCATGGCTGAAGGGCTCTTTGACATATTCATCGATGCCGGAGCTGTTGTGAGCACCCCGACTTGCGGACCATGCCTTGGTGGTTATATGGGTATCCTCAGTGAGAACGAGAGGTGTGTGTCAACAACAAACCGCAATTTCGTCGGACGCATGGGGCATGTCACCAGCGAGGTATACCTCGCATCCCCGTATGTCGCCGCCGCAAGTGCTGTCACCGGGTTCATCACGAGCCCCGAGAATCTTTGAGGAGGGCGTATGAAGGCTGAAGGAAAAGTTTTCAGATATGGGGATAACGTCGATACGGATGTGATCATCCCTGCAAGATACTTGAATACGAGTGCGGAAAGCGAGCTCGCCTCCCATTGCATGGAGGATATTGACAAGGAATTTGTGAAAAAGGTCGAAAAGGGGGACGTGATTGTTGCCGGGAAGAACTTTGGCTGTGGCAGCAGCCGTGAGCATGCTCCGATTGCAATCAAGGCTGCAGGCATCTCTTGCGTCATAGCCGCCACGTTCGCCCGCATATTCTACCGAAATTCGATCAATATAGGACTTCCTATCCTGGAGTGTGAACAAGCCAGCCGTGAGATAGCCTCCGGTGATGAGGTGAGCGTTGATTTCGCCACAGGAGTCATCACCGATAAGACCACAGGGAAAACATATCAGGCTGAACCGTTTCCGCCATTCATGCAGGATCTTATCAAAGCCGGCGGTCTTGCGGCATATATGAAGGGGAGGTATTGATATGGATATGAAGATAGCCCTTGTCCCCGGTGACGGCATCGGACCGGATATAGTCCGCGAGGCCGTCAGGGTTCTTGGTAAGGTCGCTTTAATGTATGGACATGAAATATCATATGAAACCGTCCTTGCCGGCGGATGCTCGATAGATGAGCATGGCATTCCTCTTACAAAGGAGGCTCTTGATGCATGCCTTTTTTCGGACAGCGTGCTTCTTGGAGCTGTTGGGGGACCAAAATGGGATGGCATGAAAGGGGAGCTCAGGCCAGAAAAGGCCCTTTTGGGCCTGAGAAGCGGCCTTGGGCTTTTCTGCAACCTCCGACCTGCCCTGATGTATCCGGAACTCAAGGATGCTTGCCCGCTGAAGGACAGTCTCGTTGAAAGCGGTCTTGATGTCTTGGTTGTCAGGGAGCTGACAGGAGGCATCTATTTCGGAAAAAAGGGATTGTCCGAAGATGGTACATCCGCATTTGATGTGATGAGCTATTCGGAGATGGAGATCCGCCGCATTGCAAAAAGGGCCTTCGAGGCTGCCATGAAGAGGAAAAAGAAGGTCACCAGCGTTGACAAGGCCAATGTGCTGGAGACATCGAGACTTTGGAGAAAAGTGGTGGCTGAAGTTGCAAAGGAGTATCCGGAGGTCGTTCTTGAGAACATGTACATCGACAATTGTGCGATGCAGCTTGTGAGAAACCCTTCCCAATTTGATGTGATACTTACAGAGAACATGTTCGGCGATATTCTTTCTGATGAGGCGAGCATGATAACCGGAAGCATCGGAATGCTTGCTTCCGCTTCCCTCGGTGCGGACGGACGCGGAATGTATGAGCCCATACATGGATCAGCCCCTGATATTGCGGGGAAAAATATTGCAAACCCGATTGCGACGATATTGTCTGCCGCGATGATGCTGCGCTACAGCTTCGGCCTGGAAAAAGAGGCGTTGGCTGTGGAAAAGGCCGTTGCAGATACCCTCAAGGCTGGAATCCGCACAGCAGATATTGCGGGAAAAGGTGAAAACAGCGTTTCCACAACACAAATGGGAGATGAGATATTGAGGAGGATTCAATGAGATCGGACTTGATGAAGAAGGGGGATGAGAGGGCTCCTCACAGGTCTCTCATGAAGGCCCTCGGTTGGACCGACAGAGAGATAGATATGCCGATAATCGGTGTTGTTTCCGGATATAACGAAATTATTCCGGGCCATAAGGAGCTTGGAAGGATTGTCGATGCTGTGAAGGCCGGCGTGAGGAATGCCGGTGGGAATCCTGTTTCATTTCCTGTTATCGGAGTATGTGATGGAATTGCGATGGGACATACGGGAATGAAATACTCGCTTGCTTCCCGCGGCCTTATCGCGGACAGCATAGAGGTCATGGCTACGGCACATCCGTTTGATGCGCTTGTGTTCGTTCCCAACTGCGATAAGATTGTCCCAGGCATGCTTATGGCCGCACTCAGGATCAATATCCCGTCCATTTTCGTCTCCGGAGGCCCGATGCTCGCCGGGCATGTGAAAGGTGGTGACAAAAAAGGGATGAGCCTTTCCTCCATGTTTGAAGCTGTCGGGCGCAAGGCTGCGGGCAAGATGGACGACAAGGAATTTCTGGCATGGGAGAATTCGGCTTGTCCAACATGTGGTTCCTGCTCTGGAATGTATACGGCAAACAGCATGAACTGCCTTTGTGAAGCCATCGGTATCGCCCTTCCTGGAAACGGTACGATACCTGCGGTTTATTCTGCGCGGGAACGCCTTGCAAAGGAAGCTGGATACAAGATCATGGAGCTTCTTGAAAAGAACATACGCCCCCGCGACATAATGACTGAAAAGGCTTTTGAGAATGCCCTTAGAGTCGATATGGCGCTTGGTTGCAGTACGAATACGATGCTGCACCTTCCCGCCATCGCGCATGAAGCGGGCATAACAATCGATATTTTCGAGGCAAACAGGATAAGCGATGAAACCCCGAACCTCTGCCATCTTGCGCCGGCAGGAAAGGACCATATGGAGGATCTCGAGTTTGCTGGCGGCGTCATGGCTGTGATGAAGGAGCTTGATAAGAAGGATCTTCTTCATAAGGATGTGCTTACTGTTACCGGAAAGAGCATCTCTGAAAGCTATCTGAAGACGGAGAATTACAACCCTGATGTCATCAGACCGATAGATAACCCGTATTCTTCAACCGGAGGTATTGCCGTGCTTAAAGGCAGCCTTGCCCCGGATGGTGCGGTTGTGAAGAGGAGCGCTGTCTCGCCGGAGATGTTTGTCCATAAGGGGCCGGCAAGGGTGTTTGATAGCGAAGAGGAGGCTATCGAAGCCATTTTCTCATCCAAAATCAAACCCGGAGATGTTGTGATCATCCGCTATGAAGGCCCGAAAGGAGGCCCGGGCATGAGAGAAATGCTCAGCCCGACGAGCGCCATTGCAGGAATGGGGCTTGATAAGGAAGTCGCACTCATAACCGATGGCCGTTTCAGTGGTGCCACAAGGGGCGCCAGCATAGGGCATTGTTCGCCGGAGGCTGCCGATGGAGGGCCGATCGCGCTTGTGGAGGATGGTGATGTGATAAGCATCGACATCCCATCTGGAAAGCTTGATCTGCTTGTGGATGAAAAGATTCTCCAAGAAAGGAAAAGGAATCTGAAGGTCCACGAAAGCCCGATCAAGACCGGTTATCTCGCACGTTATGCAAAACATGTCACCTCCGCCGACAGCGGTGCGGTGATCAAGGAGGATTGAATTGAAGCTTACAGGTGCCGAAGTAATAATGAAGGTTCTCATCAGCGAGGGTGTGGACACTGTTTTCGGATATCCCGGAGGACAGGTGATTCCCCTTTATGATGCGCTTTATCTCACGAAAGGAAAGATAAGGCATATCTTGACCGCACATGAGCAGGGAGCCAGCCATGCAGCCGATTCGTATGCACGGAGCACCGGCAAAGTTGGGGTGTGCATCGCCACCAGCGGTCCGGGTGCAACAAATCTTGTCACCGGTCTTGCCACTGCATATATGGATTCGTCTCCAGTTGTGGCGATCACCGGTAACGTGCCTCTTGCACTTTTGGGCCGTGACAGCTTTCAGGAGGTCGACATAACCGGCGTTACGATGCCGATCACCAAGCATAATTACATTGTCAAGGACATAAACGAGCTTGCAGATATCGTCCGTGAAGCCTTCTATATTGCAAAGGAGGGCAGGCCCGGGCCGGTATTGGTTGATATTCCAAAGGATCTGCAGGTCGGATATGTCGAGTATGAGGAAAAAGCCCCGATAGAGGTTTTCCCGAAGACAGAAAGGCTCAAGGGTGCTGATCTCGATAAGGCCGTTGAGATGATCAAGGCCTCGAAGCGTCCGATGTTCTATGTCGGAGGAGGCGTGGTCAGAAGTGGTGCGGACGAGGAGCTTAGGAGGTTCGTGGATCTTGTCGATGCTCCTGTATGTTCGACACTCATGGGGTTGGGAGCCTTCCCATCCTCATCCCCGCGTTTTACAGGCATGGTTGGAATGCACGGCACAAAGTTGAGCAATATGAGCGTCAATTCCTGCGATCTTCTGATCGTGGTGGGAGCGCGTTTCTCAGACAGGGTTATTTCCAACGGCTCCACCTTCGCCCGCCAGGCAAAGGTCCTTCAGCTAGATGTCGATCCTGCGGAGATCAATAAGAACATAGTCTCCCATCATCACGTGATCGGGGATCTGAAAGTGGTGCTTTCCCGCCTTTGTGCAATGATGCAGAGCCAGAAGCATGATGCATGGATGGAGCAGCTTGAAAATAACCGCAAACGCTATCCGATGAAAACCACCGCTGAAAGCGCAAGGGCCAAGGAGATAATGGAGGCTCTTGAGCAGGTGCTTCCTGAAAAGCATATCATCACGACCGAGGTCGGACAGCATCAGATGTGGGCTGCCCAGTACCTGAGAGATATAAAGCCGAGAAGATTCATCACCAGCGGAGGTCTTGGTACGATGGGCTTTGGCACGGGAGCTGCAATAGGAGCTCAGGTGTCACATCCTGATCACCGCGTTGTCAATGTCGCAGGAGACGGCTCGTTCCGCATGAACTGCAATGAGCTTGCGACCATTGCACGCTACAATCTTCCGATAATAATTCTTGTGATGAACAACCATTGCCTCGGAATGGTCAGACAGTGGCAGACACTTTTCTTCAAGAGCCACTATAGCGAGACCACTTTGGATACTCCTATAAACTGGTGCATGCTTGCATCGGCATACGGACTTGATGGCATGAGCCTGAAGAAGGATGATGATCCTGTGAAGGTCCTTGCGGAAGCGGTTGGCAGGAACAAGGCCGTTGTGGTTGATTGCGAAATTCCTCTTGATGACAAGGTCTATCCTATGGTCGCCCCGGGTGCGTCCATAAACGATATGATAGGCTTTATTGATCTTGAATCTTAAGAAGCATGGGGGGAGGGCGTTGGCCCTCCCTTTTTTGTTTCCTCAGCCTGCATGTTCTGCTATCATCTTCTTATGGATGCATTGAATAGGATTGTTTCAGAGATAGAGCAGCTGTTGTTGGGACAGGATAGGGTGGTCATCGCTGTTGATGGTAAGAGTGGTACCGGTAAGAGCCACCTCTCAAAACTCATCAAGACCTGTCTTCCTTGTAGCGTGGTCCATATGGATGATTTTTTTCTCCCTTGGGAAAAGCGCGATGAAAAGAGGTTGTCTTTTGTTGGCGGCAATTTGGATTCTGAACGGTTTTATGCCGATGTCATAACACCTTTGAAGGAAAAAAGGGAAAGCTTTTCATATTATCCATTTGACTGCGGCATTATGAGGCTTTCGGATAATAAGAGGCAGATAAGCGGGAATGTGATCCTTGTAGAAGGGGTGTACAGCCTGATTCCGGCCTTCAGGCCGGCCTATGATCTCGGATACATTCTCGAAGCTCCTTATCAGGACAGGCTTTACAGGATAATGGCCAGAGGGGGAAGTCGGATGCTCGAACGCTTTGTCAACGAATGGATACCCTTGGAGGACGAGTATTTCGGAAAATTGGATTTTACCGGGTATCTTCGGATAAGGAACATATAGGAAGGGCTCTTTTTTTTGTTACTATAATAACAAAATATAATATTTATAACAAAATTTTCCATTTTCTATTGTTCTAATACGCCTTCTTTGATAACATCCGGTTTCAGGAGGTGTGTAATGGAACATTTCGGGGCATTGGGTCTTATACCCCCTGTACTTACCATCACGCTGGCATTTTTGACAAAGGATGTAATCATATCCCTTTTTCTCGGTATTTTCTCCGGGGCGTTGATCGTTGCAGGTGGAAATCCTGTAAATGCATTTTTGAATCTCACCGATCTGCTTGCAGGTGTTCTGACCGACGGTTGGAACATAAGGATTGTTCTTTTCTGTTCGCTTTTGGGCGGATTGGTTGGAATGATGAGCCGTACCGGTGCGGCCCAGGCGTTTGGGGCATGGGCCTCAAAAAAGCTCCACAGTCCCAAGACCAGCATGGTAATGGCATGGTTCTGCGGCCTGGTGATATTCATCGATGATTATTTCAATTCGCTTGCTGTCGGGACTATAATGCGTCCTATCACAGATAGAAACGGTGTGCCAAGGGCCAAGCTTGCATATATCCTCGATTCCACCGCGGCTCCTGTATGCATACTGGTTCCAATTTCAAGCTGGGTGATAACCGTCATGTCAATCGTAAAGGGAAGCGAGGGGTTTGATGTTTTCGGCATAAGCGAGCTGAGCTTCTTTTTGCGCGCAGTCCCTTACAATCTTTATGCGATACTGACTCTTGTCATGGTCGTGGTTATCGCGCTGACCGGAAGGGATTTCGGTCCGATGAAGCGCAGCCACCAGCTTTATAAGGAAAAGGGTCTGCTTTTCAATGAAGGCTATGGCGAGGCTCCGGGAGAAATCGCGCTTGCAGGGGCTGGAAGGGTTGCAAAAGCCAAGAGCTTTGATATGCTGTTTCCGATCATCGTGTTGATCATAACCGCGCTTTTCTTCTTCCCGTTCACGACATACCTGATCATGGCTTCGGACGGTATGAGCATTTCGGAGGCGATGGCATCCATCTCTCTTGCCGATGCGTTCAACAACACCGATGCCTCGATGGCCCTGTGGTATTCAGTTCTTCTTACTGCTGTTGTAAGCTACATCTATTATCTCTGCAGGAGGCTGTTTACAGTCAAGGAAGCTTCTGAAGCCCTTACTGACGGCATCAAGTCCATGATTCCTGCAATAATCATCCTTGTCATGGCATGGAGCATCGGAACAATCATCAAGTCCTCTCCTGCAGATGGAGGCCTGGGACTTGCAGCTTATCTCAGCGAGGTTGTTGTTGGCGGAGGATTCCCGCTTGCGTTGGTTCCTGCAATCGTATTCATCCTTTCCGCGCTCATTGCATTTGCAACCGGAACCAGCTGGGGAACATTTGCAATCATGATCCCGATCGTCATGCCGATAGCAGTTGGTCTTGGACAGGCAAAGGGACTTGATTCCACAGCGCTTTTGAATGCGACGATGATCTGCGTCTCGTCGGTTCTCGGAGGAGCAGTGTTCGGCGACCATGCATCTCCGATATCCGATACCACGATACTTTCCAGCACCGGTGCAGGATGTCCCCATCTTGAGCATGTGCAGACACAGCTGCCTTATGCGGTGTTTGTTGCGATCTGTGCTCTTATCGGTGCACTTTTCGGCGGGTTCACCCTCAATCTGCTTGCCGCCTGGATCGCTTCGGCCGCAATGCTTGCGCTCGGCCTGGTCTTCCTTCCGAGGCTTTGGAAATAAGGATTGTACAAAATGATGTCTTGCAGGGCTGCGCTGGGAGCCAATCCCGGTTTTGCGGCCCTGTTTTCTTTTTCCAACATCATTTTGGATTAAAACGCTTAAACCTGTTTTCATACTGGATTAAGATGTCTGAAAGGGATATCATCTGGCGTGATTATGATAGCGTTCTTTAAAAGGGAGATGACCTTTACGGTCGCTCTGATTGCCACATTGGTTTCATTTTTGTTTGTCGGGGTTCAGCCTTCCTCCTTTTCTTCCGTCGATTTCAGGATACTCGCTCTCCTGTTCTGTCTCATGGGGATATCCTCGGGACTGAAGAAGGCTGGGTTTTTCAACAGTCTTGCACACATGATCCTGAAAGCCTGTAAAAACGGACGCGTCCTTTTCATTTCCCTGGTCTCGCTTGTTTTCTTTTCTTCCATGCTCGTCACAAATGATGTTGCTTTGATAATATTCGTCCCATTTTCAATCATGATGCTCAAGGGTAGGTTGGACGATAAGAGCCTTGCCGCTCTGATTGTGCTTGAAACGATAGGTGCGAATCTCGGATCGATGGCGACTCCGGTGGGAAACCCGCAAAATCTTTTTCTTTATTCATATTATAGCTTGGATGCAGCCTCTTTCTTTTCCGTGATAGTTCCGGTTTCTGCTTTGAGCTATCTGCTTCTTATCCTGCTTTGCCTGATGGTCTCCAGAAAAGCGGTTTATGACAGGGGCACTTCATGCTCGATCGAGACGGAAAGGGATATGAGGAGCACTGCGTTTTATTTTGTTTTCCTTCTTTTGGCCCTCTTGTCCGTTTTCAGGATACTGGACTGGCGCATCCTTTTTGCTCTTCTTGTCGTTTTCCTGCTATTTTACGACAAAAGCATTTTCCTGAAGGTCGATTACGTGCTTCTTTTGACCTTCGTCTGCTTCTTCATTTTCAGCGCCAACATATCAATGATCCATTTTGTGAGAAATTTCCTTTCGTCTCTTATGGAAAGCCATCCGTTTATGACAGGGATCCTCACCAGCCAGGTGATAAGCAATGTGCCTTCTGCTGTGCTCCTTGCGCCATTCTGCAATGCTTGGAAGGCATTGCTTCTTGCAGTTGATGTCGGGGGGCTCGGCACTCCTGTTGCAAGCCTGGCAAGCCTCATCGGACTCAAGTATTACCTGTCTTCAACTTCGGATGAGCATGGGTATTTTATGTTTTGTTTTGCTTTTTTTAATATCGTGCTGCTGTTGGTGCTTGCTTTCTTCAGCCTCTTGCTGATTTAGAAGCTGTAAAATATTAAAAAAATAAGCACAAATTTAAAAATAGTCAAAATTTTGTTTGACATATCAGATTTTCTGGTTTGTAATTATATTAGCAGATTGGATTGTTACCTTATCTGAGGGCAAAACCAAATTTCATAAGCCTAAGAGCATATTCTTTGGTGTTTATGGAATTTGGTTTTTTTATTGGGGAGCGTTTGGAATTGATTGTCAGCAAGGTCATAAACAATAATATTGTTTCCTGCATAGGCTCTGACGGGCATGAAGTGATTGCGATGGGGCGGGGGCTTGGTTTTTTCTGCAAGCCGGGCTCGGAAATCATCCCGTCACGGATCGAGAAGACCTTCAGCGTCGATACCGAGAATTCCGAAAGGGCAAAAAAACTTCTTTCCAGCCTTCCTGAAAAGCATATCGAGATATCGATGAAGATAATCGAATATGCTGGCCAGATACTTGGCTGCCGGTTGAATGACAATGTTTACATAACATTGACCGATCACATAAGTTTTGCAATCTCCCGCCATCTCGAGGGTGTGAACATGGGTTCTGCTCTCATGAGCGAGGTAAAGGTCTTTTATCCACGGGAGTATGCGATAGGAAAATATGCCGTCTCGATGATCCGTGAGGAATTGGGAGTGTCCCTTCCCGAGGATGAGGCATGCTCGATCGCTTTGCATATAACCAATGCGGAGTTCAGCACCAATCTGAACCAGATTGTCAGGATCACCAGGGCCATCGGGGATATACGCGACATAATAACACGTGAAACAGGGCTTGATTCTTTTGACGGGGTTGCCGGCGGAGAATTCACAAGCTTTTTAAAGTTTTTTGTTTTCCGTTGCTTTTCCGAGGAGATGGGCGATGTTGATGATAATGGACGGCTCATGGGGCTTGCTGAAGGTTTGGGAGACGGCTTGATCGGTGTGAGCTCGAAGATTGCCGAATATCTTGAGGAGAATACCAAAAGGAGCGTGTCCTTGATGGACAAGGCTTTTCTTGCAATAAACATATATTGGTTTGGTGAATATACGAGGAGGAACCAGGATGGGACTTTTTGATAAGCTTTTCAAGGCTAAGAACGATGCGATCGTTCTTGGAGCTGCGGTGGATGGTGAGGCTGTTGATCTTACCGAGGTTCCCGATCCGACTTTTGGAGAGGGGATTTTGGGCAAGGGAGTGGCTATCAAACCCGTTGGAGGAACTGTTTACGCGCCTTGCGATGCTGAGGTGGATCTTATGTTTGAGACGGGGCATGCCGTCAACCTGAAAGGGCCGGAGGGCTTGGAGATCCTCATCCATATCGGTCTTGAGACGATCGGACTCAAGGGAGAGGGTTTCACATGTCTCAAAAAGAATGGGGACAAGGTGAAAAAGGGGGAGGCCCTGATCAATTTCGATAGGGCGCTGCTGCTTGAAAAAGGCTTTGACATTATTACCCCGATGGTCATCTGCAACACCGATGAGTACGAGTCTGTGGAACGTGTTGCCAATGGATCTGTGAAAGCAGGAGATGACGTGCTTGCCATCAGGAGGAAGTGAGATGCTTAAGGGAACAGGCCGTCCCGTGTATTCAGGAGTGGCCATCGGAAAGATATATGTCTACAAGAAGGCCGAGACCAAGATATATGAGAAATGCTCGGACAAGGCCAAGGAATTGAAACGTTTTTCCCTCGCACGTGATGAGGCGAGGGCTCAGCTGGATGCGCTTTATGCCAAAACCAAGAGGGAAATAGGCGAAGAGCAGGCCGAGATAATCGATGTGCAGAAGATGTTTCTTGACGATCCCGATTATGTCGAAGGGATCGAGGATATGATAGGGCAGGGCTATGGGGCCGCTTTCAGCGTTCATGAGATAGGAGATGCACAGGCTTCGATGTTCGCATCCCTCGATGATGAATATATGAAGGCCAGGGCCGCTGATGTGCGCGACATAAGCGATCGGCTTGTCAGGGTGCTTTCCGGAGCTGATGTCTCTTTCAAGATGACGGAACCCGGAATCCTTTTGGCCGAGGACCTGACCCCCAGCGAGACCGTGCAGCTCGATAAGGATAAGATTCTCGCATTTGTCACACGGCAGGGATCTTCCAACAGCCACACCGCCATTCTTGCAAGGGTCATGAACATACCTTCTCTTGTCCAGACGGATATCGACATAGATCCGAGCCTTAATGGCCGGACGATGATCATCGATGGATTTACAGGCGAGTATTACATAGATCCGGATGATGCGCTGCTTGCGAAGATGACCGAAAAGAAGCAAAAGGCCAGGGAATACAAGGAAGCCCTTGAGAAATACAGGGGTAAGCCCTCTGTTTCAAAAACAGGCCGCAAGGTCAAGCTCTTTGCAAATATCGGCAATGTCGATGATATGAAATATGTCATCAGCGGGGACGCAGAGGGCATCGGACTTCTGAGAAGTGAGTTCCTTTATCTCGGACGTGATGATTTTCCGACCGAGGATGAGCTGTTTGAGGCCTATAAGAAGGTGGTTGTAGGTCTGAATGGAAAAAGATGTGTTATACGGACCCTCGATATCGGTGCGGACAAGAAGGTCGACTATTTCCACCTTGAAAAGGAGGAGAATCCCGCTCTAGGATATCGCGGCATCAGGATATGTCTTTTGCAAAAGGATATATTCCGCACCCAGATGAGGGCCATATACCGCGCCAGCGCCTTCGGCCCTGTTTCTGTGATGTTCCCGATGATCATAAGCGTCAAGGAGGTCGAGGAGATAAAGGCTTTCTGTGCCCAGGTGATGGCTGAGCTTGCAAAGAAGAACATTCCTTTTGCCCGCGACACAGAGCTTGGAATCATGATTGAGACTCCGGCTGCGGCCATAATGTCCGACGAGCTTGCAAAGCACGTGGATTTCTTCAGCGTTGGAACAAACGATCTGACGCAGTACACGCTTGCAATCGACAGGCAGAATGCAAAGCTCGATTATTTCTACGATGCCCATCATCCGGCGCTTTTGCGGCTTTTGGGCATGATTGCGGAAAATGCCCATAAAAATGGTATCTGGGCAGGAATCTGCGGCGAGCTTGCTGCAGACCTTTCCTTGACCGATACCTTCTTGAAGATGGGGTATGATGAACTTTCGGTATCCCCTTCCAGGATACTCGAACTTAGAAAGAACGTTATTGAAAGCGAGGTATGAATAAATGAAAGAATTCAAGTATGTGATCACCGATGAGCTTGGCATCCATGCCCGTCCGGCAGGACAGCTCGTCAAGAAGGCCATGGGCTTCAAGAGCACAGTCTCAATCTCTTGTCCAAAGGGGCAGGCGGACTGCAAAAGGATCATGGCAGTCATGAAGCTTGTCGTCAAGCAGGGTGATGAGGTTGTCCTCAAGATTGAAGGTGAGGACGAGGATGCAGCGGCCAAGGAACTCGAGGAGTTCTTCAAGACCACGCTTTAATCAATTTGAAATGCTTTCCCTTTGTTTGTGGGAAGGTTAAATAATCAGGAGGGGTATTTCTATGATGAAAACCTTACAGAGACTCGGAAAGTCTCTCATGTTGCCGGTGGCATGTTTGCCTGTTGCCGGTATTCTCATGGGCATCGGTTATTGGATCGACCCGTCTGGTTGGGGCGCAAACAATGTTGCAGCTCTTATCATGATCAAGGCCGGCGGCGCCCTTGTCGACAATATGGCCATCCTTTTTGCAATCGGTGTAGCTGTTGGAATGTCAAAAGATCAGGAAGGAACATCCGCACTTGCCGGTATCGTATCCTGGCTTATGTTCCAGACCATTCTTGGTGGGGTAGCCCCTTCCATCGTTGGTAACATTTCCTGGCTTGATCCTGTTGCTTTCACAAAGGTAAACAACCAGTTCATCGGTATTTTCTCCGGTCTCATCGGTGCTGCTTGCTACAACAGGTTCCATAAGACACAGCTTCCTGAATTCCTTGCATTCTTCAGTGGAAGAAGAAGTGTTGCCATCATGACCGCCATCTCCACGTTGATCATCTGTATCCCGATGTTCTTCATCTGGCCGTTCATCTATGGCCTTCTTGTTGCATTCGGCGAGGCGATCATCAGCGCAGGTGCTGTCGGTGCCGGAATCTACGGCTTCTTCAACAGACTTCTTATCCCCGTCGGCCTCCATCACGCACTCAACAGCGTATTCTGGTTCGATGTTGCAGGTATAAGCGATATCGCAAGATTCTGGGGAAGCATGCCTCTTATCGAAGGTGTTACAGGAATCTACATGACCGGTTTCTTCCCTGTCATGATGTTCGGTCTTCCTGCTGCAGCTCTTGCCATGTATCTGACGGCAAAGGACAAGAACAAGAAGAACGCTGCCGGAATCCTTTTTGCAGCAGCTCTCTGCTCTTTCTTCACCGGTGTTACAGAGCCTCTTGAATTCTCGTTCATGTTCCTTGCTCCCGGTCTTTATCTTGCACATGCTCTTCTTACAGGAATCTCCGTTGCAGTCTGTGCAATGCTTCCTGTCAGAGCCGGATTCAATTTCTCTGCAGGCTTCGTAGACTGGATCCTTTCCTTCAATGCGCCTGGTGCAGAGAATCCTCTTCTCCTTCTTCCGATCGGACTTGTGTTTGGAGCAATCTACTTTGTTGTGTTCTACTTCCTCATCAAGAAGTTCAATTTCAAGACTCCTGGAAGGGAAGACGATCAGGAAGATGAGCTGAATGTCGAACTTGGAACAAGTGATTTCACAACTGTTGCCGCCATCATCCTCGAAGGTGTCGGTGGAAAGGGTAACGTCACAAGCGTGGACAACTGCATCACACGTCTCCGCCTAGAAGTGAAGGATCGTCTGCTTGTCGATGAGAAGAAGATCAAGAGCGCAGGCATCAAGGGAATCATCCGCCCGGGAAAGACTTCCGTGCAGGTCATTATTGGGCCGAAAGTGCAGTTTGTTGCGGATGAGTTCAAGAACCTTATGAAGAAATGAGACAGATAATGTCTTTTTCGAGGGATCTCCTTTTGGAGATCCTTTTTTTTTTACTGATGTCGTTTATATTTATAGTATGAAGAAAAGAATAGTTGGACCTCTGATTTTTGTCCTGGCAATACTTCTTGTTTCATCTTGCAGCCTTGACAATGTTTTCATATCTCCGGAAGTGACCCCTGAGTGCAAGAAGGCTGTTGCCAATATCGTTTCTTCGATTGAGGCGGTTGAACCGGTGACAATAGAGCTTACCCCGTATGAGTATGTTTATGGATTGCTCAGTACAGCTTTCAATGAATTGAAGGTGGACATATCAGATGCGGATGTTGAAAAGCTTATGGATGAGTTTTTTCCAAATCTCAAAGATAAGAACATAAAATTTTCCTATTCGTATATCGCTCCTGCCTCATGGTCCGTAATATCCGATATCCTTTCGCTGACAACAAGGGAGGATATCGCTTATATGAACAGTTGCCTGTCACTATCTGCGAACAAGGATGCCGCTTACGGCAAGGCACTTGATGATTTTTTCAACCTGGTGCTGTATCTTGCAGGAGATGATGTCACAGTCGCAAACGGGCTTTTCAGTGTGAAAGACGAACAGGAACTGGATCTGTCCGATTTCATTTCCGTACAGATCGCATTCCGTTTCATATTCATCAATTCTTTCAACGCGGTTGCCGCAAGCTATGATGCATATGTGAAAGAGAATCCAGAGGCGGGCATTGCCGGATATATGGAGAATTTCGATATAAAAAGCATCCTCCGGCAGTTTTTATCGAAGGATATCATGGATGAGGTGCTGAATTATTATACCGTGCTCTATAGGCTATCCCCAAGCACATCCATTGTTAAGATATCGGCTTTGTCGGACCTTTTTGAGGAGGGATCATGAAAAAGCTTTTTGCAATCGTTGTATTATGTTTTTCCTTATCCGGACTTTTTGCATCGTATGATGTGCAGTCAAACCTTGCATTTCCGTTCGAGCGCTATGACATAAGAAAGGACGCAATGGGCGGTTCCAGGCTTGCTCTGAAGAAGACCGGCGGATCCGAAAGCGAAGGTTTTTCCCTTTTTCTTCCTTCTGTCGGTGTAAGGCTGTATAACATAAAAAACAACATCTCCTCCTTCGAGGCGGCAAAATCGGGCGATGCCGTAGCCGTTGCTTTGGGTTTTTTGAATTCCATTCCTGCCGGGTTTAAGGATTTTATGACGGTGGATGCGGGAGTGGGTATGTCCTTAAGCCCTTTGTCATTCTATTTCAACAGCAGGTTGTCGGTGATGACAGCTGGGCCGGGAAACGCCTCCAGCAGCATGTTCATAATGTATGAGGAGTCTTATGACATTTCTCTTTCACATACCTTTCACTTTAATAAGGATTGGGGGTTGTCACTCTCTTTTTCATTCAGGCCGTCCTACAGGCTCTACAGCGCCGATTCACAAAGCCTTTCCGGTGTGAATGTATCCGATGTTTCGAATATCGTCGCAAGCTCCACCGACAGTCCTGACATAATGGCATCGCTGAGAACGCTTATTCTGGATGATGTGCCTTTTTCTTCCGGATGGGCTTTGCCGATATGCATATATTCGAGGCTGGACATGCCATATGGATTTTCAACGGCGCTGGCGCTAAACAACCTCAACGGAAATTATGAAATGGCTTACAGGGGCGGATTGCTCGCGGCAAGAGGAAAGGAAAGCGGAGCTGTCGACGAGGTGCGCTATACGGTTGATGTCCCATTCAGCCTTGATCTTGGATTATCCTGGAGCGGATTCTGGAGCGGCTGGAAAAAAGGTCTGGCAGATCCGCATATAGCAGTGGACATTGTCGATCTGGTTGGATTGTTAAGCGGGGACCTGGCAGAAAAAGGTGGATTGATAGACCACCTCAAGCTGGGGGCCCGGCTGGATTTCTTGTACATGTTCTCCATTGCGGCAGGTCTGGACAGGGGATATGTTTCTGCAGGATTCTCTTTCCTGTTCAAGGTCTTCGAGGTGGATCTGACATATGCTGTCAAGCCCTATGGGGCGGTGCGTTACGGCGATAGTCTCGATTACCTGGCCCTCAGGGTGGCCTTAGGGTGGGTCTCATGAGCGATGTTTTCGACAGGGCGACGAGATCATTGATCATGTCGCATATCAGAGGCAAGAACACGAAGGCGGAGTTGATTGTGAGAAGGGGGCTGTTTGCTCTGGGCCGCCGTTACCGGATACATGTGAAAAAGTATCCGGGCACTCCAGATATCGTTCTTGCAAAATACCGCGTGGTTGTTTTTGTCAACGGTTGTTTCTGGCACGGACATGAATTCTGCCACAGCGGGCGTATACCCTCGAGCAACACCGGATTCTGGACGGAGAAGATCATGCGGAACAAGGAGAACGACAAGAAGAACATAAACACCTTGGTTGGCATGGGTTTCAGGGTGCTGGTGATATGGGAATGCGCTTTGAAGAACAGGAACAGCCTTCCTCACCTCATCCTCAGCCTGGATGAGGAGATACGTGAGGGGAAGAACAGCTATGTAGAGTTTCCCGATCCCGAAAGTTTCGAACTGCAATCCGATTAAAGGCTCAGGTTCCTGCCCTGGGCTTCCTTCAGGCATTCTTCTTGGCTGTCAAACGGAGCGGACAGTGATTGTACCTTGTGGTATCTCCCGTCAGAAAGAAGCCTTCTTGCCTTCACATTATCGCTGAAGATGTTGTCCATGAGGTGGTTTATCTCCGCTTTCACATCCTGATCCAGAACAGGACAGGCTATCTCGATCCTTTTGTTTATGTTCCTGGTCATAAGATCCGCAGAGCCTATGTACATCCTCTGATCATTTCCCGAAGAGAAGCTGTATATTCTCGAATGCTCCAGAAAACGTCCGACTATGCTTATGACGCTTACGTTGTCGCTTACCCCTTCGACCCCTGGAAGAAGGCAGCAGATACCGCGCACAATCAGATGCACCTTCACCCCGGCCTGGCTCGCCTCAATCAGCTTTTCTATCATACCGCGGTCGGTCAGACTGTTCATCTTCGCCCTGATAAGCCCATTCTCACCTTTTTGGATCTCCTTGTCGATTTCGGCAATCAATCCGCTTCTTAGGCTGTGTGGGGCGACAAGCAATCGTTTATAATCATACTCAAGGTTCAGGACAGCGAGGTTCCGGAAGAATGCCACCCCGTCTTCACCGATTTCCCTATTTGAGGTGATTATGTTGAGGTCTGTGTATTGACGGCTTGTGCTTTCGTTATAATTTCCGGTTCCGATGTGGGTGATGTAGCTGACACGCCCGTTCTTTTCCCTCACGATCGATATGATCTTGCTATGCACCTTGTAATCACCAAGCCCGTAGAAAACGGTGCAGCCCGCCTCGCGGAGCCTTGAAGCGTTTTCAAGGTTGTTCTCCTCATCAAAACGCGCACAGAGCTCCATGACAGCAGTCACATCCTTACCGTTGTTCGCAGCTTTTATCAGAGCGCTGATTATTCCCGAATGGTCCATCAGACGGTATATGGTGATCTTTATGTTTGTTACGCTTTTATCCGTTGCCGCCTCCTGCAAGAGGTTTATCAGCGTTTCCATGCTGTCATACGGGTAGGAGAGGAAAATATCCCTTTTTTCCACCACGCTGAAAAGGTTTGCCCCTGCAAGGCTGCGCGGAACGGAGCTCTTAAATGGCTTGAAGGACAGCTTCTCCTTTTCTTCCTCACTGAAATAGTTTGAGAGAGAAAAAAGGAATTTGTAGTCGAAATAGGTTCCGCAGTAGAAAATACGGTTCTTCTTTATTCCAAGCTGCTTTGACACATAGGATTTGATCTCCTCGCTTGGGCTGTTTGTCTCTACCCTTACCGTCGGAAGGTTGGTTCTTTCTTCGATTTTCGTCTTGATCAGCTTCGAAAAGTCGAAATTGTACTCAATGTCCGCATCCTCCATGCTCGCCTCGAAATCCGCATTCCTGGTTATTCTTATCAAAGCTTTTTCCTTGACGCTGTAGCCGGGAAACGCCAGATGTCCGAATCTGAAAAGCAGGTCCTCCGTGAGTATCAGGTGTTTTTTCTTTCCTCCGGGAATGTGGAATATCCTTTCAGCCGCAAGAGGGACCGCGACGACGCCGAACATCGAGCGTCCGTTCCTTTCCAAAAGGAGGACCATGTACGTCCTGAGATTGAAAAAGCGTATGAGAGGATGCTTCTGGTCAAGCACCAGAGGCGAAAGGCGCGGAAGCAGATAGTCTGTGAAATGCCCGAGGCACTGCTTTTCCTGTTTGATGCTCAGCTCATCCGGCTTGATGATGTTTATCCCCTTTGAATATAGCTCTGTTGCAAGGAAATTGAACGTATGGTCGGCTCTTTTGTACAGGGCGGGGTATATCTCAAGCACCGCGGAAATCTGCTCGGCCGCAGTCAGACCGGTCTTGTTATCCCTTTCTTCGGGGTTGCTCTTAGCCATGTTCTCCAGACTTCCGAGACGCACCATCGTGAATTCGTCCAGATTCGATTTGAATATGGAGAGGAATTTGCATCTTTCCAGTAGTGGATTTGTGAGATCCATGGCCTGGTCCAAAACCCTTGAATTGAATTCAAGCCAAGAATACTCCCTGTTGATGAATGCGCCTTTTATGCATTTTTCGGCATTTCCCGTCTTAACGCCCATTTTTGGAATCCTCCCCGCAATTGCCTCCCATGCGTCCTGAAAGAATCAGCTTGAGCGCCCCTTCCTTGACTCCGAACGTGGAGACGGTCATGTTCTCGATTCCGAACCTCTTGAGTATCTGCTTTAAGCATATTGCGGTCGGAATCAGAAGATTGACCTTCTCCGGCACAGTCTTGATTATGATCCTGGATCTCTTCTTTTTTTCCATCAGTGTCGAAATGAGCTTTTCGAGCTTTCCCGTTTGCATAAGCATCTCATCCCCGTCAGGAATGTCATAATAGTCTGCGTATATCGTATAAAGCGCCTGACAATTTGAGCCGGAGAGGACCGCATTGTCGTAGTTCTGGGGCAGATACTTGGTCTCTTCGTCTATCTTCTCCTTAAGATAGCGCCTTATCTTCTTTTCTTCCTCTCCGGTGGGGTAGAGGTCCTTTATGAACATCCTCTCGATCTGGTTTGCCCCAATATCTATGCTGACCATCCCATCCTTGTCGGAACTTCTGAAATCGCATATTTCGGTGCTGCTTCCCCCGATGTCGATGAGCACAGCCCTTTCGAGATTCTTGTAACGCTCGTTGGCGACAAATGCCGCGTATGCCTCATCTTTTCCCTCCATATGGAGCACATCAAGGCCTATGCATTCCTTGATCTTCCTTCCGACATCCTCCGCGTTTGCAATTCCTTTTAAAAGTGTGCTGGAGATTGCAAAGGTCTTGTCTGGATTGAACTGCGCAGCCATGTTCATCAGATATAGGCTCTCTTTTATCAGCTTTTCAAGGCCCTTTCCCTCCAGCAGACCGTCGGAAAGGTAGTCCGGAATCCGGATTATGCGATGTGATTTGAATATGCTCTCGAGCCCTCCGTTCATTTTCTGCTCGGCAACAAGCAATGATACGGAGGACAAGGAAAAATCGATTACGGCGTACCTTGCCATCCTATCTTATCTCCTTGAACTTTTTCCCGTCTCCGAATGAGATTCCGATCGATCTTGCGACTGCGATCATCTGGTCATCTTCAGGGACAAATTTTGTCTTGCCTGCTATGTCAGCAAGCTTGTTGTAGGTTATCTGGTTGTTGCGCATTGCGACAGTGGTTCCAAAGTTCCCGTCCTGTACGAGTTTTCCGGCAAACGATCCCATCTCTGTTGACAGCAGGCGGTCGTACGGCGAGGGGCTTCCTCCTCTCTGCAGATGGCCGGGGACAACGACCCTAGTTTCAACCTCTGCATTCTCGGAAATGTATTTCGCAAGCTGGTTTGTTGCTGTCGCATCCCCACCTCGGGCCTGGAGCCGTTCGGTTTTCTTCATTTTGCTTTCTTGCTGGCTCATCGCGCCTTCCGCAATCGCTATGATATTGAATGCCTTGCCGCTTGTGATCCTGTGCCTGACTGTCCTTACGACCTCATCCGGATCGTATGGGATTTCAGGGATCAGCACGATATCCGCGCCACCTGCGATTCCTGAATATAGGGTAAGCCAGCCGACCTTGTTTCCCATGATCTCTATCAGCATCGTTCGTCCATGGCTGGCTGCGGTTGTATGTATCCTGTCGATGCATTCCGTTGCGATATCCACAGCTGTATGGAAGCCGAAGGTGACGTCGGTGCCGAATATGTCGTTGTCGATGGTCTTAGGAATACCGATCACGTTGAGTCCTGCAGCGGAAAGCAACCCCGCTGTCTTATGGGTTCCAGCACCTCCCAATGTCACCAGCAGGTCAAGATCGAGCTTCTTGTAGTTCTTCTTCATCAGATCGAGTTTGCTTTCCCCGTTCTGGTCCTCGACTGTCATCATCTTGAAAGGCTGCCGGGAGGTGCCGAGAATCGTTCCTCCGACATTGAGGATGCCTGAGAAATCGGATTCCTTCAGCATCTTCGCTTCTCCGTTGATCAATCCGCCATAGCCGTCGGATATTCCGATCATTTCAACACGTGGAATCTGGTTGTATACGTATTTTGCAAAGCCTCTTATCACAGCATTCAATCCGGGGCAGTCGCCTCCGCTTGTAAGAATTCCTATCCTCATATTTCCTCCCTTGTTATGATAAAGTTAATTATAACAGTGAATAAATGCTGTTTGTGTAAAAAAAAGGTTAAGAAAATTGTTTTTCAAGGTCTAAAAGCTGTTTTTTTATCTCCAACCCACCTGCAAATCCTGTAAGGCTTCCGGATTTTCCAACAACCCTGTGGCAGGGAAGGACGATTGCAACCGGATTGGAACGCATCACAGCTCCAACGGCACGTGCGGCCTTCGGATTGCCAGCTTTTCTGGCAAGTTCGCAATAGGTCATGGTGCGGCCATATGGAACAAGTGCGAGCTGCTCAAGCACCGATTTTGCAAAGCCTTTTTTCTCAAGGCTTATAGGAATTGTGAATTTTTTCCTTTTGCCAAGGAAATACTCTTCAAGCTCCTTTTGTGCCTGTAGGATGATTTCATCGGGTTCTGTGGATGCAACATCCCGGTTTCTGCTGAATGAGATGCCGCAGATTCCCTTGCCGTCAGATGACAGCAGAAGCGGTCCCACAGGGCTTTCGATGATGGTCTGTCTCATGTAAAAAGGATAACATGTCTTCAGGATTTCTTCCATCTGGCTTTTCTCCTGGCCTCATCTATGTCATGTGACCATCTGCAGGATGATTTCATCGGGAAACAAAGCTGGGGAGCCGCTTTTTATGATTCCCTTTCCAGCCGTTAAAAATTATTGTCTTATTCCCATTTAATCCCGACAATGAAATTTTTTTCTGTTGTAAATAAATAATTGCAGCAATAATTAAGCCATGAAAAAAATTTTTTGTGTTCTGATTTTACTGATGGTTTCCTTGTCATTATCCGCTGTGCCAAGCGGAGAAGTTACTCCGGAATATCTTGCTAAAGTAATGCAGAATGCCGGATATGAAGCGAATGTTGACCAAGATGGGGATGTGGAGTTTCAGGATCAATACGAAATGTATTATTGGATAACATGTTCTCCTGCTGAAAACAGATTATATATCCAAAGCGGCTGGCCTGCCGCCGACGGTATTTCCAGTGAGAAGGCTTATAAAATAGTGAATGACGCCAATATCCGGTACTATTTGATCCGGTCCTTCTATGATTCCGCTTATCGTACCTTTTACTGCGACTATGATTTCTTTTATGCGGATGATTTTGATGAAGGGCTTTTTTTGAGGGCCATTGAGGAATTCCTGTATTACTCTGACATTTTCACCGATGCCTTGATTGGAGAGGGGGCAATCTAGGATTTTCCCGCTTTTTTCATACTACATAATGCTTGATTGGAGTCATGGCGGCATGGTGGGGGAAAATTCTGCGTTTTCACAATACTTGGTTTTATATATTCTTCGAAATTGTAGTGATGTTCCAGATGCCGTTGTATTTGTAATCAATCTTGTCCATGAGATTTCGCACTATATGGATTCCGAGTCCCCCGATACACCTTTCCTCAGCATTTGAAGCGGTATCGGGTTCTTCAGCTTTCGTTGTGTCGTATTGTGCTCCGTCGTCAGAGATGCGAAAAGATATGCCTGCTTGATTGCGGATATATTTTATGCGTACATTTTCCGCCTTGCTGTAGAAAGCCACATTTGAGAGAAGCTTATCAAGAGATATAAGAAAATGGCCTTTTATTCTTTCATCCAAATCCTCTTCAGCAAGGAGTCTCTTGGCAAAGGCAGATATTTTTTCCAATTCCTCGATCTTGGCTTTGACCGTGATGCACTTCTTTTCCTTCATCTCGTCCCCAATCTTTTTCATGCACAAAAGACATGGCTATATCTTAAAATCCTTTCATGCAGGATGCTGCTCAGTCCATATGTTTTTACTGCTGCAGGATCCGATTATCGAAAGCTTTTAAATAAATGCCCGGCTCGATCTGATTGCTCCCTTTGAACTGATGATAATAAGCTCTGTGTGTGAATGCAACTCATCGGCGATGAAAGGCCATCAATAAGCCATGAAAACATATGTTATCGACAGCATCAGGCCTTTTCATCGTACATGAGTGCACATTTGTCGCATCCTTATTGAAGCCGTTCTGCCTGCCGGTTAACATCTGCACAGAATAAGGAGTACGGGGATTATGACTATAGATAAAGTACGAGATGACGGACGGCTTACAGTATCCATTTCAGGACGGATGGATACCATGACGGCTCCGGAAGTGGACAAGGCCATCAAAGGGGAACTTGATTCTGTCAGCGAGCTCGTTTTTGATTTTTCGGGCTTGGACTATATTTCTTCTTCCGGTCTTCGTGTGCTGCTTGCCGCGCAGAAGGTTATGAACAAAAAGGGAAGGATGGCCATCAAAAATGTCTGTCAGACCGTGATGGATGTTTTTGAGGTGACTGGGTTCTCTTCGATACTTACAATAGAGTGATGCCGGTATGGATACGTGTTTGAATAAAAGGGAATGTCCATGCACCTTCTCCTGCCCGAGGCATGGAAGATGTTGTGAGTGCGTCGCGCATCACAGGGATAACAATGAAGGGGTACCGGGATGTTTTTTCTCCCCGGAGGCCGAGGCGACATATGATCGCTCTGTTTTGGCTCTCGCCAAAGACCACGGCTTGATCGGATAGTCTTTTTTTTAATGGAAAAATCAATGGGTGCATTGTTGTTTGGACATCGTGGAAAACGGTTTGGCTTGATATGCCTTGCCTTTGTTTTTCTTTTGGTTCTGCTTTTATCTGTTTGCTCCTGCCGCAAGGGGGAGGAACGACGGATTATAGGAAGTCTTGAAGATCTTGATCAGGAGAAAATCAAGATCGGAGTTGTGACAGGATCGGTATACGACGGTATCGTAAAAGAGCATTTCCCAAATACTGAAATCGGGCATTACAATGGTTTCACCAGTATGGCATACCTTGTATCGCAGGGACAGCTTGATACATTCATCACGGATGTACCGCTTGCAAGATACATCCATAACCAGTACCCGTCGGTAAGCCATCTTGATGAGTTTTTGGGACGGGCTGGTTATGCTTTTGCTTTTCCTAAAACGGACAAGGGCACGCATCTAAAGGCCCAGATTGATGAATTCATCGCCAGAATTTCGTCGGACGGAACGCTCGAGATTATTGATTCTGTATGGTTTGGCAACGATGTCTCGAAACAGGTCATCGATAAAAGTGGTCTTTCGTGAGTGAATGGAACGCTTCATTTCGCAACCTGCGTCGAAGCCACCCCTTTTTCTGACCACAGGACTTTGTCTTGCAGAGGTGTACGGGGTGTCTGTTTCTCCCGCATGGGTGTTCAATGCCATTGTGGTCTCTTTTGTACTCGCAGTTGCTGCTCCTCCGGTGCCTTGAGGCGCGCTCACTTGTTAGACGATGCTCGTGATGCAGCTGGGGCTTACGGCGGAAGCCATTGCCATAGCCATCGCTTTCAATGTGATTTTGGAGTTTGTATCCACTGCGGTGAATGTTGCGGTGCTGCAGCTTGAACTTGTTGAGCTTTCAGGTTCCCTTGGAATGCTGGACAAAAAAGTTTTGGTTAAAAAAACAGTTCAAAAAACCAAGGCCTAAGCCTAGTGTCTGCCATACACCAATCTGATTATAAAAGGAGTACTATATGAAACATTTTTTTACACGGATATGTTTTTTCCTGGTTCTTGCTGGGCTTTTGCTTGGGTGCGCATCCACATCCGAAAATAAAAACAGCTCTCCAGTTGCAGGCAAGAAAATTGCATACATAATAAATATGGCCCCGAGCGACATATTTCTTGATGCCGCAGATGGTGCTAGGGAAACGGCTGCCAAGCTTGGCATGACATGCAACGTCCATTTTACCGGAGGCTACGACAGCATGTTCATCACATATGTCAGGGTTCTGGCAGACGAAGGGTATGACGGGCTGTTCCTCTCCCACGGTGGCGCATCCTATTCTTATGAACTGGTTAACGAGGTGCTTGCCAAGCATCCAGATCTGAAAATCGTCACTTTTGACACGCAGTTTATCGATTCCAACAAAAAAGAAGTGGGGATCGATGGGGTGACACGATTCTTTCAGGATGACAGCCAGCTTGCATCGCTTCTGCTGGATTATCTGATCGGCCTGTTTGATGGAAAGCAAGGTCCGGTAAGGCTTTTGAAGGTCTGGGTGCCGGATTACATCGCCGCATTCGACAGGCGTCAGAAAGGGTATGTGGGATACGAGGAGTCTGGGGCCATAGAGACAGTGCTGACAATATCCCCTGATGTCAGTTCTCCTGATGTTGAGAATGCAGCCTATGTGGCTATGAAAAAAGCTTTGGAAAATGTCCCAGCCGATGATTATGATGCGGTGTGGGTGGCTTATGATGCATATGGACGCGGAGTATGGAAGGCGATGATGGAAGAGGGTGCAGACAAGCCTATGGTGAGCGTAGACATATGCCAGGCCGATATTGAAATGATGCTGAGCCCGGACTCTGTATGGAAGGCTTCCTCTTGCACCGATTTCCGCGCCAATGGAGAGCAGGGTGTCAGACTGCTTGCTCTTGAGATTGCAGGATGCCAGGAAGATGGCTCTTTTTTGGAGATGCCAGCAAGCATTGTCACCGCCGATGACATAATAAAGGTCAAAGACGGCTACATCATCACAGCCTCCGGCTATGGGGATGTTGAAAACTATGTTTCAAGTCCTTGGCTGAAGGATCTGATTGGATATTGAAACTCATGCTGCGGATTATTCTTTTTTTTTTTGTTGATATATGGGATATTGGTAATATGGCATGCATATTGAAGCATATCTGCATGTAAGAAGTTGTGGTTGAACGATGTCTGAACAAACGCTGTATATTGTCAGATTGCTTTCATCGGCCATTTCACATGGCCTTACATTGGCAATCCTGATCCGTAGTGATGAAAGAAAAAAGAATATGGCCCCGGTGATGGCGGTCATGACTGTCTTGATTTCCCTGTTGGGAGGAGTCATCTTCACTCTCATATCTTCCTCGACCTCTCAGATATACTTCACCGCTTTTATGATGCTGATCGTGATGGGGATATTCTTCTGCCTGTTCTGCACAGGCTCATCGCTTGTGGAGCGTCTGTTCATATATATAATCTATGTTGCGGTATTCATGCTTTTTGTGGGCTTTGCCAATTGCATTGCAGCGATATTGTTTCCAAAGCATTTGGATACGGCGCAAATAGTAATCAGGTCCATGTTCACCGTCTTGCTGATCATACTCTTAAAATTATTTTTGAAGGACAAGCTTTACAGTCTCGTGGATGGGCTCTGTGGGCAAGGGGTGGAGATCACGGTTTTTTCCTGGATACTCGGCATTTTCATATTGGTTTATGTGATCTTTTCGGCGCTTTTCATCCCGGATCCAGGGAGAAAGTTCATAATACTTTGCGTGTTGAGCCTCGTTATTGCTGCAATCTTCTCTTTGACAATCCGTATTGTAAGGCTTGCAGACAGGAAAATTGAGATTGAAAGGGTTTTGAGCCGCCAACGAATTCTGGAAGGTGAGCTGGAGTCGGAAAGGAGCTTTGTGGAGAAAGCCAAAGCCCTTAGACATGACCAGAGGCACCATGACCGTATGGTCCTCGAGTTTCTGGAGGCGGGACGCGTGGAAGAAGCAAAAAGGTACTTGGGAGCCTTGGATGAATCGATGCATGCCGAACGCCTTATGTCCTGGTGCGGCAATCCGCTGTTGGATGCCCAGCTCCGTATCGCATGGCGCAGCTGCAGATTGAAAGGGATAGATTTCAAGATAGTCGTGAATCTCCCTAAGAAAAACTATTTGAACGATATCGATTTCGTATCGGTTGTCGGAAATCTGCTGGAAAATGCCATCGAGGCAGCTTCAAAATGTGATTCACCATCTGTCTCAATTTATTCCACGGTTTCCAACGGTCGGCTGCTTATGGAAATAAAAAACACTTTTTCCGGAGATGTGAAGTGGATCGGCGGCAATCTTGAGACAACCAAGGATGGGGGAGGGATAGGGCTTAGAAGCGTTAGGAACATACTTTCCCGTCATAAGGGCCTGCTGAGGCAGGAAACTGAGGGAAACACTTTCATATCCCGCGTAATACTGCCAATCGTAGATTGATCCATTTTTCTGCTTATGCAGCATGCCTGATGGATTGCCCGAGCCCGTTCATTTGGATAAAATTCTTCTGGTCTTAAAAGATTGAGGATTTTACCGTATGCTCCGTATAGCCGTATGTGATGATAATGTTATGAGTCTCGATACTGTCGTTCAGCATACCGGCAGATACTGGCTTATGAAGCTGTGAAATATACATCACCGAATCTGCTTTTAAATGATTTTGAGAGCGACTCCAAATTCGATATTGTGATATTGGATATCATCATGCCCGAGGTACTGGGGATTGACATAGCCAGAAGAATCCATGCTCTAAATCCTAAGATTCGCATCATCTTCATAACCATCAGTCATGATTATGCCATCGATGCCTACGACATCGGGGCTGTGCATTATGTTACGAAACCCGTTGGTTACGAGGCTTTGAAGCAGGCGCTTGACAGAGCCATTCCGGCTTTCGAGGAGAAAGCGGAGGCCCGGCTTGTCATACAAATGCGGAATTCTGTTGTGCAGAGCATCGATTGCGATGATATATATTATATCGAAAGCATAGGCTACCGGCGTGTCGTATATACGAAAAAAGGGGTGATTGAGGAGACCAGGCAAACTCTCACTTCTTTTATGGACGAGCTTGAAAGATTGTGCCCCGGCCGTTTTTTCAGCCCTTACCGCGGCTATATTGTCAATTTGGATGAGATCACTACGATAACCCCCGATCATATTGTCATGAAGGAAGGCTCAAAGATACTGATAAAAAGAGGGGATTTCAGGAGGATAAGGGATATATTCTTCTCATGGACATTCTCTGATGCCCAAAAACATGGCGGGTGATGTGCATAGGCGGATATGGTGCGTTTTACTCAGCACTTTGAGGCAGATTTTCTTATCTTTTCATGATAAAAGAAGTTGACAATTGCAGGAGGCGCGCTAAAAGGCCTTTCAAGCCTGTCGTTGTTGACGACATATTCCAGTCCCGATTGCCGGGCGAAGGCTTCGAGCTTCCTGTCAAGAGCCTGCCAGAAGCTTTTGTCCTTTTTGTCATAGATCTGCTCATACATCCCGGAGAGCATTGGATGGTTTCGATGAATGTAATCCATTATCACCGCCTTATAGCTACCTCTCAGATTCAGGTTCTCCAGCCATATCAGGTTGCATCTGTCCATTACTGTTTTTATTATCGCCTCAACATCCGTTATTCCTGGGAAAATCGGGGATATGAAGCAAATTGTGCGTATTCCGGCGTCATGGAAGGCTTTCATTGCATCCAGTCTTCTCTTTATTGAAACAGCATTATCCATATCCGCCCGGAAATCTTCATCAAGGGTGTTTATCGACCATGAAACACGTGCATCCTGAAAGGTTTTTATAAGCTCAAGATCCCTTAGGATGAGGTCGCTTTTTGTCGATATGCTGATCTTCGCATTGCTTCCACAGAGCTGGAGAAGAAGAGCTCTTGTTCGTTCGTATTCTTTCTCCTGTGGAAGATATGGATCTGTCACGGATCCGATGAAAAGCTCTTTGCCATCATACTTTTCCGGATTCTTGATCTTTGGCCATTTCTTTACGTCAACGAAGGTGCCCCAGGGTTCCTGATGCCCTGTAAAGCGCTTCATGAAGGATGCGTAGCAGTATTTGCAACCGTGTGTGCACCCCACATATGGATTGACCGAATACTCGCATGCAGGCAGGTCGGACTTTGTTATGATACCTTTTGCTTTGATCTCTTTAACTTGGATATCCATAATCGCTATCTCTTATTACGTTAAATATATATTTCACCAGTGTGATTGCAAGAACTGAAAAAAAGCAAGCTATTTTGTTTGGAAACATAAATAAGTGTAGAATACCATTTTTATGTTTTTGAAAAATCTTCATCAATATCTCATCTGAGGGAGCAATGTAATATTACAGGAGAAGTACTGCTTCTTTGAATGAAATAAGCGGAAAAATCCAGATTGAGCTGACTATCATCCGCTGGCGCGGGCTGTCAGCTCCCATTTAAGTTTTATGGACTTCTCATTGTTTCCATTCGACAGCATTGAGACAAGGATTTCCGCCGCAGTTTTTCCTGTCATCTGATTCTTATGCCCAAGAGATGTGATCGGAACCGCACCAACCTGGCTGTAGAAGCTGTTGTCAAAGCTTACGACAGATATGTCTTCTGGAACTTTTTTCCCGAATTCCATCATTCTTTTTATGAGAGTGAATGCAATTTCATCATTATAGCAGACGACGGCAGTGGAGCCAGAAAGCCTCTTATTGATGAATCGGTCAATCCTGTCGGTTCCCTGTCCGCTTATTATGGCTTTCCTATCTTCGCTGTCGTACCAGCAGAAAGAGCTGTCGTTTATTCTGAGCCCGGCATCCACCATTGCGGAAACTACCCCATGATATCTTTCCGGTCCCTGCATAACATCGCTTTTGAATATACCGGCAATTTTTGAGTGCCCTTTTTCTATCAGGTACTTTGCAAGCAGATATCCTCCTTCATAATTGTCATCAAGGACGCAGGGAAAATCTGGAAGGTTGTGGTATGCACCGTGTAAGAAAAGGACAGGTATCTCCATTTTCTTCAGCCTTGAGAATATGTCCGTGTTCGGAGTAGGTAGGGCGGTTTTCGATCCTTCGATCAGAATGGCACTTACATTTTTCTCAAGCAAAGCCAACAAGATCTCTCTCTCCCTCTCGACTTTGTTCTCGGTAGCGTATACAAGTGTGGAATATCCATTTATCTCAAATATGTTTTGTGCATCGTGGAGAATTGATGGAAAGATATAGTCATCGATGAAGGTGGTCACCACAGCAATCTGCTTTGTGTCTGATCTGTCTTTTTTGATCTCCTTTATATAGGAACCACTTCCTTGCTTCCGTTCTATAGCCTTAGAAACGACGAGCAGATCGCTGCGGCTCAGAACTTCATACAGAATGAGGTTGATTACCTCCTTATTTCAGCAGCTGGAACAGCCGGGTGGGATTCAGTTCTCCAGGATGCACAGAATGCTGGAATCTACGTAATCCTTTTTGATCGCACAATCGACGCCGATGAGAGCCTCTATGTGGCTTCAATAGTTTCCGACATGGCATTGGAGGGAGAGACAGCAGTGAATTGGCTCGCATCCCAGGGGCTTCCTGAATACAATATCATTCATATTCAGGGTGTTATGGGATCTGCTGCACAGATTGGAAGAACAGGTGCTCTCGATGCGATGGTCGCAGCAAACAGCAATTGGAATCTTGTAACCCAGCAGACAGCAGAATGGAATGCTGAAACAGCGCAGCAGATCGTACAGTCCGTAATCGATGCAGGAACACCATTCAACGTAATCTATGCTGAAAATGACGATATGGCCCGTGGTGCCGTTGCTGCACTTGACAGGGCAAATATCTCCCACGGAGTTGACGGTGATGTGATCATCATGGGATTCGATACTAACAGATGGGCTCTTGAGGAGCTTCTTGCCGGAAGATGGAACTACGATGGACAGTGCAATCCGTTCCAGGCTGCATACATCGATGAGATCATCAAGAACCTGGAACAGGGTATCCAGCCTGCAGAAAAGGTCATCTATCTTGAAGAGAGAGGCTTTGATGCTTCTACAATTACCGCAGAAGATGTGGAGAAGTATGGAATCTAAGCAGAAATAAGACTGTATTATTTTCTGGAAGGCAAGGCACGGGGAAGGCTCATGTAGATGCACTCCACGTGCCTTGATTGTCAGATGGCAAAACTAAAAAAGGAGTGATATGGCATGCAGAAGGATTCTGTTCTTGAAATGAGAGGAATCTCAAAAAGCTTTTATAGCGTAAAAGCACTGCAGAATGTCGATTTTACGCTTAAAGAAGGGGAAATCCATGCTCTTATGGGTGAAAATGGAGCAGGAAAGTCAACACTTATCAAGGTCCTTACAGGTGTTTATGAAAAGGATGGTGGAAAAGTTTATTTGAAGGGTGTTGACGGTGAGGTGCACATAAAATCCCCGGAAGATGCCCAGAACAAGGGTATAAGCACTGTTTATCAAGAAATCACGCTCTGCCCAAATCTTACAGTGGCGGAGAATATGTATATAGGGCGGGGAAAGGCAAAGATCACAAAATGGCACAAGATGAATCACGATGCCACAAAAATCCTTGAGAACCTGCAGATCCCTGCAAAAGCTGAGCAACAGCTTGGGACATGCTCGATAGCAGTCCAGCAGATGGTGGCAATTGCACGCGCTGTGGATATGGATTGTAAGGTTTTGATCCTTGATGAGCCTACATCCTCACTAGATGAGACCGAAGTCGCAAAGCTTTTCAAACTCATGCTCGATTTGAAAAGCAGAGGGGTTGGAATCATCTTTGTGACACACTTTTTGGATCAGGTATATGAAGTGTGTGACAGAATTACTGTTTTAAGGGATGGCAAGCTTGTGGGATCATATTCGATAGAGAATTTACCTCGTGTCGAATTGGTTTCAAAGATGCTTGGAAAAGAGCTTGACGACCTTTCGGAGATAAAGGGTTCTGATGATTTTGAGACTGTCGGAGATGATGTCGTGTACGAAGCTGCAGGTCTGGCCAGCGTTGCTTCAAATCCTTTTAATTTCCAAATTCATAGGGGGGAAGTCAATGGTTTTACCGGACTCCTTGGCTCCGGCAGGAGTGAATCTGTTCGTGCCATTTTCGGGGCGGACAAGGTCACAGGAGGAAAGGTTAGGGTTGATGGAAAGGATGTCCGTATCTCGAAACCGAGGGATGCTATGAAGCACGGCATCGGATATATTCCCGAGGACAGAAAAAAAGATGGGATTGTGGGGGATCTTTCTGTAAGGGAGAACATAATCCTTGCTCTACAGGTCATGAAAGGCTTCTTTGGACCGATTTCAAGGGTTAAGGCTGAAGAATTTGCAGATAAGTATATCAAGCTTCTTGAAATCAAGACCGAGTCTCCCGATACTCCGATAAAATCTCTTTCTGGAGGAAACCAGCAGAAGGTCATCCTTGCACGTTGGCTTTTGACGAATCCACAATATCTTATTCTCGATGAGCCGACAAGGGGAATCGATATCGGAACCAAGATCGAAATCCAGAAGCTTGTGCTTGATTTGGCCAAGGAAGGAAGGAGTGTTACATTCATCTCTTCTGAAATTGATGAGATGCTCAGAACCTGTTCCAAGCTCTATGTCATGAGGGATGGAAAACAGGTAGGAGAGATTTCAGGAGACGGACTCACACAGAATAATGTAATGAATACAATTGCAGGAGGGGGAAATTGAAAGAGGCAGCCATTAAGAACAGCGGCATGAAAAAGCTTACCCAGCTGATGAGAAAACAGATATTCATTCCTATTGCCGCTTTGTTGATTCTGATCATATTCAATCTGATCGCAGATCCTTCATTTTTTCAGATAAATTATGCTAGAAACAGTGCAGGAGATCCTGTTCTCTCAGGATATCTGATCACGATCTTGGATAATGCTTCCGAACTTGCCATTCTTGCAATCGGAATGACGCTTGTAACTGCAGCCTCAGGAGGGCAGGACATAAGTGTCGGAGCGGCGATTGCAATCAGCGGCAGCGTGGTTCTTCGTGTTCTCTGTGGAGATAACCCCAGGCCTGAAGAGCTGCAGGCTTCTATTCTCACCGCCTTTTTGATAAGCTGTCTTGTTTCAATGTTTTTCGGTGCTTTCAATGGAACGTTGGTCGCATATTTCAATATTCAGCCTATGATTGCGACGTTGATCCTGTATACTGCTGGGCGATCCATTGCGGCATGGATCAATAACAACAGGCTTCCAATCATATCCGATCCTGTTTTCGGCTACTTTGGAACCTTCATTCCAGGCATTCCGATCCCGACACCTATCTTCATTGCCGCAATATGCATGATAATCATCGCACTTGTCTTGAAGTTCACAACACTCGGACTTTATACGCAAGCTGTTGGAATAAATCCGAATTCTGCAAAACTTAATGGAATTAATCCGCAGTTCATAAAGTTCCTCACATATGTGATCATGGGACTTTGTGTGGCTGTGGCAGGATTTATCAAGGTCACAAGATTCTCCACAATAAACTATTCGGTTGTTGCTGCAGATATCGAGATGGATGCGATTCTTGCTGTCGTACTTGGCGGAAATGCACTCTCCGGAGGCCGCTTCAGCATGGTCTCATCGATTCTCGGTGCATATGTTATCCAGTTCTTGACGACTACGCTCTTCAAGTTCAATGTCTCGTCGAGCGCCCTTCCCGCATACAAGGCAATTGTTGTCATCGTTCTTGTGGTTATCAGCGCACCTACAGTGAGAACAAAGATGTCAAAGCTATGGAAGAATTTTCAGAATGCAAGACTTAAGAAGGAGGTAGCCTGATGAAAACTGTTCTGAATAAGAAGACAAGAAGGCTTTCCACAATGTCGGACACAAATCTCCTTCTTGCTATCACAATCACCGTCTTCTTGCTTATGTATCTATCGGCAATGATTTTTATTGGACGTGGATTCTTGCGTTTTCAGATGTTCTTCAACATCCTTAACGAGAATGCAGCCCTGATAATCCTTTCCTGCGGAATGAGCATCGTGATGATTACCGGCGGAATAGATATATCTGTGGGTAAGCTCACCGCCCTGATATGCATGAGTGCGGCTGTCAATCTTGATTACCAGGGAGGAAATGTGTTGACTGCAGTCCTTTTATCGCTTGCAATAGGTATTGCGTTCGGCTTAGTCCAGGGCTTCCTTGTTGCTTATCTGGATATACAGCCTTTCATAGTCACACTTGCTGGAATGTTTTTTGCAAAAGGTATGACAACCATTGTGAACTCGACACAGTTCAATGTACAGAATGAAGCATTTGTCGCGTTGAAGAACACCAGGGTATGTGTTCCTGGTACCGGATATGTGAACAAGCTTGGGGTGTATGTTCCAGCTTACGTTGAAATAGGCGTCATCATCGCGCTTTTGACCGTAGCAGTTCTTTTTGTCATCCTCAGATGGACCAAGCTTGGAAGAAGCTTTTATGCGGTAGGAGGAAACGCACAAAGTGCGAACATGCTTGGAATTAATGTGAAGCGTACAAAATTCCTCGCACATCTGTTATGCGGCCTTCTTGCAGGCATTGGAGGATTTGTATACTTTTTGCACGTTGGTTCTGGTGCCCCTTCCCATGCGACAGGAGCCGAGATGAATGCTATTGCTTCTTCGATCATCGGAGGCACGATGCTTACCGGAGGGGTTGGCAATATAATCGGTACTTTCTTTGGAGTGCTTTCTCTTAGTACAATAAAGAATATAGTGACGATGCTTGGCCTTGATGATGCATGGTGGACGAATATAACTGTAGCCCTCATGATCTGTATCTTCCTTGTTGTCCAGTCTGTTGTGCTTTTAAGGAAGAGGACAAAGGCAAAAGCTTAGGAGGTGTTTATGGAATTGAAGCTTGAATCCTGTTATCTAGGCATAGAGTTCGGATCAACCAGAATAAAAGCTGTTTTGATCTCTTCTGAATACATACCTCTTGCCTCAGGTGGTTATACCTGGTCGGATCATCTTGAATCCGGTTACTGGTCATACTCCATGGCTGAGGTTGAGAAAGGGCTGAGAAGCTGTTATGCGGCTCTCAAAAAGGAAGTTAAAGAGAAATATGGAGTGACTCTCACCACTTGTGGAGCTATTGGGATTTCTGCGATGATGCACGGTTACCTCCCTTTTGATGAAAACGGCAGGCTTTTGACGCCGTTCAGGACATGGAGGAATACGACCACAGGCGAGGCTGCTGAAAGATTGACAGCGCTCTTTTCCTTCAATGTCCCACAGCGCTGGAGCATTGCCCATCTTTATCAGGCAATGTTGAATAGCGAGCAGCATGTGAAAGACATATCATATCTCACAACACTTGCGGGTTATGTCCATCATAAGCTCACGGGACGCAATGTGCTCGGAGTAGGAGATGCCTCAGGGATGTTCCCGATAGATTCTGAAAAATGTGATTATGATTTTTCGATGGCAGATAAATTTGAGCAACTTGTGCATATCGATGTAAGAAAAATCATGCCAAAGGTCCTAAAAGCAGGAGATGATGCAGGATTTCTCACAAGGGAAGGTGCACTTTTTATCGATCCCGATGGCGATTTGAAGGAAGGCATCCCGTTTGCTCCTCCAGAGGGGGATGCAGGAACAGGTATGACTGCTACAGATTCTGTGAGGGAGAGGACCGGTAATGTGTCTGCGGGAACCTCGATCTTTTCGATGGTGGTTTTAGAAAAGATGCTCAGCACGGTTCATCCTGAAATAGATCTGGTCACAACTCCTTCTGGAAAGCCTGTCGCGATGGTGCATTGTAACAACTGCACCACAGATATGAACAGCTATGTCTCGATCATACAGGAAGCAGTCGAGCTCATGGGGGGGAACAGCGACCTCGATGAGATATACCGGCTGTTATATAAGAAATGTCTGGAAGGGGATCTGGATGCTGGTGCTTTCACTGTTTACAACTACATTTCTGGTGAGCCCGTTGTTGGCTTAAACGATGGGAAACCTGTCATCATCAGAAGAGCGGACAGGCCGGCCCGTCTTGCGGATTTTGTGCGGGCTCATCTTTATTCAGCGCTTGCCGCTTTGGCCTATGGGATGTCGATTTTGCAGGATGAAGGCGTCAAGATAGACAGGCTCATGGGGCACGGAGGTCTCTTCAGGCATCCGGTTACAGGAGCAAAATTCCTCTCATCAAGCGTTAATGCCACTGTGTTCACTTTGGAGACAGCAGGAGAAGGTGGTCCTTATGGCATGGCCATTCTTGCAGCATACCGTGTGAGCGGAAAAGGAAAGACGCTGGAGGATTTCCTCGATGACGAGGTCTTTAGGGATGCCAAGGGCTCCAGAATGGATCCGGTTAAAGAAGAGGTTGAAGGCTTCAGGGTTTATCTGAAGAGATTCCTTGACGGACTTGATGTGGAGAAAGAAGCTGTCAGGTGTTTTTAAGCATAGGAGGGTAAAAATGGAGAAAAAAGAATTCTGGTTTGTTGTGGGATCTCAGTTCCTTTATGGTCCCGAGGTTCTTGAAACGGTTGAAAACAGGGCAAAGGAGATGGCTTTGGGGCTTTCCAAGGTTCTTCCCTATAAGCTTGTATATAAGGTTACAGCCAAGACCAATAAAGAAATTATGGATGTGGTGAAAGAGGCCAATTACGATGACTCGTGTCTTGGAATTGTTACCTGGTGCCATACTTTCAGCCCAAGCAAGATGTGGATCAACGGCCTTGAAGCTCTGCAAAAACCATATTGTCATCTTGCAACGCAGTATAATATGGAAATCCCAAATGAAGAGATAGATATGGATTTCATGAATCTCAACCAATCTGCACATGGAGATAGGGAACATGGATTCATTGCATCAAGACTGAGGATGCAGAGGAAGGTCATCGCTGGATATTGGAAGGATGAAGAGGTTCATTCCCGCCTTTCTTCATGGATGAGAACCGCATATGGTGTTGCTTTTTCAAAGAATCTGAAAGTCATGCGCTTTGGGGATAATATGAGGGAGGTCGCGGTGACGGAAGGTGACAAGGTTGAGACTCAGATCAAACTTGGCTGGCAGGTCAACACCTGGCCGGTAGGAAAGCTTGTGGAGGTTATGGACAGCGTTACCGAAAAGGAAATCGATGAGATGATGGACATCTACCGCTCAAGCTATGATTTTGCAACCGATGATATGGATTCTGTCCGTTATCAGGCCAAAGAGGAGATCGCAATTAAAAAGATGATGGATGCCGAAGGCTGTTCAGCTTTTTCCAACACATTCCAGGACCTTTATGGAATGGAACAGCTTCCAGGACTTGCAAGCCAGCATCTGATGGCTCTCGGCTACGGCTATGGAGGAGAAGGGGATTGGAAGGTAAGTGCGATGATGACCATAATGAAGAAGATGGGAAAGGATGAGAACGGGGAGTCCGCATTCATGGAAGACTATACTTATAATCTCGCACCTGGTGCAAAGTATAGTCTTGGTGCCCATATGCTTGAAGTATGTCCCACAATCGCTTCTTCCCGCCCTCGTATTGAAGTCCATCCGCTTGGAATAGGTGACAGAAAGGATCCTGCCCGTCTTGTTTTCGAAGGAAAAGAAGGGGATGCTATTGTTGTTTCTCTTGTTGATATGGGAGGAAGGCTGCGTCTGATATGTCAGGATGTAAAATGTGTCAAGCCTATTCTTCCAATGCCGAATCTTCCTGTAGCCCGTGTTATGTGGCAGGCTTATCCAGATCTTGAGACTGGAATCGAGTGCTGGATAACCGCAGGAGGTGCGCATCATACCGTCTTAAGCTATGATGTCAGTGCAGAGCAGATGAAGGATTTTGCAAACATGATGGCAATAGAGTTTGTTCATATTTCAAAAGACACGACAGTTGAGAGTCTTGAGAAAGAGCTTTTCTTGAATGATATTGCATGGAAGCTGAGGTGATATGTTAGAGGAACTGAAAGAGGAAGTATGCCGGGCAAATCTGGAACTTCCAAAATACGGGCTTGTGACCTTCACCTGGGGGAACGTCTCCGGTGTTGATAGAAAGAAGGGTCTGATGGTCATTAAACCAAGTGGTGTCAGCTATGAGAAAATGTGTGCGGACGACATGGTTGTGGTGTCCTTGGAGACAGGAGAAAAAGTTGAAGGACGATGGAAGCCATCTTCAGACACTCCTACACATGTGGTTTTATACAATGCATTCAAAAACATAGGAGGAATCGTCCATACCCATTCAAGATGGGCGACATCCTTTGCCCAGGCTGGAATGGGGATACCTGCATATGGCACGACGCAGGGGGATTACTTTTACGGTGAAATCCCATGTACCAGAAAAATGAGTGAAAGCGAGATCAAGGGCGAATATGAAAAGGAGACTGGAAATGTCATCGTGGAGACATTCAAGGATTTTTCCCCAGATGACATTCCCGCTGTTCTTGTCAATTCCCACGGGCCTTTTTCCTGGGGAACGAATGCAGAAAATGCAGTGCATAATGCTGTAGTCCTTGAAGAGGTTGCCTTCATGGCGTTCCATGCAAGGATGCTGAATCCTGAGCTTGGACCTATGCAGAAGACGCTTTTGGACAAGCACTATCTCAGAAAACATGGAGCCAATGCCTATTACGGGCAATAAGATGCTTTTTTGATGAAGCCTGCATCCCCCCCCCTCACACACCGGGGATACTCTTTCATTTTTTTTTTTTTTTGAGGGGGGGCTGTTTTGATTCATCTCGTTTTTAAATTCTGAGAGGCATGCACGAAGAAAAATATTGGTATTATCGTTCTTGATAGCACTTGCTTTTCAAAGTTGATATCTAACCCGATGGTTTCTGAAGTTAGAAACCTTATAGATTTTGTAACAGGAAAAACTGAAAGCTGCTACAATCGTAAAACATGTTTTTCATTGGCCATTTATGAGAAAGTCTATAAACCGTCCAGTTGCAGCTGAAAATATTTGGTCCTTCTTCCAACAGATTGCACTTCCTGTCTCAAGTGGAGGATCGAACGGTATGAATCTGAGATTTTCAAAGCTTGAAAAGAGGTTGAAGCAGATTCCAATTCCTAGTCTTTCCTCGACCATTACTGCAATATTTCTACCAAGGTTGTATCTTGCAGCTATGTTCAGTTGCTGAAAAGATTTCTTGAACCAGCCTTCAAGTGTGTATCTGACTTCCGATCTTATAGGTAGAATCAATGCCTGGTCTGTTAAATCCTCGGCATGTACTGCTGTTTTTCCTGCAATAGGAGAATCCATTCTTACAAGGGCACCCCATCTGTCCTTGATAGGGAGATGCAGGGTTTCAAATCTCGAAGTATCGACCGGTTCCGTGATCAGTCCGAGCTCTGAAAGACCTTTTTCCATAATCTCCTTTATTCCGTCCACGTTTGCAGTGTGGATTTTATAGGACACATCCGGATGGTCGTCTCTGAATTCCGCCATTCTTTTTGCAAGGTAAATCATACTGTCAGTTTCCGTGCAACCGATTGTTATTTCTCCGGAAATATCCTTATCCTTGTTTTCGAATGCATTTGCGGTACTCTCTGCAAGAGCAAGCATTTCCTCTGCTCTCCGCTTTAGAAAAAGTCCGTCATCCGTGAGTTGCATCCGGTATTTGCCACGTTTGAAAAGCTTTGCTCCCAATTCATCCTCAAGTTGCATGATCTGGCGTGAAAGAGTGGGCTGGGTCACATGGAGGATATCTGCGGCCCTGGTCATATTCTCTTCCTCTGCAATCGTTAAAAAGTATCTTAAAACCCTTAATTCCATAGTTTTGATTATACTTCGCTTAAAAATTACTTAAAAGTATTTTTAAATATAAAAAATAAGTATTAGACATACTAATGGAATGAATATAAATTTGTTCTTGCAGGAGCAATTATGATGAGACAAACAGCGGGACGCGATGCGCTTTCAGGATTTGCGGATGAATTTGCACATCTTAATGACGACATACTCTTTGGCGAGGTATGGTCGAGAAAAGATAGGCTTTCATTGAAGATGAGGTCGATATTAACTATTTCGGCTCTGGTATCGAAAGGAGTTGTCGACAGTTCTTTCGAGTATCATATGCAGACGGCGAAAAAGAATGGTGTGACCAAAGGCGAGATGGCGGAAATACTCACACATCTTGCATTTTATGCCGGATGGCCGAATGCATGGGCGGCGTTCCGCGTTGCAATTGCAGCCTATAAGGATGATGAGGATGCGGATGGAGGGCTCTTCGGACTTGGTGGGCCTAATGACGCTTACAGCCGGTATTTTTCCGGGAAATCATATTTGAAACCTCTTACGGATCCCGAAGAGACTGTGTTTATGGCCAATGTCACATTCGAGCCAGGCTGCCGCAACAACTGGCATATACATCATGCGAAAAAGGGTGGAGGGCAGATACTGTTGTGCACATCAGGCTGCGGCTGGTACCAGCAATGGGAAGAAGAGGCTTTGAGCTTGCATCCCGGTGATGTCATAACCATACCAAGCGGTATCAAACACTGGCATGGAGCAGCAAAGGACAGTTGGTTTTCGCATGTGGCGGTGGAGGTTCCCGGAGAGGATGTTCATAACGAATGGCTTGAGGCTGTTTCAGATGAGGAGTATGACAGGCTTACATGAAGATTATTCTTTTCCTTCTGATGCTTTTGGCCGTTGAACCGGTTTCCGCATTCTCTAATGCCGATGGAGGTGGTGTGATGAAAAGAGTGATGGACATTACTGTGAATGGTCATACCCTTACTGCAAGGATGGAAGACAATTCTTCCGTAGATTCCCTTTTTGAAATGTTACAAAAGGGGCCTGTCGTCCTTGGGATGGAGGACTATGCGCATATGGAGAAGGTTGGGGATCTTGGTGTGGTTCTTCCAAGAAACGACAGGATGCTTGATGTGGATGCAAATGATGTGATCCTTTATCAGGGACGGAGCCTTGTCATCTATTATGATAAGAATTCCTGGAACCTCACTCTGCTGGGAAGGATCGAGGGTGTATCCGGTAAAGAGCTGAAGTCGATTCTCGGCCCCGGGACTGTGAATGTCACTCTCTCGATCGGGAAATGATGTCATGCCGCTGGTTCCTGTCACATGAAAGACCTGATTGCAAGAAGCAGTGTGCCTATCACGATCATGACCAGTCCCACAGCCGATTTTTTTGTCAGCCGTTCCTTGAACACGATTCTGGAGAATATGATTGTTGCCAGTATGCTGAGCTTGTCGATTGGAACGACCACGCTTGCCGGCCCGTCCTGCAACGCCTTATAATAGCACAGCCAGGATGCACCGGTTACAAATCCCGATAGTATTATGAAAAACAGCTCGTTCTTTCCGATTTCCTTCACCCTGTCTTCCTTTCCTGATACAAGGACCATCACCCATGCCATGACGAGAACGACGGAGGTCCTGATGGCGGTGCCCAGATTTGAATCGATTCCTTCAATGCCGATTTTTCCCAAGATGGAGGTGATGCTTGCAAATACGGCTGAAAGAAGTGCGTAGAGCATCCATGGTCCCTTGGCTTTTGCCGAAGCGCCTTTTTTCTTCTCAACCATCATGAGTGTCCCGGCTCCGATCAGCAGTATCGCCGCAATTTTGGCGGGTGTGAGCATCTCGTCGAGGAAAATGATTGCAAGCACCATGGTTAAAACCGTACTTGATTTATCTATTGGGACTACCTTGTTGATATCGCCTTTTTGTAGAGCATGAAAGTAACAAAGCCAGGATGCACCCGTTGAAAGTCCTGAGAGGATCAGGAAAAGCCAGGTCCTGCCTGCGATGGTGCCGATGCTGGAGGGTGGGGATGAAATAAATGCCAAGAGCCATGAGAAAACAAGAACAACCACCGTGCGTATCGCCGTGGCCACAGTGGAATCCGTATTTTTTATCCCGCATTTTGAAAGTATTGCGGTTATTCCGGCAAAAAGCGCAGAAGCCGAAGCATAAACCATCCACATGGCAAACATCCTGTCCGGCTTACTCTAATCCAATTTCCAGGTTGTTGCAATTTCAATGAACCATTTTATCTTTGCTCTTGTGTTTTTATTGCCATCTGATTTCTTAATGCTTTTGAAAACTTCCACTGGTACTTTCAGATTGAATAACAATGTTTTTAGTTCTATATTTTTCACATGGAAAAAAGTTTTTTGGAAAATGCCAAGATCCTTACGGATTTCATTTCATCTTCTCCGAGCCCCTATCATGTGGTTGCCAATATGAGAAAAGGGTTTGAAAATGCCAATTTTATCGAGCTTGAAGAAAAGAGAAGGTTTTTGCTTGAGAAAGGCAAATCCTACTTTGTGACAAGGAACGGTTCAGCTGTGATCGCTTTCAAAATTCCTGAAAAGCCGTTAAAGCGCATTCATATCATAAGCGCGCATACAGACAGCCCTTCTTTCAAGATCAAGCCTGATCCGGAGGTCGTTTCCTCTTCCTGCTATACGACGCTTAATGTTGAAGGCTATGGGGGAATGCTCATGGCTCCGTGGTTTGATCGTCCTCTTTCTATTGCTGGAAGGGTTTTTGTAGATACAGCAGATGGAGTGGAGTGCCGCCTTGTCAATTTCGATGAGGATCTTGTCAGCATCGTCAATCTGGCTATTCATCAGAATAGGAAGGCCAATGAAGGCATCTGCTACAAGGTGCAGAAGGAGCTTTTGCCGATTTTTGCAGACAAGGCGGAAAAAGGTTCATTCATATCCCTTCTTTCGAAACATCTTGATGTGGAGAAAAAGGATATCCTCGATTACGATCTTTTCCTCTATTCCCGTACCCCATCATCCTTCTGGGGACTTGATAAGGCGTTCTTCAGCATCGGGAAGATCGACGATCTGGAGTGTGCGCATAGCGCATATAGGGCATTGATCGAAACGCCATGCAGCGAATCAACGATGATTGCGGTAGCGCTTTTTGACAACGAAGAGGTTGGAAGCGGATCCAAGCAGGGAGCGTTATCTGATTTTTTGAAGACAACTCTCGACAGGGTCTTTGCTTCTTTAAAAATAGACGAGGAGGAAAAGGCCATGCTTGAGGCCTCTTCTTTCATGTTGAGCGCCGACAACGGACATGCGCTTCATCCGAATTATCCAGAGGTTTCAGACATCGTGAATAAGCCTGTTGTGAACGGGGGAGTTCTTATAAAATATTCAGCCAATCAGAAATACACCACGGACGCCGAGAGCGGAGCTTTTGTGAAAAAGCTCATGAAAGACAATAATATCCCTTATCAGGTTTTTGTGAACAACTCGGACGTAGTCGGAGGATCCACCCTCGGCAATCTTTCTACACAGAAAATCAGCATCAGGACTGCGGATGTGGGCCTTGCCCAGCTGGCGATGCATTCGCCTTACGAGACAGCAGGAGTGAAGGATGTGAGCTATCTTTTATCGCTGTTCAAAGCCTTTTTCAGCTTATGAGGCCGAAATATTTCAGTGCATGCTCTATGCCGTCGTCGCGTATGTCCCTTGTCACATATCCGGCGGCGGCTTTGACTTCTTCTGATGCATTGCCCATTGCAACTCCGATTCCTGTGTTCTTAAGCATTCCTATGTCGTTTTCCCCATCTCCGAATGAGATTGTTTCCTCTTTTTTTATCCCAAGCCTTTCAAGAAGGGCAAAAATGCCGTTTTCCTTCCCGCCTCCGATTGGAATCAGATCGATGGCATAGGGATTCCACCAGACGGCCTTCACCCCCGGAATGCTTTTCTCTAGCTCAAGCATTTCTTTTCTATTGCCGTAGCTCATCAATTGGTATACATCCCCACCTTCATAGCTTCCAATAATCGGGAGCGGGGTGGATATTGCCTTATGGCATTCTTCCACGTCCTTATTGTTGCAGTTGATGTATATCCTTTCTTCCTCGACAATCATTATCGGAAGCGTTTTGGCATCAAAGAGGTCTTTGATTATCGGTTTTGCTTCTTGTCTGACAGGGTGGGAGATAATGATCTTGCCATCTTTATCCAGGACAAGCTGTCCGTTGAGAGTCACCATGTAATCGAATGATATGCCTTTTAGCGGCAGTCTTCTCATTTCGCTTATATGGCGTCCAGTGCTTGCAATCACAAGTATTCCATTTTTTTTAAGCTTGTCCAAACTGCTTATAGCGCTTGGCGGAATCTTTTTTTCAGGATGGGCCAAGAGCGTCCCGTCTATGTCGAAAAATGCGGCTTTGATATCCATGCTTAGATCATACACCATCCAGAAGCTCCATTACAGCTTTTTCATATGGGTGATGGCATTTTCCTTTTCAGGAGAGTTCGAACAGCCCTGTATAAAGCTTATGGTAGATTCCATTTTTCTTCATCAGATCGTCATGGTTTCCTCGTTCGATTATCTCTCCGTTTTCAAGCACCATGATCGCATCGGCGTTCCTTACGGTTGAAAGGCGATGCGCGATCACGAACACTGTGCGGTTCTCCATAAGCGCATCCATTCCTTTTTCAATAAGATCCTCGGTTCTCGTGTCGATGTTGCTTGTCGCCTCGTCGAGGATCAAGACAGGAGGATCGGCCACTGCAGCACGTGCTATTGCAAGAAGCTGCCTCTGTCCTTGCGAAAGGTTGGCCCCGTCATTTGTCACCATCGTGTCATAGCCTTGGGGGAGCCTTCTGATGAAGGAATCCGCATTGGCGCTGATTGCTGCTTTCTCCACTTCCTCGTCAGTCGCATCCAGCCTGCCATATCGGATGTTTTCCCTTATTGTTGCGGTAAATAGGTGCGTATCCTGCAAAACCATGCCAAGGCTTGAACGGAGCGAATCCTTTTTTATCCGCATTATGTCTATGCCGTCGTAAAATATGTTTCCCCTGTCGATATCATAGAACCTGTTGATAAGGTTTGTGATGGTTGTTTTTCCAGCTCCTGTGGAGCCTACGAATGCTATTGTCTGGCCGCTTTTTGCGTATAGGGACACTTTTTTCAGCACCTGCTTGTCTTTGGCATAGCCGAAATCGACATCCCTGAGGACGACTTCACCTTTCTGGGCTATGAGATTGCCATCTTTTTCCTTCCATGCCCAAGATCCTGTGCGCTGGCCTGTTTCCTTCAGCTTTCCATTTTCATCCTTCATGACATTGACAAGCGTCACATCCCCAAAGTCCTCTTCCGGTTTTATTTTCAAAGCCTCGAAGATCCTCTCTGCTCCCGCCAAGGATGAGAGTAGGAAATTTGTCTGTTGTGTGAATTGGTTGATCGGAGCTGCGGCCTGCCTCACAAAAACCAGATAGCTTGCCAGCGAGCCTATGTCTGTCCAGCCTCGGAGCACCATCAGGCCTCCAATGAAAGCGACTAATGCGTAATTGAGGTAGGAGATTGTGACAACGCTCGGAATCATTGTCGCAGCATACGCCTGCGCTCCTGTCCCCGCATCACGCAAGAGCGCATTCCTTTGCCTGAAGCCCTCAAGGTTTTTCTCTTCGTGGTTAAAGGTTTTGACCACCTTCTGTCCGCTTACCATCTCCTGGATGTATCCGTCGAGCTCTCCAAGGCTCTTTTGCTGCTTTGTATAATACATTTTGCTCTTTTTTGCAGCCAGGCGTATATAAAGGAACATCAGTACATACGCTACGGCAACTATCATGGAAAGCCTCCAGTTGAGGATGAGAAGCATGAACATGGTTCCTGTGATCTGCATGAAGTTCTTCACGACGGAAGCAAAGCTGTTGTTCAGCGCGTCAGAGATGGTATCGACATCGTTTGTGAAATAGCTCATTATATCCCCGCTCTTTCTCTGGTCGAAGAAGGATAGGGGGAGGCTCTGTATGTGTACAAAAAGATCCTTTCTTATGTCATATACGATTTCCTGTGCGCTTTTTGCCATCATCTGCGTGTAACCTAATGCAGCAAGAACCCCGACAATATATATTGCTGCAGTGAAAATGACTCCGCGGATCAGATTCTGATATGGCTGCGGCCCTGTCAAGGAGTTTATCACGGGCTTGATCATATATGTTCCCATAAGGTTTGCTATAACGCTCAGTGCGACCATTATCGCAACGGCCAGGAGGATGTATTTATGCCTTCCCATATAGGAAACGAGTGTATTCATCGTTGCTTTGAGATCTTTTGGCTTTTTCGTGCTCGGTGTCCTAGTTGGCATTCTCGCTCCCTCCTTTCATCTGGCTGGAATATATCTCCCTGTAAATCGGGCTTCTTTCCATCAGCTCGTCATGCTTTCCGACATCGGCTATCCGACCCTCATCAAGAATTACGATCTTATCCGCATTCTTGACGGTGCTTATTCTTTGAGCGATGAATATTTTTGTTAATCCTTTGATTTCCCCAAGACCCTTTCTGATTGCTGCTTCCGTAGCACTGTCGACTGCACTCATGGAATCGTCGAAGATTATTATTCTAGGCTTCTTCAAAAGAGTTCTTGCTATGCACAGCCTTTGCTTCTGTCCTCCGGAAAAGTTTTCTCCGGCCTGCGAAACCCTTGCATCCAGCTTCATCGGCATATTATTCACAAAATCGTATGCACATGCTGTTTTCAACGCTTCCCATATCTGTTCGTCAGAAGCATTTTCATCCCCCCACTGGAGGTTTTCTCTTAAAGTGCCTGAAAAAAGCAGGTTTTTTTGCAATACCATGCCTACGCTGTCTCTCAATTCTTTTATTCCATACTCGCGTATATCTTTATTAGCTACCATAACAAAGCCTGATGTAGGCTCATACAGGCGTGAAATGAGCTGGACAAGCGTGGATTTTCCACTGCCGGTTGCTCCAAGTATCCCGATGGTTTGCCCGCTTTCAATTTTCAGGTTGATATCGCAAAGCGTATATTCATCGGCATTTTCAGAGTATTTGAAATATACATGCTTGAATTCAACCGAACCGTTTGGAATGCTCTTTACAGGGTCTTCTGCTTCTTTTATGGACGGATCTTCCTCCAATACCTGGCAGATCCTTTCCGCACTTGCCAGGCTTCTTGTGAGAAGGAGGAAGACATTGCTGATCATCATCATCGAATTGAGGACTTGCATTACATAGCTCAAAAAACCTGTCAGCTCTCCTACAAGCAGGCTGCCAGCTAAAATCATTCTTCCTCCGAAAAACATTATCAGTACTATCGATGTGTAGAGCATCAGCTGCGAAACAGGAAGGTTGAGCACCGCTTTCCTGTTTGTGCTTTCGGCCGTCTGCGCCAGGTTGAAATTCGATTCCTCGAATTTTTTATTCTCATGATCTCCTCTCACATAAGCCTTGACTGTCCTGATCGCCCTGAGGTTTTCTTCGACGCACATGTTGACTTTATCTACCGCCCTTTGCAATGTGGAATACATCGGTGCAACGTGGGAGATTATCGTAAACAGCATCAAGGCAAGAAGCGGAGTGAGGATTATGAAGACAAGCGATAGGCTTGGGCTCATTGAGAAAGAGAAACCTATTCCAAGCAAAAGAAGCAGCGGGCTTCTGACGAGAGGGCGCAGGCCTCCGTTTATTGCATTCTGCATTACAGTCACGTCACTTGTCATTCTTGTCACAAGACTCGATGATTCAAAGTAATCTATGTTTTTGAATGAGAAATCCTGGAGGTGGGAATATTCCGCATCCCTGAGCCGGGCGCCCCAGCCATATGCGGCACGTGCGGCAAAGCGTGCATATGCCAAGCCAGTAATAAGTGCAAGTATTGCACATAGCCCCATCTGCAGCCCTTTGTGTTTCATGTATGAAAGATCTCCGAGGCTCACTCCGAAATCGATCAGGTCTGCCATCATCTTGGGAATAAGCAGCTCGAATGTTGTTTCAATAAAAACCAGAAAGGCTGCGATGAACAGATCCTTCTTGTATGGCCCCATGTAGGAGAAAAGCTTTTTAATGCTGCCCATCAACGCTTCCTCCTTCCATGTTGTAATACGCTTTTTGCAAGAGTTCAACCAACATATTCCTTTCTTCAGAGGTAAAGCCGTTGAGCATTTTCTCTTCTGTTTTTCTGCATCCGTCCTGCCATTTTTTTATGGCCTCGGTTCCTTTTTCCGTTATCTTAAGTATGTTCCTTCTTCTGCATTGGCTGTCCATCTCGGCTGAAATAAAGCCTTTTTTGCTCATTGTCTCGACCATTCTTGATATCGAGGCGGGATCAAGCTTGAAATATGAAGCGACCTCGTTCTGCGTGCATTCTCCGTTGTTTATGAGGTAGTTGAGTATTTTCGGCTGGCCCCTTCCCAGTCCCAGCTCTTCCAATAAGGGGGAAAGCATCCTTGTTTGCGCATGATAGGCCCTGAAAAGGAGGGTGTGCAGCATCATTGTCATATAATTATCCTTGCTTTATCAATTATTGATATATCAATGATACATTATATTTTCTTTCCATCTCTGTCAAATGAAATCTTAACTTATATTATCAAAAAAATATTATTCCGAATTAAGAATGAAAAATATTTATAAATAACTATAATTTGGTTTTTTGCAAGAATAAATTGTGTTGTCCAAGCTCTCGGGATAAGATGAGCCTAAATGGAGGATTATTCCTATGGCGCTGGTTGATATCGATTTTTATTCATATTATTTAGGCATGGACAGCCGGATTAGTGTCCTTTATCCGGAGAAAAGAGGTATCCAGCCTTGTGCTGCTGAAAGAAATCATCCAGTGCTTTATCTGCTGCATGGTCATTCGGATGATGAGAGCGCTTGGGTAAGAAAGGGTGGAGTTGAAGAAATAGTAAGCAGATATGATCTTATTGTCGTCATGCCTTCTGTGCATAGATCCTTTTATACGAATTGCAGGCATGGGCATTTTTATGAGGATTACATGGTGAAAGAGCTTCCCATCCTGATAAAGAACATGTTCCATGCATCCAGCAAAAGAGAGGATACATTCATCGCGGGCCTTTCAATGGGAGGCTACGGCGCATTGAAGCTCTCGTTGAAATATCCTGAAATATATAAAGGTGTTGTTTCCATGTCCGCCGCTTTGGACGCTTATTCGTCATTGGAATCAGGCCGAGGCATGTTTACTGTCCCGGATTTTGAAAGCAACATCGACAATGTGTTTGGCGGCATCGATGGGTTTTACGGCAGTGAGAACGATGTGTTTTATCTTGCTGAAGAATACGCTTTAAAAAAAGATGAGTTTCCTCTGGATATGTATATCTGCTGTGGCAAAGCCGATCCGCTCTATGACCAGTATCTGAAACTCAAGGAGAAGTTTTCCTCTCTTTCCCTTGATGCGTTTTTTGACGGGGAAAGGGACTATGGGCACAAATGGCCGTTCTGGCGCCTTGAGCTTGCTCTTGCGCTGAAAAGGTTTCAGCTTCCTATTCTATGAAATATTGCAAGATCCGATAGAATGGTGCAAATCGAATTTAAAAAGTCGGAATAGTCCAAATTGCTTTCTGTATTTTCTCCCAAACGGGCTTTAGTCTAGAATTGTGAGGCATAGGAAAGTGAGTAACAAGGACACTTACGCGGTAAAGAAAAGTTTTATTAAGGAGGTGGTCAGGCACAAGGCTGTGTACATGATACTCCTCATCCCGCTGGCATACTATATACTCTTTAAGTATGTACCTATTTGGAACAGCCAGATAGCTTTCCGCGATTACATGGCCCTTGATGGGGTAACGGGAAGCAAGTGGATCGGTTTGGATAATTTCAAGGCGTTTTTCAATTCGTTTTATTTTTGGGAGCTGCTTAGAAACACATTAATGTACAGTTTCGGGAAAATAATATTCTCCCTTCCTCTTTCGATTGTGCTTGCGGTTGCCATTTACGAATGCAGAAGAGCGAAGCTGAGAAAGGTCGTGCAGACGCTGACGTATCTGCCGCACTTCCTTTCCTGGGTTATAATGTATGGTATTCTCCTTTCGCTTCTTGCCCCTGGAGATGGAATTGTAAACGATCTGATAAAGATGTGCGGAGGAACTCCGATAGATTTCCTTACCAACACCAAAGCTTTCCCGTGGATAGTGATCTTCTCCGATGCATGGAAGGAGATGGGGTGGTCGGCGATCATTTTCATTGCAGCTTTGATGGGCATTGACATGTCGCTTTTTGAAGCGGCCATGGTGGAGGGTGCATCCGCATGGCAGAGGGTCAGATACATCACGCTCCCCTCGATTGCTCCTGTCATTGTGACAGTGCTTCTTTTAAAGATAGGCACAATCCTCGATGCGGGCTTCAACCAGATATTCATGCTGTATTCTCCCGCAGTCTATTCGGTAGGCGACATCATCGATACCTGGGTATACAGGCAGGGACTTCTTGAATTCCAGTTTGGCCTTGCAACTGCTGTCGGACTCTTTAAGGGAGTCATCGGAATGCTTTTGATTTTCTTTGCCAACAGGCTGACGAGAAAGGTCTCCAATTCGTCGTTGTTCTAAGGGGGATGGGTATATGAAAAAAGATAAGAACAAGATTCAGGGCACAGCAGTAAGGCTGACCGGAGCCGACAAGGTGTTCTATACCATTGTGGATGTGTTCATGGTTTTCATGCTCATCATAATCGCAATTCCTCTTTGGAGTACAATCACGCTTTCATTCAGGCCGAATACCTTCCTTGGTACAAATATAGAAGGCATGTTCCTTGTTCCGTGGAAATGGTCTACCTCGGCTTATAAGGCACTTTTGGGGAACAACGGGTTTCTGATCGCTTTCTCCAACAGCCTGAAGATCCTGGTGATGGGGGTTGCGACATCCCTGCTTCTTACGATTCCTCTGGCATATGTGCTGTCTGTAAAGACGCTTCCGGGCAGAAAGTTTTTGAACATACTGATCATCATCCCGTATGTTTTCAATGTCGGCATGATTCCATCCTATCTCCTTGTTACGCATATAGGGCTAATCGACCATCTGGCTGCTGTATTCGTTCCTGGAGCGATAAGCACCTATAACTGCATAATCATGAGAAGCTTTTTCGAAGGAATCCCGAACGAGCTGAAGGAATCGGCGAAAATAGACGGAGCGGGGGAGATGACGATATTATTGAAGATCATGCTCCCGCTTTCAAAAGCGATCATTCTTACAGTAGGTCTGTTCTATGGTGTTTCGTTCTGGAATGATTTCTTCCATGCAATGCTTTACCTCAACTCTAATGCGCTTCAGCCGCTTCCGATTCTCCTGAGGAACATACTCATGGCCAGCGGCATGAACGAATATGTCGAGGTGAATGCCTTCGGAGAGGCGCCGATCGCCGCCATAAAGGCTGCTTCGGTATTCTTGAGTGCAATACCGATGGTCATTGCATATCCCTTCATCCAAAAATACTTCACAAAGGGCACTTTGCTTGGAAGTGTGAAGGGTTGATTAGCGAAATAAGCCCTGGGGGCTTTTAATAAAGGTTGATTACATAATCAAAGGAGGTTTGATCATGAGTAGAAAACTTTTGGCTGTATTGGCTGTACTGTTGATGCTTCTTTCCTTCCCTGTTTTTGCAAATGGTGCAGGCGAGGCAAAGACTGCAGCGGCAGAAAGCGGGCCCGTCGTCATCGATTTGTGGTACGGAGCTGCTGTTACAGAGGCAGGACCGCCTCCGGCAGATTGGGTAGGATTCGATATAATCCGTGAAAAGCTGAATATCGATCTCCGCCTGACCGCACTTCCTTCAAACGAGAGCGACCAGGATGTGAAGATCCAGGCTGCGGGAGCGGCAAACAATCTTCCCGACCTTTTCATGGTCCGGCGTGATGCATGGCTTCGCCTTGTGCAGCAGGGACTTGTCGCATCCGTGGATGACATGTATGAGCTCATGCCCACAAGAACTGCGGTGCAGTATGATGCAGACAGCATCAAATTCACCACCTACAAGGGCAAATCCTATGGCCTTGCATCTCCTGGTTCGATCATCAAGAATGAAGGAGTGCTGATCCGCAAGGACTGGCTCGATAATCTCGGCCTTGATGTACCTGTAACTCTTGATGACTACATGGAAGTGATGAGAGCTTTCACTTTTGACGATCCTGATGGAAACGGCAAAAACGATACATACGGCTATGGCGCATTCATCGAGATAAACAATTACGAGGAAGGCCTTGGCAGAAGGTTCCAGCCGTTCTACGGAGCTTTCGGTGTGGAAGGCACATGGGATCTGAATGCATCTACAGCAGGGCTCAATCTCAAGAAGCCTGAGATGTATGATGCAATGTGCTTCATAAAGCAGATGCAAGATGAAGGTGTCATTGATCCGAACTGGATGGCTTACAAGAAAGATGATTTCCGCGCTGCATGGAAGCAGGGTAAGTTCGGCATCATGAGAGAGCAGAACGCAGCTTATGCCTCTAAGAGCAACTACGCGCCGTTCGATGCCAATTTCCCAGATGGTGAATGGATTGTCATAGATCCTCCTGTAGGACCAGAAGGCAAGAGCTCCGTCGGCCCGTATACCCAGAGCTACAGGATTTACGCAGTAAGCCAGAAAGCTGCAAATGCTGGAAAGAAAGAGGCTATTGCAAGGCTTCTTGAATGGATGAGCAGTGATGAAGGCTATTATCTGCTCGGTTGGGGAGTCGAAGGCGTTAACTATGTCCTTGACAAGGATGGAATCCCGACAACTGAAGGGCTTCCTGATCCGTCAAAAGGCTTTGATGAGGCCGAAATCGTTCCTATCACCCAGCTTAGGAACATGGTTTATTACAATTCTGATATCGAGCTTGCGGCAAGATATCCGGAATATGTCTGCGATGTGTCCGGCAAGACCATGAGTGCATTGACAACTCTCAGGGAGATGGAAACAAAGAAGTGGACAGCAAGCATCGGTTGCGATACCCTTCCTGCCCCTAATGCGGATGTCAAGAGATTCTATGAGCAAGGTGTTCTTGAATTCCTTACTGGAAGAAGGGCCCTTACAAAAGAGAATTGGGATGCCTGGATTGCACAGTTCGATCAGATCGGAGGAGCTGCTTGGGAAGCTTCCGGCATCGAATATGCAGAAGCGAACGGATTGTTGATCTGAGTAAAAAAAGGTGGAGGGCTTTTGCCCTTCGCCTTATTTGGAGTATGAGATGAAAAAAACGCTCTCGCTTGAAATGGCCGAGTCGATCATGAGCTGTTTCAAAAGCGGAATGATGAAATGGCATTATGAGGATGGGCTGGTTGTATTGTCTGTTTTGAAGCTTTCAGAAATCCTCGGCCGCCAAGACCTTTTTGATTGGGCTTATGGCATGTATTCTCCTTTAATCGGCCAAGATGGATCTATAAAGCTTTACAGGATGGGAGAATATAATCTGGACCAGGTTAATCCTGCAAAAGTTCTCATACCCCTTTATGAGAAGACAGGGGAGGAGCGCTTCAAGATTGCCGCCTCCCTTGTTCATCAGCAGCTTGCCTCGCAGCCAAGGACAAAGTCCGGTGTTTTCTGGCACAAGGAAATCTATCCTTGGCAGATCTGGCTTGATGGGCTGTATATGGCCCAGCCTTTCAGGGTCATGTACGCTTTAAGCTTCGGTGATGAGGATGCGATAGAGGATGCTGCATTACAGATGGAGAAGACTTACGGTATTTTAAAAGATTCCCGAACCGGGCTTCTTTTCCATGCTTATGACGAATCCAGAGGTATGCGGTGGTCGAACGTATCTACAGGAGCTAGCATGCATGTCTGGGCACGTGCCCTGGGCTGGTATCTTATGGCGCTTATCGATATATCAGAAATGATAAGGGAGATAAGGCCATCCATTGCAGAAAGGCTGGATGCGATCATAAGTGCCGTGCTGGAAAGCCTCTTGCGGTTCCAGAGCGAGGATGGGATGTGGTATCAGGTCATCGACTGCGGCAACAGGCCTGGAAACTATTTGGAAACCAGCGCCAGCAGCATGTTCGCCTACACCCTTTTCAAGGCTTCCAGGCTAGGCGTCATAGAAAGGGAAGAAGGGGTCAAAGCTGCATCGAAAGCTGTGGAAGGCATCAAAAAGAGGTACCTTGAAAGGGATGAGGACGGATATTTCCATCTCGGAGGAATATGCTCTGTCGCAGGATTGGGAGGGAACCCATACCGCGACGGCTCATTCGAGTATTATATTTCTGAAAAGGTCGTAAAAGATGATTTCAAGGGAGTGGGACCTTTCCTGATGGCTCTCATAGAAGGGGAGTCAGGTAGTCCATCGTCTCTTTGAGCGTTGAAGGCTTCATGTTTTCAAGAAGGAACGGGATATCATCGATTCCTGCCTTTTTCAAGCATGGGATTGCAACGCTCCAGTCGAAAATACCCTCCAAAAGCGGAAGATCGCCTTTTTTCCAGTTGTCTATGAGAACATAGTTCTTAGCATGGATGGCGACTACATCATCCTTAATCGGGGCGGAAATGTCATTGATGAATGTATTGATATCGTCTTTTTGAGGAGCTTGCTTTTTTGTTGGGATTCCTGTCCAAGGGACAAGATTTACCGGATCGAGTACGACCTTGAGGTGTTTGCTTTGAAAAATGTCCAGAACGCGGCGCATCTTTTCGCTGCTGTCGATTGTATGCTGCCGCGCTACCGGTTCGAGCGCGACTATGGCGTCGTTTTCTTCAGCTTTTTTCAAAAGCGTCTCTACTGTGCTGCACAGAATGGAGAAATACTTTTCGCTTTTTGTTTCCTCGTTGTAGGAGCAGTCAGGATTTGCCGATCCTGTTTCCGTCGCGACAATTCTGCAGCCCAATGCGGAGGAAAGCTCAAGAAGCTTTACAAATCTTGCGATATGCTTCTTCCTTTCGTCCGGATCGGGATGGACGGGGTTGATATAGCATCCGATCACCGCAATAAATACCCCGTTTGCAAGCAGGCTGCCGCGTATTTTCAGGGCATCTTCTTCATTCATAATGGAGATATCCTTGAAGGAAGGCACCGATTTTTTTAAAGCAAGCTGTATGAGGCTTGGCCGAGAATAGCCTCTTATTGCTCCGCCTAATTCCTCAAAAGAGGAAAAACGCCCGAAGTCATGGGCTCTGAATCCGAGTTTGAACATAACTTGGATTTTAGTCGCAGTTGAGAAAATTGTAAACATCGGGAGGTTTCCAGTGGATTTTTCAGCGAAGGAATGCATTCAGAAAGGCATATCGCTTGCCAGGGCGCTTGATATAATCTCGTCAAGCGGAGGAGGCTGCCTGAGAATAGAAAGCGGTGTATGGAATACCGGTCCGCTTACGATAAAAAGCAACACAGGAATAATGCTCGACCGGGGTGCCGTGTTGTCTTTCATACCGGATTTCTCCCTTTACAGGCCGGTATACACCCGTTGGGAAGGGGTTGATTGCTATGCCATGCATCCTTGCATCTTGATGGAGAATGCCAAATCCTCCTACATATGCGGCGAAGGCACGATCGACGGCACTGGACTTTCCTGGTGGAAAGCAGCAAAAGAAAAGAGAAAAGATAACAAAGGACCGGAGACGGATTTGGAAAAGGAGCTTGCAGCCCTCAATCCTGGATATCAGGATCAGCCTGGAGGAGGGGGAGGCCGATCCAGCCAGTTCCTCCGTCCGACACTCTTGTCCATAAAGGATTCTGCCAATGTTCATATAAGGGATGTAAAGCTTGTGGACAGCCCGTTCTGGACTCTGCATGTGCTATACAGCAAGGATGTCGAGATACGGGGAGTATCCATAAAGAATCCGGCAGACAGCCCCAATACAGACGGCATCGATGTCGATTCATCGGTCAATGTGAAAATCATCGATACGCAGGTGGATGTCGGAGATGACGGAATTGCGATAAAAAGCGGGAGCGGTGCAAGCGGGATTTCTGTTGCAAGGCCTTCTAAGAACATACATGTTGAGAACTGCCGTGTTTATTCCGCGCATGGCGGCATCTCGATCGGCAGCGAGACTGCAGCAGGCATCGACGGGGTATTTGTCAAATCCTGTTCTTTCATAGGAACGGACAGGGGCATAAGGATCAAAACGAGGCGTGGCCGCGGCGGAGTTGTCGAAAACCTCCGTTTCAGCGACATCACAATCGACGGCACTTTCTGCCCAATTGCTATAAACATGTTCTACAGATGCGGTTGCGACGATGAGAATCTTTTCTCTCTCTCCCCGTTGGCTGTCCGCCCTGATACGCCTGTTATAAAAAACATATGTTTTTCCAAAATAATCGCCAAGGGCTGCAGAAGCTCAGTCGGATTCATTGCAGGACTTCCTGAAATGCCTGTTACTGGCATAGAGATAAGGGACAGCTCGTTTGCTCTTTCTGACAATCCCGACATTCCTGTTATGGAATCGGAGATGACACGCGGGCTGAAAGAGATTTCAGAGAGATCCTTCCGCCTGTGCTTCTGTTCTGTTTCGGTCAAGAATGTGGACATAAGCGGGGTTGCTGAGCCGTTTTATGTTGAAAAGGGGGTCGACCTTGAGCTCTAAGCTTATATTCTTCGGGGATTCGACCGCGGCTAAGAAGGATGTTTGCGCCAGGCCTGAGACAGGATGGGCCGAATGTTTGGAAAAATACTTAAGTCCTAATTATTCTTTAATCAATCTTGCTGTAAATGGTATGAGCAGCAAAAAGTGCATCGATACAGGATTGTTTGAAAAAGGGCTTAAAATGGTGGATCCGGGCTCCTGGTGCATGATCGAATTCGGTCATAACGAGTATAAGGCTGATGAGCAGAGATACAGCAGCTTGGACGGATTTTATTCAAATCTGGTAAACATGTCATGCGCTTTGAAAGAAAAAGGCTGCTCTGTCTTGCTCATGACTCCGATAGTCAGAAGAAAGTTTTCCTCTGACGGAAAAATAATAAATACGCACGGAGAGTATCCTGATATCATAAGACGTGTTGCTTCGGGTTTCTCTCTTTTCTTTGTTGATATGGAAAAGATTACAGAATCCTTTTTCTCACGCCTTGGAGAAGAGCGTTCAAAAGCATGTTTCATGCACTTGAATCCAGGAGAAAGCCATAATTATCCGCAAGGCATCGAGGACGATACCCATCTCAGCCTGAATGGGGCCGAGGCGGTTGCCTCCCTTTTTGTCAGCTATGCCAAAAAAAATCTGATGTTACCTTTTATAGGCGGTATGATGTTATAATAATCCGGGAGTGTATAATCACGTGGAGATTGGCAATACTGGAAAAAGGCGGATAGGGCTTGCACTGGCTTCCATACATACCGGCTCTTCTAACAACATGTGGCGCATGATCGCCGACATAGCTGTTAAAAAAGGGGATACTCTTTTCATCTTCCCTGGGGGAAGGCTGAAATGCACAGATGATTTCGAGTACCTCCGTTCAGGCATATACGATTTGGTGAACAAGGATAACCTTTCGGGGCTCATTGTCTGGTCTTCAAGCCTGGGCGGTTTCATTTCCATAGACGAATTATCATCCTTCCACGAAAGATTTGAAAACATCCCATATGTCACAATAGGCCTTAAAAGAGAGGCGCATCCCGATATAAGTTTTGATGCGTATCATGGCTTTAAGGCGCTTGTCATGCATTTCATACGCCATCATGGAGCAAAAAGGATTGCTTTTTTGCGTGGACCGGAAAATCATCTTTCTGCTGAGGACCGCTACAGGGCTTATGTGGATGCCCTCAGGGATTGCCATATCGAAATTGATTGGAATCTGATATCCAGCCCGACTCCATGGTCTTCCGGGGCCAAGGCGCTTGAAGAACTTGATAGAAGAGATCTTGTTCCTGGAAGGGATTACGATTCGATGTTGGCCGCAAGCGACATGATGATGTATGCAGCCGCCAGGATACTCGAGAAAAGAGGTCTCAGATTTCCCGGGGATTTGATGATAGGCGGATTCAACAACAGCTATGAAAGCCAATTGCTTTCCGTCGGCATGTCCACTGTCGGAATGCCATATTCCCAGGTTGCATCGATGGCTTATGAGGCATTGGACCATCTTTTATCCGACAGTGATGAGGACAGGTCGCTGGAGCCGGATGTCATGCTTCCTGCCGAGATGCTTTTAAGGCGTTCCTGCGGCTGTGAGGATTCGTTTTCAGGGCTAAAGCGGGCAGGAGAGGTAATCAAGGATAAGAAAAGCTATCTCGAGTGGGTTTCCAGGGCTTTTCATCTGTCAGATGAAATAATGGAAAGAAGAGTCATCCCGATTGTGGATATGATTGTTTTGCTGCAGGATGGATGTTCTGAAGAGGAGTTGAAAAAATGCCGTATTGCCGTATCCGCCCTGTGCGATGATTTTTTCTCTGCCTCGCTGGATCTCAATCTCTTTTTAGAGGCGCTGCGTTGGCTGGTTGCCTTCCTGCCTCTTTCCCGGAAGGCCCGTGATTTTGTCTTCCAATCGATTCTGCCGGACATCTCGCGCGCTCAGAACAGGATAAATAATCTCAAGGTATATGAAAGAAACGTCCAGCATAAGCGCATGGACAATTTCAAATATGATCTGATGGGGCTTGCCAGAGTAAACGGGATCGGCTTTTATCTCCAAAAGCATCTTCCTTCTTTAGGCATGCATTCCTGCTTCGTCGTGGTTTATGGGGATGAGGGGGTATCCTCCCTTGCTGGAGGATTTTACCAGGATAAGACTTTTTCCATGGAAGATTTCGCTTCTTCCCTCATTCTTCCTGACCGCATCATGGATGCCTTTGAGCCGGGATTGTACATCGTCGAGCCGCTTTTTGTCGAGAATCAGCCGCTAGGATACATGGTCCTTGGCACCTCTGGAAGGGATGGTACGCTCGTTGAGGATATACGCAGCACGATATGCTATGCGATGAAGGGCGCCTATCTTATGGAGGCGGAAAACAGGGCGAAAGAAGCGGCAGAGAACGCAGAGAGATTGAAGAGCGAGTTTTTTGCAAATGTCAGCGAGGACTTGAAACCGCCTTTGGAATTCATTGCTGAAAAATCCACAGACCTTGAGGTGCTGAAGGCCGTGCGCAAGGCGGAGCATCTTTTGGACCTGGCTCTGGCCCAGGCCGGCGAGAGCGGTGCGGAGAAGAAGCTCGAGAGGCTTTCTGACTTAATTGCCGCAGCAATTTCTTCCGGAGCTGAAAGGGATGGAGGCATATCGGATGAGGATTTCCTTGTTCAAATCGATCTGCAGGGAGCAAGGGATGTGTTTTCAAATCTCGTGGAGCTCATGTCTTCAGAAGGAAGCGTGCATTTTTGTTTTGCAAGAGGAAAGTGCTTTTTTGAGTTGCGCTTTTTTTCCGAGAATGCAAACTGGGATCCTCATCTATGCTCCAAGGATGCATTGTTCCTCGCATCTGAGAAGCTGATGCTTTTAAATGACGGAAGGCTTTATCTTGATGATAACGAAATCGTTCTGAGATTTGCTTTTCCAAGCCTCGGAGGAGAAAGAAGGGAAAGCGGAAGGGAGGATCTGGAGCCGCTCTTTCTGTGCGGAGCAAAAGAATCTGTTTCATACGCCAATATGAAAGAGGATCTGAAGATTGCCTTTTTACGGAAGATCGGCTCGAAAAGAAGGATGCTCTCGGAAGCTGGGCTTTTCATCATCGATTTTGCTTCTTTGGATGCAAAGGATCTGGCAGTCCTCTCTTCCTATGCAAAAGATCCTGTCATAAACCGCATCCCGGTTCTTGCCTACGGAATCGGGCCGTGTGGCTGTGCTCTGCTTTGCGATCTGGTGGAAAAGGCAAGAAACGCTGAAGGAAAGACGAGCATATTCTTGATGGGCGCACCTGCTTCTCTGGTCGCTCCTTTGGAGCTGGATGAAAAAAACATCGTCCTAGGCGATGTCGATGACTTCTTTTCTTATGCTGGAAAGGATAAGCTTTCTCTTATCATAATCTCATCAGATGCCGCATTGATGCGCCTCAAGGAGATAAGAAGCCTTTCGGGAGCCCCGATGATAATAGTTTCAAAAACTGTCGAAAAGGCGCTGGTTGAAAAGACTTCGGACATGTCCCGAATACTTCTTGTCAATCCGTTTATTTTCCAAAGCAGGGATTTCTTATCCAAGCTCATCCGTCTCATGGGAGGGGATGTGGTCCTTCCTCCTTTTACAGGAGCGCTGGTCAAAAAGGCGGTCTGTTACATAAACCGGCATGCCTCCGGACATATTGCAAGATGGCAGATGGCCAATGAGATCAATGTGAACGAGGATTATCTTGCCAGGATGTTCAAAAAGGAGCTCGGGGTATCTCCTTGGGATTATCTGATGCGCTGTCGCATTGACATGGCTTCAAGGCTCATAAGGGAGACGGGGATGAGCATGAACGAGGTTGCATACCGTACAGGATTCCAGGATCAGGCTTATTTTAACAGGGTGTTCAAGAAGATTGCTGGATTCTCTCCGAAAAAGGCACGATGAATTTTTCATAGGCTGCCCATCTCGTCTTTGATGAAGGCCATTATGACAGATACAATATATTTGATCTCATCTTCATCAAGATCATGCCCTTTTTTTATTTTATGCCATTTTTCCAGGCAGGAGCGGCAGCAGGTGGCGGTTGCATGTTGGGCTATGAATACAGGATGTCCTTTCATAGGAGTCTGCTTCCCGTCATTGAGGATCTCTTTTGGCGCAAGACGCTTAGTTATGAAATCAATTGCATGGTGGGCTATGGTCTCTTCTCCCTTTTTCTGAACATATTCCCGGCTTTTTTCATCCAGATGGAAGGAGGATCTGAAAGGGGAGGAAGCCAGCTTCCTTTTCAGGGTTTCATAATCGCTGTACATTTCAAAGTTTCCTGAAATGCTCGAGACAGGCATCAAAATGCTCAGGGGCGGTAAAATGTTCTTTTGCAATCTCGCACTGGCAGGAGAATGTGCAGCCGGATAAAAGAAAGGTCGAGTTTTCCATATCTTCCTTTTCATCTCTGAAATAAGTGTATCCCTTGCGGTTGATATGGGGGCCGAAACCGCAGTTCAGGAAGCAGGCCTTGCCATTTTTGCGCCATGGTCTCATTAGATAAACGCTTTCCTCCTTGCAGGATGAGGAAGTGAATACGCAGTCCTTGAAAATGAATCCGATCCCGTCCTTTTCTCCGGATGGAGCTGCAACAAATCCCTTTTCAATGCTGTTTATCGTGCAGTATTCGAATAGCGCATTGCCGGAGCCGAAGATGAAATCCACCGATCCTTCTATATGGCAGGAGTGGAATACTGCTTCGCTCATTTTTCTTTGACAGAAGCATCGGGGGCCGTAGAAACCCCTTGCTTCCCGCTCTTTCTGCGGAAGGGGAGAGATGAAGAGCGTATCCTGGTTGCCAAGAAGCCGGACGTTTTCAAGCCTTGATTTCTCACAGTCCAGATATAATGCGATGGCCTGTCCTGCGGTTTCAGCTTTCCCTGAGGAGTTTGTTATGGTAAGGTTTTCAAGCAGAAGGCGCCCTCCTGAGAAGAAAGCCGTATATGTCCTGAAGGTTCCTCTTTTTTTTCCATCTTCAAGAATTTCTCTTGCATGGTCGGCATAATCGATCTCGACCTTGCCTATTCCTCTGATCGTGAGATCTTTCTTGTCCGAATAGAGCTTTTCCCTATAGCAGCCTTCAGAGACGATTATTTCGGCCTTTTCCCCATATGGTACAGCCTCAATTGCTTCCTGAAGCCTGCTGTAATTTTCATTTCCGTTTTTTCCAACCGTGAGTTTCAGCATTTTTTATGATATTAAGGTTTTTTCCCTCATGTTGAAAGACTCTGGCTGGAAAAACGGATTCCAGCTTTTATTTTTTCAAGACGGTTTTTTATCCAAGAGTACGAAAAAGTTATCACATCCACGCTGAGGCCTTCGCATAAATGGGGTGGATCATCTGGATTGAACCCTCCTTTTCTGAGATCCCTGCAATCGAGGGAGCCGAATCTATCGGTTATTTCCACAGCTATGTCGTGGCAGGCTGCCACCGCTTCGCTTTCCTCGATCTTCAGGCAGAGGAAGTGGTATCCGATGAACATCAGCGTCCCCTCGATAAGACCGCATTGGGCGCCGAAGCGACCTGCTCCGTGCATGCCTACGGCGGCTTTTACAAGCTCTTCCGGCAGCTTCTGAGAAAAGAGAGTGCAATAGATTCTCATGCTTGTTCTGGCGCAATTGATGTTAAGATCATAATAGCAGTGATGGACTTCATCCTTGATGTATTTTTCGTAATCCATATCTCATTCCTCCTGAAGATATTCCGCTGCCGTCATGATGCTGATATGGAGAGGGGAGAGCGTTTTTGCTATTTCCAATGCGCTTCTTTCCGTCTCTTTTGTGAGCCCCGAGATTGCATCTTCCAAATAGATTGCCCTTATGCCTTCATCGACTAAAGCAAAAAGCGTAGAGAGGACGCAGCATTCTGCGACAACCCCGCAAAGTATGACTCTTTTTGAATTCCTGCATTTTTCTCTCACCGCATCGTTTGAAAGACAGGAATATTGAGATTTCGAATATAGCGGAAGCTTATCAAGATACTTGGAAAATGCAGGCATCATGGAATTGGCATATGCGTCGCTGTTTATCTTTTCGTACTGCCGGTTGTATTCCTGCCATACCCCTGAAGCTTCGGGATTGTATAGGAATCTGGTGAAAACAACATCCGCATCCTTCTTTTTTTCGAGAATCTCAAGAATCCTCTCTTTTGCTCTTTGTATGTTTGCGCATTCCCACGCGCCGCCTGGCGCATATGCATTCTGCATGTCTATGACCAAAACGATATCTTTTTCCTTCATGTAGGTATTATAAATGTTAAATTGCACTTTGAAAATGAAAGTCTGGGTGCTAATATAACAGTTGGAGAAGACCATGCCGGAAAAAATGCCTCATATACAGCTGGATGATACGATAGCAACGAGATTTGCGGTTCTTCCTGGCGACCCGAAACGGGTTGAGCGGGCTTCATCGTTCCTTTCTGATGTGCAGGATTATGGCATGAGCCGTGAATTCAGGTCGATAAGAGGAATTTATAAAGGATTGCCTATTCTTTTGATGTCGACCGGCATGGGAGGACCGTCTGCCGCAATCGCTGTTGAGGAGCTTGCCCGAATAGGAGTTGAAGCTGTAGTAAGGATAGGCAGCGCCGGTGCGCTTGAAAGCGGAATGGAAATCGGGGATCTGGTACTTGTCAGCGCCGCTGTCCGCGATGACGGGGCAAGCAGGGCGTATATTGATCTGTCCTTTCCCGCTGTGTCGGATTTTTCTCTGCTTTCTTGCTGCAAAAAAGCGGTGGAAGAGCTGGGATTCCCTTATCATATAGGCATCGCCAGAAGCCATGATACGATGTACGGACCTGATAATCCCGCCCTTTATGAGAAGTGGTCCAAAACTCCTGTTATCGCTTCGGATATGGAAAGCGCCGCAATATTGACCGTTTCCAGCTTCAGGAAAGTGAAGGCAGCCTCCATTTTGAATATCGTTTCCCCCTATAAGGGAGATGTGAATGGAAGCGTTGCAAAATACTCTTCTGGGGAAGAGATGATGATGAAGGGCGAGATGCGGGAGATAGAAGCCTCTCTCGAGGCGTTGAGAATCTATAGCATGTCATCCTAAGGAGGATATAAATGGCCAACGTATTCAAGACAAAATTCGACGTTGCGACGATCGTGCTTATTCCGGCATGTATCGGAATCAATTACATCGGAAAGCTTTTTGCTTCTTTTTTGAAGCTGCCGCTTTGGCTTGATTCCATCGGAACCTGCATTGGCGGATGCCTCGGAGGTCCGATCATCGGCGGTCTCTGCGGAGCAGCCAATAACATCATCTATGGTCTTACCACAGGTGATAACATCACTCTGATATACGCCCTTACAAGCCTCGGCATAGGAATCGCTGTAGGAATAATGGCCAGGCTGGGGTATATGAAGAGCTTTGGCAAGGCCTTGCTGACTTCCGTTGTCGCCGGTTTTGTTGCTGTTGTCATCTCAACTCCGCTGAATGTGATATTCTGGGGCGGAACCACAGGAAACGTGTGGGGCGATGCGCTTTTCGCCGCTACGCAGGCTGCAAACATGCCGGTGTTCCTGGGCTCTTTCCTTGATGAGGTCGTTGTGGATGTTCCAGACAAGATCATAACCCTCATAATAGTTTTCTTCATCCTGAAAGGATTGCCGGCTAAGCTTACAACCCTTTATGAGAACAATGATGAAGTGGAGAGCTTGGACTGATGAAGAGCATCAGCCTTTATGTGGATAACGGCACATGGCTGTGCCGTGTCCATCCCTTTACAAAGCTGATGTATATTTTGACCGCAATAGCTGTCCCTCTGATAAGCGGAAGCCTTGCGGTCTTTCCTGTTTTCATGCTTTTGTCCTTGTTCATCCTTTTATCGGGCAAGGTTTTAAAGCGTGCGGTTCCTCTCATCGCTTTTTCCTTTACCATACTTGTAACGATATTCCTCATCCATGGCCTGTTCAATCAGGCTAATGAGAATGTGCTCTTTTCAATAGGCCCGATAAGTTTTTATAGAGAAGGACTTTACTATGCTCTCAAGATAAGCTTCAACATTTTGAACATGCTTTTGAGCTTTGCAATTCTTGTTCTGACCACAAAGCCGTCCGATCTTGTGGATGAGATGGAGAAAAAGGGTTTTTCCCCCAGGTTCTGCTATATCATCAATTCCGTGTTCCAGATAATTCCGCAGATGATGGGTATGATGAATACTATAACCGATGCCCAGCGGAGCAGGGGAATGGAAACAGAGGGCAGCCTGAGAGTAAGGGCAAAGGCCTTTATCCCACTTGTATCTCCTGTGGTTACTGGGAGTCTCATAAATACAAGGGAACGTGCAATAGCGCTGGAGGTCAGGGCTTTCGGGAATAAAGGGAAAAAGACATATCTTTTTGACCGTCCCGTGCATAAGGGGGACAAGGCCATGAATTTGGTTTTGCTTGTAGTGCTTCTTGCCTCGATCATATGGAGAATCGCTTCATGGCTTATATAGAAATAGAACACCTGAAATATAGGTATCCGCATACATCCTTTTTGGCCCTTGATGATATCAGCCTGGAGATTGAGAAAGGTAGCTTCATAGGAGTCATTGGGGCCAACGGGGCGGGCAAAAGCACTTTCGCCCAGGCCCTGATCGGGCTGGTCCCGCAGTTTTACAAGGGCGCATACGGCGGACGTGTGAAAATAGATGGCCTTGAAGCGGGTAAGACTCCTGTCGAGAAGATGTGCTGCAAGGTCGGCTTGGTGTTCCAGAATCCATTCAATCAGCTTTCCGGAGCGAAAGATAATGTCTATGAGGAAGTATGCTTCGGCATGCAGAATCTCGGGCTTGATAGCGCTGAGATGAAAAGGCGTGCCGATGAGGCATTGAGCCTGATGGGTATTTACGAATATAGCAGCCGCAATCCCTTCGATCTTTCCGGAGGGCAGATGCAGCGGGTTGCAATAGCCAGCATACTTGTGATGAAGCCTGATGTCTTAGTTCTTGATGAGCCGACCAGCCAGCTCGATCCAGAGGGAAGTACGGAGGTGTTCAAAGCCGTCGAGGCTCTTGCGAAATCCGGGATAACCGTAGTGATGGTCGAGCAGAAGGTGGAATACCTGGCCCGCTACTCTGATAAGATCATTTTGCTCGATAAAGGACGTGTCATGGCATTCGACACTCCAGAGAAGGTCCTCTCATCTTTTGAAATGGAGAAGTGCGGGGTCATGGCCCCCGTTTTCACCCGCATTGCAGAACAGATGGGTTTCAAATCGTCTTATGGCTATCCTGTCAGGCTCGAGGACGCTGTTTCATTGATGCAGAACAGGGTGCGCTTTGACAGCAAGAGAAAAAATCCTTCCTCTTTTTCTGACGTGATGCTGGAGGTTGAGGATCTTTCTTTCAGCTATACCGGCAAAACTGATGTCATAAAGAATGTCAGCCTTTCTTTTGATAGCCGTCCAACTGCGATAATCGGTCAGAATGGGGCAGGGAAGACCACGCTTGCTAAGCTAATCAAAGGGCTTCTGAAGCCGGGGAAGGGGAGGATTTCCATTCTCGGGGAGGATACAAGCGCAAAAACTGTTGCTAATCTTGCATCCACAGTCGGTTATGTTTTTCAGAATCCTGATGATCAGATATTCAAGCATACTGTGCATGACGAGATGCTTTTCGGTCCGATAAATATCGGCATGGATAGGAAGAAAGCGGAGGAAAGGATAAAAGAGGAGTTGTCGTTCATCGGCCTTTTGGACAAGATGGACGAAAACCCGTATGATCTCGATCTGCATGAAAGGAAGATGGTTGCCCTTGCTTCAGTGCTTGTCATGGATACAAAGGTTGTTATATTCGATGAGCCGACCATAGCGCAGGACGATATGGGAAAAAGAATCATAGCAGCAATAATCGAAAGGCTTGCGAAAAAAGGATGTCTGGTGATTTCAATACTCCATGATATGGATCTGGTTGCAAGATGCTTTTCAAGGATTGTGGTCATGGCTGGTGGGCATGTTGTAGCCGATGGGACTCCTGAAGAGGTTTTTTCAAATGAGAATGCTTTGCAGCAGGCCGGGCTGAAGATGCCTCAGGCCGCAGAGCTTTCGAAGCTTCTCGGATCTGAGGAGCTGATGCTCGATGAAGAAGAGTTTCTTGAATGCTGCAAAAGATTGGATTGATGATCATTTCTTCTTTTTTCTCTATTAATTAGTTTTGATAACGAGTAGAATCTGCAGGCGGATATCGGAGGCTTTTTGTGGATCTGCTGCTTGTTATAATCTATCTGTCTTTCATCAGCCTGGGCCTGCCTGATGCTCTGTTGGGCTCGGCCTGGCCAAAGATGTATCCTGAATTCGGGGTACCCGTTTCATATGCCGGCATCATTTCCGCAACAATTGCAGTCTGTACTATAATCTCCAGCCTATCAAGCGACCGCATGACAAGAAGATTCGGGACAGGGAAGGTGACCGCTTTCAGTGTTGCCCTGACATGCCTGGCTCTGGCCGGATTTTATTTCAGCCACAATTTCCTTTTATTGGTATTTCTGGCAATCCCTTACGGATTGGGTGCCGGAAGCGTTGATTCCTCCCTCAACAACTATGTGGCGCTCCATTATAAGAGCAGGCATATGAGCTGGCTTCACTGCATGTGGGGAATTGGTGCGGCCTCTGGACCGTACATAATGGGCGCAGTCCTTGCTGAAGGGCTTTGCTGGAACAATGGGTATGGCATCATTGCAATTCTTCAGTTTTTTCTTGCAGCAATCCTGTTTTCAACCCTTCGGCTTTGGAGAAAACAAGCCCGGAATAAAGAAAAAGGCGAGAAGAGGCTTTCAATCATGGATGTAATCTCGATAAGGGGAGTCAAAGCCGTGATGCTTGCTTTCTTCTGCTATTGTGCAATCGAGCAGACGGCAATGCTTTGGGCATCCAGCTATCTTGTAATTGCCCGTGGCTTGGACGGATCTTCTGCCGCAAGGTATGCAGGTCTCTTTTTCTTGGGAATAACATCAGGCCGCGCCCTAAGCGGGTTTTTGACAATGGCCATCTCCGACAGGGGCATGATAAGGCTGGGGGAGGCTGTAATAGCCTTAGGCTTGGTGCTTTTCTTTTCAGCTCCATCCCTTATCTTCGTATTGGCCGCTTTTTTCCTTCTTGGACTTGGATGCGCGCCTATCTATCCGTCGGTGATACATTCGACACCATCAAATTTCGGAGTCTCATCCTCGCAGGCTGTGATGGGTGTGGAAATGGCCAGTGCCTATGTTGGAACATGTCTCATGCCGCCTCTTTTCGGCTTGATTGCAAACTATGTTTCGATACATCTTTTTCCCATTTACATCCTTCTGCTTCTTATTATCATGGCAATAATGCAGGAAGTACTTGCAAAAAAAGTGGATGATGATCCTTGTTTATGATCTGAGAGCCTTCTCTAGACTGTTTAGATCGTTCTCATCTGGATGATTCAGGGCGCGGTCGAAATTCTCGATCATCGGCTTTGCCTTTTGCTCGTCCATCTTAAGATACTTTTCCCTTACGGACATCGGCATTCTGCCTTGGCACATGAAAGATCCAATGATCCTGCATGAGGGGTCGATGTTTTTTTCAACGTTTGACAGTATCCTTGAAAAGTATTCGTTACTCCCACCGAAGCCTGCCGTACCAAAAATGAAAATATCCTTGTTTCTGAGGCAAGAGATGAATTTCTCAATGTCCTTGTCGCAGGAACCCATATATGTCCAGAATCCGATGTAAATGGTATCTGAAGCACAGGCCTTCTCGTCGGGAGCACCCTTATACATGCATTTTTCTTTGCCCAGTGTACTTTCTATACGATCTGCCAAAGAAGCGGTATTTCCAGTTTTTGAGGAAAAAACAATGGAGTAGCCCATAGTGACCTTCCTATTTTATTCATTTTGATACTAGAGATAACAGCAAAATGGATAAAGGTCAAATGAGGAGCCCATATCAAAAAAAGGGGCCGCAGTTTGCAGCCCCGTTGGTCTCAGCCTTTGATTCCTGAAGATGAAACACCTGCGATGAAGTATTTCTGAGTAAAGATGAAGAGTATTATAACTGGTATCAAGGCTATGGCCGATCCTGCAAGCTGCACCGGAACGTTCGCACCTCCCTGCTCTTGGAAAAGCTGCAGGGCAGGGGTTATGAGCTGCCTGCTTACAGACTTTATGAAGAGGTAGGGGTCAAGATAGTTGTTCCAGATGTTTATGAAGCTGAACAGGACCGTTGTAGCAATCGAAGGACCCGAAAGCGGGATGAATATCCTCGAAAGTATCAACAGATGTCCGGCTCCATCTATTTTTGCCGCTTCCGTGAAATCGTTCGGGATCGAACGGAAGAATTCGGTCATCAGCACCAGATAGAACACCTCGCTGCATTCAGGAAGGACTATTACCCAGATGGAGTCAAGCAGATGCAGACTCTGGAAATAAAGATATCTTGGAACCATGGTGGTTTCCCCAGGAACCATCATCGTCGCCACAAGGCATGCGAACACTAGCTTCCCGCCTTTTATATTGAGCCTTGCAAAGCCGTAGGCGGCAGGAAGGGTCACAAGAAGACGGAGGATTATTGTTATGACAACAGTTACGATGGTGTTCATATACCAGTTGGGGAAGTTCTTATGCGAAAGCACCTGGCTGTAATTTCTCATCGTCAGATTGACTTTTGCAAACAGTGGCTCATAAGCCTGTCCGGCAGGGCGGAAGGAAATTGCGATCATCATTATGAACGGATAGATCATCATCAACGCAAGGATGAAAAGGATCAGGATGGATACCGTTTTCTTCACATCTGTTTTTCTTATCTGCTTTCCCATACCGACCTCACTTTTGTAACTATTCTGTTTACAAGGATGATGAATATTGTGAATATAACTCCCTCTGCGCTAGCAATGCTGAATTTCATGTATTTGAACGCATCATCATAAATCAGAAGCGAAACGACCTTTGTTGCACCCGCGGGTCCGCCTCCGGTAAGACCGACGATTGTTGCATAGTTCTTGAATGAGTTGATAAGTGTGATGGTCAGAAGCATGAACAATGTCGGAGCCATCTGGGGAAGAATTATGTATTTTATCTTCTGCCAGAAGGTTATGCCTTCTATTTCACCAACCTCGTACATATCCTCAGGAATATCCTGCAGTCCTGCGAGGCAGGTGATGATATTGAACGCCATGGCAGCCCATGCCGCCACTATTGCAGTAAGCGGCAGAGCAAGCGTGGTGCTGTTGAACCATTTAGGCCCAGCAACATCGAACAGCCTGAATATGGCGTTGACCGGTCCCCTTGTGGGATTGAACAGATATTTGAACACGACTCCGACTGCGATCATGTTGGTTACATACGGGATGTAGAAGCAGGTTCTTATCGCTGTTCTTCCTTTAAACGGCTTGTTCAACAGGATTGCGATTAGAAAACCGAAAGCCATTATGATCACAGTGTATACGATCGAGAATATGATCGAATGTCCGAAGGCTTGGTAGAAGGAAGAGCTTGTAAGCACCTTCTGGTAGTTCTCAAACCATACGAACGTTGTATCGGTGAGTTTGGATTCGGAGTTTCTACCCCAGAAGCTTACCACCACCCCGTATATCATCGGGTACAGCTTGAAAATTATGAACATCAAGACGAACGGAGCTATGAAGAGCCATGATGCTTTTTCCGTTCTATCCTTTGCAAGGGACTGGTTTTTCATTTCTGTTACCTCTCCCGGATTCACTCAGCGTTCGCTATCGCCTCGTTAACCCTTGAAACAATATTGGAAATTGTCTGATCGATGGACTGTATGTCCATGTTGAAAGCGATGAGCTCTTCCTTGACGATATTGTAGTACTCGGCACTTGCTGTTCCTACGATATCGCTGCTGGCTGTACCCATTCCTGTATTGATGAGGTTTTCATAAAGATCCTCTACAGTGATCTGCCCGTTGGAAGCTTCAGCAATGGCTCCAAAAGCCAGATTCTGCTGTTCTTCGGTCATTGTGGCAAAAGCGGGGATTCCGCCCTCGTATTTCCACTGGTTTTCAGCAAGCCATTCAAGATAGATGAGAGCTTCTTCAGGGTGTGCGGCATTCTTGTTCATTGAAACATAGCCGAGGGAAACGAGGTTGTTATTTCCGTTTTCTCCTGCAGAAGGAAGCGGTGCAATTCCGTATTTCCAATCCTTTGGATAATCAACTTCGCTGTTCAAGAGTCTGGTGAACCAGTTGCCCTGGGGGAACATCGCAAGGCGATAGCCTTCAAGAGCGTAATAGTTCCAGTTTGCATTCTCTCCTTCGAGAGTCTCCACCGTGGGCTGGATCTGAAGCTCGTTGCTTACATATTTGAACCATTCAGCAGCTTCCCTGAATTCCGGTGCATCGAAATTACAGGTTCCGTCTTCCTTGTAGAAGGATACTTCAAGCTGCTGAGCCGGCATGTAGAGCCATGGAAGGTCTGCGTTCATGAATGAGCCGTATATGCCCTTTTTAGGATTGGAGATCTTCTGGGCAGTCTCAACATACTCATCCCAAGTCCAAGGTCCTTCCGGATATGCGACTCCGGCCTCGTCAAAAAGGTTCTTGTTGTAGAATACGCAGTACATCTCCTGCTTGAAAGGCAATGCATAGAAGAATCCGTCATCTTCAACCGGGAGGTTCACACCATAAAGTTCTTCAGCCTCGGCCTTGCTTACAAGATCGTCAAGCGGTGCAAAGAATCCAGCCTCGATCCTTCTGCTGTAGTTCTTCGGTCCAAGTGTTTCTATGATATCCACATCGCTTCCTGCAAGAAGATCGATGTTGATTTTGTTGACATACTCCATCTCATCGCCGGGAACCGGGTCCACATGGACATGGATTCCTGTTTCCTTCTCGAAATCCTCGTTCATCTTGTTGAACCATTCCTCGTTGGTGTAGGTGGCGCTGTTGACAGTTGTGACGACCCTTTGAGCTTCAGTAGATGCCGTTTCCGAACCACCCATTGCAAAACAGAATGCAGCACAGCTGAGCAGCATGGCTGTTATAGTCAGGATTTTTTTCATTTTCTTCTCCTCTGATTATTTTTCCTGTTTCTTATTTTCCTCAAGGATCTTCAGGATCCTTTCCCTATAAGTCTTGTCTCTTCCTTCCCATTCGGGCACTACCTTGGAACCTTCTGCATAGAAATCATCTTCGTTTCTTCCGTCGAGCTGGCCCTGAAGGGTATGCTTGTCAACAGCATAATCAGGAATGATCGGCTTGAGGTTGCCGGCCTTGTATTCCTTCATTATCCAGTTGTACATTTCATCGCTGGATCTGTCTTTCTTGCACTGGCAGAGATATCTTACTGCATGGATGGCAAGAAGGCCCCTGTCTCCAGACTGCTTGACAGTCTTTCTCATCTGGTCCAAAACTCCGATGAGGATAGGTGCGTTCGGTTCAGCAAATCCAATATCCTCCACGCTTATTGTCTTAAGACGGAACCAGAGGTATTCCTCCATGTCCTCGCTTGTGATGAGCATCTCATAGGCAAGGGTTGCCGCATTTTCCGGATGGTTCCTTCTGATTTCCTTTTGAAGCGCGGAAATCACAAGGTCTGCAGCAAGGCCGGAACGGGTCTTGCATTTCTGCCATGGATCATAAGGGAATTCACCCATTTTTTCTTCCTCCTGAAAAAAGATAATTGTTGTATTTGGGATTTCTCCTAGGTACAGACTATCAGTTTTTCAAGATTGGTGGTATCTTTTTTGTTGTAATTTTTTTTGAATTTGTTGCATGGTTGAGAATTTGGTTGCATTGCCTTATCATTAAAGGATGAAGTACCTGCGTGAAATCGTACATTCCCCAAGATATTTCGAGCAGTATCACCTGTCGTCAAAGCTCATCGGCTCCGCATGCTTCAAAGCGGCCAGGGTTAAGGAGGGTGGATATGGAATCCATGATTCGGATTTCTGGGTGGAGCGAATAGCCTCCAAAGGGTTTTATATCGTTGTGCTTACGCTTTCCGGAAACGGGAGGTTCTTGATGGAGGATGGAACTGTCTTCACGGTCTCTTCCGGCGAGGCCTTCATATCAAGCCCCACTGGTCAGGGCCATAGGGAGGAGACGGTGGGAAGTAAGCCCTGGGAGCACATATGGATATCCTTTTATCATGATGCTCCACGGTTTCCGAACAAGGATTTCGATTATCGTGTGGTACCTTTCACCAACGGACGTTATCTGAAAAGTTCCATGACAAATATTCTTGATGAGGATATGTATCATGATCCTTTCAGCGAAGAGATAATCGACCATTACGAACATGTGTTCATACTCAACCTCGAAAGAATACTTTCTTCTATCGGTGAAAGCGATCTTCTTTATTATAGGGAAAGGTTTGCCAGACTTTGGAGCGACGTATCGAAGACAATATACCTGCCGTGGAGTGTGGATGATTTGTGCAATTACCTTAATTACAGCCGCAGTCAGCTTACAAGAATCTGCAACGCACTTTACAACCAATCCCCCGGACAGAAGGTGAAGGAGCTGAAAATGGATTACGCCAGGCTTCTTTTGATAAACAGCACAAAATCTGTCAATGAGATTTCCTCCGATGTCGGATATAAGGATATATCCACCTTTTCCTCGGCTTTTTCCTCCTTTTTCGGAGAAAGTCCGAGCGAGATGAGAAAAAAGGGGAGGGAGGAATAAGAATAAAAAAAGGGGCCCGCATTCTGCTGCCCTCTTGGTCGCGGCCTTTATCCATTGGAGGCCTTTTTCATTTCACAGCCATAGCTTAGCCTGCATTTGTGAATATATTATGTACTTGCCGTAAATTTATTGTAAAAAACGGAAACGGCCTTTTTTACTGGATCTTTCAACAGCTTTGTGAATAGTCCGACGAACACCGCGGCCGCGGCTGTCCCTTCCCTTATGCCCTGGATTGAAGAGAGGAAAACAAGGGAAATAATCAGCGATGTGATGACCAAGCTCAGATCGAAGCATATTTTGACATTTCCGAATTTCAGATTCTTCTTGACTTCGCATATTGCAAGTACTATCCCTTCTCCTGCGGTGGTTATCAGTCCGGCTTCAACTTCAAACCTTATGCCTAGTGCAATCAGGACTATTCCGATGAAGCAATATAGGCAGCTGACGAAATAGGACGGACAAGCAAGATTAATTATCACGGTTTCTGCAATATCTATCATCAATCCGAATACAATGGCTGCCGGAATCTGCAGCAGCTGGAACCATTTGTAGTTTTTTCTGAGAATGAGAATCTGCAGCAGAACAAAAAACACATTCATTATTATTGTCGTCGTGCCGACACTTAATCCTGTTACAAGGCTGGTGACATACGGTAGTGTTGATATAGGGGAGGTCCCCATGTCGGACTTGATTGAGAATGCGACGCCGAAAGCCATTATGCATAGTCCGAGGAATAAGATAAGGATTCTCATTACCACATGTTCATTTTCAGATATTGAAGATTTTTCATTTGTCATTGAGTGCCTCACATATTTTATTCAGTAGAACAATAATTTCCTTTTTCCCATCATCGGTGAGAAGTTTTGTAGCTTCCTCATCGATAAAAGAAAATATGTTGAGCATTTCTTCTGCTTTATTTTTGCCTTTATTCGTCAGTTTTACATAAAGGGACCTTCTGTTTCCGTCTTTTCTGAACCGTTCCACAAGGCCTTTTTTCTCCATGTTAAGGAGTATGCTTCCGACTGTTGCCTGTTCTATGAAACAGTTGGCTGCAATAGTCTTCTGATCCGTTTCCAAATCCGGATAAAGAAATTCGAGTATTTTAGGCTGTCCCGGGGTCAGCCCTATGGCTGAGGCTTTCGACAGTACGTTTTTCAAGATTGTATAATCCGTTCTCATGAGCACCCTGTGCAGATTTTCCATATCAGTTCCATAAATAATTAGAATCCTTATTATAAGGATACTTATTATTTGTCTTGTCAACAGTATGCTCCCGGAAAGAAAGTCTGAGGCGGCAAAATTATTATTTTTGCTAAAACCTATTGAAATAATCTTCAGTTTTTGGCATATTAGTGGAGTATGAAAAAGGGCGGTTAACTCAGCGGGAGAGTGTCACGTTGACATCGTGGAAGTCGGCAGTTCGATCCTGCCATCGCCCACTAAGGCATCTTCTTACTGTATAAGTAATTAGATGCCTTTTTCTTTTATGCTTGCAGAGCCTCTGAAGCCTCTGGTAGCATCCTGAACTCTATTATGTTAACTATGTAGATTACAAAACAAGTGTATAAGTTATTTTGTATGAAAGAAATTAATTCTTAGAGCTCTTAGGAATA
>CASDPA010000008.1 GCA_949282255.1 uncultured Spirochaetales bacterium
GAAGCCTTCCAGCTTGCCAGTTGAGATCGGATGGGAGGCGTGGGCGATGAGGCCATCAATCCGCTTCTCTTTAAGTTCGGCGAATCTCATCAATGCAGGTCTACCTGAAGCAGAAGTCCAACGGGAAGATGCTCCCGGATCCATATCTTTATCCTCATGTCATGACGATCGGAACGATAAGGAAGGTTTCTAAGGGAGGTCCGGATGCCTAGAGTAAAACGAACGGATGAATGGAAGGCTCTTAACGTCCAGATATCAAAGACGCTATATGACCTTCTGAAGGAACGCTCGGAGATCAAGGGCTAGACGATGACCATGACGCTGGAACGTATATTGACTTTGTTCTTCAAGGAACATCCGAATGAGGAAATCAAGGAATAAGGGTTAATATAGATTCGAGAGGGCAAAATAAAAAAGCCCCCTCGAGTTTTACGTCGGGAGGGATTCTGTCAGAATAAGCCTGAAACGGGCTTAACTACATGACATTTGCGGCAATGCCCCCTATTCTATTGATTTAAGAAATATACACAAAAGCAATAAGTAAACTTACCTGTCTTATAATCTCTCTTTACATATTATCCGATGAGACATCAGTGTATGTCAGATAGCAAATCATCCTGTAAAAGACTTTCAGAAGCGAATTTATCCTCAATTCTGAGAATGCTTTTCCTCTTTTCGCCTTTTAACGTGTTCTTGCTGATAAACAACGTGTTAAGTTCTCCATACCAACATATAAGTCCATCTATGATAATATAATTTCTATGCGCTGTCGATTTCTCTAAGACAAGAGATCTCTCTTTCAAAACCATGGCTACAGAAGTTGTAATGTTCATATTCTGATTTAAAAAACTACCTTTTAAGAGTGTATTCAATCCCCTCTTTTTCGCATTATTCATCTCATCAAGAATCTTGCGCGTGATTTCAGAAGGTAGAATATTAGTTATCGATATCACTATGGCCTTATTTGCATTCTTCATATCATTAAGGAGAGCTGGCAAAAATGAGGTATCGTCATATACCATTTTCGCATATGGTTCCATATCATTCGATATTGAAGAAAATCCGAGCTTCTTATACACAGCTATCCTCTTAGAAAACATGTGGCTGCATATGGGAATTCTATAATCCACATAATCGTAAATTAACGTAGAATGCTTACCATCTGCTTCTCTTGATATCCTCCCGGCAGCCTGTTGCAATACTCCCTCCTGCATATATGGAGAGGCAAGGAAAAGGGTATCCAGAGACGGGATATCCACACCCTCTCCTAAAAGTTTATCAGTTGCAATTAGAACGAATGAGCCTTCAGAGTATTTTAAATCAGCAAGAACAGATGATATCGACTTTGAAGACATGCTACCATCAAGGGTTATACATGGAATTGAAAGCTCTGACAGTTTTTCTTCTATGTTCTTATTTTGCTGAACTCTTCGGGTAAGAACCAGACTTTTCTTACCCTGAAAATATACCCTTGAAATATCCCCGGCAATAATTGTATTTCGCTTCTCATCGGAAGAAATCAAATCAAGGATATCGGAGAACTTCATTGTACGATATCCCGGAGGGACAACAGTATCTGAAAACCTCGTAGCATATTGTTGGGTTATCCCCCTCTCATATGCAAGCCGGGATGGTTCATAGTCAAACCTGACAGGTCCACACTCGGAGAAGACAATCCGCTCAAGCCCATCGGTTCTCTTAACTGTCGCAGATAGTCCATACACGTACTTTGCGCTAAGATCTTTCACAACGCTATGAAAACTTTCTGCTGCGATATGGTGGCATTCGTCAACTATAACAAGGCCATACTTATCAAAATCTTCCAATCCACCCTTATCTGCAATGGAAGAAAGGCTTTGTAACGTCACTATGTCAATAACTGCTGTAACTCTTTTCCTACCACTGTGGTATACCCCAACAGAAGGAGATAGGCCTTTGCTTCTTATTTTCCTTTCAGGTAATGTTTTTACATCCAGATATTTTGCTAACATCTCCTCCCATTGGTTTGCCAAAGCCTGCTTTTCAACAACTATGAGTGTCCGTTCCTTTAAACGTGAAATTAAAGAAATGGCAACTACCGTCTTTCCAAAACCAGTGGCAGAACACAGTATTCCGATATCAAAAGCTAAGAGCTGCTTTATCGCCTTCTCTTGATTATCTTTGAGCGTGCCTTTAAAAGTCGAATCAAGATTAGTACTGGAAATCCTATGGTCTTCTATACTGTATTTCACACCTATCCCACCTAGCAAGACTTTTACAGAGTCAAGCAAACCGCGTGGAAGTTTTAGTACCCTTTCGTTTTCTTCGTAAAGGACAATCCTTGAAGGTTCACCTCCCAGGTATCCGCCATTTCTAGAGAGATTCTTGTAATAACTGGGATTTGATATCGTAGCCATCCGTCTAAAGGCTTCCTGGGCCTTTGCAGATAGTGCACTTTTGTCAAAGCTTACCCCAGAAGAGAGATATAGTATGAGTTCTCCTTTCACATCATCCTTGCTAATTTTAGGAATCCTTCTTATCCATCCAGGATTAATATCATCATCCTTCAAAGCAAACTCAGCCCCATTCAGATACGAACTATTAAGCATAGATAAATATGTCTGTACTTCTACCTTTGAATGCCTATGCACCGCAGAGAGATACTCAAACTGCTTTTTCAAAGGGTATGGTTTTCCCTCATCATCAAGAAAAACAGTACAACCTCTTTCTGCTGCGGATAAAACGAAGGGAAGAAGTATAAGATTTCCTATTCCGGTCTTACCCAGGGTATCCTGGGAGGGAAATGTCCTATCATAAGAACGCATGCTTACATCATCCATTTCCCTTGCCTTGTCAACAAAAGACAGGGCCAACCTCCTTGCATCCTTCGCATCTATATCCTCGCTAAAGAACAGCCAAAGATGACAGCCATCCCCACTAAAACTTCTCTCCCACAGCAAAGAAAAACCAGCATTTCTAGCAGAACGCAGAATGCAGATAGCATCATGTTTCCATGTTGACTCATCAAGGTCAATCGCAACAAACCTTGTAGTATTGTCATCCCTCAAAGGATATATCCCCACCGCATTGATTCCATCCTCATTTGGATTTTTAAAATTTCTAGCAATGATTTCTAAAGGTGTAAGTTTCCGATAATCCTTGGATTTACACTCCTTACATACATCCTTTCCTTTTTGTGTCATCTTTAGGCAACCCGCTTGCCAGTAGTTATTGCAAACTGGATAATATGTCGTCTTGTCTGAGCCCTTATTCTTACTTCTTTTAGCAAAAACATCGAGCCTCGGAGAAAACAAAGACAGAAGGAATTCCGCCTTTTCTTCTGTAGAATCCGAGGAAAAAGTTGCCCTTTCAAATTTAAGCGGAGGAACCTTGCTTTTGTCACAATACTTTTCAAGAGAAGCCAATACTGCTGCCTTTTCTTTCTGCAGCTCATTAAGTTTGCATGAAAGGGTCAGGATATCAGAATCAAGGTCTGAAAGTTTTTTCCTAAGTTCAACTTCGCTTTCAATCTTATATTTATCCCCTAAGAGTGTCATGCTATCAACAAACAATGATTGCCGTATTTTCGCCATAGCTAATGATAACACATTTAACTGCCATTCCGTTTTCTCTCTAAAAACATCTCAATCTTTATCGAATTTTAATTTCTGACAAAGCCTTTCCTATGGACTTAAATTATTGGAAGAATAAAATCCATTAATGTACCTTATATTGAATAAAATTAATAAATTTGTTATTTTTATGGTACATGAAGAAGCAAACTTTACTATATCCGAAAGAACAAAGACTGTTATGCGAAACAGGAAAACAGATTAAACTAGCAAGGAAACGCAGACGTATGACAATTACAGAGACCGCAACAAGGGCAAAATTGTCACGTCAGACTGTTAACAGAATTGAAAAAGGAGACCCAAGCGTTTCAATGGGAGCTTACCTTTCAGTACTGTTTGCTTTGAGATTGGAAGAAGACATACTCTGCCTGGCAAAAGATGATATTCTCGGACGAAGGATGCAGGATGAGGACCTGTTATTCAGGTGAAGCTATGAAAGATGTTTCCTTTTACTGTTATTTTGACTCTCCAATCTTCTCTGAAACTCCTATCCTGATTGGGACAATCAGAGCCATATCTCTTGAAGGAAGAGGCATGCGTTACCGATTCCACTATGATTCTTCATGGAGCGACAGCAAAATTCAACTGACACTTCATCCTGATTCTGAAGACGTATATAGCGACACTCACATTCCCACCTCTTTTTTGAATGACAATCTTCCTGATAGATGGGGAAGGACACTGATAGAAAGAAAAATGGCTAGAATGAGGAAACAACCCAATTCCCTATCTCCATTTTGCAGCGAATTGGATTATTTGATTTCAAGTGATGACTTTACACGCAAGGGGGCTATAAGAATCGCTGATACAGATGGAAACTGGATAGCCCAATCAGAGCCCCAAGTACCTCCAATCTCCTCCCTTGTTGATTACACATACGTAATTGAAGACTACGAGAAAAACGGTGTAAGGAGTCAACTGTTTGAGGCTTTCTATTCTTCATCTTCTTCTTTGGGAGGGGCCCGTCCAAAATTGAATGTCAAAGATAGCAATGGGAATCTCTGGATTGCAAAAGTTCCATCTGTGAAAGACGACTACGATGTCGGAGCATGGGAGAATCTGATTTTGACTCTTGCGAGCAAAGCGGGCATATCGGTCTCAGAGAATATGGTAGTAGAACATCCGAATGGGAAGCACAGCCTACTCTCAAAACGCTTTGACCGACAAGGGGAAGAAAGAATACATACAGCCTCAATGGCAAGTTTTATCAGAACTAAAAGCGATGATTCTTCGTTTATTGATATCGCTGAGGTAATCAGCCAAATCTCAGCGGATCTGAAAGAGGATTTGAAAGAACTATATAGGCGTGTAGTATTCAGTGCGGCTGTCAACAACACGGACAACCACTTGCACAACCACTCTATGATACTTACGAAAAGCGGATGGAGACTATCACCTACATATGATATCAATCCGTGTTTTTCAAGTGACATGTCCGTTCTTGCTGTCGATTTCGGAGTGAAGACATTATCCCCCAGCGTTATCTTTGAAACCGCCCCTTGGTATGAAATTACAAAAAGAGAGGCAAAACAGATTTTCAAAGATGTTTTCGATTCTGTCGTTTCGTGGAAAAATGAAGCAGGAAGTCTTGGAATGAGCAAGGAAATACCATTGCTAGAGCCTGCATTCTTCCATCTTGGAGAGATAGAAGAAATCATAAGAAAAACAATTTAAAAGCGGCTAATATCGTTGCCATTCCTCACTTCGTTTTGATTAGAACCTCAAAGCGTTATCCAATGCGGTATGATATCCTCATTAGGAGGGGCTGTTTTATCAATAGTTTTTTTTCAAAACATGGGGGATTTTCATGGCGGACAGGAATACGTACGCAACCATGTGGCCATCCTTAGTCATTGCATTGATCGGCGTCTCAGACAACTTCTCATAAAGTTCAGGGAGTGTTTCCGGTTCGCAATACCTGATGCCGTCCTCTCTTCATGAACGGCGCCATTCCGCTATCGGAGCATATCGTCTTAAAGAAATCATGCATCGACAGCATATCACCCCGGAAACTGATTCGGCAGTCATCGATTTCGTCATATCTCTCCGCCTCGCTGCATCCGCGGATGTGCTTACACCTTTTCTTGGCGCTGAGCCTGAAGTAGTTATGACCGTCATCACCTTTGTAAAGCTCCATCTAAGCGTTGCAGTACTTTGAATACCTGCTGCTTTCCACACAAAATAACCGGACAACCTCGCCCTTGGATTTTCTTGAATAATACAATTCCAGAGCTTCATTCGAGGTATAGAAACGGGACATGCCTACAACTTTCGGATTCCCTTCCTTATTTACGCGGACAACACGTTCGTCGCGCCTCAACTCACGATTTCTCACCTGCCCCTTCCGACGAGCAATCTTAAAAACCTTAAAACAGTTTTCCGGGCGCTGGTATCGCCGAAGTCGTCACAAATTATATGAATGCAATGCCGTCCCTTGTCTTCTACGAGATGCCCGTATTAAAAATGTAAGGCTGCTTATTGCTTTAATTTGTATGCCCAATGTCCGCCTTCATAGTATTTTACGAGCTTGTCTTCTTCTGAAAAGCCTGAAAGAATCCGGTTTGCCGTGGCAGCTGATACATTACACAACAATCGGACGTCTGCATTCATAATAAAATCATGCGTTTCCATAAACCGTTCAATCTGCCTCCATCGCAAAGCCTCCTTATCCATCTTACCATCGCTCATTCCATCACTCGCATTAATTGCATCAATGAGCGATGCTTTGATAGCCGAGAGCATGAACTCGATGAATACCGTCGACTCCCCTTCATCGTTGGAAGCATTTATGGCTTTATAGTACTCCTGCTGCCGATCATGGATGATGGATTCCACCGGAAGCCAGGCGAAGTTCGGATTCCATTTAGAGAGCAGCAACGTATGCCACAGCCCCCCATACGCCCGTTACCATCGGCAAAGGGATGGATCAATTCCAGTTCATAATGGAATACAGAGCTACGGATAAGCATATGCACATCGCTGGTCCCTGACCAGTCCAGCAATTCCATGACCAAATCAGGTACATACTGTGGAAACGCACCAAAATGCAGGATATTCCCTTCTCTGTCCGCCACGCCCAAGGACCGGGTGCGGAACATACCGGATTCTTACACCAAACCCCGAGTCATTATGCCATGGGCAGTCAGCAGGTCATCCACCGAATAAGGATCAAGTTCATCAAGCCGCTCATAAATTTCATAGGCGTTCTTGACCTCGACAATATCCTAGGAAGAGCCAGCACATGTCTGCCATTCAACACAGCAGTCACCTGTTCCAAGGAAAGGGTATTTTGCTCGATGGCAAGAGAACCATGGATGGTTCTGATACGATTACTGCGCCGAAGCATCGGATTGGCAGAAAGAGATGCCGTAGCAGATATTTTACCCACCAGTTCCGCGATTTCCGCCACATAGTCGATCATTCGATTGGTGATTTCAAAAGGAGGCTTCTGGTTTCTCATATAACATCTAACCGGGTCTATCGTTGTTTTCATCATATCCTGCATCGCTCATTTCATCAATCAAAACACTCTTGAATTTGAGCGATGCTTTCCTTTCTGAAGTGCACTGTGATTATTTTAAGCATCCTAAAACCTGATTTCGTATCTGCATTGCTTGCACTGGCACATAAATTTAACAACTTGTTTGCATTCCGAAAAAAATGTGTTATATTTTTCTGTAGAGAATATCTAGTACGTTCCGAGCAGATTGTATGATTCTGCCCGGTTTTCTTTTTCTCTGAACTTTGTAAATTATGGAGGTGTTTTTCATGGATCTCAAATCCCTTGTTCAGGAAGAAAAGGCTCTTGGTAAGAACCCGTGCATGCAATATAAGGTTTCTTCTTTTGAAGAAATTGACAAGTCATTATTTTCAAAGAAAAAGACAGACGAGGAACTCTTGGAGATCAGGCAGGAGGCCATACAGCTTTTCCAGGGTGATGAGCAGGGCGCGAACATAATGCTCCATTACATTGCCGGAAGAATCAAGCTTGAGCTCAGACCCCATGAGTTCAACATGGACCTCAATAACACGCTTTTAAGCTTCTACGATGCCAGGAACTGGGATGTCGTCAGACATTTGGGCGAACTCATTGTTTCCAGATCCTCAAATCCCCTTGCCTTCAGGATTCTCGGTGACGTTGCCCACGAAAACGGGGACGATGCTAAAATGTGGAAATATTATGAGCGCTACGTTTCCATTGATAACAGGGATAAGGACATAATAATACAGGTTGCAAAGCATTATGACGAAATCGGAGAAAAGAAGCTTGCCGCTAAATTCTATCAGAGGGGCATATTGCGCCTTGATCCGCTTGACGATCAGACCAAGATCGCTTCCGTCTTTTCTTTGATGATCTCAAACGGCAAAACAGATTTCCCATTCTTCTTCTCCTTTGCTTCCCGCATTCAGGAAAGCGATGGACGTTTTGCACTATCTCTTTACAAACAGATGCTTGAGGCCTTGGACAAGGAAAAGCAGGAACTGGAAAAGGATAAGGAAACAAAGGTCAGCGAATCCAGAAAGAATCTTGACAATATCATCCTTGTATTGAAGAACATCCTTTTTATCAAAGCGGACGAGGAAGGAATGAGGGATGCCCTTGTCTCCTGCCTCCGCCAGAAATATAAGAACTATTCCAGGCTCAACGAATGCCTGAAAAAGTATAATTTCAGAAAGTGTCCTGATGTCATTTCATGCCTTGATGAATTTGAGAAGGAGATCGCATATTCAAAGGGAACCTATGTATATCAGAAGGCCACCAGGCGTGTCGGACTTATCATCGCGATAGACAATGACAACGTGACTGTACGCTACTCGGGCTCCGAGGATCCTCAGGTCATATGGCTTGAAAGTGCGTTCAATGCCCTTGTTCCCCTTTCAAACCAAAATATCAAGGCGATTAAAAAAGGTGTTCCCGCAGCAAAAATCAAGGCAAAGATCGAGGCAGACGGTGGTATTGCCTGGCTTGTCAGGACCCTCTTATATTCCGCAGACAACAACAGATGCTGCTTGAAGGACATGAAGAATGAGGTCGTGCCCCAGATCATGACAGAAGATGATTGGAAGAAAATTGTCGAGCAGGTCAAGCTTGAACTCAGAAACAACGAGTATGTCCGAACCATTCCCGGTCCTACAGAATACTATGAGCTTACAGCCTACCCCAGCACTCCGGAGGAGAAACTTTTGTATTTCTTCAAGACAGCTCACAATTTTTACGACAGATGCTCATGTCTTTTGGAGGGCTATAAGAGCAAAGAGATCAACCGGGATTCTGACAGCATGCTTGAGATGGCAGAATATTTTTCATCGATACTTGAAAAGAATACCGCCTCGAATGATGAGATACTCTCTTCCTGCATCGTGCTTGAAATCGTCACCGACAACGGGGATATAAATGTACAGGTCGTAAAGAGCTTCGAGGAAGAGTATAAAAAGCTTTCCATCGAGGAAAGGGTCGAGGCCTTTTCCCATATGCAGGGTGTGCTTCTGAGAAAGACGTTCATAGATAGGATTGTGAAGATTGACAGGTTTGCCGCTGACACTCTTGTCGAGCTCGTCCCCTATTACATCACATACGTTCCTGAAAAGCTCAAGAAATTGAACAAGGGGCGCGATTACTATGATTACTTGAAGAAAGTGTTCGAGTTCTATAGGGAGAATCTTTCAGAATTCGTTTTCTTCATGGTGGAAGTGGAGCCAGAGGATCTGAAAAAGATTGGAATGAGCGTTTCCGATTTGACAAAAACAGAACTCATGGCCCTGTCGTATGCGTCCAAGCTTCCTGATGTCGCAGAAAACAGAAAGATAGTCAAAGCACTTAAAAAGGAGCTTTTGGAACTCAAAAAAGCTTATACCTTGATTGCCTCTGCAAGCGATGAGGAAAAGAACGAACTAAAGGCGGTGATCCTTTTCAATGAAGGCTTGGACACGGAAGAAAAGAATATACTGAAGAAGATGCTTATCAACAAGTGGCCGGATCTTGCGGAAGAGAAGAAAACAGATGGGGAGAAGGTTGTAAAGACTATTTCCGGTTTCCTCTGCCTTTCTTCCAGCTACGACAGGAAGCAGGCGGAGCTGAAGCAGATCAACACTGTCGACATGCCAAACATCCTCAAGGAAATCAATTCCGCCCGTGAACTCGGGGATCTGAGAGAAAACAGCGAGTACCAGTATGCAAAGGAGCATAAGAGGGAGCTTGAAAGACGTGTTGCGGAGCTCAACAGGGATCTCAACACTGTCAGGATCGTCACAAAGGAAGATGTCATTGAAGACATGATAGGCTTTGGAACAAAGGTTCTTCTTCATGACAACACATCCGGGGAGGATGTCAGCTATACATTCTTTGGAAGATGGGAAAGCAATCCAGAAGAGGGTATCATCGATTTCAATGCCCCCTTGGGACAGCAGCTCGTCAACAAGAAAGTTGGTGACAGGGTTGTTTTCAACATAAACAACCGTTACTACGATTATCTTGTAAAAAAGATAGAGGTGGTCGGTTTCTAATTCTCGGGCCTTGCTACGGCAGGGCCTTTTTCTTTAATGTTGATAATCTTCCAAATAAGCATGGAAAGAAGGAAAACCAGTAAATAGATCAGGATGCAAATGGGAGCTACCTGGAAGCGAGATGGGAAGTAATCAAACATATTCATCCCGTTGGCCCTGTAAATTATTGAAAAAATAATCTCAGGTAAAGCCATAAGCACAGCTTTGAAAAAGGCTTTAGACATGACTTTATCCTTGTTTCTGTATGTAAGAAGCACGAACAAAAAACAGAGAAGATTCGAAAACGAGTATATGAGAGCTCCTGAATATATGCTCTTTTTGAAAAATAAAATCATCAGATATGAGAACACAAGCTGCAGGATAAGCGCACATTTTACCTTACCATCCTTCCCCTCAAGAAACATCAAGCGCTCGAAATATGAAAAAAGAAGAAGGAAGAAAGCACCCGGAATCATTATTTTTAGAAACCTGGCAGTCATCAACGCATCCTCAGTATCATATTTTCCATAGGCAAAGAGAAACTGGCAGATTTCATTTGCGAACGCAAAAAACGCAGCTGAGCTTATTAGCATGAAAAATATTGAAAAGCTGAAAGATGAGTAAAGCTCCTTCTTCCTCTTTTCCCCTTCCAGCCTGGCAAGACGGGGAAAGGAGAAACTGTTTATCAGCGCAAGAAGAAAGCCATACGGAAGGATTATAAGCATATATGCATTCGAAAAAAACGTAGTGCTCTTTTGATGCATGCTAGAGGATAAAAAATATGGAAAGCTTATAAGCACCGATAACGCTAGAACGGAGAGATTGGATAAATAAGGCTTCACAAACTTGCCTTCAAGGCGGAAGACAGGCGTTATTCTCTTTTTTTCCGTCATGAGAAATAAGAGGGTGCCTAAAAAAAACGCAATGGAAGAAAGTGCCATCGCAAGGGGAAACGAAATGACATCCAGCTTTTTTATGAACGCATATAAAAAAAGAACGGAAAGCACCGATTGTATCAATGGCAATACATTTGCACACACTGCCCTTCCCTCAGCCTGAAGAAATCCGGAAATCGAAGTAGATAAGGAATAAAAAAACAGAAAAATCAGAAAAAGGAAGAACATCAGGATCCCTTTTGAAAAAAGAAAAGAATCAAAAGAGGAAAAAGATAATACCAGGTATGACAATGGTAGTCCGAATATGATTATGAAAAGCAAAAAAAACAGATGTATTGAGAATATGTTTCCCAGCACAATCTCTTTTCCAACTCTTTTGCAGCAGCTTATTATCGATAGATTCCCCGTTCCTTCCTCCAAGCATTTTCTTGCCTGGTTGGGAATTCCGAATGTGTAATTCAAAAGATCGGCATTTGCCGATGTTCCGAAGAAAAAGGCGCATAAGAGGCTTCTGGCCACCCCTAGAAGCCTGCTTGCCACCGTTAAAATGGCCACAAACGCCTTTTTTCTCTTATTTTCCATAATACCTTTCAAGATAGCTTTTCTTAAAGCTTTTGAAACTGCCATCTTCGATGCTTTTACGTATACGGCACATCAAATCGAAAAGGTATGTAAGGTTATGCTCGGTACAAAGCATGCCTCCAAGCATCTCATTGCATTTTATGAGATGATGCATGTACGCCCTGCTGTATTTTCTGCACGCAGTGCATCTGCATCCTTCCTGCAAAGGCGATGGATCGAATTTATGCACCGCTTTTTTCAACACAAGCGGTCCATCGTCTGTAAAGACCGTACCGTTTCTTGCCATGCGGGTAGCCAAAACGCAGTCAAAAAGGTCGATGCCATTCTCCACCGCTTCAAAGATGTAATCAGGACTGCCTATTCCCATGACATATCTTGGCTTATCGTATGTGGTGTACTCTGCTGTATAGGCAAGAAAGTGATTGAATCTGCTCTTTTCTTCCCCAACAGAAAGTCCTCCAATAGCAATTCCTGGAAAATCCATTTCGCTTAATGTTTGCGCACTCTCCTTTCTGAGGTCCTCATAAAAATTACCTTGGATGATTCCAAAAAGATTTCCAGGAAACGAATCCTCCAATCGGTTTCTCTCCTCTATGGATCTGATTGCCCAATTTTTTGTTATCTCCCAAGCCTTTTTTGCTTCTCTGTAGCCGATATCCGGAGGTGTGCATACATCAAGGCACATGGCAATATCAGAACCGATCACAGCTTGGATATCGACAACCTTTTCAGGAGTGAAGATATGCTTTGAGCCATCAATATGGCTTTGGAAAGAAACCCCTTTCTCACTTATTTTTCTCAAGCCTGAGAGACTGAACACCTGAAAGCCTCCGCTGTCGGTCAGAATATTCCTATCCCAGGATGAAAAATTATGCACACCCTTGAACTTGCCAAGCACTTCCATGCCGGGCCTGAGATAAAGGTGGTAAGTGTTTGCCAAGATGATTTCATATCCTATCTCCCTTATCTTATCGTGGTATATTCCCTTGACTGTCGCATTGGTGCCCACAGGCATGAATGCAGGCGTCCTGACATCCCCGTGTGCCAAATGGACGATACCAAGCCTTGCTTTCGTTTCAGCATCTTTCTTAATAAGTGTAAATATTCCGCTCATATCCTTTTACCAATCTTCGAGATCACAAGGCTCAAAAGCACTGTCAGCAAAAAAGGAAACACCGCCACAGAATATGCCGGCACCATGCCCTGCCTCGAGATAATTGAGAATACCATATCCGAAACATAGTATACAACAGCAATGATGAGGGACTGTACGATGGAAAAAAGAAGAATGTTCTTTTTAAACGTATAATTCATCATCAAAGCGATCACGATCATGATCAGGATGGACAGCGGTTCGAAGAATCTCGATAGAAAATCTGTCATCTTTTCCTGATAAGCCGTTGGATTGACCTTCTCAAGCTTCTTCAAATAATCATATGCGCTTGATGCATCCATCGTTTCCATCCGCATGTTCTGGCTCTCAAAAAGGGACGGCTCCATCAAAAAATCCGTTTTCTCATAGCTGTCATGAAAGACTGTCGAAAATCCTTCATCTCCTTTTTGTATGACACGGGCATCGTATATGACCCATTTAAACTTATCATAATCGGCATATCTTGCCTCTATACGTTTTTCTATGCTTCCATCGGAACATTTTACAATTACCGGAGAATAGAGCCGCATACTGTCTTTATTGTAACTTGCGGCATGCACAAGATATCCCGTACTCTCATCATAAAGGCTTATGTTTCTCGGATCGCTTGTGCCGCTTTGTCCGAAATATTCCGCACTCAGCCTTATGTTGTAATCCTTCCATTCAAGGCCAAGGGTTTCGTTGAAGGCAAAGAAAAAAACAGTCAGGATGCATGCTGAGATGAAAATAGGCGCAATAAGCCTTCTCCTGCTTATTCCCGCACAATAGATGCTTATCAGCTCGTTGTTTGCACTCATGTTTGAAAGAAAATAGCTTACGGAAAAAAGGAAGGAAACGGAAAGCAGAAGAAGATAGTAATTTGAAAGCGATGAGAACGCATAGCGTACCATCATCACAAAATCCGTGTTCTCGCTGGAGATGTACGAATCGAGATGCATGAAGGTCTCAACAGCCATCACTAAAAAACAGAATATCAAAAATGTTGCCACGGCTGTTGAAAAAACCCTTTTCAAGGTATACCTAACAAGTATCCTCATCTTGCTTTCCTCAAAAGAAACATGAAAAACAGCGAGAGGAGCGAAACAATGATGTCCGCACTGTAAATCAGTATGTACGGGCTGAAGGATATGTCGAATATCTTCAGCTGTGAAAAGAACAGGATATACCAATAGGCAACAGCGACAAGAAGGGATATCGCAAAGCCTGTGAGCCTTCCATATTTCAACTTCAAAAGCGAGAATGGAAGTGCTACAAACGTCAGGCAAAGGCAAGCCAGGGCAAGCGCAGATTTCTTTGCAAGCTCAGCCTTGTAATACTGTGAATAAAAGTCGACAGGCTTTGCTGAAGTGATGTCAAGAAGATTCAAAGCCGAGCTTATTTCCTCACTAAAGCTTTTTTTATATTTGAGTTCATTCTTGACAGACGAGGCAATATCAAGCATATAGCCTTCCCTGCTTTCCCTCCATGTCTTTCTTTCCTCATCCTCCACCACCTTTCTTTGCTTGATCGATAAAGAAAGCTCCTTCGAAGAAAGATTTGCCGGGCTTGTGCTTGTAAGGACCGGAACCTGATTGGAAAAGTCCAGATACAAAATCGCCTTACTGCTTTTTGAAATCAGATTTGTCTTACTGTCATTAGGATCGGTCAGGAGAATTTCAGGATCATCCAGTTCGATCCTGTACAAAAAGGATGAGACATCTGCCATTCCGACTTTACCCTCAGATGCTGCTATTGTCTTATTCTTATCATTTTTTGCCATATCGATCATGACTATGTCATGTATGATCTCATCCTCGACCCTGCCGTTGCTCAAGACTATATCGCCTATCGTATTTATGCTGTTGCTCTCTATTTCAAAGGTTGGCAGATCGACCATAAGCTCGGTAAGCCGCTGCCGGTATATGATATTGGACCAAGGAAGAAGAAAATCACTCACGAAATATGTCACAAGTGAAAAAACAAGGGCCCAGAAGATTATCGGGCGGAAAATCCTGGAAAGGGAAATCCCACTGCTTCTGAATGCAAGAAGCTCGTTGGAGGAATTCAGATCCCCCAAGACCATGGAGGTGCCTGAAAGAGTTGCAAATGGTATTGTATAAATCAAGAACTGAGGCATGGAAAGCATCACCATGACCATCATTGTGGCAAAGGTTATATTCTTTAGCATGATCTTCTGTACAAGAAGAAGAATGGAATTTACGAAGAATATCAGGAAAAAAAACGTGAAGGAGACAAGGAAGTTCAAAAGGAACTCTTTGGACACGTATCTGAATAACAGTCCTCTCGTCAATTTACACCCCTGTGGATCCGAAGCCTCCGGTCATCCTGTCCGTACTGCTCAAAGCATCTTTTTCAACAAATCTGCACCTTGTAACGGCGCAAGGAACAATCTGGGCGATCCTGTCGCCATTTTTTATTGTAAAAGGTTCTTTTGAAAAATTGATCAAAATGACCCTGACTTCCCCTCTGTAGTCGGAATCGATCGTGCCGGGGGAATTAAGAACGGTCACGCCGTTTTTAAGTGCAAGTCCGCTTCTTGGACGGACCTGCACCTCATAAGAATCGGGAATCTCTAAAAAAAGTCCCGTAGGAACACAAACAATTCCACCGGCTTCAAGAACGATATCCTCATCTATGAAGGCACGTATGTCCATGCCTGCACTGAACGAGGTCTCATAACGTGGCAATATCACACCTTGCTTTGCCTTGAAGCCGATTTCAATCATTATTTTTCCTCTTTCTTCTCTTCACTCTCGGGCTGGGCATCGATGTATGAGAGGTTGAGACGCCCCATCCTGTCGATCTCAATGAGCTTTACATCGACTTCCTGTCCCTGCTGCAGGACATCTGTCACATTCTTAACCCTCTTCTTGCTGAGTTTTGAGATGTGGCAAAGACCTTCCTTGCCAGGAAGAATTTCGATAAACGCACCAAAATCAACGATTCTCTTTACAGTTCCATGATAGATGTGCCCGACTTCAGGCTCCTCGATGATGGACATGATCAGGCGCTTTGCCTCCTGGGCAGAAGCATTGTTCCTTCCATAGATCATGACTTCCCCATCATCGTTGATGTTCACCTCGGCACCGCTTTGTGCGCTGATACCCTTTATTGTCTTTCCACCGGTTCCGATGATGGCACCAATCTTATCATCCTCAACATGGAAGCTGAGAATCTTAGGAGCAAGCTCGCTTATCTCGCTTCTCGGCCCTTCAAGAGTCTGAGCCATTATCGAAAGGATATGCATCCTTCCCTCTTTTGCCTGATTGAGGGCCTTGCTCATGATTTCAGGAGTAACTCCAGCAATCTTGATATCCATCTGGAAAGCGGTGATTCCGTCCTTTGTTCCTGCAACCTTGAAATCCATATCACCAAGATGATCCTCCTCTCCAAGGATATCGGAAAGTACAACATACTTGGAGTAATCGGCACCTTCTGTGATGAGTCCCATGGCAATGCCTGCAACCGGCTTGGTGATGGGAACGCCGGCATCCATCAAGCTGAGACATCCCCCACAAACGGATGCCATGGATGATGAGCCGTTGGATTCCATTATCTCAGAGACAACACGTACTGTGTAAGGGAACTTGTCCTTCTTTGGCACAACAGCCTCAAGAGCTCTCTGGGCAAGATGACCATGACCGATTTCCCTCCTGCCTGTCGTAAGTCTTCCACATTCACCGACGCTGTATGGAGGGAAGTTGTAATGGAGCATGAAATTGGAATACGTCTTTTCACCATCGATATTGTCAAAAAGCTGCTCATCCTGGACTGTTCCAAGAGTGGTTACAGCAAGAGACTGTGTCTCTCCACGTGTGAAGAGTGCGGAACCATGTGTTGACGGAAGAACACCGACCTCACATGTGATGGGCCTGATTTCAGTAACCTTTCTCCCATCCGTTCTGATTCCGTCGTTTAAAATCGATGAGCGGAGGATGTTGTATTCCATATCCTCAAAGAGCTTTGCAAGCTGATCAGGTCTCTTCTCATCCTCTGCAATAAGAATGGCAAAATGTTCCTTGACATCCTCATGAGCTTTTTCCAAGGCTGCATACCTGTTCTGCTTTCCCTTTACAAACGAAGCTTCCTTTATAAGTGGATAAGCATATTTCTCAACCTCTTCAAGCCAAGCGGTATCTTCCTGCTTGATATCCATGAGAGGCAGTTTTTCCTTTCCTGCAATCTCCCTCATCTGCATCTGAGCCTCACAGATTTTTGTGATCACAGGCTGAGCGGCGGCAATTGCCTGAAGCATATCATCCTCGCTCACCTCTTTTGCACCACCCTCAACCATGGTGATACCATCATGGGTTCCGGCAACAACGATATCGAGGCTGGCATTCGGAATCTGCTGGAAGGTCGGGTTGATAACATATTTTCCATCAATCAAAGCGACCCTGACCGCTGCAATCGGTCCGTAGAATGGAATATCGGAAATTGTTACAGCACAGCTTGCCGCATTGATTGCGATGATGTCCGGAGTATTGACCATGTCAGAAGAGACAACAGTCGGAACAATCTGGATCTCACGACCAAAAGCCTTGTCAAAAAGAGGTCTCATCGGACGGTCTATAAGGCGAGAGACCAGGATCTCCTTATCTTTGGGCTTGGATTCCCTTTTGAGAAAACCTCCTGGAATCTTACCAGCCGCATAATATTTTTCATTGTATTCAACAGAAACCGGTACATAGTCGATCGGCTCGGATGGCTGCTCTCCGCAGCAGACGGTTGCAATTACTGCAGAACCTTTGTAATAGGCATAAACAGCACCATTGGCCTGTTTAGCGATTTTGCCGGTTTCAAAAACCAGCTCCCCATCCCCTATTTGGACGGAAACTTTTTTTACATCAAACATTCTCTGATTCCTTCTTTAAGTTCTTTTATTGTTCTTTTATAGAAAATGCGGAAAGCGCAATGCCGGCCTTCCGCATCCATATCCGCTTGGGTTATTTTCTGAGTCCGAGTTCGGCGATAAGCTGCCTGTACTCGTTGATGTCCCTGTTCTTGATGTACTTGAGAAGTCTTCTTCTCTGTCCAACAAGCTTGAGAAGTCCTCTCCTTGAAGCGTGATCCTTGGGATTAGCTTTGAAGTGGGCCTGAAGATCATTGATCCTCGCTGTCAAAAGAGCAACCTGGACCTTGCTGTCTCCTGTATTCTTCTCATCTCCACCGAACTTAACGATGACATCCTTCTTCATTTCTCCGGTTACCATAAACCTCTCCATAAATAGTTATTGAATCTACAAGCCCGAACCCCGGGTCATCTCCCATATTGGGAAAAACATCCTTTTCCTGAATCCTGACATGATAGTCATCAATATGCAGGATGCAGCGGACAATCCTCCCAACTGAAAGCATCAACTCGGCATCATAAGCCCCCGGTGGCGGCAGGAGCTGCTGAATAAGATCCGTGCAATAAACCAAGCATCCACATTCGGATCTGTAAGGGATAGTCATCAGATCCACCCTGTAGCCTTGGCCGGAGTATTCCAAGTAAGACTTGAAATCCCCCTCTTTTATCATCCTTCTCAATGAGGACGAAGATATCTTTTCCCCATCCTCCATCAAGACATGATCAACTTGGATAAGTTCCGTATCCTGGCCCTCCGCTCTTAAGAGAAAACCAAGTCCGGGACCGTCGGTGCTTCTTGAAGGGCTTCCACATCTGAAGTCATTTCCCAGCACCAGATATCTGACCTTGCCGACAGATGCAAGCATATGTGCAAAGCCACTAGCAGAAATTCTACTGAATATTTCAGAAAAGTCAATAACGCAGAAAGAATTGATTGAAAATCCAGCAACATATTCCTTTCTTAAGCGAAGCGTATCGAGATTGCCGTTTTTTCCAGGCTTGGGATTGGAGGAAAAGGTTATGACCATGCTCTCGATGTTTGGTTTTTTTTTCTGGATTTCGGCAAGTGTGCCGAATATCTTCCTATGCCCTTTATGCACTCCATCAAACACCCCGATGGCAACAGCGAGATTGCAATCTTTTTTTTCACCGCTTTCCACCAGGCTGAGGAAATCATACTCCTTCATCGCCAAACCTCGCCAAAACCTTCATTTTTCCATCTATGCGCTCGCAAATTGCATATTTCCTATCTTCCAAATACATGTAAAAGTATTTCGAATCAGGTTTTTCGATATCAATGAGAAAGTCATTCCGGATTATGCCGTTTATTATCTGCTTTTCAAATTTCTTTGAATAGACCGCAGTACCGAAGAGCCCTGTTTCATCCAAAATCCGTTTTGTATCATAGGAAAGGCATTCATCGAGATGATATGGTCCGATCGAAAGCCTCCTGAGCTTCTCCAGATGTGCCGCACTTGAACACTTCTCTCCAATATCCCTTGCAAGGCTTCTTATGTACGTGCCTTTTGAAACATGCACCCTGATAATCAGATCACCTGAATCATATGAGAGCTTTTCAAGGGAAAATATCTCAACCTGGCGAAAAGGCATTTCAAACTCCAGTCCTTTTACCGCATTCTTATATGCACGCTTTCCATCCACATGCACAGCAGAATACTTTGGAGGACGCTGCATGATTTTTCCTTTGAAAGAAGAGAGCACCTCATCAATGACGGATTCAGCCGGAACAGGCGCAGTTTTTACTATCCTGCCATCCGGATCCAATGTATCTGTTTCCGTTCCAAAACGTATCAAAGCCTCATAGCTCTTGTCCATCGAAGAGAAAACAGGATTAAGCCTGGTTGCATTGCCGACAAGAACGATCATCAACCCGGAAGCGAACCTGTCGAGCGTCCCCGCATGCCCTATCTTGGTTGATTTTGGATAAGCCTTTTTTACTGTATCAAGAAAACGGAAGGATGTGACTCCCTCCGTCTTATCCATCAAAAGGATTTCAGTCCTCGCATCCATCGTCCTTGATATCCTTCATCGCTTCGGAAATAAGACCATTTATCCGCTCTCCTTCCCTGAATGACCTGTCTGTCTTGAAAACGAGAACCGGAGTGTTACGCGTCTTAAGATTCTGAGCTATCCTCGATTGAATGAAAGCCGAGGCACTTTGCAGGGCCTTGACAGATTTTTCAAGCGAGGCATCGCCAAGCACGGATGAAACATACACAGTGGCGTGCGAATTGTCACTGCTCAGCTCGACATCGGTTATCGAGGTAAGAGTGCTCAGATTGGGATTCTTTATCTGGCCCTGCAGGATAAGAGTCGAAATAATCTCAATTATCCTGTTTTCAAGCCTTTTTTTTGAAAACTCACTCATTGGTCTCAAGCGTCCTTCTTATCTCTTCTGTTTCCACAATCTCAAGCAGGTCTCCAATCTGCAGATCCTGCCAGTTGTCAAGACCGATTCCACACTCGTATCCTTCGTTGACCTCTTTGGCATCATCCTTGAATCTCTTGAGGCTGCTGATTCTGATGAGATCCTTGTTAAGCTGTATGGAATCCCTTATCACGCGCACAAGGCTGTTTCTTTTGACCTTGCCTTCTGTGACATATGCTCCGGCGATGACACCGACCTTGGGCACCTTGAACAGATCCCTGACCTCGACCTTGCCGATATCAACTTCCCTGATTTCAGGAGAAAGCATGCCCTCCATCGCGCTCTTGATATCGTCCACCACATCATAGATGATGTTGTATTTCTTGATTTCAACCTTCTCTTTTTCAGCCAGGGCCTGAGCCTTTGGTGTCGGACGAACATTGAAACCGATGACGATCGCATCGGATGCGCTTGCAAGAGTGATATCGCTTTCGATGATCGCACCTGCAGATGCCCTGAGGACATGAAGCTTGATCTCATCAGTACTGAGCTTTTCAAGTGCTCCCTGAAGAGCCTCGACAGAGCCCTGCACATCACCTTTGATGATGACGTTGAAATCGGTGACCTCACCCTCCTTGATCTTCTCATTGAGATTTTCAAGAGTGATCTTGTTACGGCCGTCTCCAGCTCCAAGCCTTTCGAGCTCCTGACGTTTTGCTCCGACCATCCTCGCCTGCTTCTCGTCTTCCGTAACCTGGAAAGGATCGCCTGCTGAGGGAATGTTTGATAATCCTATGATCTCCACAGGATCGGAAGGACCGGCTTCCTGTATTTTCTTACCCTTGTCGTCAAACATTGCCCTGACTCTTCCAGGATAGATGCCTGCAACATAATAGTCTCCCTGATGCAGGGTTCCCTTTTCGATTATGACGGTAGCTACGGTTCCCCTTCCCTGGTCGATACGGGATTCTAGCACCTTTCCTACAGCCCTGCAGTTCGGGTTTGCGGTAAGCTCAAGCATTTCCGCCTGCAAAAGAATCGTATCAAGAAGGTCGTTTATACCTTCCTTTTTAAGTGCGGAAATCTTGCAATAAAGGGTCTGACCACCCCATTCCTCAGGCGTAAGACCAAGATCTGAAAGCTGCTGCATGACCCTTTCCGGATTTGCTTCAGGCAGATCGCATTTGTTGATTGCAACAATAATTGGAACCTTTGCAGCCTTCGCATGGTCGATTGCTTCTCTTGTCTGTGGCATGACACCATCATTTGCCGCAACGACAAGAACAACAATATCCGTCACCTGGGCACCGCGGGCCCTCATCATCGAGAATGCCGCATGTCCCGGAGTGTCAAGGAAAACAACATTGCCTTTTCCCGGCACAGATACCTTGTATGCCCCGATATGCTGTGTTATTCCGCCGAACTCTCCTGAGGCAACGTCGCTGCTTCTGATCGCATCGAGCAGCTTGGTCTTACCATGGTCGACATGACCCATGATTGTGACAATCGGCGCCCGTGGACACATATCCTCCGGCCTGTCCTCCTCACTTTCGATTATCGTTTCATCATACAGGGATACAAGATGAACCTCACAGCCATATTCACTTGCTATGATTTCAGCAGTATCATGGTCTATCATCTGGTTGATGGTCACCATCATACCCATCTTGAAGAGTTTTGAGATGATATCGCTTGCTTTGAGATTCATCTTCTTGGCAAGATCGGCAACAGTGATATTCTCCATGATATCGATCTTTGAAGGAACGGAGGAGAGTCTGCTATCTTCCCTTTTCTTCTTCTGGAACTGAAAATCGATCTCTTCTTCCTGACGGACGTTCTTATCGTAATCCTTCTTCTTATTTGCTCCTGGATTACGCTTATTCTTCTGGTTGAGATCCATTGCCGGAACATTTGCGTTACCTGGCTTGCTGGCAAATGACCTCTGTCCGCCACTGAAACCAGGCCGTCCCTGATGATCTCTCTGGAAAGGCTGTCGGCCATCCTTATTAGGGGTATAGGATTGTCCCGGCCTCATCTGATGATTAGTATCCCTCGACTGCCCTGGACGGGAATCATGACGTGAGTCGCGGTTTCGGTTGAAACCACCCTGACGTCCACCTGCCGGTTTTCCACCAACGATGCCGGCAACACGCGGCCTTGATGGGGTTTGTGCAGATGAATCCGTCTTCTGCCCTGGAACAGGAGGTAGATTGGTACTTTTAATGATTACAGGACCATTATGGAGCGGAGAAGAGATGCGGGATGACGGCATCCTGTTCTCAGGCTTGGGTTCAATCTTCCTTACACCTATCACAGCACCGTAATTCTTTTTCTCATCACTTCTTGCACCACTGTGGATATTTGGTGATGATGCAATCACATTCCCGGTCTTCTGTACGGATTTTTCCTTCAAAGCCTCCTTTTCCTGGGGCTTGGAAATGCTTTCAGGTGCTGCCTCCTGCTCAATTGCAGTTTTAGCCTCATCCTTTTCTTCCTTGATTTTGACCTTCACCATCGGCTTCTTTTTGATCACTACCTTTTTCTTGATGATCTCTTCCGCCTTCTGGCTTGGGGCCTGGCTTTCTTCCCTGACCTGGGCTTTTTTGATTACCTGAGCCTTCTTTTCTTCAATTTTCTCCATATGATTCCTTATTATCACTCAAATTCGAATTCTACGCCACAATTCGGGCACACAGTGGTTCCAGCAGCAAGGATGCTGTGGCAATTAGGACACTCGAAGGAATATTCTTCCTCCTCCTCGATGACAACATTGGATTTGACTTCCTGGATTTCCTCTGAGCTGAAGCCGAGATCGACGAGCTCCTCTTCCGTATAATCGAAGAATTCCTCAACCGACCAGATATCCCTTGCATGAAGCTTTTCAACCAATTTCGCATCAAGTCCGATATCAGCAATGGGAGTGTCATCCGGAGCAATGCCGATCTGGTCGTTGCTGATGGCTTCCTCCCCTTCCTCTTCTTCTGAAGAAGCAAAGAGGTCCTCGACATTCTCATATATCTTCTGAGTCTCTTCCATTTCTGCAAACTGACTCGGGGTTTTGACCTCGATATTCCAGTCACAAAGCATTTTTGCAAGCTTGACATTTACTCCGGCCTGTCCGATAGCAATTCCAAGCTGATTATCATCAACTATTGCAACGATATGCTTGCTTGCAGGATCGATTGTGACAACACGCTGTACCTGAGCAGGAATAAGGGCGTTGGCAACGAATACAAGCGGATCGGAAGAGTAGCGGACAACATCGATCTTCTCACCCTCACACTCCGTCATCACTGTCTGTATGCGCGACCCCTTGGCTCCGACAACGGCTCCTACAGGATCCACATCGCTCTTATGGGTATCAACTGCGATCTTGGTCCTGACTCCAGCCTGCCTTGCAATGCTCTTGATCTCCACATCTCCAGAAGAAATCTCAGGAACCTCGTTTTCAACAAGTGCTTTCACAAAATCCTTGCTGCCTCTTGTCAGATATATCCTGACGCCCTTTGCGCCTTTTCCCTTCCTCTGATTGTCATTCTGACTGTCCGCCTTGTCAACACGCTCGACAAGGAACTTATATTTCTGCTGGATCGAATAGGTTTCCCTCGGACTCTGGCTGCGTACGGGGAAGGTAGCCTCGACATCCAGGTTGAGATTCACCCCATAATCACCATTATCCCTTCTTCTTTTTATCTCACCGTATATGAGCTTGCCTTCCTTTCTCTTGGCATCCGCATAGAGCTTATCATTATAATACTCTTTTACAATCTGCTGGCTGCGCTGTTTTGCACTCTGGACGCTGGAGGCCTCGAATGTCTTGGGATCCATCTCGATCTTAAGCTCGTCGCCGATTTCAACATCATCCACAAGCTCCAAAGCCTCATCAAGAGGAATCTCCATCGATTCGGAATACCAGTTCTCTTCCGCCACAACCTTCTTTATCTGATAGACACTCATCACCCTGTTCGTATCGTCAAACTCGATCAAACAATTCTCATCAGTGCCGTATTTCCTCTTGTAAGCGCTTTTGATCATATCGTTGATCAGAGAAAGCACCTGCTCCTCGCTCATGTTTCGTTCGTTAATCATCGAGTCGATCTCAACTCTCAAATCCAGACTCATCGCTTAGCCTCCCAGTCATATTCAAGTTTCGCCTTGCTTATATCGGCAACGGGGATATCGATACAATCCCCCTTCTCCATCTTATCCTCGATAAGATAATCGGAAAGGATGACACGCTCAAAATCCGCATCTTTTATCCTTCCTATAATATAAGAAGAATTCTTAACGGAATAAACCCTGACGACAGATCCCGTAAATATCCCGAATTCAAGCACATCCTTGAAGGCTCTCTGGATACCCGGGGAGGAAACCTCGAGCTCGAGATCCCTTGAAAGGCTTACCTGATATCTCGGATATATGATGTTGTAAACCATCTCAAGATCGTCCGTCGTAATCTCCTGTCCATCCTTTTTTATCAGGACACGGAGAGAGGCCGTTCCTGAATATTCGGTTTTGGACACTTCCACAAGCCTAAAACCCATTGGGGCAATCAAGGAAGAAATTTCCTTATAAAGCTCCTTGTCTTTAGCATCCTTGGTGAGCATAATCCTCCTGACCAATAATAAAGGGACCTTGCTCAGGTCCCTTAAATCACTTTAATGAAACTAAATGTAATCTAACAGCATATTTTTTTTCTGTCAAGCATAAAAATATAAAAACATAATCTATGGATATTCGCAACGTTTTGGCATATAACCAATAACATGGCCAAAATGGATATGACGAGGGGAAATCCCACAAAACTTCTCATAAACTATTCAATCCCCCTAGTGCTTGGAAATCTTTTCCAACTTTTTTATAACGCAGCCGACAGCATCATCGCTGGACGTTTCATCGGAAAAGATGCCCTTGCAGCAATAGGAATGGCAGCTCCGATAAACAACATCATCATCCTCTCCATATCAGGAATATGCATCGGGGCGGGAGTGCTCATGAGCAGGCAATTTGGTGCAAGCAGATACGAGGAGTTGAAAAAAGAACTGTCTACCACACTTGCTCTCGGACTCATCCTCTCCTTGTTTGTGGTTGTTGTGGGAATAATCCTTACTCCCGTCATCTTAAAGCTCCTAAATACTCCAAAGGAGCTTTTTCTTGCCACGCAAAGCTATCTGAGGATCATTTTCCTCGGAGTACCATTCACATTCGTATTCAATGCGCTCTCATCCGGATTGAAAAGTGTCGGAGATTCCAAGACATCCCTTAAATTTCTTATCTTCTCATCCGCTCTCAACCTGATCCTCGACATTGTCTTTATTGGCATTTTAGGATTCAAGATACGTTGTTCCGCAATTACAACCGTAACAGCGGAAGCAGTTAGCGCCATACTATCCGCAATTTACATCCGGAAAAAGATTCCAGAGCTCAGACTTGACAGCCTTTGGCTGAAGATGGATCCAGGACTTCTGAGAACAACATTGTCATATGGAAGCGCCACAGCTTTGCAGCAAACCATACAGCCGATCTGCAAGCTGCTTATACAAAGTGCAGTAAATACCCTGGGAGTCGATGCTATTGCGGCCTTCAATGCGGTTTCAAGAATCGATGATTTTGCTTTCATACCTGAGCAGAATATTGCAGTTGGCATCACCACCTACATTGCCCAAAACGATGGAGCTGATAAAAAGGACAGGATCAAAAGCGGTATAAGACGAGGGCTTCTCCTAGAAATTTTCTATGGAATACTGATAGGCCTTGCTGTTTTCCTATCAAGGAAAATAATCCCAACCTTGTTTGTCTCAGCATCTGAAACAGAAACAATCCGCGAAGCTGTGAAATATTTGTCAATCATGTCTTTTTTCTATATCCTTCCTTCGCTGACAAATGGAATACAAGGGATGTTCCGTGCAATAGGACAGATGAAGATAACAGTAGCGGCAACTGCAATTCAGGCCGGGCTCAGGGTGGTCTTCACTTATCTTCTGATTTCAAGGCTTCAGATCATAGCCGTCCCATTCGCCTGTGCCTTAGGCTGGATTGCGATGCTGCTGTTTGAGATTCCGCTGGCAATATGGCATTTTGGAAAAACTAGTCGAGCTCCTTCTTAATTTCCGATAAGAACAGCAATGCCTCAAGAGGAGATGAGTTTTCTATATCGAAATCCCGTATCTTCTCCAAAATTTCTCCTCCATCTTCTTCGGGCAACTTTTCATCTGTTGTAAAAAGGCTTTGCTGGCTCGAAGAATAATCATCGAAATGCCTTTTTTGGAAAGCAACAGCATTTTTGACAATCTCTCTCGGTACACCTGCGAGTTTTGCCACATGGATGCCATAGCTAGAAGTTGCCACTCCCTTTACGGCCTTTCTCAAAAAAACGATCGAGTTCTTTTCTTCCGCAACTTCAAGTGTCAACAGCTGCATGCCATAGGTATCGAAAGATGTCAGTTCATGATAATGGGTTGCGAATAATGTGATTGATCCCAGTGTTTTCAGATATTGCATTATGGAATAAGCTATGGCCATGCCGTCCTCGGTTGAGGTGCCGCGGCCTATTTCATCCATTATGACAAGACTGCGTCTGCTTGCGCTTCTCAAGATCTGTGCACTTTCAATCATCTCCACAAGAAACGTCGACTCGCCTCTTGCAAGATTATCGCTTGCGCCCACACGGCAAAAAAGCTTATCCATAATGGGTATTACTGCCTTTTTGGCAGGAACGAAGGATCCCATATGGGCCAGAATGGAAATAAGGGCGATTTCTCTGAGGTAAGTGGATTTTCCTGCCATGTTCGGTCCTGTAACCAAGGCAAACCGTCCGTCCAAGGAACAGAAGGAGTTTTCAACATAGCTGTTTCTATCCATCTGGTCCTCAACCACAGGATGCCGGCCATCAATTATCTCCATCTCACCCTCTTCAATCATCTTTGGCCTGACATATCCCTTCTCCTGGCTCAAAACAGACAGGGAGGAAAAGAAATCGAGCTTGCTTATTATTTTCCCGATGTTCTCCACATCCATATAAAGCTCTTTTGCTTTTTTTACAAAACGCTTGTAAATTCCTATTTCAAGCTTCGCCGCATCCTCTTTTGCGTTATATATTTTGGACTGTATATCTTCAAGCTCGGCTGTTGTGAACCTTTCCCCTCCGACAAGGGTCTGCCGTCTGATAAAATAATCGGGAACACGTGAAAGCTGTCCCTTAGGAACCTCAAGATAATATCCGATTATACGGTTTTCCCCTGCTTTGAGAATTGTTATCCCCGTCTCGCTCTTTACCTTTTCAAGATACTCATTCAAAACGGACGAGCTGTTGGAAATGAGGTTGCGCATCTCATCAAGCTTTGAATCATAGCCATCCTTGATAATGGTCTGCTCGTTCGCTATGTTTGTACATTCGGGATTGATCCCTTTTTCTATGTCGATGGAAAACTCGAGTATCTTATCAAAGGCAATCTGCTCACCGCTTGCAATCAAGGCAAGATAATCCTTTCTGCCTGCAATTAAATCCATTACAGAACTTACTGTGGATGAAAGTGCGGCAAGATCCCTGGGAAGAGTCTTTTCCATGCTCATCTTGATTGCAAGCCTGCTTAAATCCGAACTGGCTGAAAGAGCCTTTCTAACGCTTTCGAGCTCATCCTTGTCATTATTGAAACGCTCTATCCAATCCAGGCGTTCATTTATCAAAGAAATATCGGACAAAGGGTTCAAAAGCTCCTCTTTCAGATATCTGGCACCAGAGCTTGTGAGTGTCCTGTTTATTGTCGAGAAAAGCGTAAGGTCTTTCTTTCCATCCCTTATATTGGAAACAAGTTCCAAGCTCTTTATCGTCGCAGCGTTCAGTACAAGATGCCTTTCATCACTTAGCCACTCTATGCTCCTGAATTGCGGCAATTCTGAGTGGCTCATGTCCTGCATGTATTTAAGCAAAGCACCAACAGGCTTAAGCACAAGATCCTTCTCATCGATATTGAACATTGCCAAAGCACCCGGCCCAAACTGGAGCTCCACGAGGGTCCTGGCCGTTTTGATCGAAAAATACCAGGAAGGAAGTTTAGTGACAAAGACCCCGCTGCTGTCTAGAAGCCCCTTGAGCTTACGATCCTGGAAATAAATGTCGTCCGCTAGAATTATCTCCTTTGGATAGACCGAATAAAGGATATCCTCGATTTTCTGTATCATATCCTTCGTATCGAATCTTCTGATATAGAAAGATCCCGTGGTAACGTCTGCGTAAGCAATCCCCAGGCCTTGTTTTCCAATATCTATGCAAAGCAGATAAGATGAATTCTGGCTGTCAAGATACTCGTCCTCGATTACAGTCGCGGGAGTATATACTTTGATAACCTCTCTTTTGGCAATCTCTTTAGGGTTGTCGCTCAGCTCGAGCTGTTCACATATCGCAATCTTCTTTCCCAGCTCAAGCAGTCTTTTTATATAGTTTTTTGCAGCATGGTATGGAATGCCGCACATTGGAGAAGGCCCCCTATGGGTCAATGTAAGATTGAGAAGATGGGAAACCTCTACCGCATCTTCAAAAAACATTTCATAAAAGTCACCCAAACGGAAGAAGAGCACCTTGTCCTGGTGCTCTTTCTTTATTTCCAGATATTGGCGCATCATGGGCGTCAATTCATCTTTTTTCTGCTTTTCTTCCATAATAACAAATCATCAATAAATCGATGTGCTTATCGCGAGCACAAGCTTAAGACCTCCAGGAATATAACCGGAACTCCATGCGAACTCACCATCGAGCACTGTGGCATTCTTGACTATGTACAAGCCAAGCGGGAAGCCTGGTATTCTCATCTTGATTCCTGCACCGGCTGCAAAATACCAGTCGATATTGGAAAATGAGGAAAGCTCCCTGAGTGTGGTCGTAACACCCGTGGCACTGATGAAAGCTTCCGCATTAAGTACGTCCAATACCAAGGGATAGCTTAATTCAAGCTGATTATGCCATAGGAAGGACAAATCGGTCTCGGGATCGAAACCTCGCCCGGTATTCATTCCGTCTATGTACAGCATCTCATAAATTGTAGCCCCATATCTTGCATCATACCAATCCCAAACTCCATCCTTCTTCCAGAACTGGTCGAGCATGAAGCTGACATTTGACGAGAAACTCAATACAAGATGTTTTTCCCTCTCATCCGAATCAAGATGGTGGAAAATGGAATGATAGGCTGCGCCGGAGAAACTGATCCTGTTGTAATTGGAAAGACCGCCAAGGATTCCTCCTGCATATGTATATCCGGCTGAAAGGACATATCCCTTGGTTGTATTGTTTTTCAAATCCCTGCCATCCCATGTCAAGGAAAGAGAGAACTTATTTGAGAACTGCCATCTTTCGTGATACTTGGTTATCAATTCCTCATAAGGAACATAGTGGGAATCATAAATCGCTCTGTTAACGCCAAGCGAAATGCCTCCTCCTACTGTGAGCGATCCAGCGTCGAAGGTAAAAGTGTATCCTGTGTTGTAGCCAAGAGCAATACGATAATAATCATAGCTCATAAGCTTCGACGAATCAGGAAGTTCCTGACCTGAGCCATACCAGGACTCAGCAGAATCATAGCCCCATGGATAAGTGACATGGTCCACATCCCTTCCATCATAATAATCGCTGTCAGGGTGCTTCTGGAGTGCCTTGTCCTTCACAGAACGTTCCACTGAAAGTGAAATTCCATTAGACCAGCGTTTTGAGCCTACCCAGTCATCTGAAAGGCTTATGGACACAGACTGCGTATCCGGACTGAGTGTTGTGCTGAGGGCAAGATCCCTTCCTGTTCCAGCAAGGTTCTTATCCGACCACTGCAAAAAGCCTGAAATCGGAAATCCATCCACAGTTCCGCCAAAAGTGGCTCCAAACTGAAGCTCCATCTGGTTTCCTTCCTCTATCTCGAAGACAACCACAACTCCGTTTTCTGTTTCCCCCTGCAGAAGATTCATGCGGATGTTCTTTACGAGAGAAGTATTATAGATGTTCTGCTGGCTCCTGATAACGGCATCACGGCTGAACACATCTCCGACCTTGAATGTCAGCTCCCTCTCAAAGACATAAGGCTTTGTCTTTGTAAGTCCCTCAAATCTTATTTCTTCTATGACAGACTGCGTCCCCTCCTCGATCGAAATCGAATAGTCCACGGTGTGAGCGCTCTCATTGTACGTGGGCACAGGAATGATCTGGGCGGAGATGTATCCGTTATTATAATAAAGCGAAGAGAGATTATCGAACATCGTCTGAAGACTTATTACGTCATGCACTCCGCCTTTAGAAGCAGAGAGGATCTCATCGATCTGCTCGTTTGAAAACACATTATTTCCAGAATAGGATATATCACCGAAGAACCACTGATCCCCCTCAGTCACATGGAAAACCACCTCCAGGAATTTTGATTTATCCTCGTCTGTGGTCACATCATTGATCTCAGGAGCGTCAACCTTGGCATTGATATATCCGTTTTCAAGATAATGCTGCCCAAGCGCCACCCTATCGGCATCTATGTCCGACTGTACGAAATTACCGCTGTTGAAGAAGCTCTTTTCCCTGCTTGTCAAAAGCTTTTTGAGCTCTTTTGCACTAAAGACAGAAACCCCGTCAAAAAGTATGCTCCGGATCTTATACTGATCTCCTTCGGTTATCTCATAGACAATGGATTCTGTGTTTGCCTGCTGATCGAAGGTGCTTACAGGCACAACCAAAACATCCTTGTAACCCTTTGATTTGTAATGGTCGGCAATAAGGGAAGCATTGGCCTCAAGGTCGTTTGCACTCAAGAAATCGCCCTTTTCATAATTCTGTGCATCAAGAAGCGTGCGGGAACTTATGTTGTCATTGCCTTCCACTGTGACAGATGAGACCATGGGATTTTCCAAAAAGGTGAAACGGACAATAAGATCCCTACCTTCAGGCCCGCCCTCAAGAGCCTCTGCAGAAATATATTCAACCCATTCCTGCGCATATAGATTATTATATATTTCATTGAAAAGGTCGTTTGTAAAATCTTGGCCAATATAGCCGGAAAGGACGTCATCAACCGTTTTTACTTTGACATTTTGCAATCCGTCATATTCAAAAGCTGAAATCTGCTTACCTATCCACCACTGGTCGTCTGCTGCAAAAACACCGGTGAGGATAAAGCAGATAACCAAAAAGAATACTGCAGTTTTTTTGAAAATGTTCATTATAGCTCCTTACGCTAGCATAGCAGAATAGAAATTAAAAGACAAACCTTTTACTCAAAGTGAATCCAATGTTATCAAACACCTCATAGAAGTTAAGGTTATCCGGTTGTGTGAAGAAGGTTACCGTGCATAGTGGATTCTCCCATTCAAGAGAAACCTCGACATCCAATGTGAGATCGTCCGTAAGGAAGCTGTTATCATCTTCGGTGTCATTTCTCCGTGCGGCAAAATGGGCCAGAGCTTCAAGATAAAGGTCAGGAGTAAGGTACTTTCCCACATAAAGTGTCGTTCCATCAAGATATCTTGCGAGAGGGCTCACATCCGCTCTTGAATTGTTTGAAGAGAACACAACTGCATCGTATACCAGGTTTTCAATTATATTGGTATGAAGGCTGAAAGTATCAAGATTGAGTGAATTTCTTATGGATTTTTGGAGGCTGTCGTCACTGGTGGTTATATATCCGATACGGCTGAGCACATCGACACCTGTGCTAACGAGGGATACGACACTGCCAAGATTCGATTGTCCGTTCTCGCTGCTGATGATGGATTGCCCAAGTATGCTCATTATCTCATTAAGATCCTTTGCCGGCGATGATTCGAAAGACGGGTTAAAATTATCAAGACGTGCCTCACGAAGAACAAGATATATGTCAACCTTGTCTCCAGATGAGTCAAAATCCCTAAGCTGTGCCCGCAGATTAACAGTCGGCTCGAAACCAAAGCCTTCAGTATCCCTGAATGTTATATCCCCTTCCCTAATGAAGAAGGATTTCTGGAAATAATAGATTTCTCCAGCCCTCAGCTCCAAGCTTCCGGAAGCGGAGAAGCCTCCGTTATTTGTTGAATAGAATCTTATCTGCTGGTTTTCTGCAAGATACGCGGTAAGTATCGGATTCGGTCCAAGCGGATAAACGACGGAAGCGTTTTTCCTCAGATTAAGATTGAAATCAAAGGAAGCGGCAGTCCCTGGCCGCATCCATTCAGGAAGCGGGTACATGCCCACGGACAATTGGAGATTATACGCATCAAGCTCGCCGTACATATCCGCTTTCTTCCCTTCACCATAGATCCGGAAATAACCGTTTATGTCACCGAATATGTCAATGTTCTGCGTCATCATGGGAAGACGGAATGTCAGCTCATTGCCTTGCTCCACATACGCATCCACCCTGTAATTTTCAAAGCCCAGGGTTGGAGAAAGATTGAATTCGACCTTGACCTTGCCTTCTTTTCTCTTTTGCGTATCGATGTTGACCGAGGTTACCGCAGTGATCATGCTCTTGATGTTGTTGTCCCAGACGGTGAAATAGGCATTATGGGCAATAAGATGATCCTTCGGCAACCAGAAAATATCCAAATCAAGCCTGTCAGTCCATAAGGAACCATATAGGTGCATGTCACCTATCTCGCCTATAAGCTTCAAATCCCCACCTGCAAGGGTGTTGCTGCCGAATACAAGAATTGGAGAACCGAATACAAAATTAATAGAACTGAAATTGAAATCTCTTATTGAGATATCCATCTCCAATCCATCCTTATATCGGCCTGAAACGCCAAGACGCACCAAAGGATCAAGATTGATCAGCAGATCGGAAACTCCGTCAAAAAGCTCCAATTTCCCGGAAAGCAGGGATCCGGAGAATACCAAAGATCCGTCATCATAATAGAAATTCGATGATTTGAATCCTGTATCAAGACTGTCATCCATGGCCAGTCGATCAAGTTTCAAGGAACCGGTCATATTTTCAAAACCGGAAAGATACAGATCTCTCAAGAACAAATAGATGTTGTCACGCTGCTCCGCTTTGATCGAAATTGAGAAATCTGCATTGAAAGGATATGGTCTGTCGGCATTTTCGAAAACATATTCAAATGAAAGTGGAAGCTCAAACACCCCATCGGTGCTTGAGATACGGAATGAAGGAATAGAAAGGCTTGTGTTCGGAACCTTGTATACCAGATCGTCTATTTCAAGCTCTTTAGTATTTATCAAAATTGATCCTGACATCTCCACAGGATGGTTGATAGTATCAGAAGAGGTTACTTCAAAACCACCGCTGAATGAAAGATCCTCGAGATTGCGTCCTCTGCCGGTTAAGGAAACATCGAGTAGTCCATATCCAAGATTGAGCCTGGAGAGATTGAAGCCTTCAAGCTTCAAAAGTCCGCTGTAGAAATTCTCATAACCTGTGAGGCTCAAAAGCACCTTCTCGCTTGGGCTTTCAAGAGCAAGCGCAAAATCCTTCGTCCTAACATTGGCTGAAAAACTTCCAACCATCGTCTGGAAAAGCGGGCTCTCAAGCTTGATATCCTCAATGAGTATTTTCTCATTTTCAAGCTCAAATCTGAAGCTGAGGTCTGGTGCTCCGGGCAGATGCCTCATATTGAATATGTTGAGATCCTCCGTCCATGCGTTTATATTCTGGCTCTCATAGTCAAATGTGAAATTGAAAATCCCATCCAAAACACATGGCTCTATCGAAAGGGACGGAGTTGGAAGGGCAAACCCGTCGAATTCAAGCCTTGCTTCAAAATTGTCAGCCCAATCGATGATCAGTCCAGCCCTTTCATTGATCACCTCCACATTGGACGAGGTGAAGTCGATATCGATATCAAAATCATAATCCGTAGTTCCGGCATCAAGCTCCGCAAGGCTTGTAAGGTGACTTATATCCTCAAAATTGAAATTTCCATGCAGCCTTACGGAAGGAACGGGAGGAATGGTGAGGTTAAAATGATATTCGCTCTCATTTTCCAGATCCAAATCGATTGATACAAGCTTCTTACCATCCGAGGTTTTTTCCACAAAAAGCGTTCCAACAGGAAGAAAAGAGGCAAGATCGATGTCTCCGAAATAACTGAATCTTATAAGATCTGAAGTCAAATTGAACGAAAGGACTTCCAGCCTATCCTGTCCCAGATGGGAACTGACCGACGAGCCGAAATTGAGATCAAAACCGAGCAGGTTGACATTTCCAAGGGCAAATGCGTAATCGATACTTCCCGTATACTCCAAGACCGCATCATCGGTTTTGACCAGACTTGCAGAGAGGTTTCCATTCAACAGGGTATCCTCGGAAACATAAGAAACCAAGGATGGCATGTAGGAGCCGATAAAAGGAAGGAAATCCGAGACCTTCAGGTCAGAGAGATTGATCGAGATATCGGCCTCTTCGCCTATCTCGGCTTTCAAAGACAGCATATCGCCATATCCAGCCTGAAGATAAACCCCATCCTCGCCATAGCTGGCACGAATAAGAAAATCCCTGCTCAAAGAAGGCAAAACAACATTCGATATCTCAAGATCAAGTGAAGAAATCTTTTCAAGACTCCCCTCCGCTTTCGCATCAAGGTCGAATGTCATGCCATCGAGCTGCTCAAATCGGCTTGACAAGCCTACGTTGGATTCCATGGAAATATCAAATCCGTCCTTGACGCGTCCAGATAGGTCAAAATCGCTGATATCCACTTTCTTATAGATATCTTTCGTATACATGCCTATCTTTGAACTGGAAATATTGTTTCCATGCAAAATGAATGTGCCGTCTGTTATGCTGGACGCAAGGCTTACCGCAGAAAAAGAAGCGATCTGCTCGGTCTTTAGGAAAAGCAGACCGGAAACAAATTCAAGCCATACCTCGTTTTCTGCAAGACTGTAAGATGCACTGAGTTCGGATAAACTGAGCGTATATTCGCTATATGAGCTGATCATCATTGAAAGGGAAAGATTTATATTTTCCCCATCGCTTTCAAAATAAGCTGGATAAAGGCGTGTGAAGAATTCATCACCCCAGCCTGCCTCAAGCTGCATGAAAGAAAGGCTGAATGCGTTTTTTTCGATATTCTCTAAGGAAAAATCCGATAAAGGTGCCCAAAAAGCCAAATCACTCACATTTAACGAATAATCATCCTTTTTGATGTTGAGATCAGAAATGGAAAACCTGGCAACGTAGGATGGGCCGTCAGATGCAAGTTCTGCATTAAGATTTGAAATTGATGCATATGCACCTTCGTATCCGATTGAAAAATCAGGCATCCTGGCTTCAAGCCTGTTCAAGCCTTTTACAGTGGAAATGGAAATAAAGAATTCGACATCCTGAAAACCCGCAAGGCCTCCGATGCTTGCATTAAAATCGTAAACATGTATGTTCAGATTGTAATCTTCAATATTTTGAGCGTCATTTTCTGGAAAAGAGGAATTTCCCGGATCCAAGAAATCCCCTGCAATCTCTTTTATGACATCAAGATCCGTATCCACATCAACTCCGGTTATTTCGATGTTGAATGTTGAGTTTCCCTTTACAATACCGGTTATGATGTCAATAAGCCCCTTTTCCACCTTCAGATTGGCAATATGGACCATCCTGCTCCCGTCCCTTTCAAAAACAAGATCATTTAAAGATACAGAACCCAAAAGACGCCTGTCCATGGATGAAAAAGAAACCGAATAACGTCCGTCTGCGTCAGACAGTTCAGAAAGCATCCTTTCAACAAATAAGGATGATGGGGACGGGATGTCGAAGAAAACGACAGAAGACAATGCGATAAAGGCAAAAATAATAAAAACTATAAATGAGATCAAAATTATTCTTATCGGTGAATGGTATTTCATTTTTGCCTCGACCCAATTATAATTCAAATGAATCATATTTTCATCAGTTTAAAGAAAAATGGAGCTGCAATGGGACGGATATTGAAAGATTTCATAGTAATTGAGGGGCTTGACGGAGCCGGGACCACGACCCAGCTTAAGATTCTTTCTGAAAAGCTTGTCAAAAATGGAAAAAATGTTTTCAGCACCTTCGAGCCTACGGATGGCGAGATAGGACGTCTTATCAGAAGAGTTCTGCGTCATGAGGTTGAAATCGACAAAAAAAGTCTTGCCATATTGTATTCAGCCGACAGAAACGAACATATTTTTGGAAAAAATGGAATACTGGAAAGACTTGAAGCAGGACAGGTTGTTGTCAGCGACAGGTATTTTTATTCATCATACGCCTATCAGCTTCTCGATGCAGACTATGCTTTCATCAGGAGTCTAAACGACTATCCAAGTCCGGAATACCTGATCTTCATCGACCCTCCTGTTGACACCTGTCTTGAAAGAATAATAAAGAGAGCCGATGAGGCAGAGCTCTTTGAGAAAAAAGAGCTCTTGATAAAAGTCAGGGAAAACTATCAAAAATGCTTTGAAATGATGGATAAGGAGACAAAGCTCGTCCATATTGAAGGGATCTTGAATATCGAGGAAACCTCTCAAAGGATATTCCAGGGCCTCAACCTTTTATGAGCATCGCATCCCCATAGCTGAAAAACCTGTACTTCTCTTCAACCGCATGCTTATAGGCGGCAAAAATATTATCTTTTCCCGCCAGTGCCGAGACAAGCATCAAAAGCGTCGACTCAGGGGTGTGGAAATTGGTAAGCAGGTCGTCAACAAAACGGAAATGATAGCCGGGATGGATGAAGATATCCGTTTCTCCAATCTTCTTTTCAAGCAGTCCATCCACTCCAGCAGCGCTTTCCAATGTACGGACGCTGGTCGTGCCGACAGAAAGTATTCTCTTTCCTTCTCTTTTGGCTTTATTCAGGGCATTGAACACCTCATCGGAGATTTCAAAATGCTCTGTATGCATATGGTGGTCTTCGATTCTCTCGCTTCTGACAGGAAGGAATGTTCCAAGCCCGACATGCAATGTGACCTCGCAAATGTCGATGCCGCGGTTTTTAACAGCCTCCATCAAATCTGGAGTAAAGTGCAGACCGGCTGTCGGAGATGCGACAGAGCCCTCCTTCTTGGCATATACGGTCTGATACCGACTCTCATCAGAAAACTCATCTTCCCTTTTTATGTAAGGAGGAAGAGGAACATGCCCGACAAGAGAAAAGAATTGCTCAGAAATCGGAGTGGAGAAAACAACCCTCTTATTTCCATCACCCAAATCCTCGGCAATGATGCATGTCGCAATCTCTTTGCCATCCTTGTCATAGAAGGAATACCTCTTGCCGATCTTCTGTCTTTTGGATTTAGAGACAAGAGCCATCCAGCTGTGATCCTCATACTCTTTTAAGAACAAGAACTCGACAAGGCCGCCTGTATCACTTGTGCCAAAACATCTTGCCTTTCTTACCTTGCTGTTGTTTACGACAATAACAGTATTGGGATCTATTAAAGAAGGAAGATCAGAAATCATCTTGTCCAGGTATTTTCCCGTATTCTTATCCAACACCAGGAGTCTGTCATTTCCTCTCTGTGCAGAAGGATATTGAGCTATAAGCTCTTGCGGAAGATCAAAATAATAATCCTTGGTCAGCATTGCTCCCCACCTTGATGTTCAATAATTCATAGGCCTTATTAGTCACGCACCGTCCACGCGGAGTCCTTTTAAGATACCCCTGCTGTATGAGATAAGGCTCATAGTAATCTTCCAGGCTCTCAACCGCTTCTCCGACGGATATGCTGAGCGTATCTGCGCCAACCGGCCCTCCCCCATAAAAATCGATTATCGTCTTAAGTATCTGCCTGTCCATCCTCTCCAGCCCATGGGAATCTATGCCCAGCTTGTCCAATCCAAGACGTACTGTTTTTTCAGTAATCACCCCATCGGACATGAAGTAGGCAAAATCGCGCAGCCTGCGCAGAAGCCTGTTTGCAATTCTAGGAGTTCCTCTCGAGCAACAGGCAAGGGCATATACGGCCTCATCGTCGATTTTAGTATCAAGTATCTTAGCACTACGGACAATTATAGAAGAAAGCTCATCCGGATTGTAATAGTCGATATGCAGATTGATGCCAAAACGGGAGGCAAGAGGACTGGATACAGACCCGGCCTTGGTGGTTGCTCCGATGAGAGTGAACTTAGGAAGCGGAATCCTCATGGTCCTTGCTGCAGGGCCCTGCCCGATCACCCAGTCTATCTCATAATCCTCCATGGCAATATACAGCATCTCTTCTATGGCAGGCTTTAGCCTATGGATTTCATCAATGAAAAAGACGGTGCCCTCGTTCAAATTGGTAAGTATTCCTGCCAGATCCTTCGGCTTATCCAATGCGGGAGCGCTGGTCATGCGTATTTCAGAATGCATCTCGTTTGCAATGATGCTTGCAAGCGTAGTCTTTCCAAGCCCGGGTGGACCTACTATGAAGGTATGATCCAGCACTTCCTCCCTGGCCCTTGCCGCTTTTATGAATACAGAAAGGTTTTCCTTTATGGTTTTCTGCCCTTGGAAATCCTCGAGCATCTGAGGTCTGAGGAGATTTTCCTGATGATCCTGGGTCTCGGAATACTCCCTCCTCATAAGACCATTGTTCTCAAGCTGTTCAAGCTCCTTGATATCGGATTCGTAATCGACTACCATCAAACCCCCTTGATGAGCGTGGAGAAGAGAAAAGTCTCTTTCTCCTCATGGCTTTTACCATACAAAAGAAGCTGATTATCGGCAAGAAGGCGGTCGATCCTTTCTTTAACGCGCTTTTTATCATGGCCCATTTCAACAAAGGCCTGGATGATGTCGGAAAATTCATCTGAAGGATGGATAGAATTCCTTACTTCCGATGATCCTGCATCCTCTTCAATGACAAGCACATTCCTCAGCTGCAAAATAAGCTTCTGCCCTGTTTTTGCGCCTATTCCAGGGATTTTCGACAGTTTCTTGACATCTTGGGAATCCAAAGCCTTTATGAAATCCTCTACTGTAATCGCACTTAATATTTTTATCGCCTGTCGCGGACCGATTCCGTTTACAGTTATCAATTCGGAAAAACAGGTCCTCTCTTTTTCATCGTAAAAACCGTAGAGGCAGACCGAATCTTCCCTATGGATCAGAACACACAAAATCCTGATTTCCCCATCTTGGCTCTGATTAAAGAGCTTTTTCAACCCAAGAACTGAATTGGTGCTGCACTCCAGATGGAATTCAACTCCTCCGGAGGTGAGCACATCCACATGATTGATTCCAGAAGATACGATTTTTCCTTGTATGGCGTTGATCATTTTTTAATATTCAACCTCTCATCTGTAGAACTGTAATTACAGTAGCATATGCAATCTGCAAGTGCATCGGCTGCATGATCCGGACGAGGTATGCTTTTAAGCCCGAGCTGCAGGCGTACCATTTCCTGCACCTGATGCTTATCCGCTGTTCCTGTACCTGTTACTGCAAGCTTGATCTGGAGCGGAGAAAAATACTCAACCCTGATGCCCATATCCATTAATTTGAAAGTCAACGCCCCTATCACTTTTGCAACAGGAACCGCACTTGAAATGTTCTTTGCAAAGTATATATCCTCCATCGAACAAATCCCGACCTTGTATTTTATAGCGATCGATGCAACATCTTCGGCAAGCGTGTGGATCCTGTCTGCAAGCTTTTCCTTGGCATTGGTTTTTACAATGCCAAAAGAAATAGGCCGGATGCATCGCGAGGTATACTCGACAACGCCCCAGCCCGTCATTGCAAGCCCTGGATCAATTCCCAGGACAATCATGAATCACTCCTCCTGGAAGTCATCTGGAAGATCAAGGTTGGTGGATACCTGTTGTACGTCGTCAAGATCCTCCAAGCGTTCCACAATCTTCAAAACCTTGTTCGCCTTTTCATTGTCAAGGGTGACCGTCTGGTCCGCAACCTTGTTGATATCGGCACTGTCCTGCTCGAATCCGGCAGCCTGCATGGCTTCAAGAACCGATGCAAAATCTGCAGCGGTGGTTGTCACCTCGATTATACCATCTTCTGTGGAAACATCCTCTGCACCATTTTCAAGAGCTGCTTCGAAAATCTGCTCCTCTGTATACTTTGAGGCATCATAAGTGATGATACCTTTCGTCTGGAACATGTAACTGACGCATCCGGTTGCACCTAAAGATCCGCCAAGCTTGGTGAGAGTGCTTCTCACATCTGCTGCGGTCCTGTTCTTGTTATCGGTAAGGGTGTCGATGATGATTGCAACTCCGCCCGGAGCATATCCCTCGTATGTCAATTCATAAAATGATGTCGCACCTAATTCACCGCTGCCTTTCTTGATGGCCCTGTCGATATTATCCTTTGGCATGTTCTCAGCCCTTGCCTTGAGGATAGCTGTTCTAAGTCTTGCATTTGAATCAGGGTCAGGGCCACCCATCTTGGCTGCTACTGAAATTTCCTTGATGAGTTTCGTGAACTTCTGACCGCGCTTTGCGTCCAATGCGCCCTTCTTGTGCTTGATGGTTGCCCATTTGCTGTGGCCTGACATATTTACCTCTTTGCTAATTGAATTTATAACGCTGTAAAATTTATCACAAGCCCTCTTTTTCAGTCAATAAGACAGTCAAAAAGCTTTAACACAATCCTATCTGAAAACAGAAAACCTTCCTCGGTGAGATGAAATGATTTTTCATCGCTTTGAAAAAGGCTTTCATCTAGACTATTGATGGCTGATGAGAACTTTTGATCAAAAGAGTAAGAAAACCTTTTCTCATATTCCTTTTTATCGATACCCCATTTCGTCCTCAAAGCAACCATCAAAAACTCCTCTTCCGTCTCTTTTGGGCTGAGAAACTCGAAATCAGGATCCGGCGATGAGATATAAGAAAAGACATCCTGATCATAACGCATGCTGACAGCCCTTTCATATCCAAAGCTGCTTTCAGCACTCGGGCCGAAGCCAACGTACTGCCCGAGCTGCCAATAATTGAGATTATGAAGGCAATAAGCCTTTTTTCTTGCAAAATTGGAAATCTCATAATGCTCGTATCCCAAGCTTCCAAGAAGGTCCCATCCATGACGAAGGCAAGATGTTTCCACCTCCTCGTCAGCCAGATTGCGCTTATTCCACATTTTTGTACCTTCTTCATAGCTTAAGCAGTAAAAAGAGATATGGGAGGGATTGAATGATGAAACGAGCTTGATATCCGAAAGCGTCTTATCAACCGGAAAACCTGGGACTCCGGTGATGATATCCGCATTAAAAGGCACAGCATTGTCACATAGAATTTCTAAAGCATCCAAATTCTCTTTTCTGGTGCTGTTTCTTCCCAAAAAGGAGAGCATGGAACTGTCCATGCTCTGGATACCTATGCTGATCCTGGTAACATACGGCTTGATGAATCCAATCACATTTGGAATCTGTTCCGGGTTCACCTCAAGGCTGCATTCCATTGCCCTTCCATAAGTAAAAGCGCTTTCAAAAATCTTCAAAAGCCTTTTTGTACCGAGAACCCCGGGATTTCCACCGCCGATAAAAACAGTATCAAAAGGTTTTTTATAGTTTTCAAGAAAAGAGGAAATCTGTTTTGAAACCAGATCAGTATACTTATTAAGAATGTCTTCGTTCCAATGTAAAGAGGAAACTGAATAGAATGCACAATATGAACATTTGCTCACACAAAACGGAATGTGGACATATAAGGAGAGCGGTTTGGATAAATCTATGAAATTGATCATTTTCCGGTGAGGACAGACATATTGTTAAGCGGCCAAAAACGGAAGACGACCTTGCCGTTTATCTTGTTTTCCCCAACAGGTCCGAAATATCGCCCATCCCTGCTGTTGTCCCTGTTGTCGCCAAGTGGCAGAATAAAGCCTTCGGGAACAAAGATACCGTTTTCTGCAGCATTGTGCAGGCTACGGACAGACATATCGGTCGGATCGATAAGGCTGCTCATTCTTGCCTTTTCCTTTTCAACTGCATACATGTCAAAAACATTCATGGATTTGTCCAGGCTTTCATATCTCGAGATGATTTCGGCAGGGGCCTGAGTTATAATCCCATACTGCTGATAAGCCAGAAGGTCGGCATAGGCATCAAGCCCGGGATAGAGGGACATATCCACGGACCTGTGGGGATCTGATGAGAGGTCGTTTTCAACCCTGAATTCATCCTCGGGAATGAAAGACTGCTCGCCAGCAGGTTTTATATACACATCTCCATGCTCGAATCTGACAGTATCTCCGGACATTCCCACTGCTCTTTTCACATAAAGACGCTCGGCGATACTTCCATCTGGATTCCTGTCTATATTGACCAAAGAAAGAGTACCCATGAATACAACCTGGCTCAACAGGTCGAATACCGGACCCTTGGATTCATATTCCGGATTATAAAAGGTGATTATATCGTCCCGTTCAACCTTTCTTGATGATGTCGATATCTTCCTACCCCCAGGATATAGTTCAGTGCCATATGCGTTCTTGATTACGGCAACCCTGTCATTAACATTAAGCGTAGAGACCATGCTTGGAGTCGGTATCAAAAAGAACTGGAAAAGGAACTGATTGATTATTATGACCCAGAAAACAGCAAAAATAAGGGCATCAACCCACGACCAGATTTCCCAAAGAATCGTTCTTGGTCTGCTCTTGTTATATGCCTTCACCCTTTTTCTGTGTGTCAGATATCTGCTGGCAAGGCTCTCTATTCCGGTCAAAAAAGCGTCCATATAGAGAAATTACACCAACTGCCGCAAGTTGACAAGTAAATGGATGAATATTACTTTAGAAACATGATAAAGAAAAACAAGCTTCCGGAAGTGGATCCGGTCGTCATACCAGAGAAGATTTTCGGCATCAGAAGCGGAATCGTCATCTTGATGGGCCTCATCATTGCCATATTGATATCATTTTTTCTACTTTTCATGCTGCCAGGGATAATCAAGGGCGGGGTATACGTCGGATTTGACTGCGATCTGACGAACGTCGCAATCCATATGGACGGCAAATATCTTGGGTCTACGGAAGGAACGAGATATTTCATTGAAAGCGGAGATCATGAATTTGCTTATACAAAAGCAGGCATCGAGCTTTATAAGGAAAAAATAAGAATTTCCCATCCGATCTTCTTTACAATGCTTTTTCATAGGACGGAGGATATACAGATCAAAACAACCGCTTCTTTAGATCTTGAAAGCAAAATCAAGGAGGATTTCATATCTTCAATTGTCTCCTGGTCCAAGAACACGGATTACGAGGGAATATATTCCTTTCCTCCACTATTCTCCTCATTTGCAAAGGATATCAACGCACTTGAGATGGATGATTATTCCAGCGAGTTGTTTTATGCTTCCGCACATATCAGTTCCCAAGCAATGCTAGATGATTATAGGACGGCAAAGACCATCTTGCAGGCAGAGGGAAGGGAAACTGGTTTTGACGATTCATTTTTGGATGATCTGACTTTCACCTCAGACCCGGTTTCCTTCAATTTCACTTCAAAACCAGAAACAAAGGCATCAGCTTATAATGCCGGGTGGTTCACATACGAAGGAGGCCAGATGACCATGGGCTCCTATCAGGGATCCAGCTACCCTTTGACAAACGAAAAGGAAATCATGGTCCATATCCCGTCGTTTGCGATAATGCAATATCCGGTGAGCGAATATGAATATGCTCTTTTTATAAGCGAAAATCCATATTGGTCAAAAAACAATCTTTCCAATCTCATTGCAGATGGCATGGTGGATGAAAACTATCTTTCTTCGATAATACTCTCAACATCGTTCAAATCAACAAAACCGATAAGGAACATAAGCTATAATGCTGCCCAGGCCTATGCATCATGGCTTTCCGAAAAGACAGGTAGAACTTACGCTCTTCCCACAGAAGCCATGTGGACCTATGCCTCCCTTTCAGTTTTGGATAAAAAGTATTCATCCAGCCTCAACATCATTTCTGACAGTGACAACCTTTCGCCTGAAATGATGTTTGGAGGTCTTTGGGAAATGACATGCTCGGCATACATTCCTCTGGCCAGGCTGACAGACTATCAGGGCTTGGAGAGTTTTGCAAAAGACACTGATGATGATATAATCATCAAAGGTGGCAGCTATATATCCGATCCTTCGTCAATAACTCCTGATACGGTTGGTTTAATGGCAAAGGATGCTACAAACCCGTATGCCGGCTTCCGCCTTGTGGAAATACTATGAAAGAAGAATTCAAACTTATACAGAAAAACAAAAAAGCCTATTTCAATTATGAAATCATAGAAGAATTGGAATGCGGAATCGAACTTGTGGGAACGGAAGTAAAAAGTGTCCGCGAAGGCCGTTGCTCTTTTTCCGACAGTTATGTGCAAGCAAAAGACATGCAGCTGATGCTCATCGGGTTTCTTATCCAGCCATACAGCCATGGAAATATTTTCAATCACCAAAGCGATCGTCCCAGAAGACTTTTGGCCCACAAGATGGAAATCAAGAAATTCCAAAGGAAAGTCAACGAAAAAGGCTTCACACTCGTTCCAACGGAAATATACATAAAAGGCAACCTTGTAAAAATGAAAATAGCCCTTGCAAGAGGCAAGAATGTAAGGGACAAGAAAGAGGCGATCAAGGAAAGAGATCTGAACATGGATGCAAGAAGGCAGCTGAGAGAACTCAACTATTAGAAGCTACGGGCAGAAATGCGCTCTGCCCGTTTATTATCACCATATCCAAAAAATTCGCAATTTCCTCAACAGGCTCTTCGCAGCCCTTCTGTACCCACTGCTCTATTATGCTGATCGCACCACCGACAATGAAAGCATAGACACGGGCCGCCGTCTTCTGATCCAGATTGAAAAAATCTTTCCACATTCCTGTTGCAGATGGAAGAATACGCTCGATTATCCTATTCAAGAATTCCTTATCTCCGTTTTTTGAGAAAAGAAGGACACACATCTCAGAATTTTCCCTGACAAGAAATAGAAGCTTTATCAGTAGATCTTTGACGCTTCTGGAAACCTCGATAGAGAATGATTTGTTGATTTCCTCAAACAACTCAGAAAGAAACTCATCCTCGATTTCTTTCATAAGCTGCCCTATTGACTGATAATGGGAATAAAATGTATTCCGGTTTATTCCAGCTGTAGAACAAATAAGTGAAATGGAAATCCCATCCATTGGTCTTTCCTTTAAAAGTAACAACAAACTGGCTTTTAGCTTTTCCTTGGTAAGAACAACCCTTTTATCCATATCAATCCTAAAAAACAGGAGGACACCAAGTGTCCCCCTTTTTGGAGGTGGGGAGATTCGAACTCCCGTCCTGACAATCCATCCGAAAACGTCTACGGACATAGCCGTCTTTTTAGTCTCTCATCCAGCTAGGCAAAACGGCAGGCGTTGCAGGATGACAGGATCCTTAAAGTCCCAAAGTGCCGGATCCGAACACTTCAGCAAGTCCCTGTTTTTGATGGATCTGCCGTCCTAGGAACAGCGTACGGCTTCTCCATGCCGCTTTAATTAAGCAGCAAATGCAAGAGTTTCGACGACTTCGTCTTCTTTCTTCTTTGCAGTTATTTTTTTGTGCCGGTTTTACAAGTCAGCTCTTGGCCCGCAGTCTCCGACCTGGCAGAGCCAGTCGAAACCGGAACACCCCCGTTTTCCGACAGTCTAAATATAATAAAACGATGGAAAAACAGCAATAGATTTGTTAGATGAGAAAGGCTCAAATCCTTGAATCGACTCCAGAAAAGAATTTTTCAAGATCATCAAAATGCATCAATGCATATTTATCCAACCAGGTATCGCTTTTATTCACGATGACGATATCCGTCCCCTTCTGCACGGAAAGATAAGGAAGGCTTGCTGCTGGATTGACTATTAGGCTTGTGCCGAGGACAAGCACCAGATCAGCATTTGAAAAAGCGTTTTCCGCCCTCTGCAGAAGGCTCATGTCAAGGTTTTCCCCATAAAAAACAATATCCGGTTTGATCACAGAGCCACAATGTCTGCATTTTGGGACTTCCCCTTTTCTTACAATCGGAGAAATCTCCTGATAAGAATAAAACGCATGACAATTTGTACAGTAGGCCCTTTCCAAAGTACCATGCAAAGGAAATACCTTTTTCGTCCCGGCCCTCTCATGAAGATAATCCACATTCTGTGTGAAAATCCCCATAGATAGCTTTCCCCTATCCTCCATCTTTTTTAATGTATCATGCACAATATTAGGTTTGTATGACTCCATATTGAACCAATACGGGATCGCCCAGGAATAAAACACATCCGGATGAAGGCGGAAAAACTCAATGGAAACTATCGTCTCCACATCCAATTTGCCATACTTTTTGCTGTAAAGCCCATCACTGCTCCTGAAATCAGGAATTCCACTCATAGTGGATACCCCTGCCCCTGTCAGAGCGACAATCTTTTTCTTACCAGAAAGAAGTTTTAGAAAATCATCTACTTCAGACATTATGGCTCCCCCGGTATGTATTACCGCTTAAATCGGAGAAAGACACTCTGACATAATCCCCTTCCTCTAAAGGAACAGAAGAGGAAAAAGAAACCATATCGTTATGTGCATTCCTTCCAAGATACCTGTCCTTTTCATCCCGGGTCATACCAAGCACGATCACATCGGAGGAAAATGGAAGCCTCTCCTTCTTTATCTTCTGCGCTCTTTCAAGCTGCTCTGAAATAAGTCTTTCAAGCCTGGCAATCTTGATTTCATCCTCAAGCTGCCCGTCCATTTCCGCAGCCTTTGTCCCCTCTCTTGGATTGAAGTAATACATGAATGCTTCGGTGCATCCCATGATATCCATCATCGACAATGTCTGTTCATATTCCTCTTCCGTTTCCGTCGGGAACCCTACCATGACATCGGTCGCCAAAGTCAAATCAGGAATATTTTTTCTCATCTTCTCAACAAGAGCTATGAAATTCTCCCTTGTTGTCTTCCTGTTCATGAGTTCAAGAATCCTGGTGCTGCCCGCCTGCATCGGAAGATGTATATGCGAGCAGATCTTCTCATTTTGGGCAATAACATTGATAAGATGATCCGAGAAATCCTTTGGATGTGGTGATTCGAAACGGACAAATTTTATATTGTCCATGTAGTGAAGAATTATTTCCAGCAAAGTTGGAAAATCCACCTCCTTTCCGTTATAGGAAGCTTTGTAGCTGTTGACATTCTGTCCCAGCAGCGTGATTTCCCGCACATTCTTGCTGTCAAGAAGCCTTATCTCATCAATGATCGAAGGCACATCCCTCGAAATCTCTCTTCCCCTCACATAAGGGACTATGCAATAAGAACAGAAGTTGTTGCAGCCGTTCATGATGGGAACATAGCTCGACCACGACCCTTGCTTGAAATACGAAGGCAGGAAAGAATATTTTTCTTCCTCTTCATAGCCATTTCCAAGGATAATGTCCGGTATATCGTTTTTGCTGTTCGTCCCAACCACCTCATCAACAAAAGGAGCATCATCCTTGAGCTCTTCATGCAGACGCTCAGCCATGCATCCGGTGACAATTATCTTAAGTGCTCCTTTTCTTTTTCTCTTGAGCGCTCCAAAATATCCCAAACGGCCCCATACACGATTTTCAGCCGTTTTTCTGACCGAGCAGGTGTTTATAATCACGACATCGGCTTCATACGCCTTTTCTGTCTTTTCCAGTCCTCGTCCGAGGAGGATCACCTCCAACGCGGAGCTTTCAGCCACATTCAGCTGACAGCCATAAGTCTCAATAAGAAATTTCATCCCCTTCTCCTAATTGCTGCCATAAGAGTATTTTCCATAAGCATGACAACTGTCATCAGCCCCACACCCCCCGGAACCGGAGTTACTTTGCATCCTGTGTCCGAAAATGAATCGTAATCGACATCGCCCACCACTTTATATCCCTTGTCACTTGAAGGATCTGCAATCCTGTTGACTCCGACATCTATCACGACCGCCCCATCTTTCACCATGGATGAATCCAAAGTACCAGGCCGTCCTGCGGCAACGATAATGACATCGGAAGCCAAAGTATGCGCCCTGAGATCCGCAGTTTTTGTATTGCATACGGTCACGGTTGCATCCACACCCTTTTGCATGCACATCATGCTTACAGGCTTGCCAACTATGTTGCTTCTACCGATCACGGTGACATTCTTTCCTGAAAGTGGAATATCATAATACCTGAAAATCTCCATGATCCCCTTTGGAGTACACGGCTCGAAGCATTCTTGTCCAAGCATGAGGCGGCCTAGATTATATGGAGAAAAGCCATCCACATCCTTTTCTTTTGCAATGCGGTTTATTATCTTATCGGCATCGATATGCTTTGGAAGCGGAAGCTGAACCAAAATACCATCCACATCATCATCAAGATTCAGCCTGTCGATAAGCTCCAACAGCTCATCCTCCTTAAAATCTTCACTAAACCTATAATCAAAATGTACAAAGCCCAGAAGCGATGCCATTTTGCATTTTGTAGCAACATAACTCTGGCTCGCACCATCATCACCGACAAGAACCACGGCCAAAGAAGGCGCTTTATTTCCTTTATTCACAAACTTTTGCGTCCTCTCTTTCAGATCTGCAAGCAGATTGTCCTTTATTTTTTTGCAACCCAATCTTTCCATAAGTCTTATTTTTACTTCATTTCAGCCGTTAAAACAATCTATTTGAATAATAACGGTTAATTGGGTATCATCTAAAAAGGAGTAAAGATGAAAAAGTTTTTATGCATTTTTTCTGCGCTGGTGCTTTTTTCTTCCTTAGCATTCAGTGCCCCCTATTATGATACTGGAAGCCAGATATTCACAATCAACGCCGGACCCGTGCTTCCAACATCCCTGACCGGACTTGGAAACGGCGACGATACTATAAGCGGATTTGAAAGACAGAGCGTCGGCGGCTATGGTTCGATATGCTATCAGGTTTTTGCAAATCCTTATTTCGCTCTGGGCGGGGAACTCGGATATCTGTTCAATTTCGTAATCTCAGATGAGGTTTTCACAAGCGTACCGATCCAGTTCAAGGTCACGGCTTTCCCTGTGCAGGGAAATTTCGAGCTGCCTATTTCTCTTGGCGTCGGACTCAACTACATCTCATACAACGAAAGCAGCAAGCTCACTGTAAGCGCACAGTTCGATATCGGAGCAAGATACTATTTTTCTGAGGAATGGGGCGTCGGTCTTCATGTTGGCCTGCAAGTGATCCCCGAATTCTATTTCGGAGACGAAAAAGCGAATTCGAACTTCCTTGCCACCTATCTTCTAATCACGCTCTCAGTGGCATACAGGCACTAAGGAGGAATTGAATGAAAAGACTTCTTTTATCTGCATTTGCATTATTGCTGATTCTTGTATCTTGCAATCTCGATTCAAGCACAGGCATTTTTGAGCAAATATACAACGAAACAGAAAAAAACAATGTCACAGTAAGTTATATGATCGGAAAAGAGAGCGACTCATATTATTTTTCCACAAAAGAAAACGGCTTAGCAAAAGCATCATCTCCTTTTGAACGCTACAATAAAGTGGAGTTTGTCGATAATCTTGTAGCCAGATTCATCGCGTCAAACGGTTATGTAATCTGTTCTGACAGAGAAAATGGAAAATATTATGCATTGGCTTTTGTCGGCTCCAGCAAAGAAGAAATTAAGATTACGGCTACAGCAAATAACATTCCTTCAATTATTGAGGGGGCTTATTTCAATGGCAACCCGGGGACAGGCAAAATGCTGACAGTGATACTTAAATCAACTGATGGAGACTATTTCTTTTACACCGGCGATCAACCCACGTACAATGCGGAGACGAAATCAGTAGATTTCTCTTCTGCAACACAAATTGAAGGTATTCCCGATTCTTCTGCGCCTCAGATAATCGGTCCAGGAAAATATACATTCATGACATATATCGAGGACGTCGATCAAACTAAATGGATAATCAATGATATTACATCGGTTGAGTTTTCAAGCCGGCCGATCCTATGCATCGATGGTCTTGTAATCCTTGAAAACGGCAATACCTACGTTCCTGACAGCTATTCAAATTTCGTAGACGATATAGGGGATTATTCGAATTTCACAGGAAACAGAGTTATTGCATCAGGGGTCGATCAAACAGGTAAAATTTATGGAATAACGGATGAATGCTCGTTCAGCTATAATCCTAGTGCAACTGAAAACGCATTCAAGTACAATCCAGCTACAACAAACTCAATCCATGTCGGCCTTATATTTGACTCAGATAAGATCAAAGTAGCAACAACAGAAAACGGAATCAAAGAATTCAATACAAGCAGCTTGTAAGGAACAGTAAAAATCAAAAAAAGGCTATTGATCTTTAAATCGATAGCCTTTTTTACTATATGATGCTGTCTACTAAGAACGTTTTATCTGAAAGGATTCTATAATTCTAGCAATTCAGCGGCAGAACACTCTCTCATTGTCCAGTAATAATGCAAAAGAAATCACTCTTTCACTCCACCCAGCATCAGTCCAGAAACAAAATGCTTCTGGATGAAGGGATAGATAATTAGTACAGGAAGCATGCCCAAGACCATTACTGCCATCTTGGTGTTGTTATAAACATAATTCCCTCCGCCCAGCGATTCATCTGATTCAAACATCAAAGATCTGAGGACGACCTGGAGCGTATATTTCCTGCTGTCGTTTATGAACATGATAACCTCAAAATACCGGTTCCAATAACTTACAAAATAAAACAGTATTACTGCTGCAATGATAGAAACTGAAAGTGGAACGACTATACGTGTAAGAATTATAAAATCATTACAACCATCAAGTCTTGCTGACTCGATAAGTGATTCTGGTATGCTAGTCATATAGTTCTTAATGATTATTACATTAAAAGTTGATACAGCGACAGGAATGATTATAGCGGACATCGTATTTATCATCCCTAGTGACCTAACAACAATATAAAAAGGCATTATCCCAACATCAAAAACAAGGGTGAAGGTCAGAATTTTCATGATGAAATTTCTAGCAATAAGATTTTTCCTTGAAAGAGCAAATCCCATGGGAATCGAGATAGCCATCGACAAAGCAGTGCCTACCACAGCAACAAAAAGAGAATTCTTAAAGGCTTGCATATAACCACTGTGCAGAACCCGATTATAATTTTGCAATGTAAAAGAATGGGGAATCAAAAGATATTGGTTTCCCATGACATCAATATCCTCAGCAACAGAAGTGATCAAAACATTCCATATTGGGATTATCACCGACAGGCATACAAGCGCAAGGATGATCTTATTGATCACATTGAAAACCTTTCTTCCCGTTGTCTCACGAATGGCCTGATGTTTATTTTTCATCTCATAATCCTCCTAAAGAATAGGCTCTTCCAGGAATTTTGCGCTTATCTTGTTTGTTGAGAGAACCAAAATCAAACTGATGATAGACGTAAACATCCCTACAGCAATCGAATATCCAATATCCCCGGCCAAAACACCTTCCCTATAAACATATGTTTGCAATACATCAGCTACGTCATATACTGCTGCGTTATACATTACAAGAACCTGCTCAAAAATCATTAAAACATGTGCAAGATTCAACAGGAGCATGGTGACAATTGTGGATCTCATACTTGGAAGTGTGATGTGATAAAGCCTCTGCCAATGCCCCGCACCATCAATGGTTGCAGCCTCATAAAGCTGGGGATCAATAGTTGTGAGTGCAGCAATATATATAACGGCACCATACCCCATCTGCCTCCATATATAAGATCCAACTATAATCGAACGGAAATGATCAGGAGATGCCATAAAATATACAGGATCCTTTCCTAATGCTTTTATCAACATGTTCACAGGTCCATATGATGGAGACAGAAGATTAACAAAAATACTTCCAACAACAACCCATGAAAAGAAATAAGGTATATAAATCAGGAACTGGATCGCCTTTTTCGCCCTGAAATTTTTCAATTCGTTAATCATCAATGCAATGATTAAAGGAACAGGAAAATAGAATACGATGTTCGCAAGGCTGATGATAAGTGTGTTTCTGAAAGCATTCCAGAAAATCACCGATGTGAACAGCCTTTTGAAATTATCAAAGCCTATGAAGGAAACCTTAGCACGAAAACCATAATCGGTGAATGCCAATCCCAAACTGATCATAGGAAGGTATTTAAATATCAAATACCATAATAATCCGGGAACAAGCATTATAATCAGCAATTTTTGCCGTTTTATTACAACACTTAACGGCTTACTATCCTTTCTTTTTTTATCCATCCACTCACTCCTTGTTTATCTTAATCATTGCAACATCTGTTTTTGCAAGGCTGCAGCTGAGGGCATCTTTCTGATGTCCGCCGACAAACAATTCCCATTCGCCTTTACGTTCATACCTCTCGCCATCATCGTTGACTAGCGAAAAAAGATCCTCGTCAAGCTTAATGGTCACCCATTTGGATTCACCCACTTCAAGATAGGTTCTTGTAAAACCACAAAGCCTTGGATTTAAGGGAGCATCATGATCACTGCACCCGATGAAGCAAAACGATATTTCCTCGCCATCCATACCGCCTTTATTTGACAACATAAAACTCACGCTCTTGTCGAAATAGGAAGCACAGGAATATTCGAAACGTGTATAACTCAATCCAAAAGCAAAAGGATAAAGAGGTGTACCTTCAAAATACCTGTATGTACGCCCTTTCATCGAATATGAGTCATAATCAGGTAACACCGTATCACCTTTATAAAAAGTGACAGGAAGCTTACCTGAAGGGTTGTTTAAGCCAAAAATAGTTTCGCATAACGCCTTACCTCCAAACTCTCCTGGATACCAAGCCTGAAGCAATGCCTTGACTTGTGGATAGGTATCAACAGCTGGATCTAACGCCCCGCCGGAAAGAAGGACGAGGATTATAGGTTTTCCTACCTTTGCAACTGAATCCAAAAGTTTTCTTTGAGGTTTGGGCAAAAAAAGATCCTTCTTGTCGCCTGCAATCCCTCCGTTTCCATCGTCATGCATCTCACCCTCTACCGTCTCATCGAGACCAAGACACAAAACAACAGCATCGGATAATTCTGCAACGGTTACAGCTTCGGCGATACGGTCATCTTCCAAAGCAAGACGCTCAACCTTATCCTTAATCAGGGCACACCCTTGGGAATAATAAACATATTCATCACCCAATATGCTTCTGAACCCTTCAAGGATCGTGCAATACCGGGCGGATGTACCATGATAATTTCCATGCAAAGCGGCAATCGAATCCGCATTCGGTCCTATTATTCCGATTTTAGGCCGCTTCTCTAATGAAAGAGGAAGAAGCCCGTCATTCTTCAACAAGACGATCGACTTTCTTGACGCAGATAAAGAGGCGTTTTCATGCTCTTTGGAAAAGATTGCAGAAAAATCAATATCGTCATATTCATTTTTACCATCAAAGAGTCCAAGCTCGAAGCGCGTTGTAAATACGCGTTCGCATGCCTTTTTTACGGTTTGTTTGCTTATAAGCCCCTTTTGCACCGCCTTTTCAAGAAAATTATACGTGCATCCGCAATTTAAATCACATCCACAATTGATGGCAAGAGCGGCAGACTCCTCAGGTGTTTTTGTAATTTTATGCTGTTCATGAAAATCACGTATAGCCCAGCAGTCCGAGATGAACATGCCCTTGAACCCCCATTTTCCCCTTATAAGGCTCTCGATCAGGCTTGTACCGCAGCATGGCTGTCCGTTAAGCATGCTGTAGGCTCCCATAACTGCATTGACATCTGCCTTTTCAATTGCGGCTTTAAATGCAGGAAAATAGGTTTCTTCCAAATCCTTGCATGACACTTCGGCGTTGAAATGGTGTCTTTCCGGCTCCGGACCACTATGGGCTGCAAAATGCTTCACGCAGGCTGCGGTCTTCAATACGCCGCCTTCCCCTTGAAGCCCTTTTATATATGCCGTGGCCAACACGGAGGAAAGATACGGATCCTCACCATAAGTTTCCTGCCCCCTTCCCCATCTCGGGTCACGGAAAATATTGACATTGGGCGACCACACAGTCAGCCCCTTGTAGATTCCTCTGTCGCCTTTTGAAGAATGGGCATTGTATTTTGCACGCTGCTCACTAGCGACGACAGAGCCTATGTATTTCAAAAAAGAAGGGTCGAACATGGCGGCAAGACCAATCGCTTGTGGAAAGACCGTTGCAGTACCGGATCTTGCGGCACCGTGCAACGCCTCATTCCACCAGTTATATGCCGGTATGTTCAACCTGCTTATGGCAGGGCTGTCATATAAAAGCTGGGAACACATTTCCTTAAGGCTCATCTTCGCAACAAGCTCTTTGGCCTTTTTTACACAATCATCATGATCAGCCATGCCAAAACCTCAAACTATTTCAAAGAAGCATTTAGTTCCTCAAGAATCTTTGGTCCATTTATGCTGTTCCAGAAATTCTTGTACTCCGCCATACCTTCTTCTATCGACACCGAACCGAGAACTATCTTTGCAGCAATCGACTCCCTTGTAGATTTGATCGAAGGAGAAACCCTGTCATATGCATCGGAAACCCCGACAGGAACATCTGCCGAATGGTTTGGACCAAGGTGGTCTGCAACTGCATTGATGTGCTGCCTCTGTACCTTGATTCCGTTGATCATATCGACATCAAGAGCAAAAGGAAGATTATTAACATCGATATTCAAGAAAGAGTCGGAAAGATAGTTGAGGGTATAGTTGTAACCGCTGTTGGCCGCTTTTGCAGTCGGAACAATCGATTTGTTCTCATCAAGTGTGTAATGATATCCCTCAAGTCCGATTCCATAGAATGCAGGATAAAGCTCGGGATCGGTTACAATTGTTTCTATGACCTTGAATGCCTCGTCAGGATATTTTGTCTTCGCCGAGACAACCCATGCAGTCTGAGTAGCTTCGTTCAAAGCGCCCCCTTCTCCATTCGGTCCGATCAATTCATAGATTACAAACATCTCTGTCGGCACACCTGCAGTAGCTGTATTCTGAATGTAGTTGATATAGTTTGTGACATAATCGATGTCGGCAGCGGATTTGCCGGTGTATACAGCTTCCCTCATCTGAGAGTTTTCAGTTGTTATGAATTCCGAGTTAAGGATTCCTTCCTCATAAAGCCTGTGTATATATTCAAGAGCCTCGTACATCTCTGGTTCCTGGAAGCCATCAATAAACTTCCCATCCTTGAGATAAACACCACCCCATGCGCCGAAGGAATTATAGAAGAACTGGAAGTTGTCGATCCATTTTGGGAATGTGAAAGGTACGATGTCTGTTCCTTCAAGCTTTTTCATTTCTGTGATGAACTCTTCCGTTGTAGGAGCAGAAGATAAGTTAATGCCATATTTTTCCATCACGTCCTTGCGGAGCATTATTCCCTTTGATTTCGGATTGTTGTAAGGGACGAAATAAAGATTTCCATCGATATAAGGGGTTTCCAAAATCGATTTGTTGATTACAGACAGTTTTTCCGAATTCTCAATATAGTCTGTCAAATCAAGCAACTGTCCACGGGAAACCATCTGTGGGAGCTTCACCATAGCCTGGGCAATAGTGAAAACATCTGGAACATCACCGCTATTGACCAATGTTGCAAGTTTATCGGAATAGCTGGCTAAAGGAGGAATGATCGGAGAAATATTCACACCTGTTTTCTCTTTGATCATGTCTGTAATAGCCTGCTGCAAGTCAGGATCCGTGCTTAGGCCGTAGGTATTATCGGCCGTTGCCAGTTCCAGAGTTACCTCTCCGCTGTTTTCCTTCGAGCCGTTTGCAAACAACATAAACGAGCAAAGCAAAACAATAAGGATAACCCAAAAGCATTTCTTCAAGTTCTGCATCATACGAAATCTCCTTTTCTACTACCATTCTTAATGCGTTATTTATTGTCAGTATATGGCTTGTTTTTTAAATCCTTGTTACAGAAAATTGCGAAAATATTTGTATTTTTTCGGTTGATACATATTGAAAAAAATACAAATTCATTCAGAATTTATATAAGCTTGGAGTATTTTTATGAAAACAGACTACAAACTTACATTTTCAGGTAGATTCCATTATAAAAAAGGTGGTGGATTGTCCCCGCATGGACATCCGGAGGATTTTCAGGTACAGCTGATATATCAAGGCAAAGCAATTGTTGGTGTTAATAATGTCAAGTTTACTGCCAATGCCGGGGACATTGTATTCATACCTCAGGGCTCGGAGCACTATTTCACAGTAATTTCTGAAGATGGGATGAAAACCTTGGAAATCAAATTCACCTGCTCAGATTCTGAACTTTTATATCTCATCGGCACCCTAAAAACACTGTTCAGAGATAAGAACAACCTGGTCTTTAACCGGTTCTCAGCAATTGTCATGGAAGGATATAAGAAATTATCTTCTTATAAAATAAAGAATAATGCCATGCTTGTTGAAACTCTCGTCGATCTTTCACGACTATGCATGGAAGCTCAAGAATCAGAAGTACAAAGCACTGAACCGCAATCGTCTGCTGTTGCAACTGATTCCGCCGTTTTAGATGCAATTACCGAGTACATATACAGCAACCTAAACAAGAATTTTCAGATCGGAGATTTGGCCGCCGCCTGCGGGTATAAGCAGGACTACATTTATAGGACTGTACACAAAAAGATGCAAATGTCGGTAATACAATATATAAATAAGATCAGATTTGAACAGGCAAAGAAGCTGATCCAGCATTCAGAATTATCGATGACGGAAATTGCATGGAACCTTGGCTTTGAAAGTCTGCAGTACTTTTCAAAGTTTTTTAAGCAGCATGCTCTTATGTCCCCATCGGAATACAGCAAGAGAACAAGAAACCTCATCAGAACAGATTATTAGCCTTTTTCGAAAAAGTACAAAAAATCTATTAAATTTTTACAATGGTATATTTTGATATAGGTTTATACTTTTTCATAACAAGGAGAATAATATGAGTATCAAACGGTACGCCCAGGTCGGCACAGGCGGACGGGCAAGGATGTATTATGAAGCCATTGTATCCACATATAAGGACAGTGCGGTGCTTACGGCATTCTGCGATCAATCCAAAACAAGAATGGATTATGCCAATTCCGTAATCGAGAGCAAAGGAAGTGCCCGGGTTCCGGAATATTTGCCAGACGAGTTTGATAAGATGATCGATGAGACAAAGCCCGATACGATCATTGTTACATCAATAGATAGGACCCATGACCAGTATATCGTAAGGGCACTGGAAAAAGGATGCGATGTCATAACCGAAAAGCCTATAACAATTGATGAGAAAAAAGCACAAAGAATAATTGATGCTCAAAAAAGGACCGGTAAGAAAATAAGGGTTGCATTCAATTACAGGTATGCACCCCATCATACAAAGATGAAGGAGCTGATATCGGAAGGTGTTATAGGAAAGCCGTTTTCCGTTCATTTTGAATGGAATTTGAACACAGTCCATGGTGCTGACTATTATCGCCGTTGGCACCGCAATAAGATAAACAGCGGCGGTCTTCTTGTACATAAGTCCACACATCACTTTGATCTTGTGGATTTCTGGCTGGATACAGAACCGGAGACGGTCTTTGCCTTCGGAAGCCTCAATTTCTACGGGCGTGCTGCTGCTGAAGAGAGAGGGGTCAAGGATTTCTATTACCGCAGCTATGGCTCTGATATTGCTAAAAACGATCCGTTTTCGATAGATATTGCAAATAATCCCACCATGAAAGCACTTTATCTCGATGCGGAAAAAGACAGCGGCTACATCCGAGACAGAAGCGTATTTTCTGATGACATATCTATCGAAGATACGATGAATGTTCTTGTAAAATATAAAAACGGTGCACAGATGTCCTACTCTTTAAACACATATCTTCCATGGGAAGGTTTCAATGTTGCAATCAATGGCTCAAAAGGAAGAATAGAGTTTACCGCACTCGAGAAGCCGTACATTAATGCAGGAGGAGACAAAAATGATGAGGGCGCAGCAGTTTTCCACAAAATCCGGGTATGTCCCCTTTTTGCACCTGCTTACGAAGTGGAAATCGAAAAGAAGGAAGGAGGCCATGGAGGTGGAGATCCAGCGCTGCTTGATGATATCTTTCTGGAAAATCCACCATACGACAGATTTCATCGCGCAGCAGATTATGTTGATGGCATAAAATCTGCATTGACTGGAATTGCTGCCAACAAATCCATAGCATCCAATCTTCCTGTGGACGTATCATCACTTGTCAGATGGTAAAAGGAAAATATCTATGCATCTTTTATTAAATGAAGACTTTAAGGATTTTTCCCTGGGCCCATTCCCTTATGACCATGAACACTCTGCCATGGGGGAATACCATTTCTATCCAGAAAAAGGATATAAAGGAGTCTGGTTCGATCCTATCTCAAACTGGAATTACAAAGGTCCAAGTTGGCTTATTACCTCCCCTAACCTTGATGGAACCCACTTTATGGAGCAGATGCGCTTAGCTGATTCCCAAAAAAAAGGTGATGTGCCTTGCTTGAGAGCTGGAGATGTGGACTGGACAGATTATAAGGCGGTATTTGTATTTCGACCGCTGGTCAAAGGCGAAATCTCAGGTATGCTTTTCAGATATCAGACATCCATGATGCATTATGGCTTCTACCTTTCAAAAGACGGTGCTGAAATCATAAAGACTGAAATGCTTGAGAAAACTGTTTTGGCAAAAACTCCACTTGATTGGGATCCTGATTTTTTCTATGAAGTTGAAATCGATGTTTCAAAAGATAATTTCACCTGCTTTTTGAACGGTAGAAAAATTTTATCAGCAACAGATAACAGCTTTAAAAACGGCTGCATAGCGCTTTCTGCCTGTGTTCCAACACAGTATAAATCCGTCATTGTATCCATGAACAAAATCCAATGGGATGGATATATGAAAGAGAAAGCTGAAAAAGATAAAAAGATTGAAGGAAAAAGAAATAGTCTTCCAAAAGCAAAGCTGGTAAAAAAGATAGACCTAAAAAACTTTGGGGCAGGCAGACAAATCAGGTTCGGACATCTGTTGGGGACAAAGGAGCTTTTCTTTGTGATCGCACAACATCAGAGAAGAACTTATAAAGACCGCTATCCCTTTATCAGTTGTCTTACAGCAGTTTCTCTTGAAACAGGAGATGTACTGTGGCAGATCGGAGAACCGAATGACGATGAGGATGTGGTAGAACTTACCACAGACCTCCCTTTCCAGATATATGATATAAACGGTGATGGAATCGATGAAGTTATTGCATCCTGGGATTTCAAAATCTTCATTTTGGATGGCCGTACTGGAAATATCATCAAATCTGCCCCTACCCCTGAAAACACGCAAGATCCTGCCACAGTGACAGGACTTGAGTTTGGACAATATGCCTTTAAAAGACTGAATGTGGATGCAATACGCATAGTAAATGTTTCTGGGTATGAAAAGCCTAGAGAGATTATGATCAAAGATCGTTACTCAAGGCTTTGGATCCTTGATAGTGATTTGAATGTCAAATGGTTTTTTTCAAAATACAATACAGGTCATTTCCCATATTCGTACGATTTTGACGGCGATGGAAAAGATGAGATATTCAGTTGCTACAACATGATCGATGATGATGGAAGACTCATGTGGTCCCTACCCGTTCATACAGATCATACCGATGAAATAATTGCAGGAAAAATGGATCCGGACAATGATGAATTTCTTGCAATAGTGTCGGGATGGGAAGGAGTAATGTTTATCAAAAAGGATGGAACCATCTTTTTTAAAAAGATAAATGGACATGGCCAAAGGATAAGTACAGGAAGCTACTGTAAAAACATTCCTGGATTGCAAATATGCACCACAACCTATTGGGGCAATAATGGCATAATATACATGTACGATTGCAAAGGCAACGAACTGTGGCATAAGGAGGCATTATGCAACGGTAACATAATAGCTCCTGTGAACTGGAATGGTTCAGGACAAGATCTGATCCTACTAAACGGAGATGCGGAAAAAGGTGGGCTAATCGACGGAGACGGAGACGTGGTTGTTACATTCCCAAATGACGGACACCCTTGCCTTTCTGCTGAAGTCTTGGATATCGATTCAGACCATCTTGACGAGATAATCCTATGGGACAGGAAAAGCCTTTGGATATATTCACAAGAAGAAAAGAAAAACTGTAAAATGAAAAGGATTTATGCTCCCAGAAAGTATGAAATGTTCAATGCTTCAAATTACCGAGGAGAATACTCCTTCCCGAATTGGATAGAAAACAGTTAATAAAACAGGGCTGTTATGGGTTATCCCATTCCAGCCCTTTTATCTTTACTCAAGTATTTCGTGAAGGATCTTGCACACTTCAGGATCGCTGAAGACCTCATCAATCTCAGCATGTGTCAGACCTATGAATTCATGACAGGTGTAATGAATCCATCTTGAGTCTTCTGGACGCTTCAAAACATGCTTACGGCACCAGTAATCCGGTTGGATAGGAAGCTTCTCATCCTCGCCTTTATACAAAGGAACCTTGTAATCGTATACAGCCACCTTTATATCCTCACGTGGGATTCCAGCTTTCATCACCGTCTCAACAAGCGCGTTCACAGTCATTCCGGTATCGAATATGTCATCTACAATCAAGACTTTCATTCCCGGCTTCAAAGCAGAAGGGCTTACCGTCCATCCATCGATGTCGACATGATTTGAATGCTCTCTGAGCTCCCCATAGCTCCTTGCAACCACGGCAGCATAGAATACCGGGGCCTTATCAGCCTTCATCGCCATGAGTTTGTAATACTCGCTCATGACATTTGCCATATAAGCGCCTCCCCTAAGGCTGTCATAGATGATATCAGGAACAAACCCATCTTCAATATGCATTTTTCTGACAAGCTTCAAAGCTGCATCGCGTATCATGTCACAAGTAATGAATTCCTTACTCACACAACCTCCTCACGTCATTATCTCGGCGCCGTTCTCGGTAATGGCGACCGTATGTTCCCAGTGGCAAGCGGGTTTCCCATCCGCAGTCTTCACAGTCCATCCATCATCAAGCGTGATGATCTTATATGTCCCCATGTTGATCATGGGCTCAATTGCGATAACCATACCTTCCCTGAGTTTCGGATTGGGGTTCCTCAGTGAAACATAATTATAGACAAGCGGATCCTCATGGATCTCAAAACCAACCCCATGCCCACAATAATCCCTTACAATGCCGTAACCAAAAGGTTTTATGTATCCTTCGACTGCAGCAGCAATGTCATGCACCCTAGCACCAGGTTTGCCGGCAGCCTCGATTGCAAGGTAAAGCGCCTTGTTTGTGGCCACATTGAGTTTATGTACATCATCGGACACCTTGCCTATTTCGTATGTATGGGTACTGTCCGAAACATAACCATCTTTATCGAGAGTTATATCCACGCTTACTATGTCCCCATCCTTTAAAATGATTTTCTTAGATGGAATTCCATGAATCACAGTATCATTGACACTTACGCAAGTTGCGGCAGGATAACCGCAATATCCGAGACAAGGTGCTCCTGCATGGTGTCGTTTTATGAAATCATGACAGACCTTATCCACATCATAGGTGCTCATACCGCTTGAGATCTTTTCATCAAGCTCATCAAACAGCTCATGCAAAAGCTGGCCGCTTGACCTGATCATCTCGATTTCATGCCTGTTCTTCAGCTGTATCACGTCTACCATCCTTTACAAAAGCATCCAAGATCCCATTTATGAAACGATATGAAACATCGTTTGAAAGGCTTTGTGAAAGCTTGACCGCCTGGTCTATGATTATTGTCGGATGAGTGTCCTTAAGATTCTCGATCTGGAAAAAAGAGATCCTAAGGATATTCCTGTCAACATAATCAATCTTCTCGAGAGGACGGTTTATGGCATATTTCGCAATAAGAGCATCGATATGCTTCCTGTTTTCAAGCGTACCCAAGACAAGATAGCGGGCAAAGAGGACAACCTCATCATCAAGGGATGCCATCTCCTCCTCACTCATCCCGGGAAAAACCGATAGATCCACAGCATCATCAAGCTGATTGTTGAAATCGAAGCTGTAAAGTGTTGATACGGCTATCTGCCTTGCCTGTGTTCTAAAACCCGTATTCATCAGTAAATCCTGATCCTTGCCTGACCTCTCAGCTCGTTGATCAGACTGTTTAGTGCATTGTTGGTGGCTGTCTGCATTTTCTGATTTGCAAGAAGAGCCGTAATATAATCACGCACAGTTGTGGTATCAACAGGGCTGACAGGATCGTCTATGTCCAAAAGCTTTCCATCGTTGTGCACGCTTATTTTAACTATGTGATAGCCTACATTGCTTTCCAACATTGGCGAAATCTCACCAGCTTTCATAGAAACCACAGTATCGACGAACTCTTCACCGAATCCGGCACGGGCAGTCTGATTGTCGATTGTGAGCCAACCGATATCCCCTCCGACACTCTTGCTGTCGGCATCATCAGTATAATCGACAACAGCCTGTTCAAATGTTGTCTTTCCACTCTTTATGTCCGAAGCCAGCTCAACCATAAAAGCCGCATTCTTTTCATCTACAGCCTCATCTCCGGTCTTCTGCTTGAAAACATGAGCAAGCTTAACATTCTCCGGAGAATAAAAGCTCTGCTTGTTCTTCCTGTAGTAGTTCTCAACCTCGGTCTTTGATGGCGTGAAATCCATCGCCTCAAGTTCAGCACCCTTTTTGAGCATGAGATACTGGTTGACAATCAGCTGTTCCTTGAGAGCCTGCTTATAGCTATCAATATCCATACCGGTCTGTTCAAGGATGATCTGCGCAAACTGCTCGTCTGTAAGACTCTGCCCTATCTGCTGCTCGAAGGAGGCTCTTGTCTGCTTCACAGCCGACTCCACCTGAGCATCGGTGATGTTGATCCCATCCCTCTCGGCTCCCTGAAGAAAGACCTCGTCGTTGATCAGCACGTCAAGCCCCTGTGTCCTGTCAATATTCATTCCCGCATTCTGATACTGCTTGAGAGCCTCATCAACTTCTGTATTTGAAATAGCCTTGTTTCTTATCAGATTTACGGTGGCTGCCGGAGCTCCAACAAGCTGGGCCGCAAAAGCCTCTGAAAGAATCAAGGCAAGAACTGTGGTCAAAATCAAAACTTTTTTCTTCATAAAACTTATTTCCTTTCCACAATCAGATGTTTTCCGATCGCTTCCGCTTCATTTGCATTCTTAATGACTTGTGAGACAGAAAGCATCATCCCTTCAGCTTCCATAATCTTCATCAAATTCAAAAGTGTCCTATTTCCACGCAATGCAGGTGTGACAAAGGCAAAGCTTCTTTTTCCAGAAGCGCCGGGACATTCCCTGAGGAACTTCTTCAGCTGATCATTTATCTTTGCAGAAAAGAATCCTGCCGAACAACTTCCGACGACTACAAAATCAAAATAAGTCAAACGTGCATCGGTATCCGTCCATGCATTTAAAATGCTGACTACATGCCCTTGCGCACCAAGTCCCTTTGAAAGGCTTTTGGAAATCTCAAGAAGTTTTTTATCTTCCCTGGAGTTGCCTGCGTAGACAATTGCAATGTTCATCGCTATCCCCCTTTTATAAAAGATAAGCCGACCCTGGATTATCGGCAAGGTCGGCTCATGAAACAAATAGGACTTACTCTGTAACCGCTTCCTCGGATTCAAGCCAGTTGGTTCCGGCTTCGGTCTGGACAACACCGGCTTTTGCCGTGAGGTCTTCGCCTGTTCCCTTATTCAAGAGAGCAACACCGAGAGCCAGCACCATGAATGCAATGGCAAGAATCGTAGTAGCCTTCGTAAGGAAGCTTGATGAGTTGCTGCCAAAAGCAGAATCGCTCGAGCCTCCGAAGATACCGCCAAGTCCAACACTGTTCTCATCCTGTATCGCAACAAGAAAAATCAGAAGAAGCGATACAATGATGAACAGCACCATAAGGATGATACTCAAAATTCCCATTCTCTTAACTCCGAAAGTTATTTGTTATAGGTTATTATGGGCAGGAACTGTTCCACTGAAAGGGAAGCTCCACCGACAAGAGCACCATCTATGTTCTCTTTAGCCATCAAAGCCTTAACATTGCCTGCCTTAACAGAACCACCATACTGTATAATCAGTTTTTCTGCAATATCTTTTGAGTATAAAGACGCCACAGTTTTTCTGATAAAGCAATGCGCATCGTCCGCATCCTCTGGAGTTGCGGTCTTTCCCGTTCCAATCGCCCACACAGGCTCGTAAGCAATCGTGATGCGGGACATATCCTGAGGAGCAACATCCTTAAGCCCAACCGCGAGCTGCGCAGAAAGAATTTCCTCAAGCTTGCCAGCCTCCCTTTCTTCTAAAGTTTCGCCAACACAGTAGACCACATCCATTCCAAGCTCGAGAGCAAGAAGGATCTTCTTGTTGATGCTCTCATTTGTCTCTCCGTAGTACTGCCTTCTTTCGCTATGGCCAAGGATGACGGTCTTAACGCCAAGATCGAGAAGCATCAAGGGAGAAACCTCTCCTGTATATGCTCCGCTCTTATGATCGGCCATGTTCTGAGCTGCAACGATGATATCAGACCCTTTTACAGCATCAAGCACGGCGGGAATGGAAACAAAGGAAGGGGCGATCATTATCTTGACATCCGCACCAGCCTGCTCGCATGCCTTCTTTAAAGCGGAGGCGTATGCAGCACCTTCGCTCGGAGTAAGGTTCATTTTCCAGTTTCCTGCAATATAAGCTTTTCTCATCTTATTTCTCCAAAGCCTTGATTCCAGGCAGTGTCTTTCCTTCAAGGAATTCGAGTGATGCTCCACCACCGGTTGAAACATGGCTGATCTTGTCGGCCAAACCGAACTTATTTATTGCGGCAACACTATCACCACCACCTACAACACTGGTCGCATCGCTAGCTGCAAGAGCCCTGGCAACAGCCTCGGTACCCTTTGCAAAGGATGCAAACTCAAATACACCCATCGGTCCGTTCCATACAACGCTCTTTGCATTCTTGAGTTCAGCAACAATCAGCTCGACTGTTTTAGGTCCGATATCCATTCCCATCAGATCCGAAGGAATATCAACTCCGTCAACAGCAACAGGAGCTGCATTTTCAGCAAATTCTGCAGCACATACATGATCAACAGGAAGAATAACCTTCACGCCCTTTTCCTTTGTTGTAGCAAGGAAATGCTTAGCTGTTTCAAGAAAATCATCTTCAACAAGGCTCTTGCCAATCTCATGTCCCTGAACCTTAAGGAATGTATATGCCATGCCACCGCCGATCACGATCGTATCACAGGTCTTGGAAAGAGACTCAAGAACACTTATCTTGCTGGAAACCTTGCTTCCGCCGATGATTGCAACAAACGGATGATCGGGATTTTCAAGCAGCGGAGCCATGAACTTGACTTCCTTCTCGATAAGAAATCCTGCATAAGAGGGGAGATAATGGGCAACACCCTCTGTGGAAGCATGTGCGCGGTGTGCTGTTCCAAAAGCATCGTTGCAATATACATCTCCAAGCTTTGCAAGCTTCTTTGCAAACTCAGGATCGTTCTTTTCCTCTTCCTTGTAGAAGCGGACATTCTCAAGCATCAAAACATCTCCGGGCTTGAGTGCTGCAGCAAGCTTCTCAACCTCATCCCCGATAACATCCGGAGCAAGGGTTACAGGTCTGCCGAGCTGCTTCTCAAACTCCTGCTTCACAGTTGCAAGAGAGAACTCCGGCTTCTTTTCTCCCTTTGGTCTTCCAAAATGGCACATCACAACAAGGCTGGCCCCCTGGCCGAGAATATAGTTGATGGTTGGAAGAGCAGCAAGAATCCTGGTCGGATCGGTAACTTTGCCATCTTTCACCGGGCAGTTGAAATCGACGCGGATAAGAACTCTTTTTCCTTTGAGATCCGCTTCATTGATTGTATGGAGTTTCATAGTACACCTCTTAATATTAAAATAGGCCTGCTTGATCGGCAGGCCCGAGATTTCCGAGCATAAAGCCGGATTTCAAATTACTTGGTTAAAATTAACCGTTAACCTTCTTCATGTATGTGATGAGGTCGAGAACCTTGTTGGAGTAGCCGATCTCGTTGTCATACCAGGAAACAACCTTTACAAAAGTGTCTGTAAGAGCAATACCAGCCTTTGCATCGAAGATGGATGTCCTTGTATCGCCGAGGAAATCGGAGGATACGACAGCATCTTCTGTGTAGCCGAGAATACCCTTGAGCTCACCCTCGCTGGCTTCCTTCATTGCAGCGCAGATATCTGCGTACTTTGCAGGCTTTGCAAGGTTGACTGTGAGGTCGACAACAGAAACATCAAGAGTAGGAACTCTCATGGACATACCAGTAAGTTTTCCGTTAAGGGAAGGAATAACCTTTCCTACAGCCTTTGCAGCACCAGTGGAAGACGGAATGATATTTCCGGAAGCGGCCCTACCACCTCTCCAGTCTTTCATTGAAGGTCCGTCAACTGTCTTCTGAGTTGCGGTTGTCGAGTGAACGGTTGTCATAAGACCATCAAGGATTCCAAACTTGTCGTTGAGAACCTTTGCAATCGGTGCAAGACAGTTGGTTGTGCAGGAAGCGTTGGAAACAAACTGTGTTCCCTTTACATATGTCTTTTCGTTTACACCAACGACGAACATCGGGGTGTCATCCTTTGAAGGAGCGGACATTACAACATATTTTGCACCAGCGTTGATATGTGCCTGTGCCTTTTCCTTTGTGAGGAAGAGACCTGTGGATTCAACAACGTACTCGGCTCCAACCTCATCCCACTTGAGTTCGTTGGGATCCTTGCATGCAGTTACGCGGATCTTCTTTCCGTTGACGATAAGAAGGGACTTTTCAACATCTGCCTCGATTGTTCCCTCGAACTGTCCATGCATCGTATCATACTTGAGCATGTAAGCAAGATAATCCACCGGGCAAAGGTCGTTGATGCCTACAACTTCGATTTCCGGGCGGCTCATTGCGGCGCGGAAGACGAAACGTCCGATTCTTCCAAATCCATTGATACCAATTTTCATCAAATTTCTCCTTCTACGATTTTCTAAATCGATAATATTATATCTGATTTCCTAATTACAGAGATATCATTTTTTTCATATTTAGTAAAGCATATTTTACCAGTGAGACCTCTTCATCCAAACCGTATAGTTACAGATGGAGCTTCCCTCCAGTCTACTAACTCCTATTGTCTCTTTAGTAGGCTGGCAATGTGCTTCTGTCGAACAATCCAAACTCAGCTAAGGAAGTTCATTATTATGCGCATTGAAACCAAGTCAGGATATAAAGCGGGCAATGTGCTCCGCACCACAACTCTCAGCATGGAGGCCGCCTTCGCAGGCAACGATTTCCAGATTTCTCGGGAAAATAATATTGCTCCTATATTACTGCCAAGGATGGAGTGCGCAAGTCTCAGCTTTTATCAAAAGCCAGCTTGGAAAGGATTTCCTCCTGCTTTATAAGCATCGGCTCAGAAGAGAAATCATTGCTCTGATGATCGTATCCCATAAGATGCATCAATCCGTGCAGTAAAAGACGCCTCAGTTCCTCGTTTTGGGAACATGAAAAAGCCTCGGCATTGCGTTTCATCGCATCAAGGCTGATAAACATGTCCCCAAGCTCCTTTTCATCCCCTACCTGTGGAAACTCATCCCCATCGCAGAGAGCAAAGGTGAGAATATCCGTAGCCTCATCCTTATCCCGGTATTGCCTATTCAAATCCCGAATCTGCTCATCAGAAACGAACGTCAATGAAAAATTCCCATCAACCCCAAGCTCTGACGAAAAGCTCTCCAAGCAAGCGGACACCCTGTCTTCAGGCGCCACATTCTCATATTCCTCATCGCTATAATAAATATCGTACATCCTTTATTCCTTGTCGTTATTATATTCGATTCTCTGATGGTCACGGCCAACGAGAGTGATGATGAAAGTATCCTTGATCTTGAATAAATCGGTCAACGTGAGTTTGGAATCAGAAAGCTGATCATGATTTATCTTGCTGATGATGATGTTCATTATAAGACGATCGTACTTCTGCGTATTCGGGTTCTTTATCGTGCGGCTTGCCGCCTCTACACAATCGGCCAACATGACTATGCCGGACTCAGGCGTCTGCGGTATCTGTCCGTTGTATCTGAAATCCTCCTCGCTGACAAGGATATCCTTTCCCTGTGCCTCTCTTTTTGCTGCATTGTAAAAATATGTGATTATATCATTTCCATGATGCTCGCCGATTATATCAAGGACTTCCTGAGGCAAACCGATTTCCCTACCCTTTTCGACTCCAAGCTTGACATGGCTTTTTATCACTGCGGCAGAAAGGTTTCGGTTGAGCAAGTCATGTGCGTTCGTACCCGCCTGATTTTCAATGAAGTACTCAGGATGCTCGCTCTTTCCGATATCATGATAAAGCGCACCCACCCTTGCAAGCTCGGCATTGGCTCCTATGGCCTTTGATGCCAAATAAGCCATATCGGATACGTTCCTTACATGATTGAAAGTTCCAGGTGCAACCTGGTTCAGCCTGTTGAGTGTCGGATTATCCGTATATGAAAGCTCATGCAACCTGAAGGATGTTGGAATATTGAAAATCTTCTCCATCAGAGGAAGAAGTATGCTGACAAATATATATGTGGATGCCACGTTCAGCACCACAACCACGATGCTGTTGAACATTACTGTATAAGAATAATCATTAAGAATTGAAAATATTATGGTAACCAGCGCCGCAGTCAGTGCAGAATAAAAGGCCTCATAAATCACATCGATCCTGTTTGTTCCCAGCCGTATGAAGAGCACAGAGGCTTCTATCATCACAAGAAGATAGAAAAACGAATACTTTCCGCTGTTTGGGAACAGCACAGCAAATCCAGCAGAGACAAAGCCAACGGAAAATCCGACCCTTCTCTTATTTGTCATGAACGTAAAGAGTACGGGAAGTAGCAAAAAAGGCATTGTCGGCTCGAAAGCCACCCATCCTCCGCTGCTGCTTACATAAAGGATCAGGAAATATGAAATGAGAAGAACAATTATCAACCCAACAAGGAATATAATGGTATAAAGCGGTACTCTGAACTTGTATGGAATGAAAAAGAAGATGAAGAACAGGGAAAAAAGGAGCACGGTTATCAAGAAAAGGGTCTGTGCAACAACATTCTGGAATTTGATCGGCACCTTTGTTCCGTTTATCGTATCGATTATGCGGAGCTGCTGCTCGGTTATCACCGTATCTTTAGCCGCAATCACATCTCCCTTTGAAATCGAAACAGTTACAGATCCCGCATCCTCCGCAACACGGCTCCTTTCTTCTGCAGTCCGAAAACTGTCATAATGAACATTTGGTGTTGCAAAAAGCGAAACGGTGTCTGCAATAAGGCGGATGTTTGTATAGCCCAGCACCGGATATTTTGCAAGTCCCTGATCAAGCAGGAATTCATACAGTTTTGAGGAAGAAAGCAGGCTTGATATATCCAAATCCCTTGATACCATATCATAAGAATACGGATCCTTTGGCAGATTCGCGCTTATCCTATCATAGCCGGAGAGAATCGAATTCTGCAAATCCGCATCCTTGAACAGCCCACGGTAAAACACATCAGCCAACGCCTCACGTGACAATTCGCTGATTTCAGAAAGCTTCTGGGAATCAAGCTGGGAAAGACGGATATTCACATTCCTCGTATCCGATATCCCATTTGCTTTTAAGATTGCTGCAGCCTCGTCCGGCCTGTTTTCCGCAAGACTGGATAGATATGTGTCCATCAGCGTACGCATAAAAATCGTCGAAGAAAGGTCATAGGCATAGACAGGAAAAACAGAAGACATTGCCTGTGAATGCTTCTGCTCCGTTGCCACCTCATCGATAAAAACTATATTCACAGGAGAAAGTATGTCTTCATCCACCAGCTCTCCTGCAACATATTGCTTGCTCAGCTTCACATTCTGCAGGCTTGCAGACGGCAATAGGACCGGCACGGCGATTCCAACGGCCACAAGAAGGATGAAAAGAAGCACGAAGGCGATCTTTTCCGCTTTTGAAAAAAACTTCCAGCTGTCATATATGACATTGTTCTTAATCACCGTTCACCTTCCCGTATGCCTTGATTATATCACGGACAATCCGACTTCTGACCGTATCTTCTGCAGAAAAATTCAGAATTTCAACACCTTCAACATTCTTCAGTACATGAATAGCTTCCAAAAGGCCCGATCCTGTCGAATGTGGCAGGTCTATCTGGCTGGGATCCCCGGTTATGACAGCCTGGCTGTCTTCTCCGAGCCTGGTCAAAAACATCTTCATCTGTCCCCTGGTGGCATTCTGTGCCTCGTCGAGGATGACAACAGAATGGTTTATCGACCGCCCCCTCATATATGCAAGAGGGGAAATCTCTATTATTCCCCCCTCTTCCATCCTCTTTATCTGAGATGGGGGAACAAGGTATTCCATTGCATCATAAAGCGGCTTAAGATAGGGATTGAGCTTCTGGGAAAGATCTCCGGGAAGAAAACCAAGAGATTCTCCGGATTCAAGTGCGGGACGGGTAAGAACGATCTTGTTCTTCTTGCCGCCCAGAACCATTGAGAGGGCATGTGCAACTGCAAGGAAGGTTTTTCCTGTGCCTGCAGGTCCACTTGCTATAACAACCTGTGAGGACCTGAGCGACTTGATATAATTTTCTTGCATAGGGCTTTTAGGCCATACAGTTTTGCCTGAAACGGCTATGCCGAGCCCTTCTTTCGTTTTCACCTGGCCTCCCATGCTGCCAAATGCTTGGAATTCCATGAAAATCTCAGCCTCCGAAAGCTCGCCTCTCTCCTCTGCAAGCTTTTCCAGGCTGCTGAAAAAGGTGGAAATTGAAAAAGTTGGGTCGTTGGCGCTGACAATGGTTCCCTTGACAAAAAGCTCTGTTGCAAGCAAAAGCTCGAGATATCCGAGATTCCTGTCGTTCGCTCCTAGCACCAGACTGGCAGAACGGCTGTTTTTGAAGGCGTATGATTCTTTCAATTCGTATCGCTCCTGATCCAGGAATCCCCGCTTCTCTTCCAATTCTCGTCGATCTTCAGATCCGGGAAGGTGTTCCAGCTCAAATAAATACTGAATTGGGGGACAAACTGGTATTTTGAATCAGATAATACAACGGAGGCCGAGTATTTGCAATGCAGGTTCCAATCCTGCATGTAATGCACAGCTTCCAAAGACACGGAAGAAAGATTGAAATTCGTATTCCTCCTTCCATTTCCAAAGAAATCAAGGCTCCGCAAAAGATCCTGCCACAGCAGAGAAAAGGAAAACACGCCATTCTCCTCATAGTCGCTGAAATTATTGTTCACAGTGGAAAATGCAAATCTGAAATCAAGAAACTCCGCAATGCTGAAAACTATGCTGGGCTCTATTGTGAAAGAAGAGGCTCCGATATCATTTACATCCAGTTCCAGCTCGGTATCAAGGCCAAGTGATATATAAACCCTTCCCTTCCAAGCCCTGAAAATGGCGTTTTTCACAGATATGTGGGTATTAACAGTATCAAGCTCTATCTTCTCTGCAGGACCAGTGAAATCAAGCGAAAAATCAAGATATGGCATGGATACCACCGCCTTGAGGGAATCGAACATGTTCCTGACACCGCCGGATAAAACAGAATAATCCACAATCCCGCTTATTGAATACTTTTTGTCTGCGGTACGGAGCCCAACCTGGCCTGTAAAGGAAAGAGGAAGAAAGAAATCCGAACCATCAAAATCGGCACTCTGATATTCAAAAGCCCAAGAGGTGACGAAAATGGTTCCATTATAGCCAAGAGACAACTTGACAAGATCACTTTTGTAGCTTCCATTCCCATCATCTGCAAACTTATAGCTTGCAGCTATGGAAAACGGAGAGAAGCTGTAGCTGAGTTCGGGCGTCAAGCTTCCAGTCAACGGCCAGATTGTATATGTCAGCTTTGGAGTGAATGTGCCAACCTCCGTTCTAAAAGGTTTTGAAAGTGAAAGAGAATGTGCACTCACATGGTTCTTATCAAAAGGAAAAATTGATTCCTCCTTTTTTATGCTGCCGCTTTTATCTGTTTTAGAATACTCATAAAGTGTGTTTGCCAGCTTGTAGGTTATCCCTATGTAAGGAATGGATACGGTAAGGCTGTTTTTCAATAAGAAATCAGTTTCCTTATTGCTCTTTTGATCATCCTCTTCCAATGAATATGTGTATGTCGGACTCAAAACCTGGCTTATCTCGAGATAATCGGCAATTTTTATCGATGCGGTAAGACGTGCGGAAAGTGAATTATCGAAAGTCCTTTCTTCAAAAACACCGGAATCAAAATCATAGGAGTTTTCCAGGCTTTCTGAAATGCTGTAGTCATAATTGAAATAATATCTTTCACTGCTTGTTGCAGGGGAAGAAGAAAGAGCTGGAGCATATATGGGGTACAAAAGGGGATCGGATAAAATGAATGCATCCAAGGAATCCGTCCTATTGGCATCCTTTTCCTTTTTTCCTTCTTTGACATATTCTTTCTCTATTCCAAAAAGACGGCCGGAAAGGGATGCGGAAAACTTCGGAAGGCTCACATTATCAAGAACATATGAATATTTTCCGTCAATATATTTCCATCTATGCGTGCTAGTGACATCCAAATCCGATATTGTCAAAGATGAGAGCAGATCGCTTTTCAGAGCTGATGGAAGCCGATAGGAAAACTCAAAAGAACGCTTGAAAGAGGAAATCGAGGAAGTATAGTCGGATGGAAAATTTTGGCTGAGCCCGAAAAGCGCATCCATGGAAAAGCCTGTCAAACGGTTTCCAAGATCCGACATGACGCTGCTGTCACTGTAAAAAGGAATGCTGGCAAAAATGCTCAATCCATGATCGGAATATTCAGCTTCATTAATGGAATAATAGCGTATGTTGTTATCCCTTCCAGAAGAAGTGCCGGTAAGACCGATTCCCGAAAAGGTCGAGGTGGAAAGAGCATTGTCAAAAAGATTTATCTCAGCATCCAAACCAAGATGTATGCCTACCAAAGAGTATGCATCAGCCATGATAGCAATATGGCTTTTCGTATCAGATGCCCACTTTTGGGCAGGAGAGAGCTCGGTAGAGGAAGTGTAATAAGGCCCCGACGGTGTCATTGTGGTACGGTCCTCATCACTTTCAAAGATGGACAAAAACGAGGAAGAGGCCTCATCACTGATCTTGTCCGTATGCCCAAGAAGCTCAAAAGTAGTATTGAGAAAAGCACCCTTGGAGGAATTGAAGCCAAACGATGGATTGCCTGTCATGACAGATCCCGGATAAAAGAAAACAGGAAAATAAAATATGGGGACCCGTCCGATTTTAAGCACTGCATTCTCTATAAGCAGATCGGAGCCTGGAAGCATCATTATTTTTGATGCATTGATCGAGGACAGGGGCTCCTCTTCCTGGCTTGCAATATATCCATCTTCGTACAATACGGCCCCGTTATCCAAAAAAGTGAGCTTACGGCCAACAGAATATACTGTAATCTCCTCATCTTCACTGTTTTTCTTATCGCTTCTTGTTGAGGCATTTTCAACAAACAGGCTCCCCTTATCCCAAAAGAAGGTGACGATGTCCGCGTTGATATCCCCCGCCCCATCTTCCTGCTCGAATGAAACATCTCCAAGTGCGGTGATCATCCTTTTATCAGGGTCGATCACCACCTCGTTGCTCTCCAGGCGTCTGGTCTTTTGTGCATATGTCAGGCTTAATGCGACATTTCCCTCAAGAATGACAATCTCATCCTGATTATGAAGATGATCCGCACCGATAATGCTTACTGTATAATCGCTATTGCTTCCGGACAGATCCTCTTGATAGGCATCAAGCCCCTCGAATTCATAAAGGGCCGCCCTTTTATCCTCATCTGTTTCACCCTCAGCCTCAAGGCCACGCAAAGAAAGCATTTCATCCAGGGCCTGCGTATCGGCAAAATAAATATCCCCGGCCCCTATGGCATAGGCGCCGCTTGTAATCAAAAAGGATACGGCAACAACAGTCAGCAGGCTTTTCAAATTCAAACAAGGTACCTCTTGAGGAATGCTCCCGTGTAGCTTCCGGGCACCTGGACAACCTGCTCAGGTGTTCCTTCCGCGACAAGGCGGCCACCTTCATCACCTCCTTCCGGACCGAGGTCGATTATATGGTCAGCCATCTTGATGACATCAAGATTATGTTCTATCAATATTACGCTGTTGCCCTGTGAAACAAGGGAATCGAGAACCTCTAGAAGCTTCTTGACATCCGCAAAATGAAGCCCTGTTGTGGGCTCATCCAGGATGTAAAGGGTTTTTCCCGTACCGCGTTTTGAAAGCTCGAGCGCCAGCTTGACCCTCTGGGCCTCCCCTCCGCTGAGGGTGAGCGCGCTTTGTCCAAGATGGATGTAATCAAGTCCGACATCCATGAGCGTCTCAAGTTTCCTTCTGATCTGAGGTATCGCTGAAAACAATTCCAAGGCCTCCCTTACGGTCATATCGAGCACGTCGGAAATGTTCTTGCCCTTGTATGTCACCATCAAGGTTTCCTTATTATAACGTTTTCCATTGCATACATCGCATTTGACAAAAACATCCGGAAGAAAATGCATCTCGATCTTCAACTGTCCGTCGCCCTGGCAGTTCTCGCATCTGCCTCCCTCCACATTAAATGAGAATCTTGATGGTGTGAAGCCCCGCGCCTTTGCTTCCGGCATGGATGCAAAAAGGTTTCTTATCGGAGTGAAAAGATCCACATACGTTGCCGGATTGCTCCTTGGGGTCCGGCCGATAGGGCTCTGGTCGATATTGATCACCTTGTCGATGGCATCAAGCCCTGTAAGGGAAGAATATCCGTCAAACCGCTCCTGTTTCTTATTGAGCCTGTCATTTATGGCAGGAAGAAGTATCTCATTCAAAAGAGTTGATTTGCCAGATCCGGAAACACCGGTTATCACAGTCATGCACCCCAAAGGTATCTTTACATCTATGTTTTTAAGATTGTTCTTCCTGCAACCCTTCAGCTCTATGAATTTTCCATTGCCGGGCCGCCTTATCATAGGGACGGGAATCGTAAGCTTTCCTGAAAGATAGCGCCCTGTAACCGACTCATCGCAGGCTGCAACCTCATCTGGAGTTCCTGCCGCAACAACATTACCTCCAAGATTTCCAGCTCCAGGACCTATGTCAACAAGATAATCGGCAGCCCGGAGAGTATCCTCATCATGCTCGACAACGATGACCGTGTTTCCCAAATCCCTGAGATTCTCCAAGGTGGAGATGAGTTTCGCATTATCCCTCTGGTGCAGACCGATGGAAGGTTCATCAAGGACATACATCACTCCAGTAAGCGCACTTCCGATCTGGGTTGCAAGCCTTATCCTCTGGGCCTCTCCTCCGCTGAGGGTGCTTGCCGCACGATGCAATGTGAGATATCCAAGGCCGACATTATCCAAAAATTCAAGTCTGCTCCTTATTTCCTTAAGTATCTGATGGGCTATCTTTTTCTCATTGTCTGTAAGATCCAGGCCGTTGAAAAATTCCAAACTCTTTTTAACACTGAGCTTGGTGCAGTCCATTATGTTCATTCCACCGATTCTGATGCTCAATGCATCTTTTCTCAATCTGTCCCCCTTGCAGGTCTTACAGATATTGAACGACTGGAAGGATTCCAACCACATACGGATATTCAAGGAAAAGGTTTCCCTCATCCTTCGTTCAAGATCGGCAATTATTCCTTTGAATGCCTCCTCGTATTCGACATGGCCCGGCCGGCTCCTGTGCTCAAGACGGTACGGTATCCTGTCCTTTGTGCCGTAAACCAGCTTATCAAACACATCCTTGCTCAGCTTGTTCAATGGAGTATCAAGAGTATAGCCGTAATATTCAAAAAAAGCCTTGAATTTCGCCTTGTCATAATTTCCGGTCGCGCTGCAGGTTTTTATGGCCCCTTGGTTATAGCTGAGCCCCATATCCGGAATGATCTTGGAAATATCGAATTCCTTATTGTAGCCCAGCCCGTTGCAATCCGGACATGCGCCGAAAGGATTATTGAAAGAAAAAAGCCGGGGCTCGATTTCTGCGATGGTGATTCCGCAATCAGGGCATGAATTCTTCTCGCTATAGATCTCAACCTTCTCTTGCTCATCCATATAAACGACCTCCACAAGGCCGTTGCTCATTTCGCAGGAACGTTCGATGGCTTCCGCCAGCCTCATTCTATGCTCGCTGCTGTTCTTCAGCCTGTCGACGAGAACGGATATGTTGTGCTTCACATTCTTATCCAGGTCCGGAATCTGTTCATCGATATTATATACATGCCTGTCTATTATTGCCCTTGTATAGCCAAGCTTTACAGCATCATCCAATATTTTCTTGAACTCGCCTTTCTTTCCCCTTGCTATCGGACTGGCTATCATCAGCTTCCCGTTCTCCTTGTGTCCGAAGATTATATCTATGATCTGGTCTACGGACATCTCGGATATCTCTCTTCCGCATTTGGGGCAGAACTTATGCCCTATTCTTGCCCACAAAAGCCTGTAATAATCATAAATCTCGGTGACGGTTCCTACTGTGGACCTGGGGTTGCGGTTCGTACTCTTCTGCTCTATTGCGATTGCGGGTGAAAGTCCCTCTATGATATCCACATCGGGTTTTTCCATCCTTCCCAAAAATTGCCGCGCATAGGAGGACAAGGACTCCATGTAACGTCTCTGCCCCTCTGCAAAAATAGTATCAAAAGCAAGAGAGGACTTTCCTGATCCGGAAAGCCCGCTGAGCACCACCAGCGAATTCTTTGGCAGTGTGATTGAAATATTTTTAAGATTATGCTCTCTCGCCCCCTTGATGACGAGCTTGTCACTCATTGATCGCATCTAAAAGTTCCTTTCTGGCGCTGTTGATATCGACTTCCTTGAAAAGACATCCCTTCTTATACAGAAATGCCTTATTGCCGATTCCCGTAAGGGCGAAATCAGCATCTTTGGCTTCTCCTGGACCATTTACCTGGCATCCCATGATTGCAATCGTGATGTCCTTATCGATCATCCTGAGGTCCTCCTGCAAAATCGAAACCATCTTTCTGCTGTCGAAAGTATGCCTGCCGCAGCGAGGACATGAAACGAGCCTTACACCACCCTTTTTAAGCCCCAGCGTCCTAAGAATCTCGCAGGCGGAAACCACCTCATCCTCGATGTCCCCGGTTATTGAAACCCTTATGGTATCCCCAATATGTCTTCTCAAAAGATTTCCCAGAGCCCAAGCGGAACGTACCGAGCTGACAATCGGACTTCCAGCCTCGGTTACCCCCAAATGTAGAGGATAATCTGAGACTGCGCTGAATTTCTCCGCAGCAGACATCGTCAAATCAACATCGCTCGCCTTTAGGGAAATCACGGTATTATAGAACCCCCAGCTTTCAAAATCATTGATATATTCCAAAGCTGTCTGCACCATCAAATCATCTTTGGCAAGATTTTTTTCATTTCGGGGCAGGCTTCCCGAATTAAGTCCTATACGGATTGCAGCACCATGGTCGATGGCGCTGGCCACTACCTCCTTGGTCTTCCACTTCGCCCCGATGTTGCCAGGATTTATCCTTATCTTTGCAACGCCTGCTTCCAAAGCCTCCAAGGCCATCTTATAGTCAAAATGTATATCAGCAACAACAGGCATTGCAGAACGCGCACAAATCTCTTTGAAGGGAGAAAAATCATCGCTGGAAACATAACTGAAGCGGATTATGTCACAGCCCATCATTGACAGTTTTGCTATTCTTGCGACAATCCGGCCTATGTCGGCTCCCTGAAGCGAAGAATCCCACATGGTTTGGACCCGAACAGGATTATCACCGCCTATAAGCACATCCTTAACTTTTGCAACCTTCTTGCTGTACATATTCAATTCTCCAAAACAAAAACACTCACTTCGCTGTCATCAAGAACCTTTACAAGCCGGGGTTCTCCAGGAAGATAAAGCACGGCCTCTCCTGCGAATAATGTGAAAGCACCTGTAATCTCTCCGCTTTCAGGCATTTCCCTCCAGGTGGTTGCACATAACGCAGAGCCGGAAAGAACGGTATAAAAATAGCTGTTTTTACCATCAGTAGAGAAAGATTCCATGGAAGAAACCGGCACTCCTTCCATGTTTTTTATCCTTTCAAGCCCGCTTTCAAGCTTTGAAAACCTAACCAGGGTCCTACTCTTATCCTTTACCATGCCGACAGTATAATGCAAATGGGTCTTTTCTTAAATACCGAAAGAGCGACTAAATCATGACTACCGGCTCAGCCGGTAGTTTGCTCTGACCCTATAAGGGTCTGGTACCAACCAGCGCAACAGCGCCCTGAATTGTAACGCCACGTGCAC
>CASDPA010000009.1 GCA_949282255.1 uncultured Spirochaetales bacterium
GAGAGCCTTGGATGCATATCTTTATAGAAAGTAACAAATAAGGAGTATGGAAAAAGATAATAGATATTACTTGACAGGGGTCACATCATATGAAGTTAAAGTTTTTTGGACAAAATACAGCCCAAACCAATTAAATGATCATGAGACAGTATGCTAATCGTTGCTGCAGAGCTCATCCTGCAGAAAATCAGAAGTCCTACATGTATAAAATGTTCGGTTGCCAGAGGAAGGTATGGAATGAGCTTCTTACTGAGAAGATTGAGTATCATAGAAATAGGAAAGAGCGTTAGGGAATTATCCTTCAAGTCTTAAAGAGCGGTTTGCATAATTGAAAAAGATGGATTCTGTTCCTCTTCCAGACATGCGGCTGGAACTTGAGAAAGCATGGATAAGAAATATGGGAAAAGGCCCGTATCCAAAGTTTATTCCGGAAGGTAGAGAGAAGAAATCTTATGTTCTCCTATCATCAAAGAATAATCTTGAGGTGATTTTGAAAAGCAATAGGAACAACTTTATATTTTTGGGAAAAAAGGGCTGGTTGAAATTCACTTGCCATCAGGCTTTCCCATAGGTCTGCCGGATATTTTCATATTTCAATCTGTTTTGAAAGGGATATTGAAGTGGAACAGGTCAAACTGGTCCGTTCTGATTTTGTGGAAGGCCTTGGTTGCAGCCAAAACAGGCCATGTCCCGTTTTTCTCTATCCGCCGCCCAATTGGGCGGCACCTTTTTGACGTGGCCTGTTTTTATATTCTATATAAACTTGTTTCAGTAAAGCAGTGCATCATTATCGGTTGCAGTATTTTTAGTCCTGCTCCAAACATATATCCATTTTTTTCTCCCAATGCTTGTGCCTTATAAGTAAAGTACATCCTATAAAGCTGCATGGTTTTTTCATCTATCTGGCTTTCATGCATTCCAATTGCTTTGAACATGTCCTCCATCGTATCCGATACATCGATTATGCAATTTGGATATTCTGTGAAATAAAATCCGATGAACCTTGCCTGGTGTGGAGCTGTTTTGGTTGTTTTGGGATATTTTAGAAGATTTGATGATATGAATGCTTGAGCGGCGGATTTTCCTGTTATTATGTGGTCGTTGTGCGCCTCATAGGTCAACCATGGATCAGGGGCAAGAATTAAATCAGGCTTGATTATTCTTATCTCTTCTGCAAGCTTTGCGCTTAAATCCGGGATACTTTCAAGACTGCCGTCTTCGTAATCAAGAAAATGGAAATCGGATGCTCCTAGGAATCTGCCGCTTTGCTCCGCTTCCCGTTTTCTGATTGAGACTATATCTTTTTCATATTTATCACTCGTTATCCCCAGAGAACCGTCCGTCACAGTCAGATAATGTATTTTCGATCCATTGTTTCTGATTTTTGCTATCACATTTCCACATCCGATTTCCGCATCGTCCGGATGGGGTTGTATCACAAGAACATTTTTCATTTCTGCAAGATAGAACTTGTCAAGAATATCAAATATCTCCATATATATCCCCCTTGTTGTTTAGGCTTTTTTGGATTTTAGCGAGCTTCTCATCTGTCAGATCATAAAAAATCAGCGGAATTATTGTTAAGGCGAACGCTATTGCCGGTACAAGGTACATCATGGCAGAGAAGGAGAACGTTACAAGCGGTGTCCTTTCCATTGCATCGACATATCCGATTGCAACCATCATTATACCTAGAATTGCTTTGCTGATCGTATTTGAAAGCTTATTTAGGAAAGTGTTGATTGAAAAGACGATTCCTTCTCCGCGAAAACCCAGCCTATATTCAGAATAATCGATTACATCCATCAGCATCGCTGCAGATGTTATGGTTGTCACACCCGTGAAAGCAAATGAAAGGCAGAGCATGATGAGTCCGAATATGACAGATGATGTTAAAATCAACATCGGAAGAAGGCTGAAAACCGCTCCAAAAATACAGGCTGAAATGAAAACCTGTTTTTTTCCTGTATGGTCGATCACCTTAGGTGTGACCGCCATTCCAAGCACCATTCCCAAAACCAAGGAGGCTCCGATATAAGTTACATAGGAAGAATCGCCCCAGGCGTATACGACAAAATAAAGCTGCACAGCCTGCCTTATGTTGTTGACCATGTTTACAAGAAGAAGTGCAATCATTAAAAAAAGCATCGGCCTGTTTTGTGTTATTGTCCTTATCTCATTTCTCAAATCGGCTTTTTCCTTTTTGGGTTCAATCCTTTCTTTAAGAATTATTCCGCAGATCGTCATGAGAATGCTTCCGATTGCCGCTATTATCAAAGCGGAATAAAAATATGCTTTTCCATTTCTTTCTCCTCCCAATGCATTTATTATCGAAATCGACCCAACTGCAACAATCACAGTTCCGATGGTTCCTCCGATTTTTCCCAAGGTAACCATCCTGTTCTTTTCTCCAGGATTGCGGCTGACGACGCTGCTCATTGCCCAGATCGGAACATCGGATACTGTATAGCTCATATCCCAAAGAATGTAGAAAATAGTGCTGAATACAAGACTTTTCACAGGGCCGGACGAGAATATTGTGAAACATAATACGGTGGAGATGAAGATAAATGGCGGTCCGAAAATCAGGTATGGGCGGAACTTGCCGAATTTTGTGCGTGTCCTATCTGCAATAGCTCCCATGATGGGATCGTTTATTGCATCCCATAAGGATGCTATCACTACAATAACCGTAACTGCGGAAGCGGGGATTCTCAAAATGTCCGTAAAAAAGAACATGATGTACATCGCCATAAAATTGTATATCATGTTTTGTCCCAGTAAAGCAGTGGTATAGCTTATTTTTTCAGATGGTCTTATTTCCTTTTTCATTATTTCATTCTAATCGGAGAAAAAGAAGAAAGGAAAGAAAAACAATATTTATATTCCAATATACACTCCTATCCCAAAAGCGATAGGAATGTATTTAATACAAATTATTAATCCGATTTCAGAATATTAAAATATATTAGATGTTATTTATATAAGCGACGGCATTGATTGCTGCAATTGCTCCATCGTTTACCGCGGTGGCAACCTGTCTGACTTGCTTCAAGTTGACATCACCTGCAGAAAATACACCTTTTAAGGAGGTCTGCATCTTCTCGTCCGTTTTTATGTAACCGTCAAACTTCTCGACATCATAGGCAGAAGAATCGGGCAGGTTCCCCGCATAAATGAATAATCCGGCTCCAGGACATTTTATCTCTTCTTTTTCGCCTGTAATGACGTTTTCAAGTTCAAGCGATTCCATTTCTGTTTTTCCATTGATCTTGGTGAGCCGACGGTTCAAAAGAAGGGTAATATTTTGAGTTTTTTCAACTTTTTCCCTGAATTCATTTATCGAGCCGAGCTTATCCTCAAAGTGGATTATGAATACGTGTCTGACATGGTTTGCAAGAAAAAGAGCTTCTTTGACCGCTCCGTCCGCTCCTCCCAATACATAAACATCCTTGTTCTGGAAAAGTGCCCAATCTTTTGCTGCATTTAAGCTTCCAAATTCTTTTTCCCCAGGTATGCCAAGATGTCTCTTCATGTTCCCTGACGCTATAATGACGGCCTTTGCCACATAGGTTCCTTTGTCTGTTGAAATAATCTTATCCCTTTTGGAAAAATCGGTGGAAACATCTTTTTCAAAGCGTACATCCACTCCTGCAGCAAGAACCTGCTTTTCCATTCTTTTTGCAAAACCTGATCCCGTCTCCTCTTCAATGATTCCGGCATAATGGGTAACTGTGGATACTTTTCCAATCAGACCGCCAAGCCTTTCTTTTTCAAGCAACAGTGTTTTCATTCCCCTGCTTTTTGAGTAGATTGCAGCGCTGATGCCTGCCGGTCCGCCGCCGATTATGATAATATCGAATTCTTCCATTTCATCCTCCTGACTTACGGAGAAAATATATATTTTATAATCAATAATGTAAATTTATACTTTATAATGCTTATATAAGGAATTCTTATGATTGATTACCGTGTCAAATCTTTTTTAGAAGCCGCAAAGAATTTGAATTTTTCAAAAGCTTCCTCCATTTTGAATCTTACGCAGCCAGCTGTCAGCCAACATATCAAAAGCCTGGAAACAGAGTACGGTGTGAAGCTTTTTTCGCATGACGGGAAAAAAACATCCTTAACTGAGCAGGGAAAGCTTTTCTATGCTGCCGCATCGAGGATGGCAAGCGATGATGAGCAGCTGAGGATCCAGCTCTTTCAGCAGGAAAAAGCCTTCCTTCGTTTTGGAGCGACCTTGACAGTGGGAGAATATGTGATGCCTGAAATACTTTGCGGCATGATAGGAGAGAATCCTGATCTGAAAATCAGCATGCTGGTGGAAAATACTGATATGCTTTTGGACGCACTAAAATTTGGGAAGATCGATTTTGCAATCGTTGAAGGCTTTTTTGACGATAGGAGGTTTGTATCGCAGAAATTTGCATCGGTGCGCTATGTTCCTGTGGCAAAAAAGGGGAGTGTGAAAGGCAAAACGGCTTTCAAGGATCTATTTGAGCATATGCTGATCATAAGGGAAAAGGGCTCTGGGACCAGGGATGTATTGGAAAGATATCTTGCAGAGCAAAACAAAAGCGTATCGGATTTCAAAGACGTTTATGAAATTGGTAATTTGAATGCGATTGTGAAGATGGTTGAAAATGGCTTAGGGATTTCATTCATGTATGAGCCTGTAGCAGAAGAAGGCTGCAAGAATGGACTATTAGAGATCATTGATGTAAAAGATTTCAATATCAAACATGATTTTTCATTCATTTGGAATAAAAACAGCATTTTTGAAAAAAGGAACCGGGAAATATATGAGATGATGAAATTCTATTCTCATCTGGGATTATGACCAGGATAAAGCTCTTCGGCGCTCCTGCTTTGCCAGTAGTCCAAGCTATCCATATCAATGATTGTCAGCCGTCCTCCGTAACCGGTTTTGGTATCGACATTTACCAAATCATATTTACTGTTTATGAAAGGAATTCCTTCAAGAACAGGGGTATGTCCCACAAAAAATCTTATCCTTGGCTCGAAAGGCTGCATAAGAGGTTTCATACCATGCATATGATCAAGCGCCGAATAATAATAATCCCGTGCCCATACCGCTGATATTTCTGCAACCCTCTTATAGTCCGATACCTCTGAAGCTGTTCTTTCATAGAGGTTCCTTTTCATTTTTGAAAGTAGAATAAGACTGTCGTAGGTTGTGGATACTGATGGACCGGCATGCATCAGGCAAAAAGAGTTTTCTATTCTGACATACGGCCATGTTGCAAGATATTCGGCATAATCGCAGAATCCGTCGCGTGTCAAACCCGATTTTTTAAATGATGCGACGCTGTGGTTCCCTCCCTGTTCAAGCCATGCCGGATAAGAAATTCCGTATGCCAGATAATTTTGCAGCCATATGTCATGATTGCCTATTACCGGATGAAAATTTTTCAGTTGCCGGAAAAAACGCAGGCACTCGAACACGTCTGGATACCCGTCTGCAACATCGCCTGTAAAATAAAGATGATCCTTTCCGAATTCAAACCTGCATGTTTCCAGAACATCCATAAGACATCTGTATGCACCGTGCAGGTCCCCGATCAAAAGACGTCTGGGCATGGGAATAAGGATAGCCTATTAAAAACCATATTGCAAAGGGAAGAAAAATGATTTGGTTGTGTTGTGATTCCATACGTGCGATAATTGTTGAAGTTTTTTAAATCACAGCAAGGAGGCTGATGTGTCAAACCAGAAGCAAAGGGAGTCTCTATCTTCCAGACTTGGATTCATTCTTCTTTCCGCCGGCTGCGCCATCGGGCTTGGAAATGTATGGAGGTTCCCTTATATAACAGGAAAATATGGAGGGGCCGTATTCGTACTGATTTATCTAATGTTTCTTGTGCTATTGGGCCTACCTGTCATGGTCATGGAATTTTCTATCGGAAGAGCAGGCAGAAAAAATATTGCAGGGGCATTGAAAACGCTTGAGCCGGAAAGCAGCAGATGGCATTGCTATGGTTATGTGGCGGTTGCCGGCAATTATCTGTTGATGATGTTTTACACTGTCATCACCGGCTGGCTGCTTTATTATTTCATTTCCTCTTTTACCGGTGCATTCACCAATCTTGACAGCAATGCTGTTTCAGCGTTTTTTTCTTCTGTCCAGGCTCAGCCGACATTGCAGATCGGGTTTGCCTGGCTTGCAATTCTTCTTGGCTTCATGATATGTGGAATAGGTTTGCAGAAAGGGGTGGAGAAGGTCACCAAGATAATGATGATCCTGCTTCTTGTGATCATGTTTGCTCTTGCCGTAAATTCAATACTGATTCCTGGTTCATCAAAGGGGCTGAGCTTTTATCTTCTGCCAGATTTTTCCAAGGTTCTTGAATATGGGATAGGAGAGGTTGTATTCAATGCGATGAGCCAGGCATTCTTTACTCTTAGCATCGGAATGGGAGGAATGGCCATATTCGGCTCATATATAGATAAGAAACAGTCCCTTACCGGAGAGTCTGTAAGGGTGATCGCATTGGACACGTTTGTTGCAATAATGAGCGGGCTAATAATCTTTCCGGCATGTTTTTCCTATGGCGTCAATCCTGATTCGGGGCCTGGACTTCTGTTTGTGACTCTTCCGAACATTTTCAATAAGATGCCTCTTGGGGTTTTGTGGGGCAGCCTGTTCTTCCTTTTCATGAGTTTTGCGGCGATGACCACGCTTGTTGCAGTGTTTGAAAACATCATTTCATATTGGATGGATGAAAAGCATTGGACAAGGAGAAAGGCCACATGGGTAAACTGTATTGCCATAATGATCCTCTGCCTTCCGTGTGTTTTCGGTTTCAACATCCTTTCTGGCTTTGCCCCGCTGGGGCAGGGTACTTCGGTGTTGGATCTTGAGGATTTTCTGATATCAAGCACGATAATGCCTTTGGGGTCGCTTCTTCTTGTGGTTTTCTGCAGCAGCAAAAAAGGGTGGGGATGGAATAAGTTTTTGAATGAAGCAGATGAGGGTGATGGTCTGAAGTTTCCTTCTTGGGCAAGGTTTTATGTAAAATGGATACTCCCTGTGATAATTCTTGTTGTGTTTGCAAAAGGTTATTATGATACATTCTCTAAACTGTTTTAAAAAAGAATTATGCAAATTTATGTATATTTATGCATAAAAATATTGACTAATATTGGATAAATTTGCATTATGGCAATATCTTTTTAGTTTGGGGGAGAGAAAATGAAAAAAATTATCACCATATTGCTTGTTCTTGTTGCAGCATTTTCTATTTTTGCAGGAGGCGCACAGGAAGAGGTGGCAAAAAAATACGTTTTCGCGCAGGACTGCACATGGCCTCCACTTGAATATGTGGACGAAAGTGGAAAAATCGTAGGATTTGAGGTTGATATCATAAGCGAAATGAGCAAACTTACCGGCATTGAGATGGAATCGAGGAATACCGGTTGGGATGGCATATTCGCCGGCCTTGTCAACGGCTCTTATGATGCTGTGGCCTCCGGTGTCACCATAACGGAAGAAAGGAAGATGACTCTTGATTTTACCGATCCGATTCTTGAGGTCGTGCAGTCAATAATCGTCAGGGCAGGGGATGAGGACAAGGTCAATTCCTTTGAAACCCTTTCCGGCAGCAAGGTAGGTGTGCAGATCGGTACTACTGGTCATTTTGTTGCGGAAACCGCTCCTGGAATCATCCTTTCTGTATATGATGAAATCCCCCTTGCGGTGGAAGACCTTTTGAACGGCAATGTGGATGCGGTCGTCTGTGATTCTCTTATCGCCGCCGATTTCGTGCTTGCAAACGAGAATTATGCCGGCAAGCTCTCTATAAGCGGGAATGCCTCAGACGAGGTTGAACAGATTGCAATGTGCGTCAAGAAAGGTAACACAGAACTTCTGGAAATCATAAATTCTTCTTTAAAAACTCTGGAAGAAAATGGAACTATTGATGCTCTGAAAGAAAAATATAATATCATCTGATTTTTTGGTCATGAGGCGTATGGCTGCTGTTCGGCAGCCATTTTTTTGCACAATGCCTTTTCTTCTTGGGTATAATATAAAAATATGGAAAGAAAAGCGAAATTTGCCGGCTTTTGGTATCCTTCGGATATAAAGGATCTGGATGCCATAATCAATCTTGAATCCAACAAAGATGGTGCAGGGCTCAGGTATGCGGTTTTACCCCATGCCGGGCTTTATTACAGCGGAAGCCTGATCAATGAGTTTTTTTCACGTTTGGATAAAGATGTGGACCATGTTCTTATTCTTTCTCCTTCTCATTACCATTATCTTACGCCGGGGGTTTTCACCACCTCTTTATTCACATTTTCTGCCACTCCATATGGAAGCGTAGAAACCAAGCCTTTTGATTTAAAGCCAAATGAGATTAATGATCGGGCCATCAATGATGAGCATGCTGTGGAGATGTTTCTTCCTTTTATAAAAAAACATGGCGGCCTTAGTGTTTCTTATGCTCTCATCAGCCATGTCAGAGATTTTGGCGAGATAGATTTTTTGGCAGCAAGGCTTTTTGAATATCTTGATGACAGGACAGCAGTAGTAGCTTCAAGCGATTTCACGCATTATGGAAAGCGTTTTTCTTATGAGCCTTATGGCCCATATGCCGTCGGCAAGGTCGTGGAGCAAGACCTTATATGTGCAGGTCTTCTGGCACAAGGCAGGAGTGAAGAAGCATTTTCCCGTTATCATGAATCAACCATCTGCGGGCTTGTTCCGGCCCTCATTCTTTCCCGTTTTGCAAGTTTGAAAAAAACTGTTGGTATTGTGGGGCCTCACTGCACAAGCTTGGACAAAGGTGGTAAAGAGGATGATTTTGTATCATATTGCGATGTTTTTTGGAGGAAATAAGCATGGATAGGGATTTACAGGTTGAGCTTCTTGCATTGGCAAGAAAATCAATTGAAAGCTATTTTGATGGAACAGAATTGCTTTTGCCCGATACCGATCTCTGGCGCGGAGCTTTTGTCACATTGAGAAAGAATGGGGATCTCAGAGGCTGTATCGGTTATCTTGAGCCTGTTGCCCCTCTTTACAGGCAGATATTCATGCTTGCAAGGGATGCAGCTTTCAATGACATCCGTTTCAATCCCCTGACAAAGGATGAGCTGACATCCTGTAAGATAGAAATCTCTATACTGACACCTCCTGTTTTTATTCTGAGTCTAGAAGATTTCATTTTGTCAAAGCATGGGATTGTGATGGAAAAAGGAGGAAGGCGGGCAATCTTTCTTCCTCAGGTTGCTGAGGAGACCGGATGGTCCAAAAGCGAGCTGCTTTCAGCTTTGAGCAGGAAAGCCGGCCTTTTCAGCGATGCTTGGAAAGCTCCTGATGCCTCATTTAAGGTATTTGAAGTGGAGTCTTTTGAAGAATGAGATGCGATTTCTGCTATAGGCTGTGCGAAATTCCGGAAGGAGGGATGGGGTTCTGTAAAAGCCGTATCAATGATTGCGGTACTATTAAGGACCGATGCTATGGAGGGCTGGTCTCCATTGCTGCAGATCCTGTCGAAAAAAAGCCGCTTTACCACTTCTTGCCAGGATCCTTTACTCTTTCCATAGCCATGCCGGGGTGCAATTTCACTTGTGATTTTTGTCAGAATTATGAGATATCCCAACGCTATTTCATGAAAGATGCGGTCGATCCAGATTCCATAGTAGGCTATGCCTCTGCTTATAACTGTCCCTCTATAAGCTACACTTATTCTGAACCTATTGTATGGCAGGATTATATGCTTGATGTTGCAAAGCTTGCACGCAAGCGGAATATAAAGAACATAATGGTTACCAATGGCAGCTTTTCCGAGACCTCCATGGAAAGGATCCTGCCGTATATCGATGCATATAATGTGGATCTGAAAGGCGATGAGGAATTTTATAGATGTATTTGCCATTCTTCCTTTTCATCTGTCCTTTCTTCGATAAGGAGAATTTCGGAATATGGGGCGCATCTGGAAGTTACGACCATGGTGATAGAAGGCATCCATGATGAATCCATGATACGTTATTTGGGCAGCTGCCTATCATCATGCAATGTCAAGGTATGGCATCTGTCAAGGTTTTTCCCAATGTATTTGATGAGCGATAGGAGACCGACAAGCGAGAGCTTCTTGAAAAGGATGCTTAAAATTGCCTTTGAATCCGCAGTCCCTTATGTATACCCTGGAAACAGCGGCCTAGATTCTTTTGTAAGATGTCCCCGCTGCTCCTGCCGCATTGAAAAGCCAAAAGCAGACGGGCTATGCCCTTCCTGCGGGGAGAAACTTTACGGAGTGTATCAGATCTAGCCCCTTTCAAGAAAATGCTGATTGTTGTATCCTCTTTCAGGATTCTTATCGGGAGGACGATGTGGATACGGATAAAAAGCTTCTAAAAGGACATCTTGCGGCAATTTCCACCGTGTTTTTATGGGGTACGACATTCATTTCCACAAAGGTTCTTCTTAAAGACTTTTCTCCCGCAGCAATCCTTGTCATCCGGTTCATGATAGGTTATCTGGCTCTTTTGGCTTTCAACCATAGGATAATTCCATTGCAATCCTTAAAAAGGGAGATCGTGTTTGCCTCTGCTGGACTTACCGGAGTGTGCCTTTATTATCTTTTGGAGAATATTGCACTGACCTATACCCAGGCGGCAAACGTGTCAGTTGTGGTATCGTCCGCACCTCTTTTCACCTTTCTTCTTTCTTATTTCCTTTCAAAAGGCAGAGAGAAGGTCGGACCGTCATTCATTATTGGTTTCATCCTTGCTCTTTCAGGTATCGCTTTAATAAGTTTTGCAGGTTCATCGTTTCAGCTGAATCCATTTGGAGATTTTCTTTCCTTGGTTGCTGCAGCTGTGTGGGCCTTCTATGCCGTATTGACAAAAAAGATTGCCTCATTTGGATTTGATGTTATTCAAACAACCAGACGAGTTTTCTTTTATGGAATCATTTTTATAATTCCATCTTCATTATTCTTGGGATTTGAAGCAAGTTTATCCTCCTTTTTAGACCCTGTTAATCTCTTGAATTTCCTGTATCTTGGGATCGGTGCGTCCGCGGCGTGTTTTGCAATTTGGAATTATTCTGTTGCGATTCTTGGACCGGTCAAAACAAGCGTTTACATTTATGCCATCCCTTTGGTCACCGTGGTTTTTTCGGTGCTTTTGCTTGATGAGAAGATCAATCTGTTATCCGCATCCGGTATGTTTCTTGCGCTCTTGGGATTGTTTTTATCCAATGGTGGTGGCCCAGAAGAAAAAACATGAACAGGCTTTTTTGCCTCTTCATGCATCTTTAATTAGCAATGCAATACCTGTATACTGAATAAAATTCAAGAAAAGAGGGATTGCAATGAAGGTTCTCGTATTGGGTGCTGTTGCTGCGGGTACAAAAGCTGCCGCTAAGATAAAAAGGGAAGACCGATCCATCGATGTCAAGATTCTTACAAAGGATGAGGATATCTCATATGCAGGCTGCGGCCTGCCGTATTATGTCGGGGGAATGATCCCCAGCAGGGAAGATCTCATTGTCAACACCCCTGAAAAATATTCTGCACTTACAGGAGTGGAGGTTGTCACCGGCGCACAGGCTGTCTCAGTAGATACGAAAAACCACGTGGTGGAGTATCTGAAAAACGGAGCATCCTTAAAAGAGACCTATGACCGCTTGATCATAGCCACCGGTGCATCTGCTTTTGTTCCTGATATCGAGGGCAAGGATTTGGAAGGTGTTTTCAAGGTAAGGACACCTTCGGATGCTGTCGCACTGAGGAATTACGCAGATCGTGATGATGTCGGATCTGCAGTTGTCGTCGGTGCCGGATTCATCGGACTTGAGATTGCAGAGAACCTTTTGGCTAAAAAACTGAATGTCACGGTAATAGACTTTGCAAATCAGATCATGCCCAACGCATTTGACTACGAGATGGCTGAATGGGTCAGAAAGAAGATCGTCGCGCGCGGAATCAAGGTTCTGGTCTCAACAGGAATCAAGGCTATAAGAGGAAAGGATAAGGTCGAGGCCGTTGAAACCTCGTCTTCAGTTCTCAAGGCCGATCTGGTTGTTCTTGCGATAGGCGTGAGACCGAATACCTCCTTCCTTGAAAAAAGCGGCATCGAGATGTCAAAGGGAGCCATCCTTGTCGACGATTTTATGAGGACCAATATAGAAGGAATTTATGCTGCAGGAGACTGTGCTCTTGTGAGAAACAGATTCACCGGAGAGAGGATGTATTCAGCCATGGGTTCCACTGCAAACATATCGGCCAGGGTATTGGCAAAAAACATCGTTGGTAAGAATGCCTCTTATCAAGGGGCTTATGGCACCGGTGTTGTCAAGGTGCTGGATAATCTGAATGCAGGGCGTACCGGTCTTACAGAAGCACAAGCTGTTTCTTTTGGACATGAACCGGTGAGTGTTGTGGCGGTCACGGATGACAAGGCACATTATTATGCAGGAGCATCATTTTTTGTCACAAAGCTTGTTGCGGATAAAAAGACAAAGAAACTGCTTGGAATCCAGGTCGCAGGTTCCGGCGCTGTCGATAAAATGGTGGATATAGCCGTCACAGGGCTGGCCACGGGAATGAGAATCGATGATTTCGATACGCTGGATTTTGCGTATGCACCGCCTTTCTCAACGGCTATCCATCCATTTGTTCAGGCCTGCAATATTCTTGAAAATAAGATTTCAGGAGAATTTGAGACCATAACACCATATGAATATCTGAAAAATGGCGCAAAAGGGTATCATGTAATAGATGCGCTGCCGGAAAAGACCATAGCGGGTGCCAAATGGGTAGACTTGACCAAGGTTGTTGATTCCATTCCCGGAATTGCAAAGGACGAGAAGCTTCTTTTGGTTTGTGCGAAAGGTAAAAGAGGATATTTTCTGCAAAATAGGCTGAAGGCTGCCGGATATACCGAAACAAGGGTATTGGAGGGAGGATTGACCGTTAACGATGTTAAAATCGATTTTGGCTCCCTGATCCCGGAATCCGAAGTCAAACGGGTCAAGGGGCTTGGGTGTCTTCAGGATAAGAGGAATCCGGATCATTTCAATGTCAGGGTCATCACTGTCAATGGAAAGATATCCAGCGAGCAGCATAAGGTCATAGCCGAGGCTGCGGAACGGTTTGGCTCTGGAGAGATCACAATGACCACCAGGTTGACTTTGGAGATACAGGGAGTACCTTTTTCCAATATCGAGCCATTGCGTGAATTCATAGCAAAAGCGGGGTTGCAGACTGGTGGAACCGGATCGAAGGTACGCCCGGTTGTATCCTGCAAGGGAACGACCTGTCAGTATGGCTTGATAGATACCTTCGCCTTGTCTGAAAAGATCCATAGGATATTTTATGAAGGATGGCATGATGTTTCTCTTCCTCATAAGTTCAAGATTGCAGTCGGCGGATGTCCTAATAATTGTGTCAAGCCGGATTTGAACGATCTTGGTATAGTCGGGCAGCGCGTAATCCTTTTCAACTTGAACAAATGCAAGGGATGCAAGGTGTGTCATGTCGTAAACTCCTGTCCGGTAAAGGTTGCTTCTGTCAAGGATGGAAGGCTGCGGATTGAAGCCGATGGTTGCAACCATTGCGGACGTTGCGCCTCCATCTGTCCTTTCGGGGTTACCAGCGACTGGACAATGGGTTATAAGATATTCATCGGTGGAAGGTGGGGTAAGCGTGTGGCTATGGGAAAGCCCCTTTCAAAGCTTATGACTTCGGATGAGGAAGTCATCGATATCATCGAGAAAGCCATCCTGTTGTTCCGCGATGAAGGAAAGACAGGTGAAAGGTTTGCCGATACCGTTGAGCGCCTTGGGTTTGAATATGTTGAGAAGAAACTTTTCAGCACAAATCTGGATAAGGAAAAGATATTGAAGAAGGAGGTTGTGGGCGGAGCAACCTGTTGATAGGTTGTATGTGCTTGCACAAGTACCGTTTTTTCTGGAATTTTTTCAGAAAAAACGGTATCATCGTAATCGGATTTGCCAGACTGCATGATCAGGAAAGGGCCTTGAAATAATCCTTGAATTGTTTTGTTTAATTTCCTGGAGACGATCATGCCGAAACGTTGTATTGCCGTTCTTTTTATCGTTTTGTTTTCATTTGTTCCTTTGTTTTCTACATCTTTTCTTGATTCTGAAGGCAGGCTTGTCGATGTAAAAAGCATTGAAAATACAGCATGCCTGAATTCATCGCTTGCCGATTTGTGGCACCTTGCCGGGGGAAATGTATCAATAACAATCAAGGATGCCATCGAAAAGGGGTATGCCCCTCAAGATGCTTTTCTTGTGGATAACGGTGCGGGAATACACATTGATGAGGAAATGCTCATTTATAACAAGCCTGATTTCGTGCTTGCGTCCCCGGATACGCCGAGTCATGTCAAAGCGGTAGAAAAACTTGAACGTCTTAATATTCCTGCAGCATTGATCAGATTGGAAAGTTTTGGGGATTTCTATCATTATTTTTCCATTTTGACGGATTTGACAGGTCGAAAAGATCTTTTTGAGATTCATGGAGAGGGACAGAAGGTCCGGATAGAAGAAATTATTTCAAAAGCGCAAAAGGTTGAAGAGAAACCTTCTGTACTCTTCGTACGATGCGGAAGCGGTTTTTCTTCCACGCGCGCAAAGACCAAGGATGAGCATTTTGCTGCAAAAATCCTTGCAGATCTTGGTGCCCATAATATCGCAGAGGATGTTCCTGTGCTTTCCGAGAGTCTTGCTTTGGAATCCGTTCTTGTTTGCGATCCGGATCTCATTCTCATCGTCCCTCAAGGCAATGAGGAGGCGAGTATTGCCTACATGGGAAGTTTGTTGGATAAACCGGGCTGGCGGAATCTGAAGGCGGTTGAGGAGGATAAGGTGTTTTTCCTTCCCAAAGACTTGTTTCATTACAAGCCTAATGGAAGATGGGCCGAGTCTTACTTTTTTTTGGCTTCGATCCTTTATCCGGGAGTTTTTGATGAGAAATAAAGCTCCGATTGCATTTTCTTGTGCATTTGCACTATTGTTCATTGTATTTGTTGCTGCAATCGGTTTTGGCAGCTCAGGTGTTTCTTTCTCCTCTTTTTTTTCAAAGGATGAGACTGCATTGGTAATTTTTTATGCATTGCGGCTTCCCCGTGTTCTTGGAGCCTTCTTTGCAGGAATCGCATTCTCTGTATCCGGAGTCCTGATCCAGAGTGCGACAGCAAACGATCTGGCATCTCCGAATGTTGTAGGAATCAATGCCGGAGCAGGCTTTTTTGTTTTGCTGTTTCTTTCTTTTTTTCCTTTTGCTTATGCTTATCTTGCCCTCGCATCTTTTCTCGGAGCCTTGTGCGCTGTCCTGATAGTGGTTTTCATTTCATCGTTGGTAAGAAGTTTCGATGTGAAGAGCACCCTCATACTATCAGGTGTTGCCGTTGGCGCGTTGTTCAACGCTGGTATTTCTGTCATTTCCTCCTTGGATCCGGATGTCCTTTCAACATACAGCGCTTTTTCCATAGGTGGGTTTTCGGGCCTGTATTTGGAAAACCTGTATGTTCCATCCTGTTTCATTATTGCCTCCTTCATCGCTTCCTTGTTTCTTGCAGGAAAGCTGAATTACCTTTCCCTTGGGGATGAGATCGCATCCTCAATAGGCATAAGGGTAAGATTGCTCAGGCGTTCAGCCTTGTTGGTCGGAGCTCTTAGTGCCGCATCTGCAGTAACATTTTCTGGCTTGCTTGGCTTCGTGGGGCTGGTGGTTCCTCATATGGCACGTTATATCATCGGTGATGATCTGAGAATGAAATTGCCGTTTTCCGCCTTGCTTGGGGCTATCCTTGTTATTTTGGCCGATCTGCTGGGCCGTATTGTGATAAGGCCGTCCGAGCTTCCAGCAGGAATATTCATGGCCGTCATTGGTGTTCCTTTTTTCTTATTTTTGCTGCTTAAAAGGAGGATGTATGGTTGAAGTGGAAGGTCTCGGCCTTGAAACAGGTCGGAAAAGAATACTCAATGATGTTTCTTTTACTCTCCAAGATGGGGAGATCGTTGTGCTTTTGGGCAGCAATGGAAGCGGCAAAACCAGTTTGATCCGATGCCTCAGCTCGTATTACAACGGCTATTCAGGCTGCATAAAATACGGTGGAAAAGATTTAAAAGAATATCCGATGGAGAAAAGGGCGTCACTGCATTCGCTTCTTCCCCAAATTGTTCCCTCCGTGGATATGAGTTTGATGCAGCTTCTTTTTTATGCGGCTGAATCTTCGGGGCTGAACAAAAAAAAGGCAAAAAAAAGAATAGAGGAAGTGCTTATGCTCTCTGGGATGGAAAGTTTTTCCAACACTTTAGTATCAAGGATGTCCGGAGGCGAACGTCAGCTTGCATTTCTTTCCTTCATGGCTGTCAGGGACAGTAAAGCATATTATCTTGATGAGCCGGAGGCATCCTTGGATGCAAAATTCAAGAAAAGGGCAAAAAACATCATCGAGAAGATAAAACAGGAAGATCGCATAGTGCTCTTATCGATGCATGACATGAACAGGGCGCTTATGATTGCCGATAGGATTCTTGTCTTAAATGAAGGCCGTCTTGCATTCAATGGCAGCCCTTCAGCATTTCTTGACGGCAATCTGGGGGAAAAGTATTTTTCTCTTGAACTGAGAAGGTTGCAGGATGAAAACGGAAACAGGATTCAGCTTTATCTTTGAGAGTTTTGCATCCATTTTCTCTGCCTTTTCTCTTAATTAAAAGCTTGTTGTTTAAAATCATAAAAATCCAATTATGTCGATTTTCCTATTTTTACTTGTATTTTTTCTGTATGTTTGGTTTTGAAGCTATGAAAACCCATACATATTCATCTTTTTGAAGAGGAGATTCATGCTTTCAGATTTCAAACGGGGTACGTTTCTTGTTCTTATCGTAAGGAATTTGTGAACCCTTATTATGTGCCATGGATAAAATGCCTTCAAGTGGAAAAGCAAGATGGGAAGATTTTCCCAGAGGAGGAGTTATGACAAGGGAAGACATGCTTTTGTTGGATGCGTTTTCTTACCAGAAAGATGATTTTCAAGTAAAAAGGCACATGATCATATTTTATGCTTTGGTCAGTCTTTTAGGTCGGATGGAAGGGTTTTGCAAGACTGATTTGGATATTATAAACGCATCTGCAATACTTGAAAATATAAGATGTATGCAGCAGGAAAATGATGAGGTGGAAGATGAGCTAAAATATTTTTTGAATAAAGCGGGATATCCGGAATCTTATTTCAAGGATATCCTTTTTCTTTCATCCAAAGATGTAGAAGGGGCTGTCGATAAACGGAAAAGCTTGTTTGACGAGGCTCGTATCATCTCCGGATGCATAGAATCTGAGGAACCCAAAAAAGAGGCAATGAAAGCACTTGGGGATTGCAAGAGCAATACAGGGCTGAAGCTCCTTATGAATTTGTGCCGGCATCCGGGGTTTTGACAGCTGGTGATATTTTTTATATATTATTCTCTGTTTATGGAAGATCCTTTAAGTAGATGCGGGAGGTGTATTTTATGACCCATCTCCCAGCTGTGATTATTTTGGTGGTGCTCTCAGCTGTTTTCAGCGGCACCGAGACGTCGTTCACTTCGCTTTCGATAATTCAGAAGAACGAACTCAAAAAGAAGAAGGGTAAGAGGGCCGAGGTGGCTTACAAACTGGCCAATTCCCCTGATACTCTTCTTACGACTATACTGATCGGAAACAACATCGTTAATATTTCTGCATCAAGCCTTACGACAAGCATGGTCATTTCCGCTTTTGGAAATCATGCTGTTGGGATTGCAACAGGTGTGTTGACGCTTGTTATTCTCATATTTGGGGAAATAACACCAAAGCAGATAGCGATCAACCACAACATGTGCATAGCGCTTGCCATGGCTATTCCTGTGAAAATATTGACGATCGTCTTCTTTCCTGTAGTATTTGTTTTCCGCATGATATCCAATTTTGTGACCCGCATTTTCTGTCGTAATAAAAAAGATGGAATGAGTGTTGAGGGAATAATGAGTGTCATCGATGCCGCAGAGGATGAAGGGGTTGTTGAGAAGAACGAGTCGGACATGGTGGAGCGTGTATTCGATTTTTCAAATACGCACATTCTTTCGATAATGACACCAAAGGTCGATGTGTTCATGCTGGACGGCGATAAGACGATAGAAGAAAGCTACGAGAAGATTGTGCTTTCAGGCTTCTCCAGAATTCCAATTTATGGGGAAAGCAAGGATGAGATTATCGGAGTTCTGATCTTGCGCGACATGCTGAAGGCCATTGCCAGGGGAGAAAGGAAAAAGAAGCTTTCGGAAATCGCATCCGCACCTACGTTTGTTCCTGAAATCCTACATGTGGACGATTTGTTTTCGCTTTTCAAGAAGAATAAGATCCAAATGGCGATGGTTCTTGACGAATACGGCGAGCTTTCAGGTGTTGTCACCATGGAGGATGTTGTTGAAGAGCTTTTCGGCGACATTTACGACGAGCATGAGGTGATCGAGCCCGATGCAATAACAAAGAAAGATGGGGAAGAGGGAGCGTATCTTGTCCAGGCAGATGTGTCATTCAAGGATTTCGAGGATTATTTTGAACTCGATGTCGACAAGCAGGGATTGCTTACAAGCGTCGCTGCATACGTTACGCAGTTTATTGAGAGCATCTTAAGTCCTGGAGATTCTGTTGAAACACCGATAGGCGTTTTCAAGGTCACTGAAATGGAAGGACTTAGAGTAATGCAGTTCGAATTCCATCCCTCAGCATCTGTGGAGGAGTAGTAGAGATATCTGGTTAAGCTCACATGTATATGAAGCATGCAGGCGGGCCGTTAAAACTCGAAATACGTTGTCTTATTCTACTGGTGAAAATTCTGGTATCATTTTCCAGCAAGCTCTGAAAACGATGTCTTCATCAACCCTGAGTCGAGAGCCTGGTACAGAAACCTGGATGCAAGTGATGAGTATGGGCTCCACTTCGAGCACCGCTTTATTACAGCATCCTTTTTCGTGTTTTTTGTTTCGTAAAGCCATTTATAGGCCTGTAGGAATGCTCCATCCTCATACGGTAGTATGTCCTGCCTCTGTAATACGAAAAGGAGATACATCTTTGCGGTCCAGTTTCCTATCCCTTTTACAGATGTGAGCTCTTTCATCACATTCTCATCGCTCATTCCTTCAAGCTTCGAAAGATCAAGGCTTCCGTCTGCGACAGCGTTTGTGAACGACATGATATATCCGGCCTTGGCCTTGGATATCCCGATGGATGCAATATCGTCCATGCTCAAAATCAATATGCGGTCAGCAGTTATCCGTCCTCCTGCAACAGTCTCCAGTTTCTCAATCAGCTTGCCTGCCGAGGCGTTTGAAAGCATCTGCGAGACAATCTGCTCAACGATGAATTCATAGCCATCGGTGTACATGGGACAGTACACGCTCTTTGCAATCGATATAAGTTGGGCAAGTCTTTTGTCTTTCTTCTTGAGAGCCTTGATTCTCTCGTCTTCCTCTGTGATTATGAATGGTTCCATCACTTCCTCAAGATCTCATATCAGTATTCCGATGGTGTGCACAACAAACGCTACAAACCATGCTATCAGACATTGCAGGACAACTACAGCTATGCTCCATCTTCTCCCTAATTCCCTTCTTACCGTTGCGATTGCTGCTACACAAGGAGTGTAGAGCAGTGTGAATACTAGGAATACGAATGCAGAGAACTGGGTAAACATGCCTTTAAGGGCTGCAATATCTCCGCCAAGGAGTACCACCAGCGTGCTTACAACACTTTCCTTTGCTGTAAAGCCTGTTATCAGTGCCGTGGAAATCCTCCAGTCATTAAATCCAAGAGGGGCGAAAACCGGAGCAATCAGCGAGCCGAGGGATGCAAGCATGCTGTAGGATGAATCGGTTACAAGATTGAGCCTTATGTCGAAGCTTTGCAGGAACCAGACGATGATCGTTGCAAAGAATATAAGCGTGAAAGCTCTTGTAATGAAGTCCTTGGTTTTCTCCCATATCAGCTGGGATACGTTCTTTGCTCTTGGCATCCTGTAGTTTGGAAGCTCCAGCACGAACGGTACGGGGTTGCCCTTGAATCCGGTTGACTTTAAAATAAGTGCGGCAATTATTCCGACAATGATGCCTATCAGATATAGCCCGATCATAACAAGGCTCTGGCATGAACTGAAGAATGCAGCAGTAAAAAGAGCATATATGGGAAGCTTTGCAGAACATGACATGAACGGTGTCAATAGGATTGTCATCTTCCTATCCCTTTCGGATGAGAGCGTCCTGGTGGCCATTATTGCGGGAACCGTGCACCCGAATCCGATCAGCATAGGCACAAAGCTGCGGCCAGAAAGCCCGATTTTTCTTAGAATCTTATCCATAACAAAGGAAACCCGGGCCATGTATCCACTGTCTTCGAGTATCGAAAGAAAGAAGAACAGAACGACTATGATCGGAAGGAAGCTCAGAACGCTTCCAACTCCTGCGAATATGCCATCGATTACAAGAGAATGGACCACCGGGTTCAGTCCGAATGCCGTAAGGCCGGAATCCACCACAGCTGTAAGCTTGTCGATACCCATGGCCAGAAGATCGGACAATCCGGTTCCCAGCGGTCCGAAAGTTAAATAAAATATCAGGGCCATTATCAGCAGAAATGCAGGTATTGCCGTAAATCTTCCGGTGAGGATCTTGTCCGCCCTTAAACTTCTTATCCTTTGTTTGCTCTCCGACGGCTTTACAACGCTCTCGTCGCATACGGCTTCTATAAAAGAAAATCTGGAATCGGCAAGGGATGCCTCCCTGTCGCTTCCCGATTCACTTTCAAGCTGGAGCAATATATGCTCCAACGTCTCTTTTTCGTTTTCATCCAGCTCGAGCTGCTCAAGTATCGGTTCGTCGTTTTCTATTAGTTTCGAAGCGGCAAAACGAACAGGCAGCCCACTTCTTTTTGCATGGTCTTCGATAAGGTGCATGATGGCGTGCAGGCTTCTGTGCATCGCCGTATCACTGTTGCTCCCTTCTGAAGGGCAGAAATCGACTCTGCCCGGGCTTTCCTTGAACCTGGCCACATGCATGGCATGCTCTATCAATTCTGCAATGCCTTCATTCTTCGCTGCGGATATGGGCACCACTGGAACGCCCAGCGCCTCCTCAAGCCTGTTGATATCTATGGTCTCTCCATTTTCTCTGACTTCGTCCATCATGTTCAGGGCAATGACAATCGGAATGTCCAGCTCGATGAGCTGCATCGTCAGATAAAGGTTCCTTTCTATGTTCGTTGCATCAACGATGTTTATGATCCCATCAGGCCTGTCCTTTATCAGAAAATCCCTTGTGACTATCTCCTCGTTTGAAAAAGGGGAGAGTGAGTATATGCCAGGAAGATCGACGACGGTTGCATTTTGTCCACGGATTTTCCCGTCTTTCCTGTCCACTGTGACTCCGGGAAAGTTGCCGACATGTTGGTTGGAGCCTGTAAGCTGGTTGAAAAGTGTGGTCTTACCGCTGTTTTGGTTTCCTGCAAGTGCGAATGTGATACTAACACTTTCCGGAATAAGAGGCTTGTCCCCCGGCTTATGCTGCATCTTTTCCCCGATTTGCGGGTGTGCGATGCTTTTTTTTCTCTCCGATACTTTTCCTCTGTTTTCTGGAGCATCGGCACTCATGATACTTATCTGTGCCGCATCCTCTTTCCTTAGCGTAAGTTCGTAACCTCTCACGCATAATTCGATCGGATCGCCCATCGGGGCTATTTTAACCAATGTGACTATTGTTTCCGGAGTCAGTCCCATATCAAGCAGATGTCTGCGTACAACACGGGGCCCGCCGACTGCGACTATTTTTGCCGATTTGTTTATTTCCAGCTTGTCTAGCGTCATATATCTCTCTCAGCTTGGATGATATAGCCGAGCATTACATTTATTCAAGATGTGTGGGATAAATAAAAATTACTCCCGGGCGGAATCGAACCGCCACTGTTCCCTCCGGAGGGGAATGTAATATCCATTTTACTACGGGAGCACTAGAAAGATGTTTACAGGTTTCTTTACAAATTGTCAATTATTTTATCCTGCCAGGGCGCCGGCATTCATATTTTTATCTGAAGCGGTTCCAGATATTTGCCTGTTTTCCATTTGTTTATGAGCGTGGAGCAGAGTTTCTGCCCTAGTATTTTGAAAGATGGTCCTACCGCCTTGATCGGAGGCAGATAGTTTGCATAAAAGTATTCGTCGTCCGTATCGTAGACAAGTATGTGCCTTGGGATCAGCGCCTGCCTTGAACATAGCGAGTCGATCACGTACGCCGAGGAATAGTCTCCTATGAACAGTCCCGTATGGTCATTGTAATTTCTCAATATCTCCGCCGTTTCGGAGATTCCCGAAATAGACGATATCTCGATGTATGTCGAAATGTAGCCCGCTTCGCGCACCGCGGTGTCGAAGCCCAAAAAGCGCTTGTTCTGCTGTCTGTAATATCCGAATACATAGAATTTCGTGCACCCCTCCGCCACAAGGGCTTTTCCCGCCTCGTATGAATGTTTGAAATTATCCGTCTGCACCGAAGGAAGGATGGGCAGCTTATCAAGTATGATGTCCGAGACTATGTCCACACCCTCTCTGATCGCATGGTAGAACGGCAATTCCGAATTGGGGAAGGATAGCATTATCAGACCGTCCGCCTTCAGTGAGGTCAGATAGTTTCCGAAACTGAGGGAGCTCGTGTCAGAGAACGTGTTCATGAGGAATTCGGTTTTTATGCCATAGTCGTCGGAAATTATTTTCGCCCCGTCGTAGAAGGATGAAAAAAAATGTCCGTCCTGCTTGTTCGATATGACATATATCGTCTTATGCCGCAGTCCCGCCGTGGCCGATTCCTTTTCCTGCACGATGATTCCCGAATTAGGTCTGGATGAAATCAGTCCTTTGTCTTTCAGTTCCTTGACCCCCCGTTGCGCCGTCTGTAGGCTGACAGAAAACTTGTCGGAGATTTCCCTCACACTCAGGTATCTGCTTCCGGCTTCGTAGTTGGTGAGTATATCCCTTCTTAAATTACGGATAAAATCTTCAAAAACTTTTTTTGGCATATATTATGATTATTTTTTTATGATATTCGTATAGTCAAGTAGAAAACACGTTAATATGGTAAATATTGCTTTATTATTATGATTTGTGTTATGAAATAATAAAAATATACTTGATGTATCATAATATTTTCCTTTACAGTTGAAAAAACTGCAAATATACTGGGCTTGAAATCCAGAAAAGGAGGAGAATATGAAGAAATTAGTTTCTATTGTCGGAATTATTCTTTTGATCTGCAGTGGAACCGTATTTGCAAGCGGCTCGTCTGAAAAAGACGATCAGATCACACTTGTGTGGTACCAGTGGTTTGATGCCGAAACACATGAGACGGAATTGAAGCCCATAATCGAGGAATTTGAGAAAACGCACCCGAACGTGCACATCGAACTTGCCGCCATTTCCAGCGAGACATATTGGGACAGGCTCGCCCTGGATATCGCAAGCAATGCCGAAGGCGATATCATAACACTCGATACGGGAGCCGGACTCGAAGGTTATTATTCCCAGCGCAAGGGTGGGGTGTTCATTCCGCTTGACGACTACATAAAAGGTTATGTTCTTGATGACGGCACAAGACTGGAGGAGGACATCTACATGATTGATTCCGTCAAAAAGAATGGAAAGATCGTTGCCTTGCCGTATATCATGTTCAGCGCACCGATGACGGCCTATAGGAAATCCACCCTTGAGAAATACGGTGTGGATCCTTCCGAGCTCGCGACATGGGATACCTATTTCGAAGCGGCGAAGAAGCTTACGGTCGATGAGAACGGCGATGGCGCCGTCGATGTTTATGGATGGGGCCATCCGACATATGTCGAGACGCTGTCAAGATGGTGGCACATGCATTGGCTTTGGACGGCCGGCGGAGGTATTTTCCCAAATGAGGAGGGACCTTATACTGCCGACAGGCTGATTTTCAACTGTGAGGAGAACGTCAGGGCAGTCGAGTTCCTAAAGAAGATGTTCGACTCCTGTGCTCCGGACGGACTTCGGACGGTTACGGACATCCATGCGATGTTTGCGAACGGATCGATCGCCACATGCCAGATGGCCGTATGGACCTTGGCGAACTTCCAGGCGATGATGGGCGACGGGTATGAGACTGATCTGGGTATGATCCCGTTCCCGAGCGACGGCGACAATGAGCCCGTGCTTGTCTCATGGGGCAATCCTCTTGCAATCTCCTCGAACTGCGAGCATCCGGACGAAGCCTTCGAGTTCATCGCATTCCTGCATTCCAAATATGCGCAGAAGCTTGCGATGAGACGTGCGGCTCCCACCAACAAGCTCGTATACGATGATTATGCGGTGGATAATCCCAAGCAGGCAGAATTCATACAGACCTGCCAGAACTTCGAAATGAGGATTGTTCCCGATATCGTCCAGTGGAACGAATTCGACCACATCGTACAGCAGTCTATCTCCGATGCGCTGCTCGGTACGAAATCGGTAAAGGACGCGCTTGATTGGGGACAGCAGGAGATGGCTAAGGCCCTGCAATAGTTTGTATTTGTCGGGCAGGCTTGTCCTGCCCTTTTTTGATAGGAGGAGAAAAGGATGCAAAAGGTTGTTTCCGTAGAGAATAGACAAAGAATCGTCGTGCTGCAGTTTATTCTCCCCGCACTTTTGATTCTATGCGTATTCGTCTTTTATCCGATTTTAAAAACGATCGTGATGTCTTTCCAGGAATGGAATCTGATATCCCCGTCCGATGAGCACGAGTTTGTTGGATTGGCGAACTACAGGGCGGTGTTCGGCATCACCCATTTCTCCCAGATGGTTACAACGACTTTGGTCTATACGGTGTTCAGCGTCGCGGGAAAAATGCTTCTGGGTCTTGGTGTAGCCCTGCTGTTCAACAGGCCATTCAGGGGCAGGGCGCTTGCAAGAGGTTTCATGCTCATACCATGGGCGATGCCCACGGTCGTGGCCTGCAACGTATTTCTCATCGCTTTGGATCCGAATTACGGGATTCTGACGGAATTGTTCAAGATGCTGTTCCGTCTCGCCAAGCTGGACGTGTTCTCAAATACCACTTCTAGCCTTGTCGCGGTGATAATCATCGGAATATGGAAGAATTTTCCGTTCATCTCCCTGATGCTACTTGCTGCGTTGAGCGGAATACCGAAGGACTATTACGATGCGGCGTCCATAGACGGAGCGAACGCGCTTGTAAAATTCAAGTGTGTGACATGGCCGCAGATAAAACCAATATGGAACACATTGCTCGTTCTGCAGATACTATGGACTGTGAAGGAATTCGAGCTTATCTATCTCATCACGCGTGGAGGGCCCAACAACGCAACGAATGTCATGGGCATAGATATCTATCTGAACGCCTTCAGATATTATAAGATCGGCATGGCAAGTGCGGAAGGCGTCATGCTCCTGCTGATATGCGTTGTCTTCGCCATCGTATATTTCCGCGGAGTGAACAAAGAGGAGGCCGAGTGATATGACATTGAGAAGAAGATTGAACGGCGTCGTGATGTATGCCCTGATCATACTCGTATGCCTGGTGGTTGTCACACCGTTCGTGATAATGATTTCCTATTCGCTCCGTTCCACGCAGGATATCTTCGCATTGGACCACAGCCTCATCCCTGCAAATCCAACGCTGGATGCATATAAGAACGCCCTGTTCAACTACAAGTTCAGCGGATCAGGTTTTCTCAGATGGTCGTGGAACAGTATATGGGTGTGCGGTATAGCTACTTTTCTAGCCATATTCTTCTCTGCTATGTTGGGGTACGCTATCTCGCGCTTTAGGTTTACGGGAAAGAAGGTTTTCTGGTTTTTGATCGCATTGACACAGACCATTCCATGGATAATCATACTCATCCCTTATTATATGACCGTCTCAAGCATGGGGATGACCAACAACCTGTGGGTTCTTATGATAACGTACTGTGCGGTGTTCATGCCCACCAGCGCATGGCTGTTCGTCGGTTTCTTCAATAAGATAGGAATCGAGGTGGAGGAGGCGGCGAAGATAGACGGATGTTCGTCCTGGGGCGTGTTCTTCAGGATAATAATACCGTTGTCAATATCTTCGATTTCCGCCATAGCCCTCGTGGCGTTCGTCACAGGATGGGGGGATTATCTGTTTTCCGCCACGTTCATCAAACGGGCCAGCTATTGGACTCTTCCTCTGGGCCTTACCAGCTTCAGGGGTGAGTTCTTCATACAGTGGGCGGAGATCATGGCGATGTCCACGATTGTCACAATCCCGATTGTCGCACTGTTCGTTTTCCTGCAGAGATATCTTGTTGATATGATGTCCGGAAGTGTAAAACAGTAGTAAGGAGATTCTATGTTGTTTGGAAATTTATCATCCATTGCGGAGATCGAACCTCGGGAATCACGGTCTATTTCCGCAGAGAACCCGACGGGGGAGAAGGGCGGTGGAGGGCGTGCGTCGAGCATCCTGGGCCCGGGGCGCAAAGGAAAGGCTTATCTGGATCTGGAGGATGGCAAGGAGACCGTGCTGGCCGATATCCAAGGGCCGGGGGTGATAAACCACATCTGGATAACAGTGCAGGACAGTACGTCGAAAGGTGAGTTCGTACTCCGCGATCTGGTGCTGAGGATGTACTGGGACGGATCCCCAATTCCTTCGGTCGAGGTCCCCCTGGGGGATTTCTTCTGTTGCGGATTTTCCGCAAAATGCCAGGTCTCGTCCCTTCCGATAGCCGTCGCCCCTTACGGCGGATTCAACTGTTTCTTTCCCATGCCGTTCAAAAAACATGCGAGGATAACCGTTGAAAACCAGCATGGCTGCCTTATTCATGCGTTCTTTTTTACCATCAATTACTGCCTTGTCGAAGCCTTAGGCGAAAAGACCGGGTACTTCCACGCCCAGTGGCGCAGGACGAAGTATTCTTCCATAGGATGCGACCATGTCATCCTGGACGGGGTCGAGGGGGCCGGACAATATGTCGGAACATATCTGGCCTGGACCGCTCTCGAACGTTACTGGTGGGGGGAAGGCGAGATAAAGTTCTATATCGACGGGGATGGAGAATACCCGACGATCTGCGGTACGGGCGTCGAGGATTATGTCGGCGGAGCCTGGGGGTTTTTTGAAAAGGACCAGTACGGTGTGGTATCCAGACAGGAAACCACATACTGTCTTCCGTTCATGGGGTATCCATATCATAGCTGCGTGAGCGGCACGGTGCCTATATACGGCTATGATGCCGTTCCCGCCACGGCCTTTACAGGTGGCATATCCCCGATCCAATCTATTTCAGCAAAGATATCAGGGTGGAGATACAACAGATAGGCCATAACGGGGATCATCTTTTCGAAAGGGCGGACGACGTGGCCAGCGTGGCATATTGGTATCATCTGGGGGTGAATGGGAACATGCCTGTCTTCCCAAAAAGAAAAGACCGGTTGCCCAGATGACCGGACAGGTAAGGAGAATAGTATATGTTTGACAGCGGTTTGTATAAAAGGAACAAGATATATTCATATGCCATCAATGCGGAGAACCCTACCGGCGGAAGGGGCTGCGGAGGTCGTTCGGCATCCCCGCTCGGTGTCGCCCGCAAAGGTAGTCCCTGCTTCAGGAACGTAAGGCCTGGTGAGGTTGTGACATTGGCGGATATCAAAGGAACGGGAAAAATAACCCACATATGGGCGACGGTTGACGACCGCACATCGGACAGCGAGCGCTTCGTCTTGCGCGATCTTGTCCTTAGGATGTATTGGGACGGCGAGGCGTATCCGTCTGTCGAAGTACCGTTGGGGGATTTCTTTTGCAACGGATTCGGCGAGACCTACCTTGTCGAATCGATTCCTGTGTCGGTAGTTCCGTCCAGGGGATTCAACTGCTTTTTCCCGATGCCGTTCGGAAAAAGCGCCCTCATAACGCTGGAGAACCAGCACGCGGAGGATATTCCCGCTTTTTTCTATCAGATAGATTACACGCTGGGCGATGATGTCGACGAGGACACCTTCTATTTCCATGCCAGGTGGAGGAGGGAGAACCCGACCATGTTGAAAAAAGACTACACTGTCTTGGATGATGTCAGGGGGGAAGGGGCCTATATCGGTACTTTTATTGCGATGTCGACTCTTTCAAGATATTGGTACGGCGAAGGGGAGATGAAATTCTATCTCGACGGCGATTCGGATTTTCCTACGATCTGCGGTACCGGTATGGAGGATTATTTCGGAGGATCCTGGAGCTTTGCGAAACAGGATGGGGGAAAAACCGTCGAAAGAACCTTCAACTCGCCGTTCCTCGGCTACCCGTTTTACAGCAGGCACGATGAGAACCTGCACAACAACTATCACAATGACGACTGCCCGCCCATGCGCGCGTTCTATAGATGGCACCTCATGGATCCCGTGTATTTCAAAAAGGATATCAGGGTCACGCTGCAGCAGATAGGGGTCTGCCATAAAGGGCTTTTCGAAAGGCAGGACGATTTGTCTTCGGTTGCCTATTGGTATCAGAGCGAGCCTCATGTGGCTTTCCCCGCGCTTGTTCCGGTTGAGGAGCGCTGGCCTCGTTAGTGCCAGCTGCCGCCGGTTTCCGCTGTAAGGCGGATTTTTTTTCGCGATGTTAATCCAAAAATTTGGATAAAATTTTTATTGTCAACATACAGTATTATGTTAAAATCTAAAATAGAAGGTACTTTATAGAGACAAATTTTTGGATAAATTATGAATGACGTCAAATTAAAGGATATAGCGGAGGAATCGGGGTTTTCGGTTTCCACCGTTTCCAGGATCCTTTCAGGGGATAGGTCGAGAAAGATGAAGGAGCAGACGATCCGCTGTGTGCTGGATACCGCAAAGCGTTTGGGTTATTACGAGGAAAAGAGAACCAGACTCTATAAGGCGGATGCGGCACTTAATATCGGGTGTCTTTTTGTATCGGATCATGAGAGTATTTTGTCCCCGTTTTTTTCCGAGGTTCTTTCCGGAATCAAGGAGGAGATTTCTCAGCTTTCGCAGTTCAGAAATATAACATTCGATCTGCTTCTTTGCGAAGATGATGATTTTTCCAGCAGAATCGAAAGCAAAAGTCTGGATGCCGCGGTCATTTTAGGACGTTCACGGTCTTCGACTTTGGAGCTGATCCGTACCAACATAGCAAATCTGATCTATGCGGGACTGAATCCCGTGGGGGGAATGGACGAGGTTCTTTGTGATGCGCGCGATGGGATGGCAGACGCCGTACGATATCTCAATGGGCTCGGACATACTAGGATCGCATTCATCGGACCTACGCCAAAACAGTCGGATGTGCATAACGAATTCAGATATATCGGCTATCAGGAAGGCTTGGCGCTATGCGGACTTGAATTCGATGATAGGCTTGTGGAGGATGTCTATCTCTCGATCCAGGATGGCTATGAAGGAGCTTCTTCCCTTTTTTCCCGAATCAAACCCACAGCCGTACTGGCAGCCAACGATAACACCGCTCTTGGCGTGCTGAGCTACCTAAAGGATAAGGGTATCCTGGTCCCGGACGAGGTTTCCGTCGTAGGTTTCGACAATATAGAGGTCTCATCATTTTTCAAGCCGTCTCTCAGCACCTATGATGTTCCGAAGAAAGAGCTGGGAAGATTTGCCGTCAAATTCCTTATAGACAGGATCGACAACCCAAGAAACTGTGATATCAGGATCAATGTTCCTTATAGATTTATAAAAAGAGATTCTTCAGGGAGGATTTTATGAAGAATGTTCTATTCATGCATGGAGGAGGTCCGACAGCGGTATTGAACGCCAGTCTTGCCGGAGCCTTGAAAGCGCTTAGGGAAAGCAGCTTTAAGGGACAGACCCTTTTTGCCCGATTCGGTACGGGCGGACTTTTAAAAAAGGATGTGGGCATTATTCCAAAGCTCGATGATGAAGGCTTAGCTGTTCTTTCCCGTACTCCTGGATCCGCAATCGGAAGCGGTCGCGACCATTTGGAGGCGGATGATTACCTCTTACTTGCTGAAAATCTTTGTAATCTCGATGTCGGATACGTTGTGATCGGTGGTGGAAATGGCACAATGGATACCGCAAAAAAGCTTTCAAAAGCATGCCTTGGCAAAAACATACGTGTGGTAGGGGTTCCTAAGACCATGGACAACGACCTTTCCGTGACCGACCACAGCCCAGGCTTTCTTTCGGCGGCCAGGTATCTTTCCGCTTCCGTTTCGGAGGTGCTGATGGATGTACGCGGACTTCCGATACATATGGTGGTCATAGAAGCTTTCGGCCGTAATGCCGGATGGATCACAGCTTCATCGTCTTTGGCCGAGGTATGCGGATACGGAGCTCCAGACATGCTTCTTTTGCCGGAGGTGCCTTTTGATGAGGAGGCATTTCTTTCCCGGGTTGAAGAGCTGCATAGGCAGAAGGGCTGTGGTGTCATAGTTGCCAGCGAGGGGCTGAGATATAAGGATGGAAATCCTATAGTCGAGCCTGTGTTCAAGGTCGGTAGAAGTGTGTATTTCGGCGATGTTTCTTCCCATCTGTCACTCTTGATAACCAGAAAACTGGGGATAAAGAGCAGAAGTGAAAAACCGGGAATATTCGGAAGGTCCTCAATCGCATGGCAGAGCGGACTGGACCGTGAGGAAGCGTTTGAATGCGGCCGCGTTTCGATGCAGGCCGCATTGGAGGGGAATACAGGTGTGATGAGCATCATCAGGCGCACTTCAAACGGCCCGTATTCCTCCGAGATAGCGATAAGCGAAATCGTCGATGAGATATTGTGCGAGCGCTGCCTGCCGGAAGATATGATCGACAGGGAGAGGTTTCAGGTTACCGACAAATTCTTTTCATATAGCAAACCGTTGATGGAGAAGGATGACATAAGATATCTATCGTTTGTTTGAGGTAAGGAGGTTTTGATGGATATTAAATACTTTAAAAAGGAAGGGTGCGAACTTTTGGAAGGCAGGATTCCTGTAAAGCTTTTAGGAGATAGCGGTGAGGTCTTTTACGAGATCGCACTTGAAATGGTAGCCGCGATCGAGGAAAACAATAAAAGGGGAGAGAAAACGGTTTTTATACTTCCTGTCGGTCCTGTGGGTCAGTATCCGATATTCGTCCGTCTTGTTAATGAAAAAAGAATCAGTCTCAGAAATTGCTGGTTCATAAACATGGATGAATATCTGACCGACGAAAAAAAATATATAGATAAGGACGATCCTCTTTCTTTCCGAGGATTCATGGAGAGGAACGTTTATTCGAAAATCGATGCTGAATTGGTCAATCCTTCTTCCCAGAGAATATTTCCGGATCCGGAAGATCCTGAGAATATCGCCCGCATTGTCTCAAATCTTGGAAAGATAGATATCGCTTTTGGAGGCATAGGGATAAACGGACACCTGGCCTTCAATGAGGCGGAAGAGGTTTCCGCCGAGGAATTTTCATCCCGTACGACCAGGGTCCTTAAGATAAGCAGGGAGACCAGGGCTGTAAATTCGATCGGTGATTTGAACGGCGCCATAGATGCGATGCCTGTTTATGCTGTCACGATCGGAATGGATATGATATTGAAGGCAAAAAAGGTCAGGCTCGGAATATTCCGCCCATGGCATCGCGCAGTCCTTCGTCAGGCCATATTCTCCGAGATGGGAGGCCATTTCCCGGTAACCCTTCTTCAAAATCATCCTGATGCCTTGATCTATGTCAACAATATCGCAGCAGGGAGGCCGTTCTGATGGAGATAAAAGGAAGAATTCTTGCTCATGGGACAATCAAAAACAGGATACTCGGAACCGATGGTGGAATAATCTCATTCATCAAGGATTATGATGGAAAAGAGAAGCTACCTCTTATTATCCCTGGATTTTTCGATGTGCACACCCATGGCGGAAATATGATAGATGTGAACCATATAACGGATATCAGTCAGGTTGACGAGCTTTCGGCATTCTTCGCATCCAAGGGTGTGACATCCTTTCTTCTTTCCGTAATGACCGATGAAATCGATAGGATGGAGGAGGTTGTTCTCATCCTTAGAAAAGCCATGGAAAAGGGGCTTCCCGGCGCAGCTCTCCGTGGTATTCATCTGGAAGGTCCGTTCCTTGCTCCCGAATACAAGGGGGCTATGCCGGAGTCCCTGCTTAGGGCGGGGGATCCTGCTTTGTTCGACCATTTCCAGTCCATATCGGGGAACAATATCCGATATATCACGGTCGCTCCCGAGCTGGATGGTATGATCGATATGATAAGGCATATCAGGAAAAACGGTGTGTGTCGTGTGAGCATGGGACATAGTGCGGCCGAATACGAGAAAGCGATGGAGGCGGTTGAAGCCGGGGTCGTCTCCAGCACCCATACCTTCAATGCGATGAAGCTTTTCCATATGCATCGCCCTGCGATATCTGGAGCGGCTCTTGAAAGCGGGGATGTCTATTGTGAGACGATCGCCGATGGCTTCCATCTTCATCCTGCAACTGTGCGCCTTATATTGAAAACAAAAGGTTATGATAGGGTTGTGGCCATAACAGATTCCATTATGGCCGCCGGATTACCAGATGGGAAGTACAAGCTTGGCGTCAATGATGTCATTGTGAAGGATGGCGATGCGAAGCTTCCTGATGGAGTGAGGGCCGGTAGTACTCTCACCATGGATAAGGTGCTCAGGAACCTTTTAAGGTTCACAGGAGAAGATGTTTCAAAGCTTTCCCGTCTTGTAAGTGCCAATGCCGCACGGATGCTCGGTTTTGAGGATACTGGTACTCTTGAGGTTGGAAAAAGAGCTGATTTCATTTTGCTTTCTTCTGAAAACGAAGTTGAAGAAACCTATGTATGTGGTAAAAAAGTCTATGAGAAAGGAGGTGTTTGATGCTTGTTCCGCTTAAGCCGATTCTCGACGCGACGGAAAAGTACAACTATGCACAGGGTGCGTTCAATGTCAATGCGGTAAGCCAGGCCGAGGCTGTTATAAAAATTCACGAGATATTCCGTTCTCCTGCTATTTTACAGGGAGCGGATCTTGCAAACGGATTCATGGGTGGCTGCAAGGATTTCATGCATGCCACCATAGAGGATAAGAGAAAGGGTGCGATGAACATCGCTTCTGCTGTAAAAAAATTTGCGGTGGAATCCCCGATCCCTGTCGCTCTTCATCTCGATCACGGAAGGGATTTTGAATCCGTGAAAGCCGCGATAGATGGTGGATACACATCCGTGATGATCGATGGCTCGGCCCTGCCTTTCAAGGAAAATGTCGAACTTACCAGGGAAGTCGTCAAATACGCGCATCAAAGAGGTGTCAGCGTTGAAGGGGAGCTCGGGGTGCTGGCAGGTGTGGAGGATCACGTATTCAGCTCAAGCAGCACATATACGAATCCTTTGGATGCCATAGAGTTTTTCAAAAGCACCAAGGTTGACGCCCTCGCAATAAGTTACGGTACGAAGCACGGAGCCTCAAAAGGTGGCAATGCCAAGCTGAGAAAGGAGATTGCAATCGCCATAAAGGAGCTGATGAACTTTGAAGGTATCGAAGGGGCGCTCGTCTCCCATGGTTCTTCCACTGTGCCAAAGTATATAGTAGATGAGATAAACAGGTTGGGTGGAGATATCAAGAATGCCAACGGAATTCCTTTGGAGCAGCTTGTGGAGGTTTCAAAGCTGGGAATCAGGAAGATAAATGTCGACACGGACATACGTCTTGCAGTTACAAGAAACATCCGGGAATATTTTATCAATGATCCTTCAGCCTGCATGAATGCGGATATCAACGGAATCTGGGAAATAATGAAGACCCATCCGGAGGCGTTCGATCCTCGGGTGTATCTTACACCGATCATGGACAGTCTTATGTACGGCACAATAAAAAATGATGGTGAGCGTAGGATCAACGATTTGATTAAGACAGGTGTTATGGAAGCCGTTGGAACATTGGTCGTTGAATTTTCCCAGGTGGGTAAGGCTCCGCTTGTGGAAATTAGAACTCTTGATGAAATGGCTGAATATTATAGGAGCAGGGGAATATGAAGAAACAACATATTTTTGTTAATTTCAAGCGTTTTGATATCCCATCTTCGCTTGGAGGAGTGAACAGGATCTCAAGTCCGGAGCTTTATGGAGAAACGATTGTCCGCAGCACGCTCGAGGAGCTTGTAAAGTATGATCGCAGCCAAGTGTCATTCACTCATTTTTATCCCGAGGCACAGATTCCTGGTGCCGTAAAAGCTTTGAACGGTGATACCACGATCAAGATAGGCTGTCAGGGTGTTTATAAGAATGATGTCGCAATTGGAGGAAATTTCGGAGCCTTCACGACATTGCGTCCCGCCTCAATCATGAAGGCTTTTGGATGCTCGTCGACGATTATAGGCCACTGCGAGGAAAGAAACAGCATGAGGGATCTTCTTTCCCTTGCCGGCGTATCCGATTATTCCGCGGTGGATAAGACTTTGAACAAAGAGGTCCTGTCCGCCCTTGCTCAAAATCTGGAAGTGCTTTTCTGTGTGGGTGAACGTGATTTTGAGGTAAAAAAGTGGGATGATGTCATTACCAAGCAGCTGGAACTTGGCTTGTCTGGAGCAGATCTGAAAAATGTTGTCATAGCTTATGAGCCCATATGGTCGATAGGCCCCGGTAAAACTCCTGCGGATGCACCGTATATCAAAAAGGTCGCTCAATTGATCAAAAGTGTCCTTGGATGTGATATCCCCGTCGTATATGGAGGAGGGTTGAAGGAGCAGAATGCAAAGATGCTGGCTTCGATCGAAGAAATCGACGGAGGGTTGATAGCGCTGACTCGTTTTTCTGGAGAGATTGGATTCTATTCAGAGGAGTATCTTAACATAATAAGGCTTTATATGGATAAAAAGGAGGAGTTGAAATGAAACTTGATTTTGAATATGGCGCAGGGGTGATGTCTGCCAATCTTCCCGATAATACGGATGTGTTCATCCCCGGGGTAACGGTTTCTGATCCTTTATGCATACCGGATGAACTCATAGAGGAGGAGACTCTAAAAAGCATCAGAAATCCCATTGGGATGGAAACGTTGGACAAGCTTGCTAAAAAAGGAAGCAAGGTCACGATCATTTTCCCCGACAGAGTCAAAGGAGGGGAGCAGGCAAACAGCCATAGAAAGGTTTCCATACGTCTCATACTTCAGGAGTTATATAATGCCGGAGTAGAGAAGAAGGATATACTTCTCATCTGCTCCAACGGTCTTCACAGGAAAAATACCGAGAAGGAGATAAGAGGGGTTTTGGGAAACGAGTTGTTCAATGAATTCTGGTATTCCCACCAGATCATAAACCATGATAGCGAGGATTATGACCATCTTGTCGATCTTGGAGTGACAAAAAGAGGTGATCCCGTCCTCATGAATCGCTATGTTTACGAATCCGATGTCGCTATCTTGATCGGACATGTGCAGGGAAATCCGTATGGAGGCTATTCGGGAGGATACAAGCATTGTGCGACCGGCATAACACATTGGAAGAGTATAGCAAGCCATCACGTTCCATCCGTGATGCATAGAAATGATTTCACACCGGTTTCAGGACATTCTCTCATGCGCACGAAGTTCAATGAGATTGGAATGCACATGGAAGAGAAAATGGGCAAGAAATTCTTCTGCTGTGACGCTGTTCTGGATACGAAGAGCCGGCAGATATCCATCTATTCGGGATATGCTAAGGAGATGATGCCTCTATCGTGGATCGATGCCGATAAAAGAACCTATGTGCATTGGGCGGAAAAGAAATATGACATACTTGTTTTTGGAATGCCGCAGTTCTTCCATTACGGCGAAGGCATGGGTACTAATCCGATCATGCTCATGCAGGCGCTATCCGCCCAGGTGATAAGACACAAGAGGATTATGAGCGACAAATGTGTGATAATCTGCTCGTCGCTATGTAACGGATTCTTCAATGATTCCCTTTGGCCCTATACCAGGGAGATGTTCGAGATGTTCAAGCATGACGAGATGAACATCCTTCCCGATATGGACCGTCTAGGGGAGTATTTCGCAACAAACGAGGAGTATATCAGAAAATATAGGTTTGCAAATGCATTCCATCCTTTCCATGGCTTCTCGATGATAAGCTGCGGGCATATTGCCGAGATGAACACATCGGCAATATACATAGTTGGAGCAAAAGATCCTGGTTATGCGCGGGCCATGGGGCTTAAGACGCGCGCCACATTCGAGGAGGCTCTTGCCGATGCAATGAAAAAATTTACAGGTCCGGAACCAAACATATTGGCTCTTCCAATGACCTTTAAGACCGCAGCTGTGCACCTATGCATGAAGGATGACCAGCAGTAGGCAATCATTTTTTCAACCAGGTTTTCCCCCTTTGTCCGTACAAAGGGGAATTTTTTTTGCTTTGATTCATACCGTAAGTGAAAAAAAGGCTTAAAAAAGTTCAGCCTTTTCAACTCCCATATACGTGGTAGCCTAAATATGGAAGGTAAAAAAAAGGAGGCTTCAAGTGGCTGAAAAGTCGACAAGGAAAAAGGAGGGGATTCTTTCCGAAAAAGGGAAAAGCCGTGTATGGCTGCTTATTTCCTTTTTGGTTGCAATAGGGGTTTGGACGGTGCTTTCCGTCTTGCCGAAAACCAGCAGATCCTTTCCTAATATCATAGTTACGTTTTCACAGATTCCTGTGATGATTGAACGCGGGGTGCTTTTTAAAGACCTTGCATCTTCCCTGATCAGTGTTTCCGCCGGCTATGCTCTTGGATTTGTAATCGCATTGCCTGTTGCAATACTTATGGCATGGTACCGTCCTGTAAGGAATATCATAGAGCCATGGATCCAGTTCATCAGAAACATCCCGCCTCTTGCCTATGTTCCGCTCATTGTTATCGCGGCAGGTGTCGGGCGCAAGCCGCAGATCATCGTCATCACGATCGCCACGTTCCTTATAATGTGCATAACGATATACCAGGGAATAATCAATATCGATGAGACGCTTATCAAGGCGGCACGGGTGCTGGGAGCAAAGGACCGCGATATATTCCTGAGAGTTCTTGCTCCGGCGTCCCTTCCGTTTATTCTGACTGCAATCAGGCTTGGTGCGTCGGTTGCTCTGACAACGCTCATTGCAGCTGAGTCCACAGGAGCTTTCGCCGGCCTTGGAATGAGGATAAGAAGCTTGAATAATAACTTTGAGACGGCTCCGATGCTCTTATACATAATCATAATTGGTGTGATCGGCATCACTATCGAAAAACTGATCAAATTGCTTGAAAGGAAGTTGACGGGATGGCAGGACAAGAGGGAAATATAAAATTAAAGATCGATAACGTTAAAAAGTCTTATCAGGGTAGGACCGGAGAGGTGATAGCCCTTAATGGCGTGAATCTCGATATAAAGGAAAACGAATTTGTCACGGTGGTGGGACCTTCCGGTTGTGGCAAGTCTACATTGCTGAATATTATTGCAGGGCTTTTGGAGCCGACAAGTGGAAAAGTCATATGCAACGGAGTGGAAGTGAGGGGTACCGGACCTGACAGAGGAGTGGTTTTTCAGCAGTATGCGCTCTTCCCCTGGCTGACCGTGATCAAGAATGTCATGTTTGGTCTGAACATGAAAGGAATAAAAGGAAAAGAGGCCGAGGACATCGCAATGAAATATATTAAGATGGTCGATCTCGAGAAATTCCGCGATCATTATCCTAAGGAACTTTCCGGAGGTATGAAGCAGCGCGTGGCGATAGCGCGGGCCTATGCGGCCAATCCCGAGGTGTTGCTGATGGATGAACCTTTCGGGGCTCTTGACGCACAGACCAGAACGCAGCTTCAGCAGGAGCTTTTGGATACTTGGGAAAGGGAAGTCAAGACTTGCTTTTTCATCACTCATGATGTTGACGAGGCTTTGATTCTTGGGCAGAGGGTTGTAATAATGTCCGCCCGTCCGGGAAGAATCAAAACGATAGTCGATGTCGATATCCCGTATCCTAGAGATCAGGAGACAAAGATGAGCCCCCGCTTTCTGGAACTGAAGAATTTGATTTGGTCCCAGGTATATCAGGAATACCTGGAAGTAAAGAGATAATACAAAAGGAGTATTCATATGAAAAAAGTTTTTACATTGGCTCTTGTAGCCCTCATCGCCATGGCTGTTGTTTTTGCTGGTGGCTCCAGCGAAAAAGCTTCCGGCCTTCAGAAGGTCAGGGTCGCCTACATGACCAACTATGCATCATTGTGTTCTGTTGTGGCAGGCATTGAGACAGGTGCGTTCGCCGATCAGGGAATCCAAATCGAGCTTGTGGAATTCGCAGATGGTCCGACGATTATCGCCGCAATGGAAAGCGGATCGATCGATATCGGATATATCGGACACGGCGCCCATAAGCTCGCCATAAACGGAAGATGTAAGATTTTTGCTTTCAGCCACGTCGGAAACGGTGATGCGGTAATCGGACTCAAGAGCCATGGAGTGACCGAGGATCCAGCTTCATTAAAGGGCAAAAAGGTCGGATATGCATCTGGAACCTCCAGCGAGCTCATCCTCCGCTGGGCTCTTGAAGAAGCAGGTCTTTCCTTTGATGATATCGTAGCGTACGAGATGGATGCATCTGCAATCACAAGCGCGATGACATCCGGTAGCCTCGATGCATGTGCTACCTGGTCGCCTGCGACATTCACAATTCTTGATGCGATCGGCAGTGATGCCTTCACCATCGCAAACAATGTGACCTTCAGCGACCGCAGCGCTTCCGTCGCTTCCTGGATCGTGATGAATGATTGGGCGGAAAAAAATCATGATCTCCTTATCAGATTCACAAAGGCGCTTTATGCCGGCATGGACTATAGGGCGGCAAATATCGAAGATACGGCAAAATGGGTTTCAACAGTCCTTGGTTCGGATTACGATACCATCTATGCTCAGCGTGGAGATGCGCAATGGATTACAAGTCAGCAGTTGCTCAGCGACATTGCTGATGGTACAATAGAAAAGCTGTACGAGGTTCAGAAGTCAAGCTTCGGGGCTGAAGTCGATCAGAACACTCCAATATCGGCTTATGTTCTCTTTGACGTGATGCTTGAAGCAGGCAAGTGATTCTTTCGAGTTTTTTTCTGGGCCGCTTCCCTTTTGGGAGCGGCCTGATTTTAAGGAGGGAAGATGCTTTTCATACTTGTGCTGATGATTTTTTCCGCATCCCTTCTTTTTTTTCTTATAAACAGGAACAGACGTAGCATATTGATCCTTCTGTCCAGTCTGAGCCTGGCTTTATTTATTATCGGAATACTTTTATACATATCAAAAAAGGGTGGAATATCCTCCCAGATGAGTATGATACTCTTCGGGTTCAAGCGGGTAAGGACCGCCATGCAATATACCCGGTTCACACTTGACCAGCTTGGCTATTTTCTGGCTTTCGGCCGTTACAGTTTTCCGTTTTTCCTTCTGCTTACATGCCTGGACATGTCCTACGCGGATTTTGCGATAAAAGCGGAGAAGAAGTTTTATCTATTCCTTATACTTCCCATTGTTTCGCTTATCCTATATTATCCCTCCGTTTTCAAGTTCTTTGCAAAGGAAAGCGACGGGCTGGTCCGGTTCATGCTTATCTTTTCCCGCAGTTGGATTTTTTTATATGTTATTGCTTCCATGGTGATGCTTATTTGGGAGTTTTTTTCCATTACTATGGGATTTTTCCGCAAGCGTTTTCTTTTTAAAAGTCTACTAATGATATCTCTGGCCATGATTTATTGTTTTTACGCACCACAGGATCCTGCGCAGGTATATCTTTTTTATCGCAATAACTATATGTGGATGCTAGGCTTGTGGTATTTGTCATCCGCCTTCAATTCCCCCTTGTACATAATAGTGATGTCGGGAAGCATAATCTTTGCGGTTGTCGGTTTTTTTTCACTTCTAAGATATGTGAGTTTGAAATTCGACGAGAGCCGGCAGGATGTGGTTCTGCGGCAAAAGGCGCAGGATGCGAGCATCGGCATAAGCATGTTCAACCATAGCACTAAAAACGAGCTTTTAGCTTCTTCGATACTTCTTGCGAGGCTCGAGAAGAAATTTCCCGGAGATGAGGATATTTCCAAGCTCAAGGGGATCAATACCAAGCTTATGCAGAAAATGGAAAGTCTGTACAAGTCCTCTAAAAATGAACAGTACCGCCTTGTTCCGGAAAACCTGGAAAAGATAATCGAGGAATCCGTCAAGCGGGCATTGGTTCATAACTCCGATTCGGATTATTCGATTTTGATGGAAGATCGATCCATTTACGTGCTTGCTGATTTTTATCCTCTTTCGGAAGCTCTTTCAAATCTTATGGAGAATGCTTGGGAGGCTCAAAGGGCGAATGATATTTTTGACAGCATCAAAGTAGAGGTTCGTCGTGAACGTCTTTGGATTTCGGTAACCATAACCGATAAAGGCGGAGGGATATCTTCAAAGGATGCCAAAAGAATATGGGAACCGTTCTATTCGACAAAGAATAGTTCAAAAAACTGGGGAATGGGGATGTATTATTCGAGAAAGGTAATAAAGAGCCATTTGGGCTCTGTTCGTTTTGAAAGTCCCAGACAGGGAGGTACCAGGTTTGTGGTGCTTCTGCCGAAAATTGGAGCAAGGGAGGTTACGGATGATTAAGGTGATGGTTGTTGAGGATTATGATATAATCCGTGAAGATATTGTCGATTGCCTCGGTTCGGAGCCTGGAATGGCTGTTGTTGGTTCGTTTGGAGATGCGAAAGCCGCTGTTTCCTATTATATTGACAATGAGGATATCGATATCGTTCTGATGGATATTGAAATGGAGGAGATGGACTCGGGAATAAAGGCGGCGGAGGAGATATTAAAAAATGATCCCGATGCAAGGATTGTCTTTCTCACCAGTCATGATTCGGATTCGATGATTGTCTCCGCTCTTGCCACGGGTGCGGAGGATTATATCATAAAAGGATCTTCGGCTGAAGACATGATAAGACACATACGTGATGTCTATGAAGGCCGGGCACACCTTGATTCAAAGGTCCAGCAGGTTGTGATGGGCGAGTATAAGAGGTTAAGACAAAGCGAGCAGAGTCTTTTATATTTCATACAGCATCTTGGTTCGCTCACGCCGGCTGAAAAAGACCTTATAACATGTTTTCTGGATGGTCTTAAGGTTAGGCAGATAGCCCAAAAAAGAGGGGTGGAGGCCTCTACGATCAAAAGCCAGATACGCACACTGCTGCAGAAATTCGGATGCTCAAGGTCAAACGAAATTGTAAAAATAATCCAAGGCTTGGGAATAGAACATCTTTTTAAGATAGAAAAATAATCATATTTTTATTGGTTTAAGTATAATATTATATATAAATAATATAAAATTTATATGATTATATACTTACTATTTAATAAAAAAAGTTTAAAAATTTTTTCGTTAAATCAATTCTTTCCATGATATCATTTCTTCAGGAGCATAATCATGGCAAGATGGCAAAGAATGCAGTATGTTCCTTCTCTTACGTTGGGGGAGGATGGAAAAAGGATTACTGGTTGTTCCAGACATATAAATTTGTCAAGGCGTGCCGCCGCAGAAGGGGCCGTACTTTTAAAAAACGATTCTTCGCTTCTTCCGTTGAGCGGGGTACGTATCGCCCCTTTCGGAAAAGGTGTTTCCGATTATGTGAAAGGCGGCGGTGGCAGCGGGGATGTCACCACCTCCTACATACGCAGCATCATGGATGCCTTGCAGGAGAAGGAGAGGGAGGGGCGCGTCGGGCTGTTTGAGCCGCTGGTTGATTATTATTCCAAATATGTCGCCGAGCAATACGCCTTAAAAGGTGTTCCTGGGTTGATCGAAGAGGCACAGTTTCCTTTAAGGATCGCCAAGGAGGCTGCGAGATTCTGCAACGTGGCGCTGATTGTCATAAGCCGGTATTCAGGTGAAAACTGGGATAGATTTTCAAAAGGTGGTCCGGTTTTTTCCACAGAGAAGGGAACTGAGGAGTTATTGAAGAAGCAGGCTTCAATCTTTGAAAAAGGTGATTTTTATTTAAGCGGGAAAGAGGAAGGGATGGTATCATCCGTTTTAAAGCTTTTTGAAAATGTCGTGGTCGTTTTGAATTCCGGTGGAATGATGGATGTGTCATGGATAAAGAATAATGGAAATATCAAAGCGGCCATCCATGCGTTCCAAGGAGGTATGGAGGGAGGATCTGCTGTCGCCGATATCCTTGTAGGCGATGTCTGTCCATCTGGAAGGCTCACCGACACTTATGCCGTGGATCTTGGAGATTATCCTTCCACAGCCGGGTTCCATGAGGATATCGGATATGTGGAATATAACGAGGATATTTTTGTCGGCTATAGATACTTTTCGACCATCCCCGGAGCCGAGAGCAAAGTATGCTATCCGTTCGGATATGGGTTGTCCTATACCTCGTTCAAGCTTGAGCAGAAAAGGGCGGAATACGACAGGGGATGCGTAAGTCTGACAATCGGTGTTGAAAACAAAGGCTCTTTCAGTTCAAAGGATGTGCTTGAAGTGTATACCGTCGCACCGTCCGGGAAGCTGGATAAACCTGCCAGGGTGTTGTCCGCCTTCAAAAAGACTGTATTGCTAAAACCTGGCCAAAAGATCGATGTGGATATTAATTTTCTGCTTTCGGCCGCCGCAAGCTATGATTATGAAGGCCTTTTATGCAAGTCCTCCTTCATCCTCGAGCAGGGGGATTATTACTTCCTTGTGACCGATGATGGGTTGAATTTCCAAAAACTGAGTCTGGAGGTACATTTGGACAAGGATCTGGTCCTATCCCGGCACGACGAGCTTCTCCGACCATCCCTTTTAAAAAGACGGATGAGAAAAGATGGATCCTATGCTCCGGTTGCAAACAAGGGCGGATCGTCACCTGTCAGTATTTTCAACAGGCAGAGCGAGGCCGATATGGAGTTTATATTCCCCGGTCAGAGAGCTTTGCCGAGAAAACGGGGAATGGAATGCAAAAAACCATTGTTGATCGATGTCGTCGAAGGAAGGATAAGTCTGCAGGATTTCATTTCCTCCTTGGATGTCGATACCCTTATCGATCTTACCGGAGGACAGGTCAACACAGGTGTAGCAAATACGTTCGGATTTGGAAACCAGCCTGAGCATGGAATTGTGAACGCCATGACCGCTGATGGACCCGCGGGGTTGAGAATCAATCCTGAATGCGGAGTATGTACGACCGCATGGCCATGTGCGACCCTTTTGGCCTCGAGCTGGGATGAGCAGCTGGTGGAGGAGGTTGGCAGGGCCGCAGGAAGCGAGGTCAAGGAGAATAATATCGCAGTTTGGCTTACCCCTGCGGTGAATATCCATAGAAGTCCGCTTTGTGGAAGGAATTTCGAATATTATTCCGAGGATCCGCTCTTTTCAGGAAAGATTGGTGCGGCAATGGTGCGCGGAATCGAATCGAATGGAATAGGGGCATGTGTGAAGCATTTCGCTTTCAATAACAAGGAGACAAACAGGAAGGACAGCGATTCCAGGGTCTCGGAAAGAGCTGCCAGGGAAATTTATCTAAAACAGTTCGAGATAATCGTCAAAGAGGCGGATCCGGTTGCCATGATGTGCTCTTATAATCTGGTCAATGGAATCAGAGTATCCGAAAATCACGAGCTTTTGAAAAAAATACTTCGTAGCGAGTGGGGCTATGAAGGATTGCTGATGACCGACTGGTGGACACATGGAGAACACTATCTGGAGCTTTTGGCCGGTATAGATCTCAAGATGGCGACAGGTTTTCCTGAAAGGGTGCGCCTTGCCTATGACAAGGGAGAATTGACCAGGGAGGATCTTGAAACCTGCGTCCGTCATCTGCTTGGAGCGATATTACGCCTAGCTTGATCGTTTATCCGTTCATTTCGAGCTTTTTGACGTATTCGTCCATGCTTTCCGCAACCTTTTTTGCGTAGCTGACCGCTTCCACAACGGTCCTGGCTCCCAGCACGACGTCCCCTGCGGCAAAAATCCCCGGCCTGGTCGTTTCTCCGTTTTCATCTGTGAGTAAAAGGCCGTTCGAGCTTGGTCTCAAGCCTTCGGTTGTGTCCACCAGCTTGCTCTTAGGGCCCTGGCTTATTGCTATGATCGTATTGTCTGCGAAGAATTTTATCTCTTTTTCTTCCTCTCCGATGATAGAGCCGCTCTCATCCAATATTGTTCTTCTAAACACGGGACCGTTTTTTTCTATTCTCACAGGGCGCATGCACCATGAGAATTCCGCCCCCTCGAGCTTTGTGTATTCGATTTCCTCCATTGCCGCGTCGGATGTATTGCGTCTTGCAAAAAGCGTCACTTCATGCCCTGCTCTCCGCAATATGGTCCGAGCCACGTCCATGGCAGTATTTCCAACCCCGATTATCGCAATTTTTTTACCCAGGGTATATGCATCGGGATTGGCAAGAAAATCGATGGCGAAATGGACATTGCCGAGAGTTTCTCCGGGGATGGACAGCTTTTTGGGCCTCCATACCCCCGTTCCTATGAATATCGCCTTGTAGCCGTCGCGAAAAAGATCGTCGATCACCAGCGCCCCTCCGATCGTAGTGTTGGGTCTGATGCGTATGCCCATGTCGTCAAGCTTTTTCCTGTATCTTAGCAGAATGGACTTCGGCAATCTGAATTCAGGGATTCCGTATTGCAGTACCCCTCCGATTTTATCCCTCGCATCAAAGACCGTCACCTCGTATCCACGTTTCTTCATTTCGATCGCAATTGTGATTCCTGCGGGCCCGGCTCCGATTACTGCGATCATCCTGCCGTTGCTTTCGGCCTTTTTTATCTCCATTTGATCCAAGCATGCTTCGGAAATATAGTTTTCTATCGAGGAGATATGTATCCCTTCGCCTTTGCGGGAAAGTACGCAATGGCCCTCGCACTGTCTTTGATGATCGCAAACGAGCGAGCAGATCACGCTCAGCGGATTATTGTCGAAAAGCATCCGACCCGCTTCCTTCACTTTGTTTTCTTTAAGCTTTTTTATCATGAGCGGAATATCCGTATTAATCGGACATCCGGTTCTGCATAAGGGCTTTTTGCATTGCAGGCAACGTTCCGCTTCCTCGATCACATGTACCATCGTTTCCTCCTTGTGTTAAAAATGGAACATAGTTTCATTTTATCAGAATATTTTTCCCTGTCCAGTCCTATTTATCCCATTAGCAACTTTTTAGCTTTTAAAGATCCTATGATGAAACTAAGATATTGATATGGTGCAAGGAGACCATGTTGAATTTTATGATCATACCCGGGCTTGTTTCCGTAACTTTTAAAAGTCTCGATACCGATACTGTGATCCATCTGGCGTCGAAGGCGGGCTTATGCGCCATAGAATGGAGTGAGGTATGGCATCTTTTTCCAGGAGATGAAAAAGAAGCTGTTAATCTGGGAAAAAGAACCCGTTCATCCGGTATGGATGTCGCCGCATTGGGATCCTATTACAAGCTTGGGTGTGGAATGGATTTTACTACACGTTTAAAATCTGCGGCCGCTCTTGGAACTGATACAATAAGGATTTGGGCGGGTGAAAAGCCTTCCAGTGCTGTTGATCCATCTTTAAGGAGGAAAATGGTTGAGGAGGCCAGGTATGTTTCCGACCTCGCATCAGGCTATGGAATCAAAATAGCCTGCGAATGGCATCGCAATACCCTTACAGATACCAATGAAAGCGGCTTGTCTTTTTTAAACGAGGTCGATAGGGACAATTTCCGGACCTTGTGGCAGCCCTCTTTGGAAATGAATGAGGAGGAAAGAAGAGAAGGTCTTGTGCAGATAGGAAAACGGCTTGTGAATTTCCATGTTTACCATTGGAACGGAGTTGAAAGGCTTGCTCTTAAGGATGGGAAAAAGCAGTGGCTTGATTATTTCAGCATCCCGGATCCCTCAATCTGTCGTTATGCATTGCTTGAGTTCGTGCAAAACGACAGCATGGATCAGTTTATGGAGGATGCGGAATGTTTGCGGGATATGTTATTTATCCGCTAGTTTTAAGCTTGTCAGGTCAAGATACCATGTAAACGGAAAGCATATACTTTATATTGGTTAATTACTTCAATTGAAAAGAATAAATTAAACGCATAGATGAGATGCGCGCATCTTCTCCAAATTATCAAGGAGGAAGCTGATGTCCGATGGTGTTCCCGAAAAGGAAAAGGATGGCATGATCTTTGTCCGCATATCACAAATGGAGAGGAGGCTGGAAAAAGCTATGAAAAGAAATCGTAATCTGATCCTGTTGCAAATAGTGCTTTCATTCATTTGTCTTGCTTTGCTTGTTTCAAGCTGCTCGCAAATGGGGTTGGATGATGTTTTTAAAACGGATGGCTACAGCGAAAAGGATCTGGAGGGGCGGACCTTCCGGACGGAGGATGATAGTCTTGGCTTTGTTTCAATCACTTTTTTAGAAGATGGCAAAGGCATTGTTTCAGAGGGAGGAAGAGCTCCTGACAAGGATATAAGCTACACGAAGGAGAAGGTTGTTCTCAATGGAAAGGGCTATGATCTGGATATACAGTTATTTTTCGACTATATAGAGATCGGTGCGGAGGATGGGACTTCGGTCGTTTTTTCCCTTGTGCAATGATCGGATATGTTTTTAATAGGGGGGTATGGGGAGACCCCCTTTTTTGCAAAATAAGCAAATAGGCGCTCAGAGGTAGGATCAGATACTTTGTAAGACGATGTGAAACGCAATTGCTATGGTATCTTCATGGCTACGGCTTTTATTCCCGGAATAAAAAATCCTTACATCGGAGACTGTATTGCATTTTTTGATGGAGCGCCTGCGGATACGGGTTCAATTGATAAGGCATTTGACGAAGGCTGTGGCAGGGTAGTTGCCTTCTTTAAAAAAAGGAGTGGAATACATCGATCAAGGCCATGTTGAAGCTGTTACAAGGATGGAGGAAATATTTCCAATTGACTCAAATAATATTCCTGCTTTTTCCCGTCCGCTCCATATTTGGAAATGATTGTTTTATAATCCATGTTTGCAGGCTGCTCAGCCTTTTTGCTGATGACCTGATACATGCAAGCATATCATGCTGTTTTTGAGATTCTTTTATCTTACATCATAAGTTTTTAACAGTATAATTAAATAGCGGGAGGCTTTTATGGGACCATTTTCCACAAAATTGGAGCGCATATCTGAAAACATATATATTATCGATCAGGAAATGGTCAGATCGTATATTATTGTAGGAAAGAATAAGGCACTTTGTTTTGATTTCGGAGTTGCTGACGTCGTTTTTTCAATGTATCTGAAAGAAATCTCTTTTCTTCCCTATATCTATGTACTCAGTCATGCCGATATCGATCATGTTGCAAATATCCGTTGTGCCGATAAGGTCTATGTCTCGGAAAAAGAGCTTGGACTGGTCAAAAATTACGATGAAAACAGGTTACTGCCTGCGCCTGAGGGAATGGTATTTGATCTCGGTGGTGTGAGTCTGGAGGTGGTATCAACTTTCGGTCATACGCCTGGATCGATATCTTTGCTATGGAGAAGCAGGAAGATTCTTTTTTCCGGCGACACATTGTCATATGGCCCTATATACATGTTCGGCCCTGCCAGGGATATCGCAAGGTACAAGCGGACCTTGTATAAGCTTTCGGATATGGAAGAGGAAGGAATTTTCACCGAAATATATCCATCTCATAACATTTTTCCTGTAAAAGCCGGGATAATAAAAGAGCTTATAGCGATTGTGGAAGGTTTTGAGTCTGGAGAAATCAAAGGAGAGGACCCTGGAATTAAATTTGCAGGCTTTGAAAATGTGAAACTGTTCCGATTTGGACGATGCGGTATTTATTTTGAAGTCGGACATGAGGGCGGGTGTCCATGAGTTTTATTTAAATTGCATTGTCATCATGAAAAGTGTTTTTTGATTTCCTTTATAACAAGGTAATCAGCAGGCAGCCATTTTACGGTATCGATATCCGAAGGTGTGAGCCATTTCGCATCATCGTGTTCCTTTAAAGTCGGAAGGCCCTCGACTATGGTTGCAAAATAACAATCCATGATCAGATGAAAATCCGGATATTGGTATTCGATGGTTGTAAGCAGCGAGTCGATTTTTATGATCGTATCAAGCTCTTCCTTGATTTCCCTGATAGCCGCCTGTTCGCCGGTTTCTCCTTCTTCCCGTTTGCCTCCGGGAAACTCCCATAACCCCTTGAATGTGCCTTTTGCTCTTCGGGTGGCATAAATTTTTCCTCTCTCGTAAATTATTGCGGCACTCACACGTATTGTTTTCATCGGACCAACTATAGCAGAAAAAAAATATCTTGTCTGTCAATAATCCTGTTTATTTGGGCTGTGTGCAAATGGAATTTCGATCTATGGAAAGTATTTTTTCATTTCAGATATCGCAATCAGAAAAACCACCTGCACACATCGAAATATTGCAAGAAACACAGTAAAAACGATTTTTGATTATTCCTAGTATTTTCAGCATAAAAATCCATCCAGATTAAAATTATTTAATTTTATCCACTAAAAGCGTAAGTGCTTTCATAATTTGGCTTTGATATATTAAAATAAATATGATTGTGGATTATCATACAGTCGTCATGGAGAAAAAATATGGTTATCGGTGAATTCAACGAATCATATCCACCATTGATGGATGGAGTCGGTCAGGTTGTACGTAATTATACCCACGGCCTTAATGCGCTTGGCGAAAAAACATTTGCCGTTGTTGCCGGAGACAAGGATGCTCCCGCATATGATATACAGACAGGGGAGGATAATACCATACGTACAAGAATGTATCCTCTTCCGCAGGTTGCTCCCTATGGACCGGTTATAAAGAGTAGGGCATTTAAGAAAAAGGTCGCATCCATCCCCTTTGATATTGTCCATTCCCATTCTCCTTTCTATTTGGGGGCTTTTGCATCAAAGATTGCACGCAGGAGACACATACCCCACGTGACAACTTTTCATAGCCAGTTCCGGGATGATATCCAAGGAGCGATACATGTGAAATGGATTACTGATATTGCTGTAAAATTCATTCTCAGGCATTATGAAAAGGCTGACGAAGTCTGGGTGCCCAGCAAGGCTACAGGGGAAAAGCTCAAAGAATACGGTTATAAGGGAGAATATGTTGTCATGGAAAATGGCTGCGATATGAAGATTCCCGATGATACAAAGTATGCGGAGCTGAAAAAGAAGGGGCTTGAATTTCTTAATGTTGAGAATCTGGATGTGCCTGTCCTCCTTTACATAGGTCAGCACAAGGTGGAGAAAAATCTTATGATGGCGTTGGAGGCATTAAAAATCATGCATGAAAAGGGGTATGCATTTTTGATGCTTTTTGCCGGAATAGGTCCTGATAAACCTGCTATGGAGGAGTATGTGAGGAAGAACGGATTATCGGATAATGTCAGGTTCCTTGGCCGCATTACCGATAGAAAGATCCTCGAGAGCCTTTATTCGCTTTCCTCTTTATTCTTATTTCCTTCGTTTTATGATACATCCTGTCTTGTCATGAGGGAGGCGGCAGCTTTCAATCTTCCCGTACTTTTTGTCAACGGCAGCTGTACTTCGGAGGGTATTATTGATGGAAAAAACGGATTCCTTGCGGATAATAGTCCTGAAAGTTTTGCAGAAAAAATCATGGCTGTGACTTCAGATGGCTCCTTGCTTGAAAAAACTGGAAATGGTGCCAGATCTTCGCTGTATCGTAGCTGGGAGATGGTTGCCTCCGAGGTGAGGGATCGGTATAAGCTGATAATAGAAAAGTACAATACTAAGTAAGGATTGGATTATGGATAATAAATTTCTTGTAGTCATCGATATGCAGAACGATTTCATAACCGGACCGTTGTCATCTCCCGAGGCTTCTAGGATCCTGGATGATGTCGTAAAGAAGATTGAAGGCTTCGATGGGCGTATTGTGTTCACGATGGATACCCATGATGAAACATATGGAAAAACACAGGAGGGGCGGCTCCTTCCTGTGAGCCATTGTATCAAAGGCAGCGAAGGATGGAGGTTGGTAAAGCCGCTTGATGAGCTTGCCGGAGAGAAAGGCGCCTTAGTGTTTGAAAAAAATACTTTTGGTTCCATTTCTCTTGCCGAATATCTTGCGGAAATTAATAAAGCCGATCCGATCTCATCCATAACCCTTATAGGCGTTTGTACCGATATCTGTGTTGTAAGCAACGCATTGCTTTTTAAGGCCTATCTTCCGGAAGTTGAAATCCATGTCGATCCATCCTGCGTGGCAGGGGTGAGCAGGCAAAAGAACGAGGCGGCCTTGGAAACGATGAGAAGCTGTCAGATATTCATTGACAATTCAATCTAGTCTGATTTCGGATATCGTTTCCTTTAAATCCTCTGGAACGGGAGGAATACTTTCTTTTGTGGCAATTCTTATCGCACATAGCTCCCTGTAGTGACTGTGCCTGACCGCAAGAATTGTGCTTTGTTCAGGACAGGGTGTGGTAGACAAGTTGTTTTCCTCTCCATATTTTCCAAAGCGCCATTTTATGTAACAACGGATGCTGAGATATTTCTTTACGGAGGAACTTCCTGACGTCAGGGCATGGCCTTGATCGCAGGTGCCTGCCCAATCTATATGAAGGATATCCTGCCAGGCGGTCTCAAGAACTCTGGAAAGTATTGAGTCCAGAGATCTTGATACACAGATGATGAAGGATTTCTTGAATTTCTTCAATTTTTCCATCTCCTCTGATTAGGGAGCGATAGTCATTGCAAAATCCTTAAGTGTAAAAAAAGGTATATGATGATCTGTTTTTTCGAGTTTATGAGAATAAGTATGGAAAGATGTATGAGGAAAGAAGAATGAAATATTGATTATCCTTTCTTTTTCAATTAAATCAGGAAATATTAATAAAGAAGATACTTATTGCATTTTGATAAAATATTTAGCAAATAAATGCTGATATTAATTTATTATTTTGTACATATATAATTACGAGAATTAATTTATAATTTTTTCCCCAAAAATCAGTTTTTTTGTTTTCAGTTTTGTACTAATTTCAATCCGCTATTTTAACTTCAACTTGACTTATGAAAATACGTGGAAAAGACTAAAAAAACGAAATCAGTACAATCTTGATTTGACATTTTTCATTTTAAAGGGGAGGTTGTTTGATGGCTAAGTCGGTTAATGATAATGAAAATGCCAGACTTATCGCTGAAGGGAAGAAGAGAGCGACCAGGATTGAAACTTTTGCAGGAATTGGCTTTGTTCTCCCCAGCTTTATCGGCTTTTTTGTTTTTATTCTTGTTCCTGTTGTCATGTCTCTTGGAATCAGTTTTTGTAATTGGAACTTCCTTAAAGGCTGGGGTGCGATTGAATTCACTGGGTTGAGCAATTTTATAAAAATGTTCTCCGATAATTGGTTTTTCGTTTCATTTAAAAACAATATCCTTTTTACGGCAATAACAATTCCGGTACTCATCATGCTTGGATTGATTATGGGGGAAATAATCAATAGGCATGTTTTTGGAGGAAAGATAATTGAGTATTCTCACGCTTCAGCACCACTTGTATCAACTTTAGCACCACCCAATCTCAAGTTGAGCACCACTTAGGTAAAATCATTCAATCTCAACATCAGCACCACCTTAGAATCATGGCATCAGCTGCTTTGTCAGTAGCTGAAATCAATTCTAAGGAGGCCGACATGGCTAGAAAGATCAATGTGCGCAAGATCCTAGATGAACTGATCAAGAAGACTTCGCACAACAGCATTGCCACATCCTGGCACATCTCAAAGCATTCGGTGAGCGATGTTGCAGCAAGAGGCCTGGAACTGGGAATACTCCCCGAAGGACCCGTTCCAGAAATGGACGATGACAGTTTGTACAAGCTGTTCTTCCCAGAAAAGATCACTGCGGAAGAGATCCATGAAGCGGTGGACTTTGAGAAGGTTCACGAAGAACTCAATCACCCAGGAGTCACACTCAAGCTATTGTGGAAGGAGTACAAGGTCGAATGCATCTGCAATGGCAAAGATGCGATGAGCTACCAGAAGTTCTGCCGAAGGTACGGTTCCTACTGTTCGTCAAAGGGTTTTGCCAGCCACATTGAGCACAAGGCGGGGGACCGCATAGAGGTGGACTGGTCTGGTCCCACAATGCATTACACATCTCCAGAGACGGGCAAAAAGGTCACGGTCTATCTGTTCGTAGCAGATCTTGTATGTTCAAGGCTGGCCTATGTGGAACCCACGCTGTCTATGGATGAAGCCAACTGGATCCAGTGTCACGTAAACATGTGGAACTACTATGGAGGCGTTTCCAGAGTACTCATCTGCGACAATCTTCTGACAGGAGTGCAGCACCATCCCAGGGAAGGAGAGATCATTCTCACCCGTGAATATGAGCGTCTTGTAGAACACCACAATACGGCCATTCTTCCCTGCCAGGCGAAGAAGCCGAGACAAAAGAGCAGTACTGAGAATACTGTCTACAATGCGGCACTCTCCATTATCGCAAAACTCCGCAATGTGGAATTCAGGTCTTTCAACGAACTCAAGAAAGCTGTTACAGAGAAGCTTGAAGATTTGAACAACCAGCCATTCGAGAAGAGGATTGGATCACGCAGATCAGACTTCGAAGCGAATGAGAGAGCTGCGCTGAAGCCGCTTCCCTCTGTTCCTTACGTAGCTGGCACCTGGTACTGGAACCGCAAGGTTCAGCCGAACTGTCACATCTCGTACAACAAGAACTGGTACTCGGTGCCATCCAAGTACTTGGGCCAGAGTGTGGACCTGCGGGTGACGACAACAGAAGTACAGGTGTTCTTCAAGTCCAATCTCATCAAGCGCCATCTACTATTGTCTCCAGATGTTGCAAACCGCTACAGCACTGATCCAGATGACATGCCCACGGGAGCTGGCTTTGCCGAATGGGATTCAGGAAGGATCATGAAGTGGGCGTACTCAATTGGCCCATCAACGGCGACAGTGGTAGAGAGGATCCTGGCATCCAAAGCCATTGTCGAACAGGCATTCAACAGTGCACTCGCTGTCCTTCGACTGCCCAGGCGCTACAGCAAGGAAGCTATTGAAAAGGCATCTGGGGAGGCTCTCTCCAAATTCACCGCCCCAAGATACCAGCAGATCAAAGCCATCCTGGCAGCTGACATGTCCCGGAATGACAAGACCGAGGACACATCGCCAAAAGGCATGCTCATGGGCGCCGAGTATTTCAGGAACTTTGGAGGTGGCGACAATGATTGACAAGTCCTCCATAGAGAAACTCAACGCACTCAAGCTTGATGAGCTTGTAGACATCATACACCGTCAGGAATCGGTAACGGAATTCATTTCAATGCCATTTGACCAGAGACTCCAATTCGCGATTGATGACCTGTACACTGCCAAGATGGACCAGAACTACAAAAGGCTTTTGGCCAATGCCCATCTCAAGTACCCGGGAGCGAGTTTCCACAGCATTGAATACCTGCCCGAAAGGAACCTGGACAAGACAACCCTAGCGCAACTGGCAACTGGGAATTTCCTTGGCTATGCAACTGACATCGCGATCTATGGCATCTCCGGTAGTGGCAAGTCATTTATTGCATGCTGTCTGGGAACCATGGCCTGTTCACATGGCAAGAGGACCCTTTTCTACCGCAAGCCAGACCTGCTTGAGGATTTCGCCTGCCTCGAAACGGCCCAGCAGAGGAAGAGGTTCATGACAAAACTGGCGAGATACGATCTGCTGATCATTGATGAATGGCTCGGGAAAAGCCTTACCGAGCTGGAGGTCAACTTCATATTCGAGATCGTCGAGAAGCGTACAGAAGTGCACTCAACCATCTTCTGCTCCCAGTACGCGCCTCAGGACTGGTACGCGCGTCTTGGTGCATCCACACAGTGCGAGAGCATCCTGAACCGCATATTCTCAGGTCTTTGCAGGCTCAATTGTGGCCCAATGAACATGAGGGACCATTACTCTTTGTCAAAACTTAGAATCTAAGTGGTGCTGAAGTTGTTACTGGCACCGGTGCTCTCATTGAGATCGCCGGTGCTTTTACGTGAGAATATTCAATAATCAGAGTAATGATTTTCATACCGTATATTGCCAGTGTCGTTGCCATATGTACGGTTTGGCAGGTCATGCTACAACCGAGTTACGGTCCTATAAATCAGTTTCTAATGTCGTTGGGCATCAAAAACCCTCCGCGCTGGTTGGTCGATAATAATTGGGCCATCTACTCAATAATGATGATTTATATTTGGACGCAGATCGGATACTATGTCGCAGTATACATGGCCGGATTGAAAAATGTTCCAGCTGATATATATGAAGCGGCAACCATTGATGGAGCCTCGGGAGTAAGACAGTTCTTTTCCATAACCATTCCAATGGTCAAACCCACTACTTTTTTTCTTTCCACAATGGGGATAATAGGCTCGTTCAAGGTGTTTGACCTAATAAGCGTGCTTACAAACGGCGGGCCGGGTAATTCAACCTCCGTAATGGCTTTTTACATATATAAATCGGCCTTCACCGATTTCAAAATGGGATATGCCAGCGCTTTGGCATGGGCGCTTTTCATTGTTATTTTCGCAGTCACCATGATCCAATGGAAATTCCAGAAGAATTTTGAAAACGAGTAAGGGGGAGGAAGAAATGCTTGTAATCAGAGGAAAAAGAGTTTTTTTGCATCAGATCATTCTGACATTATTGTTGTTTTTCATCGGTCTTACCATGCTTACCCCGCTCGTATGGATGATTTCCACTTCTTTTAAAACGGAGAACGAGGTTTTTGAATTCCCGATCAGATGGATACCGAAAACAAATGTCGGCTTTTCAAATTACCTTGAAGTATGGGGCAGTCAATACAATTTTGGTATGTATTATTGGAATAGTATCAAGATTACAGTTGTTTCCACAGTTTTTCAGATACTCATTTCCGCATTCGCCGCCTACGGGTTCACAAAAATAAAATGGAAATACAGAGATAAGCTTTTTCTTGTATACCTCGCTTCCATGATGATTCCTCCCCAGGTGATGATAGTAAGCCGGTTTGTGATAATGCAGAAGTTGGGATTATACAACACGCATCTTGGAATAATTCTTATGACTATGGTCAGCACCTATGGATTGTTTCTTCTTCGTCAGGCCATGCTTGGAATCCCCGATTCGCTTTGTGAATCTGCGAAAATAGATGGAGCAGGGCATTTAAGGATTTTTTTCCAGCTCATGCTTCCCTTGATCGTACCATCCATTGCAACACTTGCAGTTCTAAAATTTGTATGGACCTGGAATGATTACCAGACTGCGTTGATTTTCTTAAGTAAAAGGACGCTTTTTACAATCCAGCTTGGAATGAAACTGTTTGCTTCCGAATCAGGGAATATCTACTCTTTGATGATGGCTGCCGCAGTATCTTCTACGCTTCCTTTGATACTGGTGTTCCTTCTCGGACAGCGTTACATAATCGATGGAATCGCATCCGGTGCGGTGAAAGGATAAAAATATAACAATATATCTCATATAATTTTAAAGGAGGAAAAGAGATGAAAAGACTGCTGTCTTTTATGTTGATCGTATGTTTGATCTCTTTCGCTTTCGTATCCTGCTCAAAGGATTCATCTTCTACAACCGCTTCGGGAACGACGGCAACGGCAAAAAGCACCGCATCGGCGGACGAGCCTGTAACGATCCGTTTTGTGAGCTGGCAAACAAATCATGCCGAGGCAAACCAGGCTGTTGCTGATGCTTATCATGAATTACACCCTGAAGTCACCGTTGTCTTCGACTACATCGGCGATATGAACAGCAACGATTATATGACCAAGACGGATATCATGATAATGGGCGGGGAGGCCATGGATATCGTTATGACGCCAAGTTTCACGGCTTTTGCATCCAGGGCGGCAAGCGGTGCGTATTTGGACCTTGATCCATATTTCGAGGCTGAGGGAACTTCCTTGGAGGATTCTTATGATGCTGTTTTACGTGTGAACGGCGGTGCGTATGGAATTCCTGGAGAAATGAAGTATGATATGATTCTTATCAATAAGGATCTTCTTGATGAAGCAGGTCTCGATGTTCCTTCCCTTGATTGGACGTGGGATGATTATAGGGAATATGCCAAAGCTCTTACGAAGGGAGAGGGTGCAAGCAAGATATATGGCTCATTCTTCTATTCGTGGGGAAATGTGAATCTTTATGGCGTAGCTTCCGCAAAAAAAGGAAATAGATATTTCAATGATGACCATACGCTTGTTTTTGAAGATCCAAGCTTCACTGATTTCCTCCAATATCGGTATGATTTGGAGAATGTGGATAAATGTTCAACTCCCTTGGCGGATATTAAGAGCTTGAATATGAACTATCGTGATCAGTTTTTCAGAGGACAGATTGCCATGCTTCCCATGGGTACGTTCATGTTGAGCGACATAGGAAATGAAAAATACTCACCTGATTTTGTCACAACCTTCGCAAGAATACCCTCCTGGTCGGAGGACGATCCTCACTATTACATCACACAGGGACAGGTTTTCTCGATTTCAAGAACGAGTGAACACCCGCAGGAAGCTTATGATTTCCTCAGGTTCTGGACAACGGAAGGGGTGGCGATCAAAGGAATGTTCATCTCGAATGAAAAGAATGTCGATAGAATGGAAAGTGTCAATCAGATAGTTGCAGGTTTTACCGATAAGCTCGATATTGAAACTCTTTCGGCCATCATGACCGATCCGAAGTGGGAGAGCAGCTACGAGGAATGGGTTCCTGAATATCAGAACGAGATCGATACGATTCTTACAGAGGAGACCGATATGTTCCTGCTCGGATCGCAGAGTCTTGATAAGACTGTACAGAATCTTATGAAACGTGGTAATGCTGTTATCGCAGAGTACGAGAACTGATATAATTATTTTTGTATCCGCCCTTCGGGGCGGAGCTGTCTTTTTTTTAGGAAGGGTAGATTGTCTAGAAACCGACATCTTTTTGTTAAATATATTGGGCCGTATCTTCTGGTAATTTTTTTGGTGGTCCTCTGTCTTTCCCCTGTGTATTTTCTTTTTGGGCGGACGGAAAGCGAAAAGATATTGCAGACTATCTGCTCATATGCTGATAAGTCTTTTCATGAATTTGTACTGGATGAGAACGTGCTGTTCAATACCGCCCGTACGTTTTATACCGATAGTGAACTTAAAAAAATATATTATGGCTCGGAAGAAGAGATCGGGTTGTTTTACCAGGCAACAAAACTCCAACAGAGATTGAGACTTTGCTTTAACAATCTGGCATATGTAAATGATGTTATAATCTATATCCCAAAGTTTGATTATGTCATTACTTATGACTATATATTCACCAATCGTGCAAAGTTCTATGAATTATTCAAAATCTCCAAATTTGAGGATGCGGATTGGTTGACTGGTATTAAGCCGTTGAGTACGATGAGCTGGGCATCCTTTATAAGCGGATATGAAAAAATTCCAAGCGATGAAAGAGGAGTCGAATTATTTACCTGTTTTACTTTTCCCATGGTTGGGGATGGAAGCTTTGAAATGGTATTGCTGGTTGCTAGGGATGGCAGCAATCTTGTTTCCAAATTCATATATCCCGAGATCGGGGAAGATGCTTTCTCCATTCTTCGTGACAGATCCGGCAATATGATTGCTTGTAAGAATATAGACGAAAGTGAAAATAGTGCCGCTCTCTCACAGATGCATATAATTAATTTTGGTGAATCAGGTTATACGCTGCAGATAGGAATATCCGATTCCTATTTTTCTAAATATAGGAGAAATGCTTATTTCGGGATTGCAATGAGCATAGTCGCCGCAATGCTCAGCAGCTTTTTTGTCTCGGCATTTTTTGTTCATCGAAGTACTTCATCCATCGGACGCATCATCGATTCCATCGACCCTGAAGCCGACAAGGTCGAGGGAAATGAAATGCTCAGAATCGAAGATGGCGTGAATAATATGAAATCCGATATTTCTTCTCTCAAGGAAAGCGTAAGGAAATCTCTTATCGAAAAATTGTTTTTCAAAGGAATATCGGATGAAGAGGTTGCCGTTCTCGAGCATTATTATGGTAATTTACCAAAACAATATACGATTGCATCCTTTTGTGCGGAGGGAGAATCCGGAGTGGAGGATATGTTATTGCAGAAGATCGGGGATCGTATGACAAAAGATGCATATATATCATTCCATGATCAGAGAAACAGCGTTATGCTCATCTCATGCCAGGATGCCGATCCAATTGCTTTGAGCCGACTGTTAAGGGCTATTAACCAAGAATCTAAAATCAGAATCTGGGCAGGGCTCAGCCACAGCTCCACAGATTATAAGGACGCTTATAAGGAGACGATTATCGCCCAACGCCGTCTTGCCTCCGGTCCAAAGATGTCGGAAGTTAATGTTTTCACCCATACCCACGGATCTAGGGCCACCGCACCGATTGTGAATGTGAAGGATCTAGATATTCTTCAGCAGTCTCTTATGAACGGGGATTTTGATTCTTCAAACAAACTGATAAACCATATTTTTGAAGAGTTTAGAAATATGGATTTCGACGAGGTCGAGCTCCGTCAGCTTTTCTTCTCTCTAAGGGCCATTTATTCCTCGGTGCTCACTTCATATATGATCGAGGAGGAGTTGAGCGCGCCTGATAAACGTCCTGATATACCGGATCTTCCGAATGAGTTTGAAAATTATTCGACCTATGACATGGAAGAATTCTTTATCTCTCTCAACGAGGTCGTATTTAAAAATCACGAAAATAGAGTGGAAAAGAAGATCAACGGGCTTGCCGAAAGCATAGTCTGCTATGTAAGAACGAATTTTTCCGATAAGAATCTGTGTGCCGCAGTTATTGCAGATAAATTTGGCATATCGGAAAAATATGTGTTCAAGCTTTTTAGGGATGCTACCGGAAGGACCTTGAATTCCAGTTTGTCGGAAATAAGGATCGCAGAAGCCATACGCTTGCTTAGAGAAACGGATGTGCCTGTTTCGGAAATAGCCTTGAAGGCCGGCTTCTCTTCCTCAAACAGCATGTATAAGGTGTTCATCAGGGAAAAAGGGGTGACGCCGACCGCATATAGGATGAAAAAATAAATATACTCTCAAAAAGGAGGTTGAAATATGAAAGCTATAATGGTGCTTTTTGATTCGCTCAATAGACATTTTTTACCAAATTATGGTTGTGAATGGACCAAGCTTCCAAATTTCAGACGGTTAGGGGAGCATGCCGTCACATTTGATAATTTTTATGCCGGCAGCATGCCGTGCATGCCTGCAAGAAGGGAACTCCATACAGGAAGATATAATTTTTTACATAGATCCTGGTCTCCTATGGAACCGTATGACGAATCTGTTTTTTCCAATTTAAGAAAAAAAGGTGTCTATTCGCATATTACTACAGACCACTTCCATTATTGGGAAGATGGCGGATCCTGTTATTTGAGCAAATATGACAGTTTCGAGATAAACAGGGGACAGCAGGGGGATCCGTGGATAGCCTGTGTGGAAAAACCATATTGGCCGGAAACGCTTTCAAAGCGTACTGCTGGAGCAAATTGGCGCCATGATTGGGCCAACAGGGCATACTTGGATACCGAAGAAAAGATGCCAATTTACAAAACATTTGAAAATGGTTTGGAATTTATCGATGAAAACCACGCAGGAGATTCCTGGATATTGCAGATTGAAGCTTTCGATCCTCATGAGCCATTTTATAGTCTGCAGGAATGGAAGGATCTCTATCCCCATAGCTATGATGGAAAACAAATGGACTGGCCCGATTATGGCAAAAACGAACTGGATAATGCCGCCACCGAGCATGTCAGATATGAATATGCATCTTTGCTGTCGATGTGCGACCACTACCTTGGAAAGCTTTTGGATAGGCTGGATCAATATGGAATGTGGGACGATACGATGCTGATTGTGAATACCGATCATGGCTTTATGCTAGGAGAGAAGCAATGGATGGGTAAGAATGTGCAGCCGATGTACAGCGAGCTTTGTCTTCTTCCTTTCTTTTTGCATGATCCGCGTCATAAAGAGATGGATGGAACAAGATGCTCCGCCCTTTGTCAAACAATAGATATTCCTGTTACTTTGGCTGAATATTTTAAGGCAGATAGTCTGAAACATGCCCAAGGGGCCTCATTGGAGAAAGCCTTGTTAGGGGAAACCATACATGAGTATGCTCTTTTCGGAATATTCGGCGGTCATGTGAATATTACAGATGGTAGGTATGTCTATATGAGAAGTGCTGTGAATTCTTCAAATACCCCGCTGTATGAGTATACTCTCATGCCATGCCATATGAGCGCTCCTTTTTCAGCCGCTGAATTGAAAAATTCCGATCTGGTGGAAGGTTTTGATTTTTCCGATGGTATGAAACTGTTGAAAATGGAGGCCCGGGGAGGGTGCAACAGCTATTGGTACGGTTCGCTTCTTTTTGATTTAAAGAAGGACCCTGAAGAAAAGGAAAGCCTGATAGATGAGAAACTGGAGATAAGCATGTGTCGGCATCTTAAGAAAATGCTCATCTTGTCAGATGCTCCCAAGGAGCAGTTTGAACGGCTTGGAATTCCCTTTGAAGGAGAGATCGATGCCGGCTGTATCATGAAGGGGCCGAAAAAATATGATAAGCCGACAATTGAAGGTGTAAAACTTTCTTCAGAGGCGGAAAAGGCGTTGGCCATCTATCTTTCTATGCTTGTTCCGGAGGTTCAGAAAACCTTTATATCCCATATTGAAAGAAAACATGCGGGAAGAACCATCGACAGGGAGGATGTGTTCAACGGCATAAGGGATGTTGAAAATCCTCGATTCATGGAGGCGACAATAAAAACCATAAAAAACATTTTATGATTAAAACCTGCATTTTCTTTTTCTTAGTATAAGATTTCACCATCCGTGGAAATCGTTATCACATCTGATTTGATATCCTTGCCGCTGAGGCTTATGGCTTTCCGTACTGCCATTACAAGACCTCCGCAGCATGAAACTTCCATTCGTGCCAATGTGATGCTTTTTATATCATTGTTTTTGATAATCTCGGATAATTTGAAGCTGTAATCTATTCCGTCCAGCTTTGGACAGCCTATCACCGTAATCCTTCCTTTCATGAAATCCTTATGAAAGCATGCATAGGAAAAGGCGGTACATGTCGCGGCAATGAGAAGATGCGACCCGTCGAAGTATTTTGCTTTTGGCGGTACGAGCTTGATCTGGCATGGCCATTGCATCAGTTCGGATTCATTTGCTTTGATCTCCGCTTTCTTATTTAATTTTTCAGCGCTTTCTCCAGGACACTCCGTATACTGGTTTTTCCTCTGTATCGATGGCTCTTGCGCTGTGATGAACCTGATTGCTCCCATGGGGCAGGCCGGCAGACAGTCTCCAAGCCCGTCGCGATAATCCGGCCGGGTAAGCTTTGCTTTCCCGTCAACCATGCTTATGGCGCCTTCATGGCAGGCGTTCGCACATAGGCCGCAGCCGTTGCATAATGCTTCATTTATTTCAATTATTTTTCGCTCCATAGCGTCTCCTTATTAACAATGTATCCTTTTTTTTATGATAATAATGTTGGAGAAACAACAAAATGAAGAATTCTGATCTGATATTTTCCTCTCCGCTGTTCAAAGGATTGGGAAAAGAGGATATCTCGGCACTTGAAAAAATCATTTCACAAAATATCCGCCATTATCCGGAAAACAGTACAATTTTTGCCGCCGGTGAATGTACAAAAAGATTTGCCATGGTATTACAGGGCGTGATAGTAATCGAGCACGTGGATGCTTTTGGAACAAGAAATATCCTTTCATATGTGGGACAAGGGGGTGTTTTTGCGGAGACATATGCATTCCTTCCAAATGAGGCCATGGCGGTTTATGCGGTATCGGAAACGGATTCGAAAATTGTTTTTTTCAACCGTATCCAGCTGTTTTCCTCTCCCGTGCTTTCAGCAGATGGCCGGAGCGTTCTATTTGAGAATCTTCTTTCTTTGAGCATGGAAAAAAATCTCGCATTGGCGAAAAAAATCATCTGTACGACTCCAAAGACAATAAGGGGGAGGCTTTCTGCTTATCTATCCGATGAAATGATGAAGAATCGTAATAATACTTTTGAAATACCATTTGATCGTCAGGGGCTTGCCGATTATCTATGCGTTGAAAGAAGCGCGCTTTCCGCGGAGATTTCGAAGATGAGGAAAGAAGGGATGATAGAATGCAGGAAAAACCGTTTTTCAATAATTATGAAAAAAAACACTGCACTTTAGGTCCTGCTTGAATTATACTATTGCACATGGCCCGCAACATATTCGATAACAGCACCTTCTTTGCCGAATATATGAAGCTAAGAAGCGAGAAGAACTATAATGATCTTTTAGAGCAGCCGGAGATGGCCGCATTGCTTCCCTGTCTGTCTGGAAGAGCAGTCCTCGATGCAGGATGCGGGTATGGTGCCAACTGCAGGGTTTTTTCCGAGGCAGGAGCATCAAGGGTCGTAGGAATAGACATTTCAAAAAACATGCTTGAAAAGGCCAGAAAGGATAACAGCCTGGAGAATATAGAGTATATCGAAAAAGATATGGCCGATATATCGGAAGTGGAAGGTCCTTTTGATTTGGTATATTCCTCGCTGGCCTTTCATTATGTGAAGGACTTTGAAAAGCTCATCAGGGATATCTACGGCCTTCTTTCTCCCAAAGGCATCCTGCTTTTTTCCCAGGAACATCCGGTTGTGACGGCGACAAAGGACTATAGAGGGCATTTTGATGATTTCGGTCATTATGTGTTCGGGGATTATCAGGCGGAGGGTAAAAGGTATGGCACCTGGTTTGTTAAAGATGTTGAAAGCTATCATCGTACGGTTGCCACGATATTGACTACGGTGGCTAGAAATGGCTTCCGCATAACAGATGTGATTGAGCCAGTCCCTTCTTCCATGGCTTTGAGGGAACGGCCGGATCTTGAAAAGGATTTCATCCGTCCGACTTTCCTGATTGTTAAAGCTTTTAAGGATACATATTAATTCATGTTATTTTTTTCACATTCAGTTGATTTATTATGTTAAAATTTGCAAATAAGGAAAAGAACGCAGTGGAAAAAAAATGCGCAATCGAAATGAAAGGCATTACCAAGCGTTTCGGACAGGTAGTCGCTAACGATGGCATTGATCTAGATATCAACTATGGTGAGATATTGGCTTTGCTCGGAGAAAACGGCAGCGGCAAAACGACCTTGATGAACATGCTTTCAGGCATATACCAGCCTGACGGAGGGGAAATTTACGAGGATGGTAAACCCATCTATATCCGTTCTCCCAAGGATGCCTATGGCTATGGTATCGGAATGATCCACCAGCATTATAAGCTTGTGGAGGTTTTTACAGCGGCACAGAATATCATTCTCGGCTTGGATGAGGAGAAGATGGATCTGGCCCAGACGAATGCGAAGGTTGCCGAAATATGCGGACGGTACGGCTTTGATATAGACCCTGTAAAAAAGGTCTATGACATGTCTGTATCTCAAAAGCAGACAGTCGAGATCGTGAAAGTCCTTTACCGTGGGGCAAAGGTGCTTGTCTTGGATGAGCCGACGGCGGTTCTGACCCCGCAGGAGACCAAGAAGCTTTTCAACGTCCTGAAAAACATGAAGGAAGATGGAAAGGCGATCATCATAATAACCCATAAGCTTCATGAGGTAATGGAAGTTTCCGATAAGGTTGCCGTTCTCAGAAAGGGCAAATACATAGGTACGGTCAACACATGTGAGACGAATCCTCAGGCCTTGACGGATATGATGGTCGGGCATGCTGTCTCGTTGAATATCGACAGGCCTAAATATGACAATCCTCAGACAAAGCTGATTGTTGAAAATCTCACCTGTATCGACAACGAGGGCATAACAAGGCTAGATCATGTCAGTTTTACGGCAAAAACAGGTGAGATACTCGGAGTGGCAGGCATTTCCGGTTCCGGACAGAAGGAACTGTTGGAAGCCATGACCGGACTATATCCGGTGAAAGAGGGCAGCGTGCGTTTCATCGGAGACGATGGAAAAGAGACCGAGCTTGTTGGAAAGACCCCGATGCAGATCAGGCGTACAGGTGTCGGTATGGCCTTTGTTCCTGAAGACCGCCTTGGCATGGGACTCGTCGGATCGATGGGTATGACAGGAAACATGATGCTCAGGTCCTGGAAGAACGGCAAAGGTGCGCTTTTGAGGAAGAAGGATCCGGAAGCACTTGCAAACAGGATTTGGGATGAGTTGGAAGTTGTTACCCCCGGTGTAGATTTTCCTGTAAGAAAACTTTCTGGAGGAAATGTCCAGAAGGTGCTTGTTGGCCGTGAGATTTCCAGCGAGCCTGCGGTGCTTATGACCGCCTATGCAGTCAGAGGCCTTGATATAAACACTTCCTATACGATTTACAACTTGCTTACGGAACAAAAGATGAAGGGAGTTGCTGTCGTGTATGTAGGAGAAGATCTTGATGTGCTGATTGAATTGGCAGATAGGATACTCGTTCTTTGCGGCGGCAGGGTGAGTGGACTTGTGGATGCCAGAGTCACTACAAAAGAGGAAATAGGGTTGATGATGACCCAATTTGAATCAAAGGAGGATGAGTGATGGCTTGCGAATCCAAAATTCCTTTGCTCAGACTTGCAAAAAGGACGGACATGAGTCCACAAAAAGCATGGATGATACGTGTCGGTTCCATATTTTTTGCACTATTGCTCGGATTTATTCCAATGCTACTTACAGGGGTGAATCCGTTTTCCGCCTATTCTGTGATTATTCAGGGATCACTTTCCCGGCCTATTTATATAAAACAGACAGTGAAGATTGCAGTCCCCCTTCTTGGCTGTGCGCTTGCTATAGCACCTTGTTTTAAGATGAGATTCTGGAACATAGGCGCTGAGGGACAGATAACGATGGGGGCTGTGTTTGCAACTTATTTTGCACTTTTCTGGGCTGACAGGATTCCTCATGTACCACTTTTGATGATCATGTTTATCGTGGCAGCTGTTGCCGGAGGGCTCTGGGCATTGATTCCTGCTTTTTTCAAGGCGAAATGGAACACCAACGAGACCCTTTTTACGCTGATGATGAACTATATAGCCATTGGTATAGTCGCCTGGCTGCAGGGAGGCCCATGGGAAGGAAGAAAAGGATCCCAGCTTATTCCGATGTTCAGCAACAATGCCAGGCTCCCGTCCGTATTCGGCGTGCATTGCGGGTGGATAATCGTTTTGATCCTTGTAGTCTTCATGTATGTGTATATGAATAAAACTAAGCAAGGATATGAAATTGCAGTAATTGGCGATTCTGTCAATACGGCCCGTTATGCAGGAATGAATGTAGGTAACATCATAATGCGTACCATGTTCATTTCAGGCGCGATAAGCGGTATCGTTGGTTTCATCACTGTTGCGGGAGCAAACTATACCTTGTACAGCGGTGTTGCAAACGGAGTGGGCTTTACATCCATAACAGTGGCATGGCTTTCCCAGTTGAATTCTTTTGCCATGATAGCAATATCAATGATACTCGCAATTTTGGAAAAGGGAGCAAATACGCTTCAGACGAAATTGCAGGTGCCGACATCGATTGCGGATATCATCACAGGAATACTGCTCTTTTGTATGCTCAGCAGCGAATTCTTCATCAATTACCGCCTGATATTGCGGCATAAGGACAAAAAGGAGGACCGCGTATGACTACTTTGATTGCATTGATAGTGGCTGCAGTCACTTTTGGCACGGTTCTTATGTATGGTACGCTGGGTGAGATACTCACAGAAAAATCTGGAAATCTCAATCTTGGAGTCGAAGGGATCATGTATATGGGAGGTGCGTTCGGTCTTGCCGGTGCCTTTTATTATGAAAAGGCGGTCGGCGCCGCAGCAAATGGTCCTGTTGCGATAATCATCGCTCTATTATGCGCATTCCTTGCCGGAATGGTGGCATCACTCATTTATAGTTTTCTTACGATAACCTTGAGGGCGAACCAGAATGTGACAGGGCTTGCCCTTGCAATATTCGGAACCGGTATCGGACAATTTGTCGGTGAGTACATGAGGGTCAGCGAAAAGGGATATGTGGCGCTCAGCAACAATTTGAAAAACGCATTCTCAGCAACAATATTTCCTGATTTTCTTGTGAACATTCCTGTAGTTGGGCGTATTTTCTTCTCCCATACCGTCTTTTTCTATATGGCAATAGTGATTGCGGTTGCAATGCACCTGTTTTTGAAACGGACAAGGTATGGTCTCTATCTCACTGCTGTCGGAGAATCTCCGTCGACTTCGGATGCGGCTGGAATAAACATCACCAAATATAAGTATCTTGCAACGACGATCGGAGGAGGCATTTCTGCTATTGGTGGTATGGTTTATATCATGACCACCGCCGGATGTGTTTGGAATCATGAAGGGCTTTCCGGCGTTGGCTGGCTTGCTGTTGCGCTTGTCATTTTCTGTATCTGGAGACCTTTGAATGCAATTTGGGGCTCGATAGTATTCGGTGCGATGATGATAATGTACCTTCGTCTGTCCCTTCCGTTTATTCCGACGGAGATTTACAAAATTCTGCCATACATTGTTACTGTGATCGTTCTGATCATAACAAGCATCAGAAACAGCAGGGACAAGCAACCGCCTGCTTCTCTTGGTATCAATTACTTCAGGGAGGAGCGATGATGAATAGGGGACCATTTGGTCCCTTTTCTTTTTGAAATAATACTCAATATATTTCAAGAGCGGCTTTTTGAGGAAAATATTGAATTCTTGTTCTATCAATTGAAAAAGCGGAAAAAAATACTCGTACGATTATTTTTGATATGATAAAATTCAATTAAGGCCGGCGTTGCCGGTCATGAAAGGAGAAACATATGAATAAAACTCTTTCTGTGCTGATCGTACTATTATTCGTATCAGCTATCGCCTTTGCCGGTGGAAGTACAGAACAAGCCGCACCAGCCGCTGCTGATACAAATACTGTCAAGGTTGGTCTGCTCTGCATTGGTGATGAAAATGATCAAGGCTACACTTACAATTTCATCAGAGGAAGGGATGAGGCTACCGAGCTTCTTGCAGCAGATGGTATCACTGTGGATTGGGTCACAAAATTCAATGTCAGGGAAGATTCCTCCTGTGTAGATGCCAATATCGAAGCGGCCGAGGAAGGGTGCCAGATCATCATCAATAACAGCTATGGTTTTGAGCCTTACATGCTCGAAGTTGTGGACAGCTATCCAGATATCGAATTCATCAGCTGTACAAACTGTGCATCCGCTCTTGATGACAGGGCAAACACCCATAACGCTTTTGCTGATATCTACGAAGGCAGATACGTAGCTGGTGTGGTTGCAGGAATGAAGATGCAGCAGATGATCGATGAAGGTAAGATCACTCCTGAACAGGCTGTTATCGGTTATGTTGGCGCATACTCGTTTGCTGAGGTTATTTCTGGATTCACATCCTATTATCTCGGTGCAAAATCTGTATGTCCGTCCGTGACAATGCTTGTTTCATTCGTAGGCTCATGGTCTGATGCAACAGCTGAATCCGATGCAGCTCTCGCTCTTGCCGACAGGGGCTGTGTGATGATCAGCCAGCATTCTGATAACACGACTCCGGCTACAGCAGCACAGAGCAAGGGTGTTTTCCATACAGGATATAACAATGATATGAGCGGTATCGCTCCGAACGCATCCCTCATTTCCACAAGAATAGACTGGGGAATCTACTTCTACGAAGCAATCAAGGCGTATGTCGAAGGAAAAGAAATTCCTCAGGATTGGTGCAAAGGAATGGCCGATGGTGCTGTAGTGATGACTGCTCTTAACGAAGCTATTGCTGCTCCTGGAACAAAGGAAAAGATGGAAGAGACCATCGCGGCCATTTCTGCTGGTGAGATTGAGGTTTTCGATACAAGCACATTCACTGTTGGAGGCGAACCTCTTACCCACGCATTTGCTCTTGACCTTGATGGTGATTTCACTGCAGAGACTGAAGAAGCTGTTTATGATGGTGCGTTCCATGAATCGGAATTCCAATCCGCTCCATATTTCACTGCACAAATTGACGGAATCACATGGCTTAATGCCGCTTATTGATCCTTACGTTTAACGATGGATTGGAACCCTTCCTCAACTGAGGGAGGGTGTTTTTTTTTAGAGCCTTCTGAAATATATGAACGGTTTGGGATTAAAAAAATTAATTTTTCAAGGAATATATATTGTATAAATATACGCTTTAATGTATATATCTTTATTATTACAAGAAGAATGCTTTTTGGGAGGTGTAATATGAAAACAAAAAGACTTTTTGTTTTTGCTTTGGTTGCTCTTATAGCCGTCGCCGGGGTATTTGCAGGCGGGGCATCTGAATCCGCTTCCGATACCTATAAGGTCGGTTTTATCGGACCTCTGACCGGAGATAATGCAAACTATGGAATCAGATGTTCAAATGCTGCCAAGCTCGCAGTTTCTGAAATCAATGCAGCTGGTGGAATCAATGGCAAGATGGTTGAACTCATCAGCGAGGATAGCGAGGGAACGGTTGACAAGGCTCTTGCTGGATATGAAAAGCTTGCTTATATGGATAATGTATGCGCAATCATCGGCCCTGTGTTCACTTCTCCTGCTCTTGCTGTTGCTCAAAGGGCATGTGAAGATGGAATAGTCATGATAACTCCAAGTGCCACGCACAAGGATATAACGAATATTGGAGACTATGTTTTCAGAACAGTTCCTTCAGATGCACTCCAGTCCGAAGTGGCGGCATACTATTTCTATGAGGTTCTAGGATATAGGAACATTGCAACACTTTATGCAATGAACGACTACAGCCAGGGACTAGCAACTGGACTTAAGGACTATTTCACTGCTCTTGGTGGAAATATTGTTGCTGAAGAGACCTGCATGGTGGGTGACAAGGATTTCAGGACACAGCTTACCAAGATCAAGAGCCTCAATCCAGAAGCTATCTATATTCCGAACTATACGGTTGAGATGGCCCAGATTCTTGAACAGGCTTCCCAGCTTGGAATCACTACTCCTTTCCTTTCAGGTGATGGTTTCTCCGATCCTGAGATCTATAAGCTTGCCGGTGATTTTACAAATGGCGTTATCTACATCGGTCCTGCACAGGCTGAGGCTTCAACAAAACTTGCAGATTTCACAGCAGCTTATTCAAAGGCTTACAATGGCGATGCTCCAGATTCGTTTGCAACCAACAGCTATGATGCGATGTATATCCTCGCTGCGGCAATCGAAAGGGTGGGAAGCGCAGATCGTGAAGCGATCAAGAACGAAGTTGCGGCGACAAAGGATTTCGAAGGTGCCAACGGTACGATCAATTTCGCACCTAATGGCGATCTCGTAGCCAGCCAGGGGGTTTATGAAGTTGTCGATCAGAATCCTGTTTATGAAGGATCCTTCCAGGTACAGAACGGTCACATCGTTCAAGTTGGTTGATTAATTTGATATTTTGGTCGTTTTTGAATCTGTCGGAAGTTCCTCTTCCGACAGATTTATGTTTTAATATGGACTTGATATAAATAAAATTATCGGAGGCATTTGTGGATTCGATAACGATTTACATGCAGTATATCGTCAATGGTCTCACTCTTGGCGCGATTTATTCGCTTATAGCCTTGGGTTATACGATGGTATACGGCATATTGAAATTCATCAATTTCGCGCATGGCGATATTCTGATGGTAGGAGCATTTGTCGGACTCCTTGTGTTCCAGGCCCTTATCGGTACTGCGTCCTCGTCCTTATGGACGCTCTGTGCATTTTTCATCGCCATGATCGTGAGCATGGTTTTTTGCGCGCTTTTGGGAATGTTTATCGAGCGCGTGGCTTACAAACCGCTTAGGAATGCAAGCCGTCTGGCCCCTCTGCTTTCAGCGATCGGCGTTTCCTTCATTCTTTCAAACGGCGCGGCATGGATATTTGGCACACAGTCCAGACGTTTTCCTTATCCGTTTGAGAACAACCCGATAATTTTAGGAGGTGTTTCAGTCACTCCCCATCAGATTCTGGTGCTGGTCGTATCGGTTGTGATGATGGTCGCACTTACGTTCTTTGTTAACAAGACAAGAATGGGAAAGGCGATGAGAGCAACCTCTCTTGACCAGCCTACAAGCGAGCTCATGGGAATAAATGTCAACAAGGTCATTTCGATGACATTTGCAATAGGTTCGGCCCTTGCTGCCGTTGGTGGTATTCTTGCATCGTTCGATTTCCGTGTTTATCCTTCGATGGGAACAATGACAGGTCTCAAAGCCTTTGTCGCAGCTGTTATCGGAGGAATTGGCAGCATCCAGGGAGCGATGGTAGGCGGGGTATTGCTTGGCATATTGGAATCTGTTGGAGCTCCGCTTCTTCATATTCCCAATGCTATGAAAGACACGATCGCATTTGCGATTCTTATCATAATCCTTCTTGTGAAACCGGAAGGCATACTCGGCAAGAACGAAAGGGAGAAGGTGTGATATGTGGAATTTCTTTTTATTGATTTTGATTTATTCCGGCATCTATGCGATGATGGCTCTTGGACAAAACTGCATCACCGGCTATACAGGCATGCTCAGTCTCTGCCATGCCGGTTTTTTCTGTATCGGAAGCTATGTGACTGCAATTCTTTGCAAAACATATGGAATGAGCTTCTGGTTCTCCATTCCTGTAGCCGCAATATGCGCCGGAATTGTTGGTTTTTTAATCGGTGTTCCCACTCTTCGATTGAAAGGTGATTATCTCTGTATTGCCACTCTTGGACTGGGAGAAATCATTAGAAACGTTGCTACAAACCTTAATCCGGTTGGTTATCAGTCGGTTCCTAGAGCCTCCTTGCTCGGCTATCAGTTCTCATCTAAGGACAAGATAGCTTTCATCGCTCTCGTATGGCTCTTTGTACTTGTTTTTTTCATACTGTTCCAGAGGCTTGCCCATAGCAGGCTTGGCCGTGCAATGAATGCGATCAGGGAAGATGAGATAGCGGCCCAGAGCAATGGAATAAACGTCACGAAATACAAAATCGGGGCATTCACGCTCGGCGCGGCTGTGGGGGGTGTCGCCGGATGTTTTATGACTGCATATACCTCCACTGTCAATCCGGGATCATTCACTTTCATGGTTTCTGTCATGGTTCTGTGCATGGTGGTCCTCGGGGGAATGGGTAATGGAGCGGCCGTCATTCTCGGTGCAGTTATCATCCAATTCATTTCCTATTTTCCTCAGCTTACAAGCCTGACGAATGTAATTCCTGCACAGGCAAAGCAGATCATTTTCGGCCTTATTCTTGTTGTGATGATGATTTGGAGGCCCCAGGGGCTTTTGGGAAGGGATAAGTTCAGATACGGTGTCACAAAAAAGCTTCCGGTACGCATTAGTGATATCAAAAGCAGGTTTATAAAAAAGGGAGGTGCTGTATGAAGATACTTGAGACCCAGCATCTCAGCCGCATATTCGGAGGCGTTGTCGCTGTCAATGATGTTGATTTTGAAGTGGAGAAGGGGCTTGTCAACGGTCTGATCGGTCCAAACGGAGCAGGTAAGACGACCCTTTTCAATCAAATAACCGGTATGGATAAGCCGACTTCAGGAAAGATTTTGTTCAATGGAAATGACATTACGGGGCTTCCTGCATGGAAAATCAGCCGCATGGGGATTGCGAGGACATTCCAGAACATACGTCTTTATCGTGAACTCACCGTGGTGGAGAATGTCATGATGGGCCTGCACTTCAAGGTCGGTTCTGATCCTTTCAAGCACCGTTTCACCCAGGCTGTGAAAAGCTATTTCTCCGCAGGCAAGGAAAACAGAGAGGTTTATACAAAGGCCATGGAATGGCTAAGGTTCTTTGAGCTTGAGTCCGAGGCTCAGGAATTTGCACGCAATCTTCCCTATGGAAAACAGAGGGAGCTTGAAATAGCCCGTGCCCTCGCCTCTGATCCCAAGCTCCTGTTTTTGGATGAGCCTGCCGCTGGAATGAACCCTGCAGAAACCGAGCATCTGATGCAGGTCGTGGATAAGATCAAGGGACTTGGAATAACTGTTGTGCTTATCGAGCATGATATGAAGCTTGTGATGAACATCTGCGATCTGATAACCGTATTAAGTTTCGGTCAGAAGATCGCGCACGGCACACCGGATGATATTAAAAAGAATCCGCAGGTCATCGAGGCTTACCTCGGAAGTGAAGAGGAGGATGAGTGATGGGCGCTAAAATGCTTGAAATTGATTCAATCAGCGTGAAATATGGCAGCATAGAGGCTCTTCACGGAGTTTCGATGAGTGTGAACCAAGGGGATATCGTTTCCCTCATCGGTGCTAACGGAGCAGGAAAAAGCACCCTGTTGAAAGCGATTGTCGGGCAGGTTCCGCTCTCCAGTGGAAGCATCAGGTTTGAAGGTAGGGAGATCTGCAGTCCCAAAAAGCATTCAAAAGGAGAAAAGCACGTTCTTATGCCTACTCATGTGATAGCCTCTCTTGGAATAGCGCTAGTGCCGGAAGGTCGCCATGTCTTTTCCGATATGACTATTGAGGAGAACCTCGATATGGGAGCTTTCATGATCAGGGATGCCAATCTGATAGAGCAAAAGAAGGAGGAGATGTACGATCTCTTTCCAATCCTTGGTGCCAGAAGAAAGCAGAAGACACGGAGCCTTTCCGGAGGGGAGCAGCAGATGATGGCCATAGCCCGTGCACTTATGAGCAGCCCGAAACTTCTTCTTCTTGATGAGCCGGGATTAGGACTTGCTCCACTAATTGTCCAGGATATCTTCCATAAGATCCGTATGATCAACGAGGAAGAGAATGTCACGGTGTTCCTGGTCGAGCAGAATGCGCGCATGGCACTTAAAAACAGTACCGACGGCTATGTGATGGAGACGGGCAAGATTGTCCTTTCCGATGCCTCTTCAAGTCTCTTGCAGAACGAGAAGGTGAAGGCCGCATACCTTGGAGAATAATATACCCGTTATTTGAAAAACAGGTCTAAAATGAATTTAGGAGGTTTATGATATGACCGTAGAAAGAAGAATGACTTTGAATCCTGTCACAATCGGACCGGATGCCAATGTTGTCGAAGCTTCCGATCTGATGAAGAAGGAAAAGGTCCACCGCCTTCCTGTTCTGGATAAGGACAAGAAGCTTATCGGTGTCATAACCGAAAAGGATATACTTCATGCCACACCCAGCCCCGCTTCAAGCCTTTCAATACATGAGATGGCATATCTTTTGAGCAAGCTGACTGTCAAGAAGCTCATGACAAAGAATCCTGTCACGATATCAAAGGATGTTCCCGTGGAGGAGGCTGCGAGGATGATGGTCGATCAGGATCTTTCCTGTCTGCCTGTCGTTGAGGATGGAAAACTTGTCGGAATCGTATCAAAAAGCGATCTGTTCAAGATTCTGATCGAACTTTTCGGTGCAAGGAACATCGGAACCAGGGTAAGCTTCATCGTAGAGGATATCCCGGGCGTGATCGCAAAAGTGAGCAAGGTCATTTCCGATGCGGGATATGATATCATAGCTTTCGGAACATTCATGGGCACGGATGCCAGCAACAGGATCTGTACGCTCAAGGTTGCAACGGAGGAAAAGGACAAGGTGCTCGAGCTTTTGAAGCCTCTTGTGAAATCTGTAATTGATATCAGGGTCGCATAGATTAGATTTGATAGCCGCATCCAGTCAGGATGCGGTTTTTTTTAGCAAATATGAAGCTGCCGGTTTAGCCTTATTTTGTCAATTCCTTAACTTGGGACCATTCCTTTTCTGTTGTTTTCTTTGCTCTTATTGCCGCTTTCTTTTTCTTTTCACAGCGGATTATCAGTGTTGAAGAAGAAAATTCAACCTCTTTATCAGACAGCTCTTGTAAAAACCTGTCTTTTATATCATCTTTCAGATGTGCTCTGTAGCTGTTTTCGTACCAGGAAGAAAGCAGTTCCTTTTTAAGGATCCTTTTTTCCTTTTCCTCAAATTTTTCAATGCTTACAGATGGAAAGTATCTTGCAAGAAGCTTTTCAATATCTTTTTCACACCAGTTTGTAAGCGGGTTTGAATCAGAGTATATGCTCTTTTCTGCAATAAGCAGCTCATTCTTTAATAAAACAGAGAAATCGCTGAGACGCGAGGAAAGGCTGGGAACGGCCTGCAATAGATAAAAACATCCGTCATCCTCCATGATCCGGCTTAGCTTTTCCACAATCTCCTCAGAACATTCCAGTCTGGAAAGGATGTTCCTGGCGCTTATTACACTGAATCTCAATCCTTCCTCGAGTTTGCTGAAGCATTCCTTTGTTTCACTTACTATCACAAGAGGCTTTGCCAGATCATCCAATTCTTTCGCATAATGGTCGATTATATCCTTCTGTTCTTTTTTGCCGACAACCGCCACAGAAAGTCCTTCCGGATTCCTTTTCATCAAGGGCCACAGCAACAAGCCGCTGGATGCATTCAGCACAAGCACATTCTCGTGCCTTCTGAGCTTGAGGTCAGAATACAACCGGTCCATCTGGCTCTTGAGGCTGCTGCTTCTTTCTCCCATCGCCCGTTCAATCCACATATTCCTTTTTCTGTCTCCGGGCGAGTAGGTGAGGATTTCTTCAAACTCATCTTCAACAACCGTCTCAAGCTGTATCTGACGTTTTTCAAGCACTTCGTTTCTTATCTGCTTTTCATATCCAAGGTCTCCCGGCCTGTAATATATCTTGCCCTGGAGCCCTGTAGGCATGTATTGCTGGCTTACCCAATGATCCTTGAAGGAGTGGGGGTAGAGGTAACCTTCTCCATGCCCAAAGCCCTCCTTGTCCCTGCTTGCATCCTTAAGATGGTTTGGCACTTCGTCATTCTTTTCCTTCTCGACATCGCTGAGCGCATCAAAGAATGCAAGGCTTGAATTGCTTTTTTTGCAAGTAGCCAGATAGATTGCGGCATGGGCAAGATGAAACCTGCCTTCCGGAAGTCCTATCCTGTCAAAAGCTTCCGCACAAGAGGTCACGAACACCAGTGCGAAAGGATCCGCCATTCCCACATCCTCACTGGCAAGGATCAGCATGCGGCGGAATATGAATCTTGGATCCTCGCCCGCGGCCACCATGCGGGCCAGCCAATATAGCGCCGCATCCGGATCCGAGCCTCTCAGGGATTTGATGAATGCGCTTATCACATCGAAATGGTAGTCGCCTTCCTTATCGTAGAGAACTGCTTTTTGCTGTATGGATTCTTCTGCAATTTCCTTTGTGATGCGTATTTTCTCACCGTCTTTGGGAGGAAAACTGTCCCCTGTTGTCTCAACGGCCAATTCAAGTGCGTTCAGCAGGCTTCTTGCATCACCTGCAGAAACAGAGACCAGGTGTTCCAGCGCCCCCTCTTCGAAGGATACGTCGTATTTTCCATAGCCTCTCTCCTCATCTTTTATTGCCTGCCATGCAATTTTGAATAGATCGCTTTCCGTAAGTTTCTTGAGCTGGAAAACCCTTGAGCGGGAGACTAGTGCCGCATTCACCTCGAAATAGGGGTTTTCAGTTGTGGCTCCAATCAATATCACCGTGCCGTTTTCGACCCACGGCAGAAGCGCATCCTGCTGTCTCTTGTTCCAGCGGTGCACCTCATCTATGAAAAGTATTGTCTTTACCCCGTAAAGATCCCGCCTTTCTTTTGCAAGATTTATTTCCGTCTCAAGCTCTTTCACTCCTGCCAGAACGGCGTTTAATGTGGAAAAATGACTTTTCGTAGTGTTTGCAATCACCTTTGCAAGGGTTGTTTTTCCTGTTCCCGGAGGTCCGTAGAAAATGACTGATGAAAGCTGGTCCATCTGTATCGCCCGCCTTAACAACCGTCCTTTGCCGAGAATATGCTCCTGTCCGATGTACTCGGAAAGATTTCTTGGCCTCATTCGGGACGCCAGTGGTTCGTTGGTCTTTTCCTTTTCTGTTGAACTTGAAAACAGATCCATTCAGACCTCCTGCCAGAATACGGAGTAGGCCGGATTGTCGTTTTCGCTCAACGGCCTGTTCTTGAGGTAATTTTCAGTGCTCTCAAGTGCAAAATACAGCTTGTCCAAGACCATGGAAGATATTTGGGCTACTGTGATCGGCTTCACCTCGGGGAGGAACAATACGAATCCAAGCTGGTTCAAATTATCATAATTTGCTTTGATGATTCCGCACTCCGTTGCAAAAACATTCCATTTCTCATTTGTATTTCCCATTATTGTGGAGATGTGGCTGGAAAGTAGCGGTTCCATCTTAAAACGGGTTTCCTTCTCGATATATTCCATTATCATCTCTTCTTTGAGATATGGGCTCAGGTTTTCCGGCAGCGCCATCTCAAGATTGGACAGGGTTTCGAGGGCCCAGAGCGATGAGGATTCTGCAACATTCTGGATTTCCTGTATATAAGAAGTCATAAGAACATCATAAAGCGGGAGATATCCTTCATATGCCTTTACGCTGTCATCTAGCAGGTTGTAGATTTCAGATTGGTTGAATGATGCATAGCCGTCTACGGTTGACAAACAGTCGCTTAAAAGCACCTGGAAAGCATTTTTTAAGCTTATGTTGTCATAAGCGGGGGTTTCCTGCCTTGTTTCTTCAGTTGTTGAACAGCCTGCGGCAATGGTTGCGGCCAGGATAAGGATAATCAGTTTCTTCACATCACAAACTATACTTTTATTCTACACATTGGGCAAGTTTGCTTTTATCAGCTTTTATGTTACCTGTCTTTCGGGGCAGGATGTCAAAATCTTGCGTTAAAACCTTCCAGACAGGATCGTATCACTTTAAATCCAATGCAGAAACATCCTTGTGATCAA